>JAGTJU010000001.1:1222225-1833338 GCA_022184915.1 Myxococcales bacterium | reverse complement strand
CGCGGCCATGCCCCTCGTGACCCTAGGTCTCGCCTTCTGGCTTCCAGCGGAGCCAGGACGAGACTACTTTGCCATCGCTGTCGCGTTCACCATGGGCTTGGTACTCTTGGCCTTGTCCGACGAACGCTCGCAGGTTCCGATTGGCGTCTGCACCTGGGCGTTGAGCGGCTCCGACTCGCACAAGAACAGCGGATGGGCCATTGGTCTGCTCGTGATGTGCTTGGGTTTGATTGCCCAGTACGCCTCAATCGCTTGGCTTCAGCAGGTCCCGGCCGACAACGATGGAGCATACTATTTCGCTGTTGCCAAACACTCTGTGAACTCTGGGACGCTCCAAGACCCGGTCGTTTGGCACTTCTTGACCCACCCATCACGCGTGCCCCACGCACCTTTCGACTATTGGCAAGGACTCACTTCGCTGTTGATGATCCCTCCGATGTGGCTATTCGGCGCTAGCTACACCGTGGCGATTCTCACGATCGCACTGCTAGTGTCCCTTGCGTTGATATTGCTGTGGCACCTCCTGGTGGTTGAAAGACTGACCTCGAGCCCGATCGTGCAACTCGCGGCGTTGCCTCTCTTCTTTCTCTCGCCAGCTCTGGGCAAGTACGGATTCGAGACCGAATCAGTACCTGTGATTATGTTCCTGTTGATCGCGGTGGCTTGGTGCTTCCATAGGGGGAAGGCGACGCTGGCTGTAGTTTCCGCGGGGCTCATGCTTTTTACCCGCTCAGACTCGATATTCGCCGTAGCGTTTTTTTTGCTTCTTGCGTACGTCGTCCGTGAATACGGCAAACACGCAACACACCCACGATCAGAGTCAAGATGGGTGCGACATCGCGGAACTTCGTTGGCCATCGCAGGAGTCTGCGCCTCCACTGTTTTGTGGAACTGGACACAGTTCGGGACACTTACAACACCTGGAGCGTCTGCCGCCGTTCGCATTACAGACTACGGTGTTAGGTCTCACGTAAATCCGTAAACCCCCAGGAAGGAATTCCCGCACTGGGTCCCTGGTGGTTTTGGTGATGAGGGGGCGGAAAGCGGAAGAAGGGTGAGGTGGCTTTTTGCGGGAAACGGGGATCTGGGTGAGGCTACCGGCCGGCAGGCATAACGCCCGCCCTTGGGACCCCAGAAAAAGGTTGGGCCCGCCACGGAGGCAACCGTGCGAGCCCTTGGCCGGTCGTGCAGTTGCGCCAAGCGACAGTACTGACCAGCGAGCAATACGTTAAGCAGGAAGGCTGGCAACAGGCAAGGCTCGAGCGGTGTCCGGCGCACGGATCTGGTAGCAAATGTGGCTTTCGCAGCCTCGGGACCTACGCCCGGGTGGAGCCAGCTGGGATGCGGGTGGCCCGGTACTACTGCCCGACGGCACATCGGACCTTCAGCCTGTTGCCCGACTGCTTGGCGTCTCGGCTCAGTGGCTCCCTGGAGGAGGTCGAGGCCGTGGTGACCGCGGTGGAGGCCGCGCCGTCGATAGAGGCAGCCGCCGATCGGCTGCGGCCAGACATCGAACTGCCCGGGGCGGTGCGATGGGTGCGCCGCCGCTACAGCGCCACCCGGGCGGCCCTGCTGGTGCTGGTGACCTCGACGCCCGCGCTGCTCGGCAACTGCGAGCCCACGCTCGCTGAGGTCCGCCAGCGTCTGGGCACTCCGGTACTGCGGCACGTACGAGCCGAATCCGAGAAGCAGCTTGGCGCCTTGCCCGCGCCAGTCGGATTCGGCCCCCGCAGTCGAGCCGCCAGCAGACTGTGGACACCTCGCGAACACGAAACGGGGCCAGACCCGCCGCCCTAACGCCTGTAGTGGTCGAGGCATAGGCGCTCACCGCCAAAACCACGGGCGCCGAGGAGAAAACATGGACACCCAAGCCGACGACAACGAGCGACGCAAGGCCGTCGCGCTCTTTCGCTATGGTGTGATTGCCGACCTATTGCACTGGCCCAAAGGCAAGCGAGGCCTGGGCGAGCAAATCGCAAAGAAGGCGGACCGCACCTACGACATCCCCGGCTCACGCAGGAGCCGTATCGCTGCCGAAACCATCAGAGACTGGCTCAAGGCCTATCGCCACGGCGGCTTCGATGCCCTGATGCCCAAGGCGCGCAGTGACGAGGGGCAGGCACGCAAGATCCCACAGTCCATCGTGGACCTTCTGTGCATGGTCAAGGAAGACAGGCCCGCACTGTCTGTGCGCATGGTCATCGATGCCGTGCGAGCCTCGGGCGAGGTACCACAGGACCTGGAGCTGGCGCCAGCCACGGTGCATCGGGTGCTCTCTCGTGCAGGCTTGATGGCTCGCAAGCCCGAGACGCCAACGAGCAACGACCGCCGTCGCTTCGCCTTCGCGAAGGCGGGGGAGATGTGGATGAGCGACGTGATGCACGGACCGTCCGTGCTGATCGGAGGCAAGCGCCGCCAAAAGACGTATCTCATCTCATTCATGGACGACGCCACCCGAGTCGTCCCGTACGCTGCCTTCGCGCTCGGCGAAAACGTCTCTTGTTTCATGCCCGTCTTCGAGCAAGCGCTGCGACGGCGTGGACTTCCCCTGCGGCTTTACGTCGACAACGGGGCAGCATATCGGTCGCATCATCTGTCCCTCGTCTGTGCCAGGCTGGGCGTGACTCTCATCCATGCACGCCCCTACCAGCCCCAGGGCAAGGGCAAGCAGGAGCGCTGGCACCGCGAGGTGCGCCGGCAATGCCTTGGCACCCTCGCCGAAGGAGACACTGCGAGCCTCGAAGCCCTCAACCGCAAGCTCTGGACCTGGGTCGAGGGGGAGTACCACCAGGCCCCTCACAGAGGCCTTGATGGCGAGACCCCGCTCGAGCGCTGGGCTCGCGCTTGCGACGAGGTGCGGCTGCCGGACATCGGCGCAGACTTCAGTGCGCTCTTTCTCTTCGAGGAAAAGCGCAAGGTACACAAAGACAGGACCGTCAGCTTGCGGGGCGTCGTCTATGAGGTGGACGCTTCGCTCGTCGGCGAAACCGTCTCTTTGCGCTTCGACCCGAGCCGGGTCGGCAAGCCCGTCGAGCTCTGGGTCAAGGGGCGCAAAGTCGGCCTGGCCAAACCCGTCGATGCGTATGCCAACTGCTTCGTCAAACGCGACAACGAGGTGCGCTCCGTCCTGCGTGCCGACCGCGTTGCACCGAATCCGCCAGAAGGACTTCGCCTGCGCGACTTCGACGTCGTCGAGCACCACGACCAAGGAGAGCGATGATGTACCGCAAGCACTTCGGCCTGAACCGCCATCCCTTCGGCAAGGAGGTCGAGCCTGATGACCTCTTTGTCTCATCTGCAAGTCAGGAGCTGTCGGTCCGCCTCAATCACCTCATCGAGATGAGGGGCATCGGCCTCGTCACGGGCGACAGCGGCAGCGGGAAGACCACTGCCTGTCGCAAGGTAGTCTCGGGACTGCACACGGGGCTACACAAGGTGGTCTACGTCGCCCACTCGACCGGCAACGTCATGGACGTCTACAAAGCCATCGCCTGGGAAATGGGCCTGCCCACCGAGCGCAACCGTGCCGCCGTGTATCGGCAGATCCGAACCGAGGTCACACGCCTGACCACCGAGGCACGGTGTCGCCCCATCCTCATCGTCGATGAGGCCCATCATCTCAGGCCTGACGTGCTCGAAGACCTCAGGCTCCTGACCAACTACCAAATGGACGCAGAGAATCGGCTTTGCCTGCTGCTGGTGGGACAATCTGAGCTGCGTCGTCGACTGGGCATGGCTGTCTACGAGGCGCTCAGCCAGCGCATCGTCATGCGCTATCACTTCGCAGGTCTTTCCCGTGAGGAGCTGTCCGGATACTTTGCTCACCGGCTTCGCCTCGCGGGGACCGAGCTGCCGCTCTTTGATCCCGCAGCCCTCGAGGCAACCTTCCAGGCCACAGGAGGTCTGCCACGAAAAGTGAACCTCCTTGCTCACCACGCCCTCATGGCCGCAGCTCTCGCACGGGCCAAATCCGTGACTGTCGAGCACGTCCAGGCAGCTTTGCCGGAGGTCGGGTGACCATGGGCACTACGATTCCATTGGAGGCTGGTCCCATCATCCAGCCCGGGCTCGACGAGTGTCGCCACCGGCGCGGAGGGGTACCACTTTCGCCGGAATCACCGGTACCCAGGAGCCCACCCGGTGATTTCGTAGCGGTTCTTCGCCTTGACCTGCGCCGGGTTGAGGGCGCACGTCGGCCTGGGCCGTCTGAGTGACGGCCACCGGGGTGCAGGCAACCTGCCCGGTCAGGCGGCGAGGCTCATGCCCTGTTCGATCGGTACCCTTTCCCGTCAAGGACGAAGGTCTCGGAGCGCTCGGTGAGTCGTTCGGCGATCACCTGGGCGTTGAGAGCGTCGGGAAAGACCTTGGTCCAGTCCTTGAAGGCGCGATTGGTGGTGATGAGGGTTGCACGGCGATAGTCGTAGCGCTCGGCGATGACCTAAAAGGCGAGCTTGGCTTGTGCGGGATCCATGGCCAGGACGGCGAAGTCGTCGATAGCGAGCAGATCCGCGCGTACGTAGCGACGGAGCGCTCGGTCCAGTGAGCCGTGGATGTCCGCACCATGCAGGTCGGTGAGCATGCGGGGTGCCGAGGTGAAGACGACGCGCTTCTGGGCTTGGCAAGCGCGATATGCAAGCGCTCGAGCGAGGAAGGTCTTTCCTGTCCCAGGCGCGCCAATGAAGAGCGGATTGATACCCTTGGCGAGAAAGTTCAGATCATGAAGCCCCAAGTAGCGAGCCCGCAGCTTCTTTCGCGCCGGGTCGAAGTCAAAGTCGAAAGCATCCACAGTGTTGACTTCGGGAAACCGCGCATCTTTGATGCGTCTGTCGACCGAGCTGCGGATGCGGCTGTCCTTCTCTTCGTCGCAGAGGCGGCTGATGACGTTCGCGACGGTAAGATTCTCGGAGGCCGCGCGTGCGAGAAGATCTTTGATGGCTCTGGCCATGCCTGGCAGACGCAGCCAACGAAGCTTCTCGGCCAGGACCTCGATGTCACTTTCGTCTCCTGTGTATCTCATGACTGTGGGTCCTTCCGGTCTTGTTGTTGGGTAAGGTCGCCTGGGTCCCGAGTCATGGCGGGCGATACGAGGCGGTCGTAGAGGCCGAGGTCGGGCTCGCGTAGGGCGATGCTGTCGAGCGCAGGGTCGCCCAAGTAGAGCGGCTCTGCCGACGGGATGAGGCCCCGCTTATGGCGCAGGACGTACTCGATGTACTCGGCGCCGACGTGGCCGGTCTTCATCACTTCCTCGAGGGCACTCGCCGTCGCCGACTCGCCGAAGAGCTCGACGAGAAAAGTAAGGCGGAGGAGCTCACGCCTGATGGATCGCGTGCCCGCCGCGACTATCTTGAAATACTGCCCGCCCGCACTCCCCAATCGTGCCAGCACTGGTGGAATCTCCGCGCCACCAGCCCGGGTGTTGTCTCTCACGCTATCTCACCTCGAGTTTCTCAGCGAAGATCACCCTGACAGGGGGTTGATTTCTCAGATTGGAGGGTGGGTGCGTGCCGGGTTGGATAAGGGCACAAATGGAGAAGCCCCGGCGCGGTTGAGGCGAAGCCGGGGCTGATTTGGGGATTCTTCTCGGGGTTCAGAAGGGCAGGTCGAGCTGGTCGCAGGCGTTGTCGATGGCCACGTGCCTGTATTCCCTGATCGCGGTGCGCAAGTCGACACAGCGAAAGAGAAGGAGGTACGCCGAGCGCGCTTGCGGTGAGAGCGGCTCACCAAAGGCCAGCCCGCCCAGGGTTAGGTCTGGATGCGCTGCGTGTAGCTGTTGGGCAGCAGCTGCGAGCGTGGCGTCCAGGGCGGCAAGGACGCCGATCGCGGGCGCGACACAAAGCTCGTCGAGCCCGGGCTGGATGATGGGACCAGCCTCCAATGGAATCGTAGTGCCCATGGTCACCCGACCTCCGGCAAAGCTGCCTGGACGTGCTCGACAGTCACGGATTTGGCCCGTGCGAGAGCTGCGGCCATGAGGGCGTGGTGAGCAAGGAGGTTCACTTTTCGTGGCAGACCTCCTGTGGCCTGGAAGGTTGCCTCGAGGGCTGCGGGATCAAAGAGCGGCAGCTCGGTCCCCGCGAGGCGAAGCCGGTGAGCAAAGTATCCGGACAGCTCCTCACGGGAAAGACCTGCGAAGTGATAGCGCATGACGATGCGCTGGCTGAGCGCCTCGTAGACAGCCATGCCCAGTCGACGACGCAGCTCAGATTGTCCCACCAGCAGCAGGCAAAGCCGATTCTCTGCGTCCATTTGGTAGTTGGTCAGGAGCCTGAGGTCTTCGAGCACGTCAGGCCTGAGATGATGGGCCTCATCGACGATGAGGATGGGGCGACACCGTGCCTCGGTGGTCAGGCGTGTGACCTCGGTTCGGATCTGCCGATACACGGCGGCACGGTTGCGCTCGGTGGGCAGGCCCATTTCCCAGGCGATGGCTTTGTAGACGTCCATGACGTTGCCGGTCGAGTGGGCGACGTAGACCACCTTGTGTAGCCCCGTGTGCAGTCCCGAGACTACCTTGCGACAGGCAGTGGTCTTCCCGCTGCCGCTGTCGCCCGTGACGAGGCCGATGCCCCTCATCTCGATGAGGTGATTGAGGCGGACCGACAGCTCCTGACTTGCAGATGAGACAAAGAGGTCATCAGGCTCGACCTCCTTGCCGAAGGGATGGCGGTTCAGGCCGAAGTGCTTGCGGTACATCATCGCTCTCCTTGGTCGTGGTGCTCGACGACGTCGAAGTCGCGCAGGCGAAGTCCTTCTGGCGGATTCGGTGCAACGCGGTCGGCACGCAGGACGGAGCGCACCTCGTTGTCGCGTTTGACGAAGCAGTTGGCATACGCATCGACGGGTTTGGCCAGGCCGACTTTGCGCCCCTTGACCCAGAGCTCGACGGGCTTGCCGACCCGGCTCGGGTCGAAGCGCAAAGAGACGGTTTCGCCGACGAGCGAAGCGTCCACCTCATAGACGACGCCCCGCAAGCTGACGGTCCTGTCTTTGTGTACCTTGCGCTTTTCCTCGAAGAGAAAGAGCGCACTGAAGTCTGCGCCGATGTCCGGCAGCCGCACCTCGTCGCAAGCGCGAGCCCAGCGCTCGAGCGGGGTCTCGCCATCAAGGCCTCTGTGAGGGGCCTGGTGGTACTCCCCCTCGACCCAGGTCCAGAGCTTGCGGTTGAGGGCTTCGAGGCTCGCAGTGTCTCCTTCGGCGAGGGTGCCAAGGCATTGCCGGCGCACCTCGCGGTGCCAGCGCTCCTGCTTGCCCTTGCCCTGGGGCTGGTAGGGGCGTGCATGGATGAGAGTCACGCCCAGCCTGGCACAGACGAGGGACAGATGATGCGACCGATATGCTGCCCCGTTGTCGACGTAAAGCCGCAGGGGAAGTCCACGCCGTCGCAGCGCTTGCTCGAAGACGGGCATGAAACAAGAGACGTTTTCGCCGAGCGCGAAGGCAGCGTACGGGACGACTCGGGTGGCGTCGTCCATGAATGAGATGAGATACGTCTTTTGGCGGCGCTTGCCTCCGATCAGCACGGACGGTCCGTGCATCACGTCGCTCATCCACATCTCCCCCGCCTTCGCGAAGGCGAAGCGACGGCGGTCGTTGCTCGTTGGCGTCTCGGGCTTGCGAGCCATCAAGCCTGCACGAGAGAGCACCCGATGCACCGTGGCTGGCGCCAGCTCCAGGTCCTGTGGTACCTCGCCCGAGGCTCGCACGGCATCGATGACCATGCGCACAGACAGTGCGGGCCTGTCTTCCTTGACCATGCACAGAAGGTCCACGATGGACTGTGGGATCTTGCGTGCCTGCCCCTCGTCACTGCGCGCCTTGGGCATCAGGGCATCGAAGCCGCCGTGGCGATAGGCCTTGAGCCAGTCTCTGATGGTTTCGGCAGCGATACGGCTCCTGCGTGAGCCGGGGATGTCGTAGGTGCGGTCCGCCTTCTTTGCGATTTGCTCGCCCAGGCCTCGCTTGCCTTTGGGCCAGTGCAATAGGTCGGCAATCACACCATAGCGAAAGAGCGCGACGGCCTTGCGTCGCTCGTTGTCGTCGGCTTGGGTGTCCATGTTTTCTCCTCGGCGCCCGTGGTTTTGGCGGTGAGCGCCTATGCCTCGACCACTACAGGCGTTAGGGCGGCGGGTCTGGCCCCGTTTCGTGTTCGCGAGGTGTCCACAGTCTGCTGGCGGCTCGACTGCGGGGGCCGAATCCGACTGGCGCGGGCAAGGCGCCAAGCTGCTTCTCGGATTCGGCTCGTACGTGCCGCAGTACCGGAGTGCCCAGACGCTGGCGGACCTCAGCGAGCGTGGGCTCGCAGTTGCCGAGCAGCGCGGGCGTCGAGGTCACCAGCACCAGCAGGGCCGCCCGGGTGGCGCTGTAGCGGCGGCGCACCCATCGCACCGCCCCGGGCAGTTCGATGTCTGGCCGCAGCCGATCGGCGGCTGCCTCTATCGACGGCGCGGCCTCCACCGCGGTCACCACGGCCTCGACCTCCTCCAGGGAGCCACTGAGCCGAGACGCCAAGCAGTCGGGCAACAGGCTGAAGGTCCGATGTGCCGTCGGGCAGTAGTACCGGGCCACCCGCATCCCAGCTGGCTCCACCCGGGCGTAGGTCCCGAGGCTGCGAAAGCCACATTTGCTACCAGATCCGTGCGCCGGACACCGCTCGAGCCTTGCCTGTTGCCAGCCTTCCTGCTTAACGTATTGCTCGCTGGTCAGTACTGTCGCTTGGCGCAACTGCACGACCGGCCAAGGGCTCGCACGGTTGCCTCCGTGGCGGGCCCAACCTTTTTCTGGGGTCCCAAGGGCGGGCGTTATGCCTGCCGGCCGGTAGCCTCACCCAGATCCCCGTTTCCCGCAAAAAGCCACCTCACCCTTCTTCCGCTTTCCGCCCCCTCATCACCAAAACCACCAGGGACCCAGTGCGGGAATTCCTTCCTGGGGGTTTACGGATTTACGTGAGACCTAACACCGGGGCTTGTGGGCGAGTGCCTTCGCCCTGTGGGATGGATCCTCGATGTCCTTGTTGATGTCCCAGGAGCGCGGATACGTCGCGACGAGTTTCGGTCCGAGGTACATGGAGACCTGGTGGTCGTCACCGCGTACGAGCACGACTTGATCGACGAGGTGCGGGGGTACGGAGTAAAGGTTTCTGTCGAAACGCACGCGAAAGGTCTTGCTGACCGTGGCGGTTTCGATGTCGTCCGTGTTGAATGGTAGGTCATCGAGAGGCCGAAGCATCTGCTGCTCCTCGTGCTCGAAGACAAGAGCGGGAACCTTGCCTGTCACCTCGTGAATGCGATTGTTGGCAAACGTCTCCCGCCAGGCTGCTGCCTTCGTGTTCAAGTCGAGGAGATCGCTGGGGCGACACCCCGGCCAGAAACGTTCCCTGATGAAGCCAATGGGCCGCTCGACGAGGCCCTTTTCGTTACCGCGGGCGACGTTGCAGGCCACGACGCCAAAGTGGCGGGCGCGCGCATAGTCGAGGAAGCGCTGGTTGAAGACGGTCCCTGCGGCGGTGTGCGACTTCACGACGGTCTTCATGTTGTCGAAGATGTCGACCTTGGTGGATCCCTTGAAGAATCGCAGCCCCCTGTCCATGCATCTCAGAAATGAGCCCATCGTTTGGCTGAGCTGGAATTCCAGATAGAGGTAGCGAGAGTGGCAAAGCACCATCACGAAGGCGCTCACCCGCCTCGGGCAGCCAGGAAGTGCAAAGCCGAAGTCCGCCCAGTCCACCTGCACGGCCGCTCCTGGCAGAAACTCCAGCGTCAAGAAGGGCTCGCGCTCCGCACGTGGACGCAAAGTCCGCAGCCGATCCCGCAGAATCGTAATGCCCGCCGCGGTAGCCCATCACCCGAAGGCGCTCCAGCACCGCCGGGGCACGCATATCAGGTGGTCTCCCGCAGAATCTGCCGAATGACCCCCATCAAAGGGATTGAGCAAATGCGCCCGAGGCGCTCCCGATAGCCTCAGCTTGTGTGAGCGATCTCCATCCAAAAGCTGGCGCACGGTCTTCCTCGCCATCTTGAGGTTTCGCGCTATCGCGCGTATGCCGAGCCCCTCGGCATAGGTCAGACGCAAAACCTCTGCGCGCCGCTGGGCGAAGATCTCATCGTCAGCGCTCATGACCCACCAACATGGTGCCAGGAAAGGCCTCGGACCTCCAGATGGAGGTCAACCTGGTGGAGGCCGAGCCACTGGAGGCCATCGTCCCAGCGCAAAGCCCACTCGGTATCCTCGTTTGTCCCGTCCACAGACAACACAAACCCGAACCGGTCCTTGATTCCAAGCTGCTAGGATCGCCAGAAGCCGACAGATCGTGCGGGGGGGGCGGCACTGAGGGTGCTACCCCCGAAAGGCGGACCTCTGTCGCCCCCGTCTCGCTTCTCCGCCTTAGCCTCAATGTCAGGGTCGTCGGCTCGAAACATGGTTGCCGACCATCAATGCCACGTCGGTCAAATTTTCGCAGGCATGATCCCCCACGCATCGACTTGCAACGCTTGCGTGCCCTCGCAGCAGCACGCTGCTGGTCGCGGTGGTCCTGGCGGCCCTCATCTGACTGACGGTGACGTCGGTGTGCCGCCCGCGCTGTACGGCGCCGGCCCTCTCTCCGGCACAATTCACCGCAGTAGACATGCCCACGGTCGCACTGCCGATGCACCCAGAACGGGCCTCCGCATTGCCGACACTGTCGCTCTCGAATCTCCAGTCGCCCTCGGCGAGGTCGAGGAACTGGACAGCGCCATCACCTTCCCCCGCATCATCGACACACCTGTGTGGGGAGTGTGCGGTGCCCTGGTTGGCGCTGCCCACGAAAGGCTCGGAGCGCCAACTCCGGGCCTTTCGTCATTCAACCTCTCGTCGGGCCAGCTTCATCCAGACCGGCCCGTTGCGCCAATTTCGGGGTGGGCTCCTGGGTACCGGTGATTCCGGCGAAAGTGGTACCCCTCCGCGCCGGTGGCGACACTTTTTGTGATGCTACCCGTGGCAACCCTGATCGCCACTTTTGCCATGGATTTCTCCGCTCGGCTTCTTCTCATCCCGAACGGGTCCTCTGCACGCCGAATCTTGGCGCTTACTGTCTTCGTCGGTCTCGTTGGCTTGACACTGAGCAAGACAAGGTTGAGGCCTGGAAGGCTCTACGAGCCTCCAAGCGAACTCGTCGAGGCGATTATGGACTTCGCGCCGAAGCTGAAGTCAGACGTCGCCGCGCTGGAACGTCCCTGGTACCTTTCTGCGTTGTCAGATGCTCGGTCAGTGATGATTCCCAGCGACGGCGAGATGGCTCTTGCAGAGTCATGGGAGCGCTATCGAGTCTCCTGGTTGATTGTCTCACCGGATGGATGCGGACGAGACTCCCGATCTATTTGTCGAGCGGTCTACAATCACGAGACGCAGAGGGTGGGCCACTTCGAGCTAACGCTCGAGTCGAGCAGTAGAGGATTCAAACTCTTTCGCATTGCACCCATCGGAGCCATTTTGGGTATCCGTTCCCGCTAGTGTCCTGGCGCCAATACTGCCACGCCGTCCCTCTGGAATAGCAGAGCCCATGAGGATGGCAGCCTTTCGCGAACAGAGGTCAGCCTCCCTGATTGTGTAACGACGAATCTCGCAGACATCGATGCCTCTTCGAGCCCACTTAGCTCTAACTGACAGTCGTTCGTGATATCCGGGATTTCCTCGTCAAGATCCCGAATAGAAGGCAAGAATCGGAGGCCGCGACAGCCAACCACGAGTGATTCAGCGCGATCTGAGTAACGTTGGGGTGGACCTTCGAGCAGTGAGAAGATGCGGTACCCTTCGACCTCCGATACCTTCGGTAAGGCTCGGAGGAGGTCGAAAAAGACAATGTCATCCGCCAAGGAAAACTGTCCGACTGCACCTTCACGCACCAAAATGTGCGTCGAGCCCAGCGCCCTTAGGCGGTCGTAAGCTTCTCGTTGCGTGTTCCAGTTCCTGTAACGGATAGCTCCTTGTCGGCCGAAACTGTCCGTGAGGACCCACCTTCCGAGTCCGAGACGGAGGTGCTCTTCGTGAAGAAGCGGCACGGCATCTGAGGGCAGGCGTGCAGCAACTCTTTGAAGGTGGGTGGCAGCGTCGTCCCGCTCATTCCAGGCTTTACGAAAGCCTGATGAGAGACGATCCATCGTCGCCGAAATAGGTGACTTGCCAATCATCGCGTGGGTGGGCAGGGCGGGGAGATCCGCTGACCACACTATCTGAAGAGCGATTGCAGAAAATAACGTAATCCGAACAAGAAGGGCCCGACTCCGCCATAGAACGGCGATCGCGGCAGCGGTAGCGGCCACCATCCACGGCAAGATCGATTGCAGATACCTATCTTGGTGATAGGTCCAATACCAAACGCCCAAAGCCAAGCACGTCGCTATCGCCAGGTTAAGGAGGCGAAGAGATGCGCCGAGGACAAGAGCCGGGCCTACCAAGACTGAAAAGAGCGAACCGAATACCGGCCAATTGCGGTGGAATGTCTCCCAGTCGTGCGGCCTGAACGAAAAACTCGCGATAGCCGAAACGGTTTCTACGATGCGCGACCAGAACGGACCTTCAGGCGTCCATCCGTCATCCAGGAGCCCAAACTCAATGCCTGGTCCCCACGGCACGCCTCCGAAAACGCCTCTTGCGAAGGGATAAACCGGATTTTTATGCCAGACAACGTTCTTCAACCAATGAGGTGTCGTCACCAAAAGGGTCGTGAGTCCCGTCAGGACAAGTCTCGTCAGCACCACCATCGCAAGGTGACCTCTCTGTCCTCGTTTTGCTCGAAGCAAGACGCCGACCGTCGCGGCCACTACGAGCCACCCCGAACCGACGGTAATGTACAAGGCCTGATACTTCGTGAGAAGGGCACCTGAAAAGACGATCCCGACAAGGATCGCGGACTCCAGCGGCGGCCGCTGGTTTCCCGGCCGCGGAAACAACCGCCGCCCCGCCAACACCAACGGCAGAGCCCATAGCGCAAGCACGTGATCCGCTGACAGATTTAGGTTCGAGTCGTAAACGAACAGCCCGGGAAAGAGAAAAAAGATCGCCCAACCGCCACGAATACGCTTCGATCGCAACAACCAACGTAGAGCCGCACCGACCCCCGCGAGCGTGAAGAGAAAGATTAGGAACTCGGTATACGCTGCGAGTTCTATGCGGAACGCCAGCGACGTACCGGGGCACAGCATAGCCCACGTGTAGATCCAGGTTGCAAGTTGAGGGAGAGTCCCCAAAAACCATCCGTCATCGAATCGGATAATCTTTCCGATCGAGGCATATGATTCGGCGATCGCCAGATGGTACCAACGGGCGTCGAACGCAACATTGTGAGGCGTCATGATCTGGAGCAGAACGATCGCGATTCCTATCGCTCCAAATCCCCGGACAAACCAGCTCCAACGAGGCTCATCCTCGTGCAGGGAAGCAAGCGCTCTGATCCGACGCCAGCGAACGATCGAGTTCGAAAGCAATGAAGGACCGGAAGCCACGAGAAGAAGCGTAGGCCAAGTAACAAAGAAAACACCCCCGAGCCCGCCAAGAATGCCCGTGACGAAGACGCCGAGGCCAAACACGACGACCCCCAATGCGAAGCTCAGAACGAGGTGTTCATCCCACGGAGACCGTACCCTGCGGAAACGGCGCAGCAGAACGCTACCCGCCGAAAGAACTGCCCCACCCCACCCGAAAGACAGCGCAAGCTGGGAGAGGAATCGCCAGGCCAGCCAGCGATTGAACGGGTATACGCTGTCAAGTTCTCTTCCGAACCAGTAGAGGCCGAAGACCAACGTAACGGACGCGAGAGCGAGGCGAAACCTACCCAACATGCAGCCGGTTGCGTTAGCCGAAATCTGCGCATTTTCGGCGAAGAATCCGACGCGACGACGCCAGACAATCGGGCGGTACCATGCGGATACAAGAAGCACCTTTCGCATCCGTGGGCCGCTTGGCTCCGAGCCCGGAACCAAGCCGAGGGTTCCAAGGCACGTAGGCTCTCCAAGGCCAAAGCTCCGATTCGGGATCGTCAAAAGACCCTTTGACCGGCTCGATGCGTTTCGTGGGCCCGACCAACGATCTCGGTAACATAGTCGACCAAACGCGGTAGATTAGAGCTCCACCGTGCCACCGCTGCTCGCCACCCATGCCTCGGTCTTTGCCGTCGAGACCGACCCTTGGTTCGCGCGGGACAAGTACCTGCATGGCGGCGTGTCGGCGGCCCTGGCGCTCACGGGCTACGGCGCGTCAGCGCTGGTCTGGGAGGAACCGCGGTGGCGTTTTCTGGGAGGTGCGGGATTCGCCCTTGCGCTTGGCAGCGCAAAGGAGCTTGCCGACCTTGTGGGGCCTGGGGATGCCTCGTGGAAAGACTTTAGTTGGAACGTGGTCGGGACCGCGTCGGGCCTGCTCGTGGCATGGTGGCTCGACGCCTATGTCTTCTGAAGAGCCCCTTCCCTTCCCAACGAGCCTTTGCCACCGCTGTGGGAACCACAAGCTGGTGAAGGCGGCGCGGAGCGTGTTCATTCTGTGCCCCGTCTACCCGGCGAAGTACCCCCCCTCAGCCGGTGAGCCGTTGCGCGTGGTTTCAACCGAGCCCCGCCGTGCCCCCGCCCGGGTCAAACGACGACGAGTCCTAAGCGCGTTTGCGGCGCGCCAGGCGGGCGAAGCGGGCGCGATCCTCGGGCCCCAGCTCCTGGGCCAGGAGCAGCGTTGCCAGGAAGACCAGGACCGCGACGGCCACGGCAGCGAGTCCCATGACACGGCCCCCTTCGGGCATGAGTTGCGCGGCCGATACACCCAGCGCCAGCCCCAACGTGGTGCGCAGGACCGTGCCCAGCGGAACTGCGCCTCCGAAGCTACGTTTGAGGTAAGCCATGGCCACCAGGAAGCCCGCGCCCATGCCCGCCGCCGTGGAGACCGCCTGTGCACGCAGCATGGCGGGACCCGGCGCAGCGCCTGGGACGAGGTAGAGGGCAGAGAGGCTGCCCACGAGCAACGTGACCGCCACCAGCCCCACGGCCACCCGCGGACGTCCCGAGGCGTTGATGATGGCGCACGCCACGCCCAGCAAAGACAGGGCGCAAAGCCCCGCCGCAAGGATGGGCAGCGCGGTGGTGCCCTCGAGATACGCGGGTTTGTAGAGAATCGCCAAGAGGGCGCCCGGGCGGCACCCCAGCGCCAGGCCCATGAGCGCCGCGAAGGCGAAGGCGATGCGCATCGTTTGCCGGACATACGCGAGGGTGGCGTCCCGGTTCTGCTCGAAGGTCACACGCGACACCAGGGGAAACACGACGAAGGTCACCACGATGAGCGCCTGGTAGGGCAAGAGCGCCAGGTTACGGAGCGCTTCGTAGTTGCCCACGAGGGCATCGGCGCGTGTGGCCTCGGCCGAAGCGCCCGCGAAGCGCCTCAGCCAAAAAAGATCGTAGTTGAGCGCCAGGTTCACCATCACCGCGTAAAGCGCCACCCCCGTCATGAACACGGTGAGACGCTTCAGGGGAAAGGGGGCACCTGCGGGAGCCTTCACCTTGCCCATCACCCGCGCCGCGACGAAGAGGATCACCACGGCCGCGACGACGAAGCCTGCGAACGCGCCCGTCACGGCCGCGCGAGGGTCTTGTCTCCCCCGCGCGAACAGCAGCGCGCCTCCCAGCAGGAGCCCGGTCTTGAGAGCCGAGAAGAGCACGTCGAAGCTCGCCTGGGTAGCGAAGCGCCGCAGGCCATTGGCAAGCCCGACGTACACGGCATAAAAGCCGTAGAGGAAGGGGATAGCCGCAACCAGACGGAACCAGGGCACGTAGTAGGTCGGCGCCCCCACGAGGCGCGCAAGCCAGGGCGCTGCCAGCAAAAAGGCGAGCCCCACCGCCGTCCCCACGAACATCTGCAGCCGCAGTCCCGCGCGCGCCACCGCGCCCGCACGCTCGTCGTCTTCAGCCGCGAACTTGCTGATGGCCTGGGTGGTGCCCTGGACCATGGTGTTGTTCACGGTCGATACGGCGCCGTTCACCACCGAAAAGGCACCGTATTCGGCTGGACCCACGATGCGGGCCAACAGCCAACGTTGCAGAAAGCCAGCCACCATGAAGACGATTTTGGCGGCACCAATGTAAAGAGCCCCGCGGCCCGCCACGGCGGCGGCCTGCGCGCGTGCGGGCGAGGGAGGAGACGACGGGGACGAGGTGCTGGTCATGGCAAGAGCGGATCGCGGAGCTTACACCAGGCGGTCAAAGTTGACGAAGCACAAGACCTCGGTCTCTTCAGTGCCAAACGCCGATGGCGGGAGTTTACTGAGGATGCGAGCCCGTTTCCTCAGTCGCCTGCTACACCAGCGGGCGCTGGCCGTCGTATTGCGCGCTCGACTCACGCCTACGATTGAGCTCGCAATGGCAGCTCAACTCACACGACCTTTATCGGTTCACGTGGACGTGAGTTTGCGGGGCGAGGGGTCTCGTTGACCTAGCCAGGCCTGCGCCCCGTCGAACGAAAAGGCGACAGGACGTCGTAAGGGGTCTCACGTCGACGAGGGATGAAACCTGAGGCTCAGCGGTGATTATGACCAAACCCGTGACACCCAACAGGGTCCGAATTCGGGCTCATAAACTCCTTGGCTAACGGGCCTACGCCGCTGGTATATGGAGGAGCATGACTATCGCTTCGCGTTGCCGTTCGCTCCTGCAACTATGGCGACTGATTCCGTGGCGTAGCGCTGACGGTGTGGCTTTGGCTTCCCTGATTGCAGCAGCGCTCGTATTCTTAACGCAATGCATCAGCGCAGGGCATGTCGGTGTCGATGACGCCTACTTTACCTTTTCGTTCGCCAAGAATCTGGCGATTGGCAATGGCCCCACCTACAGCCACGGTCTTCGGGTGGAAGGGTATTCCACGCCCCTGTGGATGCTGCTGCTTGCTTTGCCCATGCTGTTTACCCGAGGGCAAGCCCCTCTGCTTTGCGCCCGCATCATGGGCGCGCCGTTTGTTCTTCTTTTGGGATACGCCGTCTATCGGCTGGCCCGGGCCTGCGGAACCCGCCGACACACTGCCACGTTTTGTGTACTTCTTCTGTCCTTCAATACGGACTTAGCGGTCGCGTACCTCAGTGGTATGGAGACCTTGCCGCACGTGGCCCTAACCGCGTTCGCCTTTGCCTCGCTAGTTGCGAGTTTCTCAAAGGTCACCTGGCAACGCACCGCCGCTTGGGCCGGTCTTGCCGTCGCCCTCATGCGCATCGATGGCTTTTTGACCTTCGCATTTCTCATCGTAGGCGCCCTCGTGCGCGCGGTAAACCTGAAAGAACCCCGACCCTTTAGGCTAACCGCACGGCTCCATCTCGCCCCGGTCGGCGTCTTTGCCCTATGGTTCGCCGCTCGGTACGCATACTACGGCCTGCCGCTGCCCAGCACTTACTACGCGAAGCAACTCATTGGCGTTCTCCTGCCCCTCCGTGGAATCGAATACGTCGCGAACGAAGTCACGGGGCAGTGGCTCTGGCTAGGACTTGCCGCGTGGTGTTGGCTTCTGTGGAGGCGCAACCTTGCAGCGGCGATTCTAGGGGCCTTTTCGGTCCTGCACCTTGTTTATGTGACCAAAGTGGGTGGAGACTGGATGCCTTTTGGGCGGTTCGTACTTCCGGTGGTTCCTCTACTCTTGGTCTTGAGTGTTGTAGGATCTCGAGACATTCTTGACGTGTGTTCGACTGTGCGGCGATGGCTGAACCCCTTGATTGTACCTGTCGCCGCCGGTTGCCTGGCCATGCTCGCGGTTAGAATGGACCACCGGTTCTGGAACTCTCCTCACGAGGAGGCGAAAAACGAAGGTGTTAAAGAGCAAAGCCGCAACGTTGACAGCTATAGGTACGCGGCCAAGTTCTTGCGCCAAGTTATCCCTCCAGGTGGACGCTTGGTGACGGACTATGGCGGGGTGTTCGCCTGTTACACACAAGGCGCCCTCATCGAGATGTGGGGCCTCGCCAACGCTACAATCGCGACACGTGGCGACGCCGAAGGAATAAACCCCATTTACGGGAAGACCTGTGCCGCCTGCTACCCGGACCTTAGGCCAGAGTATTTCCATGTGATGGCCCCACTCGTGCGACCGGTGAATGCGTTCTCGTCCGCCGATGAAGTGATCGCAAACGTGTGGCAGACGAATACGATTGGACGCTACATAGATTTTCGGCAGGCTTTCTCCGTTGGACGTGTCGTATCACCCAAAGGTTCAGAAGCGCTTTACTTCCTCCAACGTCGCGGCCCATCGTTTTCAACCGAAACGAGGAAAACCAAAGCTGGATATGTAATCGACTTTCCTTTTGGCCCCTGAGATTTCCAATGGAAAGTAACCGTGGGTTGCAGCGCGATGTCTCAATGACTTTGAAGAGGTCATCCGCCCAACCACCAGACTTAGGCGTCGTTCGCGAGTGAGTCGAGAGTATGCTCATCGAGACGTAGAGTTTAACGAGATCGTTACGCTCGCTCAGACGGACTCCGGCAAGTCTCATGCTCCTCGAATGCGTCTAGCCGTCATCTTCCTCTCAGTGGCAACCGTATCCCTCGGGTGCGGCGACGAGACGATGCGAGATCCGCACCACTCCCGGTCAGTCGACGCGTCCGTGGACCATCACCCCGAGCCTCGCGGCGACGCGAGCGCTGACGGCGTGTCAACTTCGATTGAAGGAGAGCGCGTGACGGACGCCTCTACCGACCTCGCGGGCCCCGTCGATGTCGCGACACCACCATCGCTCGCGCCCGTCCGCGGTGTGGTTCAAGGCTGCGAGCCCGGCGACTACGTTGACCGCCGCGCCCACGATGCCGACCGCAACCTCGCGTGGACGCACGGCTTTGGGCAGGACCCCGAGCGTTGTCTGGTGGTGCGCGTCGGCCAGGGCGTGCGTTGGAGGGGCAGCCTTTCGACTCACCCGCTCGACGCCGAGGGTGGCGACCTGCCGAACCCGATCGCCTTGCATCGTGAAGGGGTGGTGCAGTTCGAACGCGCCGGCACGTTCGGGTACGTCTGTGGTGCCGGTCACAGCGGGATGCAGGGTGCCGTGCATGTCGCGCCGTGAGGGACGTGGGGCTACCCGGAGGTTGCCTAGCGTTTTTCCCAAAGTTCCAGGTGGGCCGCAAAGCCCCCGAGATCCACGGGCAGGTGCCGCAGGCGCACGAGGCCCGCCTCCGAAAGCGCCCGCGCCGTCACACTGACCCTGGGCGTGACGAACACCATGCGTCCGCGCGGGGCAAGGCACCTGGCCGCGTGAGAGAAGACCGCGGCGAGGAGATCACCGACACCCTCGTGCACGACCACCCTTTGCCCGAACGGGGGGTTGGTGATGATGAGCGTGGGCGGCCGAGGTGGTGTGTACCGGCGGGCGTCTGCTTGCACGACTTCGGCCTTCGCGAGGCCCGCAGCGGCGAGGTTGCGCCGGCAAGCGTCCACGGCTTCAGGGTCTAGGTCACTGCCGTACAGACATCGGTAGGCGCCTGCGAGACCTCGCTCCGCCAACTCTACACCCGTGCCGGCAAAGGGATCCCACACCACGTCGTGGTCCCGATGTCCCGCCACGCGCACGAGCGCCGCGGCCACCGTGGGATGAGAGGACGCAGGCATGGTCACGCGGCGATACGCGAAGCGATCATCCACCGAACGCCCCTCGCTCCTTCGCGGCCACAGCTCCACGTGCACCCGCTCCCCCGCCAGGTGCACCACCACCACCCAGGGCGCCTGCGTGGCATCGTTGACGAGCCAGGGGATCTGCTGCTGCACCTGCCGGGCCACGGCCTGCGTGGCGGTGCGGCCGAGCGCCGTACGCCCCCAGTCGAGACGATAACGAACCGGGCCTTCGGTGAGCGTCCGCAGCAGCGCTCCCGTGGCGTCGGCCGTCAGGGCCTCTCCCACCGCGGCCACGGGATCCCCTTGCCCCGGGGGCAACGGAAACCCGAGGTGCAAAAACGTGCGGGCACGGTAAAGGTCTGCGAGGCGCTCGGCGTGCACGCGCACACGCCCGGGGCCCACCTGCCGTGGGGGCGCGCGCAGGGGCAAGGCTGCCAGCTCTTCCAGCAGCACAGGCTCGAGCCCCGCACGCACGTGTAGCAACACGGGGGTGTGCGCGGGAAGCGCGGCTTCGAGGCGGAGGCGGGTGGGGGTGTGGCGCAGGGTGCGCTGCTCGATCTGCCGCTGGGCCCGCTCCGTGCGCTGCCCCAGGAGCGCGTCGGCGGCGGACCGTGGGTCGTGAAGATGCGCCAGGCTTCGCTGTGAAGCGGCTCCCCCTTGTTTGCCCAGCGCCTCGGCGAGGGCCCGTCGGTCGGCCGGGTCGCGGGTGGCTTCCCAGGCGCCGAGCAACGCGGGCTCCACCGCGTGCTTCGTCGAGGCCCACACCTGAGCGTGTTTGCCCAGCTGGGCCGCGGCACGCCGGCGGGTGGCGCCCTCGGGGTCAGCCAGGCACGCGAGAAGCCAGGCGCCCACCTCTTCGTCGCCCGTGTCCGCGCCCACCGTGGCGATGAGTTCGCACAGCCGGGCGCGCAGCGGAGGACCTGCCGCCGGGAAGCGGACACGCGCCGCCGCGAGCGCGGGGGGCCCGAGCCGGGCCAGAGCCCGTCCGGCCAGGCGCCCTTGTTCGCGGTCGGGTGAACCCAGCAAAACGAAGAGCCCCTCCACGTCCTGTTGAGCAGGCGTGAAACCCCGATCCAAAATGCGGCTTGCGAGATCGTCGAGGGGGCGGGGCACGGGCCGCCCAGGATGCCGCACCCAGGGCCCGCTCGCAAAGGCCCACGCGCCGGAAAGCCACACGCGGACCCGAGACCGGGTGAGCACGCAGCTCAGGGCGGGGACGCCAGGTGGCGCACCAAGACCGCTATGCGTTCGGAGAGCGTTTGGGTCTGGGCCACGGTCAAGCGCAGGGACAAGTGCAGCGTCGGGCCTTCGGCCTCGATGTCCACCTGCTCGAGCCAGGGTCCCACGCCCGCCAGCAACACCTGCGGGCTCTGGCGCGCGTCGCGCATGAAGCGCTCCACCTGACCACCCAGCGCTTGCGCAGCCTCGCGCGAGGAGGTTTCGATCCGCAGGTGCGCCTCGACGCCTGTATCCAGCGCGAGAGACAACGCCAGGCGTGCAATGGACGAGGCGGCTCGCAAACGGCTGTCCGCAGCCAATTGGGTGCGCGTCGACCCGGGCACCACGGCGACTGCGCGCACCGCCGAGGCCCGAGGCAGCTTGTGAAAGAGATTCCATAGCTCGCCTGAACCTGCGGGGCCGTCCCTGGGCTCACCCGCGGACGAAGCGGTCTCGGCCATCAGGTGGCCCCAGCCGCCCCCCCCCAGCACGAACGTGCGACGATCGAGAAAGAACCCCGCACGGCGCGGAGGGCCCTGCTCGACCCACAGCCGGCGGCCCGCATGTTCCTCCTGGCGAATGTCCTGACCTCGGGTGCTCGCTTCGTCCCGGGCATACGCCACGAGACGCCGTTCGTCCGCGTGGTCGGCGACGAGGACGAGAGCAAACTCGCCCGAACGCCGAGCCGCTTCCGGAAACGCCACCACCACCCGCTGCAGGTCTTCGAGAGGGTCGAAGCCCGTACGTGCCCTCACCTCCGCGAAGAGCTGTGCGTGAGCCGCGCGACGCTGCATCGCCAGCGACACCGCCTGCCACAGGGGCGAGCGGCGGATCGCCTGCACGTCGAAGGACAAAAGTGTTTGGGCGGACGCAGGCAGAATCGCAGAGAGAGGCTCCGCGGGCGGTGAAGGGCGCGCGCGGCACCCCCCCAAGAGCAGGAAGAGCAGGAAGAGCAGGCACACTGCCAGGGTGAGCGCTCGCCACCCGCGCCGTGCGCCCCGTTGCCCCCGGGCGCGGAAGGCGTGCAGGCCCATTCCGAAGCAGGCAACCGTCATGCAGGTGCCCACCCTACCGCGAGGGCGTGGGCCAGACTGAAAAATAGGTGGCCCAAGGCGTGCCCGCAGGCCCTGGCGCAAGGGCCTCGTGTGTCACCAAAGGCGCGGCTTGCTGTTGCGCCAGGGTCTGGAGCGCCAAGAGTGCAGCTCGTTGCGGCCCCAGGGCCACCGCCACGGCCGCCGAGCCCCCACCGGTACCAAAGGTGGTCCACACCTCGGTGCGAGCCAGATCGGGTGCAAGCAAGATCGCGACCCCGTCCACGCCCTCGGCGGCAGGCGCGACCGACTGACCAGCCAGGAGCTTTTGCGTGCCCTCGGGGCCACAGCACGCTTGCGTCCCTCCCACCAACACCCGCCCCTCGGCATCCACCGCCAACGCCCGCGGGCGCAAGTCGACGCCTGCGGGGTTGCCCGAGTCACCCGGCTCGCGAGGCACCAGGAACTGGCCGGCCTCGAGTGTGCCGTCTGCCGCGCGGAAGCGGCCCACAAAGCCCACGAAGCGGGACGTGTTGAACGGGGTGAGGTAACGATCCCCGCTTCCGACCACGGGCGCAGGCTTGCCCAGGTCACCCGGCTCGCGCCCGTGAACCGTGTTGCCGCCCTGGCTTTCCCCCAGGTAGTAGAGCTTGCCGTCGCGCCCGAAAACCACGGCGATGCCCGTGCTGCTGGCGCCCAGGTTATTCGCCGCCAAGGCTTCCCCGGTAAAACCGTACGCCTGCCACAGCACGCTGCCATCCAGCCGATGAGCGTCGAGCACCGGCACCGAAGGCGTGCCCGCGGGGCGCGCCCCCACCACGAACACGGCCTCGGGGCTGTCCCCGATGGCCACATCGCCCTGGCCAGGCGGAAGCCGCGTCGCGAACTCGCCCCGCAAACTGCCGTCGGGCCCGAAGATACGCACGGTGCCCGTCGCGGTGGCCAGTGCGGCCACGGCGCCCGAGGGAGCGATGGCCACGCGATCGGCCGCAAACGCGGCGGTCCACACGACGCTCAGACCGTCGCGGGACACGAGGGCCACCCCGAAGGGCTCGCCCACCACGACGATGGCCCCGGTGGGCGCCACGTCGAGATCCCGGATGCCATCGCCCATCTGCAGGGTCGAAAGCAGCCGGTGGCCGCTGCCATCGAAGCGATGGAGGGCCCCGTTGCCGGTCCCCGGGCCCGGTTGCTTCGGGGGAGCCTGCGGAAGCGAGCCCGGGGCCGTGGCTGTGCCCACCACGAGCGCGCCGTCGGCCGCGAACGCGACAGCGCCGAGGTCCGAGCTCTGCCCACCCAGATAGCTCGCTGTACAGAGGGGCAGATCGACCCCCGCCCTAAACGGCGGGCAGCGAGCCGGCGGGGTGACGTCCCCCACCACATGCGAAGCTTGGCACCCGCAAAGGGCCGTTGCGAAGACGCCCCCGACCACGGCGAGGGAGCGCAGACCGGTCCGCCCGGGCGAAGACACCCATGCCCCCGGTGGCCATCGGCTCAAAAGTGAGCGCCGCACGGCCAGCAGCATAGCCCGTTGAGCGCTTGCGGCACGCGCCTCGTGCGGCGGGCCTTCCCGCGGGGCACGATCACTCGAGGGCCGCCAGCCCGCGCGCCACCTCGGACGCGAAGCGCCCCTTCGGAAACCGCTGGCTGTAGGCCCGCAGGTCGTCTCGAGCGGCGGCGTGATCCTGAGTTGCCAGGTGGCAGGAAGCGCGGCCGAACAGAGCCCGCTCGGCCATGGGCCCGCCGCGGACCCGCGCCAGAACCACGCTGAAATCCTGCATGGCTTCTTTGCAACGACGGGCCTTACCCCGAAGCTCACCCCTCAGCACCTGGAGCTCGAGGTCTTTTTGCGCCGGGCCCAAGTGAACGCTCTCGAGCCGCTGCAAGGCCTCGTGACTCCGGCCGAGGCTGAGGAGCGCCTCGACACGCGCCCGCGCCGCTTCCTGACCGAGAGCCCCATGGGGAAAGCGGCGTCCGTAGTCATCGAGCGCTGCGAGCGCCTTTTCCCCGTCCCGTCCCTGACGCAAGTGTCGAAGCGCCACCTCGAGCCGTTGGGACTCCTCGAGCAGGGCCGAGGGCGACACGGCCACGGCGGGCGCAGGGGGCGGTGCGGCCGCGGTCTCGGGCGCGCGGACCGAAGGTCGGACTGCCGAGCGGCGCGGCGCAGCCACCGAGACGGTGACTTCCAACGGTGGCTCCGGAAGCGCTTGCCCCATGTGGATTTCTGCCGGGATTGCGACGACCTCGGGAGGGGGCGGGGCTTGCACGACTCGCCTCCGCACAGGCGTCGGTTGCGGCACCAAGGCAAGCGCACCATCGGTG
Organism: Myxococcales bacterium; assembly: GCA_022184915.1. NCBI lineage: Bacteria > Pseudomonadati > Myxococcota > Myxococcia > Myxococcales > Myxococcales bacterium. Next base: position 1,809,183 of record JAGTJU010000001.1, on the reverse strand, counting down.
TGGGCCTGCCAAACCCGGTGTACCGCCGTGGCCCCCACCGCGAAGCTGGTAACCCCCACGCTCGCAAGCGCCCACCAGGCGACCCCAAAGCGCAGCCCGCGCCACCGGGAGCCGGACCTGTGTTGCGCGGCGCGCAGGGCCACGGCAACGCGCATCCGGCTTGCCGGCGTGAGCGCCAAGGCGGGAGCCATGTGCCCGAGCAGCCGCTGCGCCATCCGCTCCACGTGAGGGGGCCCAGCGCCGGTCCTGCTTTCCGACAGGCGTGGGCCCAACAGCTCGTCTGATGGTCCTGTCGAGTGAACACCTCTCACGACGACACCCCTTCTCGATTTGCGACGCCAGGGTCTCCGCGAAGGTTGTCGTAGCCAAGCGCCCCGAGCCGCTTGAAGAACTGCTCCCGTGCCCTCATCAAGTGCACACGAATCGTAGAGGCATTGCGTCCTGTCAGTTCACAGATCTCGGCGCCGGAAAGCCCTTCGATCTCGAAGAGCACGAACACTTCACGGTACTTCTCCGGAAGCGCGTCCAGGGCCCGGTACACCGCGCGGCTCGCTTCTCGCCTCTCGAACTCTTCCACTGGCGTGGGACGGGCCGGCTGTGTATCGCGTTCGACCTCGCCCAGAAAAAAGCGTCGCACCCTCTCGTTGCGGCGGCGGTGCCGGACCACGTTTTGGGTGATCCCGTAGAGCCAGGTGCTCGGGCGGGAGTCGCCCCGGAACTCCTTCCGCTTGCGGTGCGCGATCATGAAGACCTCCTGCACCACGTCGTCGACCTCGACTCCGGGGCCGCAGAGGCGAGACGCCCAGCGTGCCACCTGGTCGGCGTGCAGGCGGAACAGGTCGTCGAGACACACCTCAGGCATCGGAGCCATTGGGGCATCGCCCTGTCGGGAAGCGCACGCGCATGCATCAGACCTGTCTTTCGTCACACCCTTCGTACTCCCCTTGTGTGGCGCGGGACCCTGCGAATGTTTCAGGGTAGCCAAGCGGTGACCCCCAGGCCGGTAAATATTTCGAGTGTCGGAAGCTCTCGCTCGGCGTCCGAGTTGCGCAAACTCAAGGTCCTCCTCACGGGATGGACGGTCAGAAAAAGGCCGACCCACGGCTGAAACGCCCGCAGCCGAAGGCCGAGGCGTGCCCCCCACCGGGCGTAAGGGTCCCACGCGGTGCTCGCAATGTCGACGGGCTGCCCCTCGCCTCGCAGGGCCAGGCGGGACACCCCGGCTTCGAGTTCGGGCTCCACCGCGAGCGCCCGCGCGCCCCAACGAAACCCCACCGCCCCGCCCACGCCCACGCGCCACCATCGCGCCTCGCCGAGGCCCAGGGCAAAACGGCGGGGGCCCACCCCCTGCACACCCAGCCGCCACACCCAACCCGAGAGCGAGGGTGCCCGCTCGAGTTCGAGGCGCCCGGCCGGGGCCCACGGCCCGGGCACGACCAAGCCCGCGACGCCCAATCCGTAGCGAGAGCGCGGCTTCACGGATGGGGGCGGAGGGGGTCTTTCGGGAAGCCACAGGGCGCCCGAAGCGCGCAGCTCGCCTTCCCAGGAGGCCACCACCACCGCCGCCGCGGCCGCCAGGTCGCCGCAGGCCGCGTTGCCCGGCAGCGGCCGCTCGGCGATCACCTCGCCGCCTGGACCGGTCAACCTGAGCACCACCTGGTCCGCGAGCCTCTGCACATCGACCCGCCCTTCCTGAGCGCCGACCGACGTCGTGTCCACACCCAGGGCCTGGGCGCGACGTGCCACTTCCGCGGCCGTCGGGCAATCGGCATCACCCGCCACGACCAGGGCCCACGTGGCAAGCACCGCGTCGAGAAGCCCCCGCATCCCTCACACATACGCCGAATCGCTGCCACCAGCCAACCGCAAGTAGGGGCAGGTGTCCGCTGACATGACCTCACCGCGGCTTTGGGAGCCCCAAGGGGCGGATCTTGCGGAGACTTTGCTTCGCTCGCTCGAGGTTGCGAAGGCTGTCGATCGCCACGGCCACGAAGATGATGCCGGCCGTGAACAGAGGGTACAGATAAGGGTCGACGTTGAGGATCACGAGACCGGTTTCGACGGTCTGAATGAGAAGCGCACCAACGACGGTGCCTGGAAACACCTGGCCGCGTCCGCCAAACAGGCTCGTACCGCCCAGGACGGCGGCAGCAATCATGGCCAGCTCGCGCTGGCTCCCCATGGTGGGCGAGACCACTCCCACCCGCGCGATCGTCACGAAGCCCGCCAGCCCCGCGCACACAGCGCTCACGAGGAACACGGAGGCGCGTATCCGCTGCACGGGTAACCCTGCCTTGCGCGCGCCCTCGGCGTCTTGCCCTACGGCATAGAGTTGCCGCCCATAGGGCGTCGAGGACAGCGTGTAGTGCCCGAGGGCCACGACGACGAGCGCCGCGACGAGGGGGAGCGGCAGCCCCACCACCCGCGTGGTACCCACGGCCAGCAACGACTCCGGGAGATTCATCGCTCGGGTCTGCGTGATGTAAAGCCCGAGACCCCGCCCGATGTAGAGCGTTGCCAGCGTGACGATGAAGGCCGCCACCCGAAGCTTCACGACCACCAGCGCGTTGAGCAGCCCGTAGACGAGCGCCACCCCCACAGCCGCCCCCAGTGCCACCCCTGCTGAATGCCCGCCAAGGACGAGCTTGCCCGCGGGAACCGCAGCCAGGAACATCATCGACCCCACGGACAGATCAATCTGTGCAGCCAGAAGAACGAAGGTCATGCCCACCGCCCCCATGAGCAAGACCGAGGACTGAACCAGGATGTTCTCCAGGTTCTCGAAAGCAAAGAAGCGCGGCGCAAGCACACCAAAGACCGTAAACACGAGCCCAAGAAGCACGAGGGAGGCGTGGTTGAGCAGAACGTTGCGGAGACGAGTTCGTCCTCCGAGGGCCTGCGTGGGAAAGGCAGGGGGCGCGGTCACGAGAGCCCTCCGCCGAAGGCCTGACGCAAGATCTCCTCACGCTGAAAAGACTCTTTACGAAACTCGCCGGTGACCGTGCCCTTGTGCATGACCACGATCCGATCGCACATCCCGATGAGCTCCTCGAGCTCCGACGAAATCATCAGCACCCCCGCACCCCGACCCACCAGGTGATTGATGAGTGCGTAGATCTCGCTCTTCGCTCCCACGTCGACGCCACGGGTCGGCTCGTCCAGGATGAACACATCGGGCTCGGTGAGCAACCACTTTGCCAAGACGACCTTTTGTTGATTGCCGCCCGAAAGGGTCTTCACGGCTGCTCCCTCTAGCTTGCTTGCCGGAATCCCCACCGCGAGCGCAATCGCATCCACCTCTGCGGCAAGCGCGGCTCCGTCCAGAAGCCCCGCACGCGCCGAAAAGCGCGGAAGAGCAGCCAAGCTGACGTTCTCGCGCACGTCAGCGTCCATGAGAAGTCCCTCATCACGGCGGTTCTCCGTGAGGAAGCCCATGCCGCGCGCAATGCAGGCCGCGGGACTGCGGTGGCCGAAGGGCGCTCCGGACAGAACGACCTGCCCCAGGGCGGCGGGTTCCAGGCCGAACAGAATGCGTGCCAGCTCCGAGCGTCCTGCCCCCATCAAGCCGGCGATCCCCAACACCTCTCCCCGGCGGAGGGTAAAGCTGATGCCGTCGACGACACCCGGTTGTGCCAGGTCCTTCACCTCCAACACCGGCTCGTCCGTGGGCGTCGTCCCGCGGTGCGGAAAGAGCTGCTCCAGTTTCCGCCCCACCATCAGCGACACCATCCGATCGAGCGGGTACGCCTCGCGTGGGCCCTGCCCCACCACCTCACCGTCTCTCAACACCACGACGTCCTCGCATAGCCGCCTCACGTCCTCGAGCGCATGCGAAATGAAAATCACGGAGCGCCCCTCCCGCTTGAGTCTTTCGATGAGGCCGAAGAGCCGCTCACATTCCCTGGCGGTCAGCGACGTGGTGGGCTCGTCGAAGATGACGATGCGGGCGTCGAAGGCCAGGGCCTTGGCGATCTCCACCAGCTGCCGCTCGCCAGGACAAAGCGTGTCGACCCGCGCATCGGGCGACACGTCGAGATCGACGGACGCCAGCAAAGTCCGCGTCAGCGCCGCGTTCCGCCTTCGGTCGATAGGCGCCAAAAGGCGTGCCCAGGGCGGCACCCGCTTCGCGTGAGGAAACCCCGTGAGAAAGATGTTCTCGGCGATCGACAAATTCGGGAACAAGTTCAATTCTTGGTGGATGAACGCGATCCCGTGGGCCCGCGCCTCCGTGGGGCTCTTGGGCACATACGGGGTCCCGCACACGCTCAGGCGGCCCCCATCGGGCTGCGTGACGCCCCCGAGGATGTTCATCAGGGTCGACTTCCCTGCGCCGTTCTCACCGATCAGGCCGAGAGCACGGCCCGGCGCGAGCGAGAAGCTGACACCCGCCAGCACACGGACGCCGAAGTAACTCTTGGTGACGTCCTGGCACTGCAGAACCAAGCTCTCACCCGCGTGACTTTCGAGGGGTCCCGTCATGGCCGCTCCGTTGAACCTACGCGGCCACGCGTCGCGCGCGCGTTGCATCGAGAACCGCCGCCATGAGAATGACCACGCCCTTCGTCATGAGCACGGCGAAGCTGGAGAAGCCAAGGATGTCGAGGCTGTTGTCGATGAGCGTGATGAACAATACGCCACACAGCACGCCCGCCACGCTGCCCTTCCCCCCAAACAGGCTCACGCCTCCCATCACGGCCGCGCCGACGACGTCGAGAAAGATGCGTTGGCCCAGCACCGGTGAGCCCGTCTCGAGCCGCCCCGTGTAGAGCAAGGCACCCACGGCGGTGAAGCCTCCACACAGGACGTACGCCAAGACGATCGTCCTGTGCACAGGCACACCCGAGACGCGGGCCGTCTTCGGGTTTCGGCCCACGGCGAAGAGCCAACGCCCAAGAAGCGTTCGAAACAGGAGGACGTGGGCGAAAACGCCAAGCGGCACGACTAGCAGAGCGGCGTAAGGCACACCACCCAGCTCCTCCTGCGACAACACGGCCAGCACCGCGGGAAGGCCATAGATGCCAGTGCCTCGCGTGCCGAAGACGGCGGCACCCGACAGAGCCATCATCGTCGACAACGTGACCATGAAGGGCGGCATGGTGAGCTTCGTAACCGCCAGTCCGTTGATCAAACCCACGGCGGCACCCAGGCCCACCATCACCAGGGAGCCGACAAGGAGCGCCGCCGCGCCTGTCCACCCCGGCAGGGCCATGACGGCAGCACCCGCCACCGAGGCGGCGGCGATAATCGCGGTCACGGATAGGTCGATCCCCTTCGTGATCAAGACGAAGGTCTGTCCGAGCGTGACTGCGAGCAAAGGAAGCATATTCGACAGGATCAGCTTGAGGTTCTCGATGTTCGCCAGATCGGGCGCCACGGGCAACAACAGAACGAAATAGAGGACCGCCAGCATCAACACTAAACCTGCCGAGCCAAGGCCCGAGGGCCTTCGCGGGCGCGCGCCCGTACCTTCGTTGGCGGGCGGCGCCGCCGTCGCAGGCACCAGAAGCGGACCATTTGAGTATGCGGGCATCACTCACACTCCTTACACGCACGCGAAACACTTCCGAGGAGCCTTCCTCGGGGAAAGCTCAACTCGAGGGCTTGACCACTTTCGATACGGCCGCGCCCCACATGCGGGGCCCCAAGGTGCCCAAGTTCCCCTGGTGAACCACGAGCCCCGGATCGAGCACGACGGGCGCGACGGCTCGGCCGGCGCGCGCGCCCAGCAGGGCGTCTACGACCAACTGACTTTGGTAGAATACGTCTTGTACGCCGTCGACGTCGAGGTAGCCAGCCCTCAAGAGCGCGTAGGCCGTGGCGTCTCCATCGAAGGCGCCGAGGATGACATGGTGGTCAGAGCCTACCTTTTCCCATTTGCCAGCGGCCTTCAACGCCGACATGACCGAGGGCAAGAGAAAATCCGACGAGGTGAAGACGAAGCTGATGTTCGGGTGGGCTTGCAAACCGTTGGTCACCCCGGCCAGCGCCTTTTCCTGATTCCACTCAGAGGGCACGCGGCTCACCACCTCCACCCTGTCGTGGCAAGCCTCGACGGCGCTCAGAAAGCCGTCTCGTCGCCCGATGGCGTTGAAGTCTCCGAGGTCGCCCATCACCAGGAGCGCCTCGTGCTTGCGCTTGCCTTCCGGGGGCTTCACCTGACGCGCCAGCTCGCACATGTGCAGGACCGTGTCGCGTGTGATGCTGAAATTGTCCACGCCCACCGTGATCGACTTGGCCTTGCTGGGCGCGGGCGGGCGGTTGTACAGCACCACCGGTATGCCGGCACGGTTGGCCGCCTTGACCATGGGGATCACCGTGTGGGCGTCCTTGGGAGCGATGATGATCCCGTCTACCCTCCGCGCAACGAAGGTCTTGACTTGCTCGAGCTGGCGGTTGGCGTCTCCGTCGGCGATCGCCTCGAGCATGCGAATGTTTCGTCGCTCGAGCTCGGCCTTCATGATCTCGAAGCTGGCCACCCAGTATTCGGTCTGCAAGGTCTCGAAGGCCACGCCCACGGTGAGCCGATCGTCCTTTTTTCGGCAGCCGCACACCCCGGTGAGCACGAGCAGGGCCCAAGCGCTGACGAGCCACAGCCCCCAGCGCGCAGACGCACGCGTATCTCCTCGCTTAGAGGGACGACGCACACAACCGGGGAGCGAGTGGTGAGCCATGACGGCTTACTTGTCAGGCGTCGTGATCTCGTCGACCGACTTTCGAATATTGTCGGGATTGAAGACCTGTTCCTTCCAGTCTTCCTTGAAGATCACCTTCTTGGCGTTCTCGATGGCCTTCTTGGCGGCGTCAGAGAAGGGCGCGCTGATCTCGCCGAACACGATCGCCAGCTCGATGTTGATGTGCCCCATGAGGAAGGCCCGTGCGGCGTCCGCAGGAACACCGCGCTTTATCGCCTCGTCCATGGCTTCCTTCATCGCCACCACCAAAGTGGCCGCGCTCGTTTCGGAGAGTGCCGGCTCGAGGATGGCCATCTGCTCTATCGTCACACGGAAACTCTCCATGACGGGCGCATACATCTCACGGGCGATCTTTTCGCCCAGAGCGTAGTGAGCTTCAGGCCCTTGAATCAGCGCGCAGACCACGTTCTGCTTGGCCTTGATGCCCCCGAAGAAGTCGCGACGCGCTTCTGGATCGGTCTCGTCGTTGAAGACAGGCGGATGGCAAGGATGAGCAGCAAAGTAGCTGCAGTCGCTGCGCATCTTCAGCTTGCCTGCGCAGGGCGCCGCGGGATCCAGGGCCATCAGCAGGGCGCCGGGTTTCATGCCCTCTGCCACCACCGGCGAGAGCCGCTCGATGAGCACGTCGGGGATGGCAAGGATCACCACATCGGCCACGCGCAGCGCCTCTTTTTCAGGGGTTGCGACGAGACCCCGCTGGGCAAGATTCGCCACCCCTCGCTCACTCACCTCGACGTACTTCATGTCGTAGCCGTGATTCTTGAGATTGTCGACGATCCGACAACCCATCTTTCCACCCGCGCCCATGAGGGCAATTGTCAGCGTCTCGGTGCTCATTGGTCTCGCTCCTTGTCGCCCCGTCGTGGGCGCATGATTCGTTCTCAGAATGCGCCGTCGCGCACGGCCTCGAAAAAGTCGGTGCGGCCCACCTGGCCTCCCTTGAACAGCAGGTCGAGACCGTCGATCAGGGGATCCGAAGCATGAGCCCGGCACAGCGGCGAACCGGGCGCCGTGGGGCCCACGATCGTGAGGGCCTCTACACCCAGCCGCCGTGCCCCGTGGCCGGACGTATCGCCCCCGGCCACGATCACCCGACGTAACCGGCGCGAGTGAGCGTTCCAGCGCTCCAGCACCGCACGGACGATCAGGCCGAGCTGCTCACCGAGGGCCCGGCCGGGCCCACCCCCGCCGCCGTGCGACGCTCTCCACACGGCCTCGGCCCGGCCGATGCGTTCGTCCTCGGGCCCCCGTGCCGAGTAGAGAAGCGGCGAAGCTCCTCTTTCCAGGATCGCAAGGGCTCCCCGCACCGCGAGCTCACGGGCAGCCTCGGAGTTTGCCCTGTCGAGCAACGAGGCCGCGCCCACGTCGAGACCCTCGAAGCCGCTGCCCTCGGCGAGGGCACGATCGATCTGGGCCTGAGTCACCGGAGAGCAACTCCCCGAGACGACCAGCACCTGGCGCTCCTTGCCAAGAGAGGTCCGCTCACGCGGGGTCTCGGGCACGAGCCCCGCCTGCCGCAGGGCCAACACCAGCGCATACTCCACGCCCGAAGATCCCACCACGAAGGCGTTGCCCCGATGGGCTTCCCGCCAGATCAGCTGGCCCGCCGTCGCGAGGCGCGCGTCGTCGAGCACGTCGAACAGCACCACGTCGGCACGCTCACCCGCCTGCCACGCGTCGAAGCGTTCCTGGACCTCCTGCCAGGAGCCCTCGAGGGCGAGGATATCGAACGACGCCACGCTCTTCGTGCTTTGTGCGCGAAGGTGCCGACGAAGATCGGCTTCGTTCATGGGCGTGACCGGGTGACGGCTCATGGTGGGGTGACGATCGAGCCGAAAGGTCTCTTGCCCGACGGTGGCAAAGTGAGTGCCGAAAAGCGTGTAGCGACGCAAGGCAGGCGCCCCCACCAGGAGCGGCACCCTCTCTGCCTGAAACACCCGCATGCCAACGTCGATGGCGCGTCCGATGCTACCCACGTGCGGCGCCGAGTCGAAGGTCGAGCAAACCTTGTAGTGACACAACGGCGCGCCCAGGGCGCGAAGGGCTCGAAACGCGGGTTCGAGTACGCTTTCCATCTCGTCGGGCGGCAGCGCCCGCGTCATGCCTGCCACGCCCACGGCCTGCACGCCCGGGAAGTGCGCAAGATCTCGGGGCGTGGGCGGGTCGAGGAAGAGCACCGTACTCACACCTGCCAAGGCGAGCGCTTCCATCGAGTCCGTCGACCCGGTGTTGTCGTCACCAAAGAACGTGAGCAGCAGGTTGGACGTGTCCGACATGGCTGAGTGAGCGTCAGGAGGTCTCAGGCACCGGCGACCGCGTAGAGCTTCAGCGCCTGCGCGAGCTCGACGTGCGTTTTTGCGTAGTCTTCCAGGGAGATGCCTTGAATCGCGGCCTCCCAACCTTGCTGCACGCTGACGACTCCCGCCGCGATGCCGCCCGGGTGAGCGAAGATCCCGCCTCCACAGACGTACATCACATCCGTGGTCCCCAGCGCCGCGTACGTATCGGGCGCCTGGCCGGCCCACTGCGCTGACGAGAGCACGGGCATCACGGTGTAGCCTGAAGGCCCGTAATCCATGAACGCCTTGCTGCCAAACATACCGGTGAGACAGCCCCGGGCGCTTCTGAGCACCGACTCGTCGGGCTCCCAGAACTTGTTCCGAAGACCGTTGCAGTGAAGGTGATCCACGCCGGCCAGGCGATAGAGCTTTTGGTAGGCGCTGTACTCCATGCCCAAGGCAGGCGAGCGGGTCAACATACCCCAACCGTTGCGGTGTCCGTGGATCGGCAGGGCGGTATGCCGGCGCAGATGTGCCAGCGCGGGAAGCCCCACGCTGTTCATGCTGAGCATCACACAGGTGCCCCCCGCGGCCACCACGGTGTCGTGGTGCCGGCGCATCTCATCGACCTCGTCGGTCAAGTTGAAGGCGTACATCACCTTTTTGCCGGTACGGTCGGCGTGCTCGTTGATGACCCTCATGACGGCCTTGACTCGTTCGTCGAAGGGCGAGTGCGGACCGTTGGCCTGCAGCTCGTCATCCTTGATGAAGTCCAAGCCGGCCTCGGCCAGGATGCGCACCGTGTCCGCCGTGGCAGCCGGCGTGAGCCCCACGCTGGGTTTGATGATCGTGCCAATGATTGGCCGGTTCTGGACGCCGGCGAGCTTGCGCGTTCCAGGCACGCCGAATTGAGGTCCCGGGTACGCCTCGGCGAAGGCGGGCGGCAGATCCAGATCGAGCAGCTTCAGGCCCGAAAAGGGGCTGAGCTCGAAAAGGTTACCCATCACCGTGGCCACCAGGTTCGGCAGCGAGGGCCCCATGTTCGACAGCGGGAACGAGAGCACCACGCGGGCACGGCGGTAGACCGGAGGCCCGCCTGATCCCGAAGGTGCCTTCGAGCCCGGAAGGCTCGGCCCGGGCGCGGGCTCGAGCTCTTCGAGCGACACGACACGCGCGGCGTGCTTCTCACGCAGCTCGTCCGTCTCACCCGGGACGCGAATGAACGTGCCGGTCGACTGCTCGCCCGCCATGACCTGCACGGCTTTTTCGAGCGGCTGCGGAGTTTCGATGAGGTAGGTGGCTTCTATGCGAGGTTCTGACATGAAGAATGGCCTTCGCCGCGAGCAGCGCATTTTCTATGGGTGCAGGCAAGCCCCTGCTGGGGAGCCCGGGTTATGCCCGCCCGGCCGCGAGGCGAAGCGCCTCACGTCGGTGAGCCGAATCGACGGCGGCAAACACCAGCCGCAGAGTTTCCAAGTTGTCTTCTCCGGTGGTCTCCGCCTGCCCCCGGCCCGTCAAGGCGCCGAGCAGGTTCTCGTTGCACGGCACGATGCTGGAAAGAACCACGGCGTACGCAGGGTCGGCCCAGGGGTAGCGCGGAGGCGGATGCCGGGTGAGCTTCGTGCCCTCTTTGGTGGTCAATCGGAGCGTACAATCAGGCGCGAGCTCCACCGAACCCTTCGTCCCCTCCACGAACACGAGCGGCTGCGGAAACGCCTCTCGTTCGACCGGCGTACCGGCATACGCCATGTGACAGACCACGGTCGCGCCGGACGTCATGCTCAAGGTCACCGTGGCCACGTCCTCGCCGGCGATGTCGGTGTGGATGCGTTGGGTCTGGCAATAGAGCCGCTCGGCCTCGCCGAACAAAAAGCGGGCCACGTCGAGAATGTGCGTGCCGATATCCATCAGGATGAAGGGATCCATCGACTTGAGGGCGGGCTGGTTATCGAAGACCGGAAAGCCCGAGATGAAGTCGATGCGGCTGCGAAACGGTGTTCCGATTGCCCCGGCGTTCAGCAGCCCGGCAAGAGCACGGAGGGGCGCTTGCCAACGAAAGTTCTCGTGCACGAAAAAGGGCACACCGGCCCGCTTGGCCTTGCGGACCAAAGTCTCCGCCTGCTCGAGGGTCTCGGTCATGGGTTTTTGACAGATGACGGCCATGCCGTGGTCGAGGGCAAGGTCGACCAGCGGGTAGTGGCTTGGCACCGCGCTGACGATGTCGACGAAATCCAGCCGCTCGCGGGCGAGCAGCTCGGCGGGATCAGCGTATACGTTCGGGATCTCCAATCGCTTCGCGAGCGCCTCGGCCTTGGCGCGCGTGGGGTTGCACAGGGCCACGCACGTGTTGTCCGGAAGTTCTCGCCACGCCGCCAACTGGAACGGGGCCCAGAACCCCGCACCGAAGGTCGCGAATCGTAAGGTGCTCATGCCGTGTGTCCTGATGCGTCACGCACGTGGCCACGTCGCCACGGCTTCGGTATAACAAAAAATCACACATTGCAACACAGGGTTTCACCGCGGCGGACGCGCTCCCGCCCGTACCGCCCTTTCAGCGGCTCTTCCCTGGGGGCCGGGCCTCCGCCAACCGCGTCTCGACGGCGGCGTCGCCCAGCACCCGGGTTTGGCAGGACAGTCTCTCCTTCGTCAGGAAGTAGACGTTGCCAAGATGACGGCTCTCGGTCTCTGTGAACGCCGTCAGGTTGGCCTCGCCCTCCCGCACACGCACACGACACAGGCCGCAGGTGCCCCGGCCCACGCAGGCGGTGCTGATAGGAACGCCCGCCCTGCGCCCAGCGTCAAAGACACTCTCACCCTCGGAGCAGTCGACGACGAGGTTGAGAGGAAGGAACGTGAGACGAGGCATGTGGCGAGGCTGTCGAAGCTACCGGCCAAACCTGCCTCCGTCTAGGAGAGAGGGGGCCTGCTGTCGCACAGGCTCGCTCGGCTCACGGCTTGTGCCCTCCCGGCAGGTCCACCGCTCGGTGCCTCTCGCCTGCTTCGTCTCGCCGGCGCCAACAGCCGGAGGCCATCACCGGCAGCCCCCGCGCCTGCTCAGGTCGCAAGAGATAAGCCTGCACCACGTCCCCTGCCAGCGTTTGGATGAAGCTGCGTCGATACACGTGCGGATGCTCCTCGAAAGCGTCGAGCTTCGCCAAGAGCAAGGACTCGACCGCATAGAGCTCTCCCGCCACTCGGCCCGCGCCCCTGGCAGCTACCATGCCGGGGGCCCGAGGTCCACGAGCGCGTATCCCGAGCCCGACAAGTTTTCGCCCAGGAAGTGGGCGCCGCGCAACATGTGCGCATTCGACTCGCCTCGCATGAGCGAGCCATAGACAAAGAGCGGCCTCACGGGTGGCAAGTCCTTTGCATGACGCGCCCGCCGGGGCTTCTCATGGCACAGACGATCGTAATCGGGGCGCTGGCGTTGGCGTTGGGTTTGGCGGTGTTTTTATTCATCGGCGTCCCGTCGTTTCTTCAGGCCCACTGGGGCAAGCTGGCGCTGCTCGCGGGCGGCGTGATCCTGCCCGTGATGGTGACCACGGGCTCCGTCGCGGTGGGAATCAACGAGTCCAGCCGGACCCGCTTCTGCCTCGATTGTCACGAAATGCAGGACCACGGCAAGAGCCTCTTCGTGGACAACCCCCGGGCGCTGGCGGCCGTGCACTACCAAAACCGCCTGATCGATCGCGACCGCGTCTGTTACGACTGCCACAAAGACTACGCTCTCTTCGGTGACGTGCACGCGAAACTCAACGGCCTTCGTCACGTGTGGGTGCACTACTTCGGAACCGTTCCCAAGACGTTCGCGCTTTACCAGCCCTATCCGAACTCCAACTGCCTCCACTGTCACGAGGACAGTCGTCATTTCGTCGAATCGGAGCCTCACCAGCCGGTGATGAAACCCATCCTGTCGAACGAGATGTCGTGCCTCCGCTGCCACAACGTGGCGCACGACATGGACGCGGTCAGGGCGAACGACTTCTGGCAAGCGAAGACGGGAACATGAGCATCAGCAAAGAACGACGGGTTCGCAGAGGGTTGGGCTTGACGGGGGCCGGCCTGCTGCTGCAATTGGGTGCCCTGGTCTACTGGACCCCCATCACCTTCGTCGTGGCGGTATCTTTAGGGGTACCTCTCGTGTTGGCGGGCGCGGCAATCTTTTTGTCGGTGGTGTGGCGCGATCTGAAGGAGAAGGGGGCGGTATGAGACGAAGACTTGCGGGCCCACGGGCTGCGGGTGCGTTGCGCGTCCGTGCGGTCAAGGGCGGGATCGTTCTTGTCGGGGTCGCGGGGGGAGCCTTGTTGGCGTTTGCGCTCCCGGCCACCCTGCGCATCCCGAAAGCCAAACCACATCCCCCGGGCACGCCCCAGCCGAGCGCCCTCTTTTCCCACCGCGGGCACAACCAATTTCAGTGTTACGTGTGCCACCCCTCCCTCTTCCCCCAAATGCCCCTCGCCTTCACCCACGAAGACATGAACCAGGGACGCGCCTGCGGTGCGTGCCATGACGGAAAGGCCGCCCAGGCCGTCACCTCACTCAAATGCGAGGCATGCCATGTCCCCGAGTGAGCGTATGAAGTCGCTGCTCGTCACCCTCAGCATGACCGCGCTGGCGGCTATGGGCACACCTGCTTTCGCGCAAGGCAAGGTGGAGCGCAAGCGCGACGAACTCCTCGACAAGCTCGGCCTCGACAAGGCGAAGAGCCCTCCCAAGCCCCAGCCGACAGAAGAAGCAGAGTCATCCGAGGCACCGCAGCCAAGCCCCTCGGCCCAAGACACCCCTTCTCCCCTCCCCGCGTCGGCGCAAGCCCCTGCGGAGCCCGGCACCGCGACAAAACCGCAGGTGCCTTCGTTCCGGCGCCAGATTCACCCCTGGTTGCTGAAGTCGTGCAAGGCGTGCCATCAAGCCGGCGGCCCCGCGGGGACAACGAAGCTGGTGCTCTCCGGAGCGGCCGCACGTGATCACGTCGCCGTCGCCGGTCTCGTGAACAACGAAAATCCCGCGCGCAGCGCACTCGTCCAGGAAGCCACCGGGAAGAACCATGGGGGCGGGGCAATCGCGAAGGCGTCCTCGCCCGAGATCCGTCGTCTCATCGCCTGGATCACCGCAGGCGCGCCCGCCAGCGACGAGCAGGCCGCGCGTGTGCCCGCCCCCGCGGTCCCGTCCCCTTCGGAGCCGGCGAAGCGCCGTCCCCGTAAACCACGGGACTCGTCCGCACCCCATCTTCCTCCTGAGGCCGAAGCCGAAGGCGAAGCGGCACCCGAAGCAACGCCGCTTGGCACCGAAGAGCAGGCGGTCACCGACCTCGTGGCTCCCAAACCCGATGCGCCCCCCGCCGAAGCGGCCAAACCCGAAGGCGTGGCCTACAGCGTGACCGTGCATGCTCATCTGCAGAAGAGCTGCGCTTCGTGCCATGGGCCGGGCGGGTTCGCGGCTGGCACCAGGCTTCGCCTGACCGGCAACGAAGAACGAGACTACGCCACGGCCCGCGCGCTGGTCGAACCGGGGCATCCCGAACGCAGCCTTCTGCTGGACAAGGCCGCGGGCGCCGCGCATCCCCCCGTCCTTTCCAAAGCCAGTGACGGCTACCGAGCCTTGGCGGGATGGATCGCAGCCGGAGCCCAGGGGCCTTTCACTGCCGCGCCCCCCGAAGCCGCGCCCACCCTGAGCGAAGCACCTTTGGGACCGCTTCCGTCCGCCCCCCCCGCCGATCTGCCGCCACCACTTGCGACGAGCCCTGCCGCACCCGCCCACGCCGGCGGGCCCCATCACGGGCCTCACGGTGTCCACGGGGGCGTGGGCTTGCCGCTCGGCATGCGCCTCAACGGGCGCTTCGACATGAACTTCGAGCGCCGGGCGACGAGCAACCACCCATTCTCCTCGGGCAACAGCGCCTTTCAGAACTACCACCACTTCCTCTTCCTGAGTCGGGGCGATGGCCCCGATCCGGTCTCCTTCACGGTGGAGCTCGTTGATCTGCTCTTCTGGGAAGCCGCGTTCAGGCTTTCGCCCCGGGAGGCCAGCTGGGGCCTGAGGCTCAAGATGGGCAAGCTGCTGGTGCCCTTCGGCGCCGAGCCTCTCTTTCACCAAAGCTACGGCGGGCTCCAAGGCTTCGACCAGCGTGTGCTGCCCGTGGTCTTCACCCAGCACGGCTTCGGGCTTCAGTACACGGCGACGGTGAAGGAGGTTGCCGTCATGGCCGACCTCTACGCCGTGCGCGGCTACGGGCTGCGGCAGCAAGAGGGCATCTTGAATCTGCAGAACGACTTTTCCCCCACCGACGACGCTCAGCCCGCCTTCGGGCTCCGGGCCAGTGTCTCGTGGCGCGCCTTGAACGGACACTACTCGTTGCTCGGCAACCGGCTCGGGTACGACCGCACGTTGGTCATGCAAGCCCTCGACCTGAACACCTGGCGTTGGCGAGGTGTGCCCGTGCTCGAGCGGTTCACGTTCGGCCTCGGCTTCCTCCGTGCCGACGTCTCGGGCGGCGGCGCCGGAAGCGACTACTACCATTTCGCCAGCTACTACGTGGCGCGGTTTTACTTGAGCGACACCCTCTACTTTCAATACAGACAGGGTCTGCGCACGTTCAACAACCGCCGCGGCTTCATTCAAGACGACACCCGGTTCACCGAGGCGGATGGCTCTACCCACAACGTGGGTCTCGTATGGCGCACCCACGGTTTGACGGTGGGCGCGTTCCAGTTTTGGCAAATGGAGAAGGCAAACGAAGTCCGCGACGACTTCTTCCGCTTCGTGGTGGCCTATGAATTTTAAACTCCGATCAACTCTTTGGACCCTGCTCGTGGTCATGGGCGGATGCGCCGATTTCGAGCGCGGCGACGACGCCCCCCTTCCCGAGGCGCCGGCCGCGCCAGACGCCGCGGCGACGGAGGGCGGCCGCGCGGCGGCGTCCTTCGAGACGGACATCCTCCCCCTACTGACCGAGGGGTGCGCCGGTTGTCATTCCTCGGGGGGACAGGCCGCGAACACCACCTTGCTTTACACCGGGACGGCCAGCGCCGATCTGGCGGCGAGCCTACCCTACGTCAACCAAAACGACCCCACAGCCAGTCGGCTCGTGACGAAAGCGCTCGGGCGTGGGCACGGAGGCGGCATGGTGTGGGCCTCCGGGTCTACCGAAGTCAGCCTCGTCGTCGCATGGATTCAAGAAGGAGCAAAACCGTGATCCTCAGGGCAACCGAAGTGACGAAGATGATGAAGCACGCGGGCCCCCGGGTCCAAGCGCTGATGGTGGTGTTGGTGATGGCACTCTCCCCGGCTTGTGCCGAATTGGAGAAGGAAAAACTGCCCCTGGTGGTGACCCAGGGGCCGCACCAGGTCCTGGTGGCCGGAGCGATCACGCTTTCGGCCTCCACCGAGAACGCCGCTGACACGGGCTACACCTTCACCAGCAGCAACCCGGCCATCGCGGCGGTCATTCCCCAGGGGATCGTGACGGGTGTGGCGCCCGGCGAAGCCCTGATCACCGTGACGGGCGTGCCGAGCGGCGCGACCGCCACACACCCCGTGGTCGTGGTGGCGCCCACGGTCGAGCCGGTTGCCCCCGATACCAGCGCCGTCCCCTACTTCGACAAGTGGAAAACCTCGGCGCACGCCGACGTCACGGCTGAAGCCTTCGTGCACTGGAACGCCGACGGCGCCGTTCCGTCCTCCTGCGCGCGCTGCCACAGCAGTGAAGGCTTCATCGATTACATCGGCGGCGATGGCACCGTACCGTTTCAGGTCGACAAGCCCGCGCCCATCATGTCGGTCGTGACCTGCAAGACCTGCCACAACGAGGCGGCAGACCAACTGACCCAGGTGACATTCCCCTCCGGCGTCACGGTGAGCGGGCTCGGACCCGAAGCGCGTTGCATGACTTGCCATCAAGGGCGTGCTTCAGGGCAAGACGTGCAAGCGGCGATCGCGAAGGCGAACCTGGCCACCGAAGACACAGTGAGCGACAAGCTCGGCTTTTTGAACATCCACTACTACCCCGCCGCCGCCACGCTCTATGCGGGCGTGGCCAAGGGAGGGTTTCAGTACGAAGGCCAAGCCTACGACGTACGCTTCCGCCATGTAGAGGGCTACGACACCTGCATCGGATGCCACGATGCGCACGCGCTCGAGATCAAATACAACGAATGCGTGCAATGCCACGCGGAGGCCAAGGATCTGGCCGGCGTTCAGGCCATTCGGATGTACTCGTCCCAGGGTCGCGACTATGACGGTGACGGCAACGTGGCCGAGGGTCTGGCCTCCGAGCTCTTCGGCTTGCGCGACAAGCTTCTGGCCGCCATCCAGGCTTACGCGCGGGAAAAGACGGTGCCCACCTGCTACCAGGCGGCTAGCTACCCCTACTGGTTCAAGGACACGAACAACGATGGGCTTTGTGGGGCAGACGAAGCAAGCCCCGCAAACGGCTTCAAGGCCTGGACGCCGCGTTTGCTCAAGGCGGCCTACAACTACCAAATGGCGTCCCAAGATCCTGGGGCCTTTGCTCACAACGCGAAGTACATCATCGAGCTCATGCACGATAGCGTTCAGGATCTCAACGGCGCCATCGTGCTGAAGATCGACATGAGCAAGTCCGTCCGCAACGACCTCGGCCACTTCAACGGGTCGAGCGAAGCCGCCCGCAACTGGGACGAAAACGACGAAGTAACGGCCAGCTGTTCCCGCTGCCATGGCGGTGCCGAGGGCTTCCGCTTTTTCACCCAGTACGGCGTGGGCAAGCAGGTGCAGGAGACGGCCAATGGGCTCGAATGTTCGGCTTGTCACACCAGCTTCGGCAGCACCTGGGACGTGCTCGAAGTGGCTTCGGTCACGTACCCGAGCGGCGTGGTGCGCAAAGATCCGGGCAACGATAACCTCTGTTCCGGCTGCCACAGCGGCCGCGCAGCCAAGCCCGCGGTCGATGCCACGCTCAAGACCAGCAGCCCGCGCTTCATCAACCCCCACTACCTGCCCGCCGCAGCCACGAAGCTGGGCAGCGAGGTCAAGGGGGGCTATGAATACGAGGGCAAAGCGTACGCGGGGCCGCTCACACACATGGGCGGGGTCCAGTGCACGAGCTGCCACGATCCGATCGCGAGCCAGCACAGCTTCCTCGTCGAGGACGCGTTCGAGGCCCGCTGTCGCAACTGTCACGCCGATGCGCTCGGCAAGGCCGAGAACATTCGGCTCACCCACCTCGGCGACTACGACGGCGACGGCAACGCCAAAGAGACACTGCGGGCTGAGCTTGAGGGCCTGGCCGCGCAGCTCCTGGCCGCGATGCAAGCCGCTGCAACCCCGAAGATCTGCTACGGCACCAACGCGTTCCCCTACTGGTTCATCGACACGAACGGAAACGGAAGCTGTGAGCCTGCCGAGACGACCTCGGCCAACGGCTACAAGCCCTGGTCGCCCGCCCTGCTGAAGGCCGCCTACAACTACCAGCTCCACCATGTGGAGCCCGGCGTGTGGGCGCACAACTTCAGCTACATGGGCCAGCTGCTTTACGACAGCATCGAGGACGTGGGCGGTAACGTTACTGGGCTTTCGCGGCCATAGCGCGGGCGGGGGCCTCGCTGCCTGCGGGGCCCCGCAGGGCGCTCCAGCGCACGATGAGCGCGTCGAGCGCCAGCGCGCCGGCGCCGGACACCAGCAACCACACGAGCCCTGCCAGGTACACGGTTTCGGCAAGGGTCAAAAAGCCCGCCAGGCCCTCGAACTCTTTCCACTGGGCGGTGGCGATGGCAACCACCATCGTGCCAGAGAGAAGGAGCGACGCGAGGCGCGTGGCGAGCCCCAGCACCAGGGCTCCGCCTCCCACGAGCTCGACCACGCCCACGAACGCCGCCTGCAGGCCCGGCGCCGGGATACCCAGGCTCTCGAAGAAGCTCGTCACGCCCGCGAGGTTGTGGAGCTTGCCCCACCCGGACTGGGCGAAAAGCACACCGAGACAGAGCCTCACGGCAAGCGGGCCGAGGGGTTCGGCACGTCGAAGCAGATGAAGTGCCTTTCGATAGGTCTGGGCGAGCGCGTTCATGGGGAAATCCTTCTTCGGTGGGGGACAACATGCGCCGCTCCCGGGTCATGCCGTGGGGCGGAGGCGAACAGGGGGGTATTCGCGAACTTCGGCATTCGGTAACGGGTGACAGCTCGATTTCTCCTGTGTGCGAGCCCCGTTTCGCCTCGGTTAATTTTCCTCCCACAAAGCCCTTGACCCGACGTTCCCGATGGCCTAAATACCGACACCTCGGCGGCGCAAGCCAAAGAGACTCCTGATGCGGGGTGGAGCAGCCTGGTAGCTCGTCGGGCTCATAACCCGAAGGTCGTCAGTTCAAATCTGGCCCCCGCTACAAAAGACCGCGGCGTTCACGTTGAGCGCCGCGGTTTTGTTTTTTGGGCCACGCGGCGGCAGTCCCCCGCGATGTCAGCTCAGTCGTGCGTCGCAGGAACGCCTACGACCGTGACGCCGCCGAATCGGTCGAGGTTCATCACCTTGTCGAAGGCCGCAACGAAGTCGCGCACGAACCGCTCCTGGGAGTCGTCGCTGGCGTAGACCTCCGCGATGGCCCGCAGCTGCGCGTTCGAGCCAAACACCAGGTCAACGCGGCTCGCGGTCCACCTGAGCGCCCCCGTCTTCCGGTCGCGGCCCTCGAACACGTCCTGCGCTGCCGATCGCGCCGACCACACGACCCCCATGTCGAGCAAATTCACGAAGAAGTCTTGGGACAGAACGCCGGGCCTGTCCGTGAACACACCGTGCGGGAGCCCCCCCACGTTGGCCCCCAGCACGCGCAGGCCACCCACCAGCACCGTCATTTCGGGCGCCGTGAGGTTCAAGAGCTGGGCTTTGTCCACCAGCAGAGCCTCGGCGGGCGCGGTGTGCTTGCCATCGCTGTAGTTCCGAAACCCGTCGGCCACGGGCGCGAGCACGGCCATGGCCTCAACGTCGGTTTGCTCTTGCGAGGCATCCGCACGCCCCGGCGAAAATGGCACGGTGACGTGCACACCGGCGTGCCTCGCCGCCTCTTCCACGGCGGCGCAGCCGCCCAGCACGATGAGATCGGCCAGCGAGACCTTTTTGCCATCGGTCTGCGCAGCGTTCCACGCCTGCTGGATGCCGCCCAGCACCTCCAGCACTGAACGCAGCCCCTCGGGCTCGTTGGCTTCCCAATCCCGCTGCGGCGCAAGCCGAAGCCGCGCACCATTGGCCCCCCCGCGCTTGTCCGAACCGCGGAACGTCGAGGCTGAAGCCCAGGCGGTCCGCACGAGCTGCGCGACTGACAGCCCCGAACCAAGCAGCTTGGCCTTGAGCGCCGCCACGTCGGCCGCGTCCGGAAGCGGGTGGTCGACCGCCGGAAGGGGGTCTTGCCACAACAGCTCTTCCGCTGGCACCTCGGGCCCAAGGTAACGGGCGCGGGGCCCCATGTCCCTGTGGGTCAGCTTGAACCACGCCCGCGCGAACGCATCCGCGAACGCGCCGGGGTGTGCGAGGAAACGCCGCGAGATGACTTCGTACGCGGGATCGAAACGCAGCGCCAGATCGGTGGTGAGCATGGTGGGCACGCGCTTTTTGCTCGGATCATGCGCATCGGGAATCGAGGACTCGGCACCCTTCGCCACCCACTGGTGCGCGCCGGCGGGGCTCTTCGAGAGTTCCCACTCGTAAGAAAAGAGGTTCTCGAAGAAGTGGTTGCTCCACTTCGTGGGCGTTTGCGTCCAGGTGACCTCGAGCCCACTCGTGATGGCATCTCCCGCTTTGCCCGTGCCAAAGCTGCTCTTCCAGCCCAAGCCCTGCTCCTCGAGGCCTGCCGCCTCAGGGGCGGGGCCCACGTGCCCGGCATCACCCGCGCCATGCGTCTTGCCAAAGGTGTGCCCACCGGCGATGAGCGCCACGGTCTCCTCGTCATTCATGGCCATGCGCGCGAAGGTCTCGCGAATGTCTCGCGCGGCCGCCACGGGATCGGGCGTGCCGTTCGGGCCTTCGGGGTTCACGTAGATGAGGCCCATCTGCACGGCGGCCAGGGGGCTTTCGAGGTTGCGATCGTCAGTGTGGCGGTTGTCCTCGAGCCACGCCTTTTCGGAGCCCCAGTACACGTCTTGATCAGGCTCCCACACGTCGGGACGGCCGCCGCCAAAGCCAAAGGTCTGAAAGCCCATGGTCTCGAGCGCCACGTTGCCAGCCAGGATCATGAGATCCGCCCACGAGATCTTTTGGCCGTATTTCTGCTTGATCGGCCACAGCAACCGGCGCGCTTTGTCGAGGTTGCCGTTGTCCGGCCAGCTGCCGAGCGGGGCGAAGCGCTGCTGACCGCGCCCCCCACCGCCCCGCCCGTCGAAGGTGCGGTACGTGCCGGCGCTGTGCCAGGCCATGCGCACGAAGAGCGGCCCGTAATGGCCGAAATCCGCGGGCCAAAAGTCCTGCGAGTCGGTCATCACGGCGGCAAGATCTTTTTTGAGCGCCGCGAAGTCGAGGCTGGCGAACGCGGCCGCGTAATCGAATCCGTCGCCCAGGGGGTTCGACTTGGACGAGTGCTGGGCGAGCACCTCGAGGCGCAGCTGATGAGGCCACCAGTCGCGGTTGGACGTTCCGCCCCCGGCGGACTGGTGAAACGGACACTTGGATGGGGTCGACATGGGCTTTCTCCTGCGTTGGAATCCCCCACCGGCGTCGAGGCGGAAGAGGTTGGGAATGAGAAAACCCTAAGCCCGGGGGCGGCCATGCGGCAAATCGAATGATTTTATGCATGTGATAGCCCACAGCTATCACGCGAAACCAGCGCCTCAGACGAGCTACCCCTCCATCAGCTGCGTATACCGCCGCTGCATCTCTTCGGGTGCGAGCTCCTCGAGGCTGTGTCCCAGCATCCACTCGTGGCCGAAGGGATCACGAACGGTGCCAGAACGCTCACCGTAAAAGTGGTCTTGCGCCGCGCGCACCAAAGTGGCCCCTGCGGCCACCGCACGTGCAATGACCGCATCGGCGTCGTCCACGTGCAGATGAATCGAAAAACTCGTACCGCCGAGCGACTCCGGCCCCCGCAGATTCAACTCGGGATACTCCTCGGAAAGCATCAACGTGGTGCCTCCGAGGTCCAGCTCTGCGTGGCCTACCCGCCCCGATGGCTCGACCAGGCGAAACTTTTCCTTCGCGTCGAACGCGCGCTCATAAAACGATATGGCCTCCGCAGCTCTGCGCACGCGGAGGTAGGGAAACACTTCGTGAACCTTCATCGCAAGCTCCTTGTCATGTTCGGGTTTCAGTGTGGCGCCGCCCCACCCCGTCGTCTTGAAGAATCGTGACCTGTCCCCTACGGACAACGCGCGGCATGTGAAAGCTGCCCCTCGCGGGCACCCGCTCTCGTGTTCTGGTGGTACGTTTGCATCCCCGTTGACCGCTCGACGAACCAAGGCCGGTGGCCCCAAAAAGCGCCCGACGCGCTACGCACCCCCCCACGACACGCCGCTCGATCTCGCCGAGGCGCTGCGCGCCCACCGCAAAGGCCGCGTCGCCGAGGCTGTTGCGCGTTACCGGGAACGGCTGGCCCGGAACCCCACCTGCCTCGACAGCCACATGAATCTGGCCACCGCCCTCGTGCGCCTCGGCCGCGCCCGCGAGGCCCGCTTGGCCTTCGCCCGCGCGCTCGCCCTGGCGCCGCAGGACCCCCGGGTGCACCGGGACGCGGGCATCGGGTTCGCCTCCCTCGGCGCCCTCGGTGAAGCCCGCACGGCGCTTGCCACGGCGTTTGACCTCGATCCGGGCAGCCTGGGCGCCCCCCTCGCCCTCGCCCGCCTCCTCGCCGAGCAAGGCCACAAGCGCGCGGCGCTCGATCTGCTCGCGCAGGCAAGCGCTGTCGATCCCACCAACGCCTCGGTGCAGCTCGAGCGCCACCGCGTGCTCTTCGACGATCGTGCCCTCGGCCCCGCGATCGAGGCCGCGCACCGGGCCGTGGACCTGGATCCGCATTACGCCCTCGCACGCTTTTTTCTGGCGGGGGCCCTGGGGCGTGAGGGGCAACGCGCAGCCATGCAGGACGCGCTCGGCCCCCCGGGACTCGTGGCCGAAGGCCTCGTGGACGCGCTCATGTTCGCGCTCGAAGAGCGCACGGAGCGGCCTCGACATTTCGCCACCAAGCGCGACACGTTCACCTTTGCACTGGGACAGACCGACCTGCCGGGCCCCCTCCTCGAGTTCGGCGTGCGCCACGGGATATCCACCCGCATCCTGGCCGAAGACGAAAACGTCACGGTCCACGCCTTCGATTCGTTTTGGGGCCTTCCGCAAGGCTGGCAGGGCCACGGCCCTGGCGCTTTCAGCACCGACGGTGAACTTCCGGACGTGCCCGCGAATGTTCGTCTTCACGTCGGCAGCTTCGAGGACACCCTGCCCCCCTTCGCGGCGCGGCTGCCGGAACCGCCCCGCCTCGTGCACATCGACGCCGATCTCTACGAGAGCGCGCGGACGGTCTTGCACCACCTTGGGCCCCACCTGACCACGGGATGCGTGCTGGTTTTTGACGAGCTCATCGGCAACGCCTCGTGGCGCCAGGACGAGTACCGGGCGTTCACAGACGCCGCGCAGGCGTTCGGATGGACTTTTCGAACACTGGCGCTCTCCTGGATCACGGGGCAAGGGGTGTTTGCGCTCGGCGAAAACGCATAACAGGTATTCCAGATACACATTTGATGCTATTCTGCCGACATCGGGGGCAACACCCCGCGCTGCATGACCCGGAGGTCGATCATGTTCCGTTCTTCCGCGCGCATTCCATCGCTTTTCGTCGCCTTTGCGCTCATCGGCTTCGGCCCCGGGGCCCTCTCGGGATGCGGTGAGACGGCAGAGCCCGAGCCCCTACCCCCCGAAGAGCCACTGCCCCCCACACCCGAATCGCCCCCTGCCCCCGAGGCGCCTCCCCCCTCGCGCTGCAGAGCCCCCGAGGGTGTGGACGACAACCCCGCCACGATCGCGGGTACGGTCACGCTCATCAACGCCCTTTTGGCGCAGCAGGAAGGACAGGCGCTGACCCTCCCCTGCTTCCTCGAATCGCTCGCGCGGCCCCTGCGTCTGAACGGCACCCTGAGCCGCATCAGCGCCCAGCCTGCCGACGGCCCCGCGAACCCGCGTTTGTTTTTGCTCACCCGGGACATGTGGCTCTCCGTCGTGCCAGACGGCTCCGGTAGCCCTTTTCTCGAGCTCGGTCAGCTCACGGCCGCGGACCGATCCATCAAGGCGGAGATCGAGTTCCCCATACACCAGCCGCTCACCGACGCCTCGCCCTTCGAACGCCTGCCCTTCGGCAACGTGACCACCTGCGGCCTCTGTCATGCCAACGAAGAACCCGTGCTGGGCATCCCGCACGCGATGGCGTCGCGGGCCCTGCGCCCGGCCCCGAACACCATGGTCCCTCTCGAAAAAATTCGCGCGCAGCACGAAAGCTGCGACGACGCCACGACGCCCGCGCGGTGCGAGATCTACACGGGTGTGTTCGGTCACGGTGACGTGCAGGACGAACCGTTCCCCCAAGAGATGCCCACGATCTTCCGCAGGGACTGATCTCTTCGGCCTGCGCCTCCGCGCACCAGACGCTCCGCCTTGCCCGCCTCCAGTGGCCGACTAGGATCGTGAGCATGTTCTTCCGGCCTCCCCCCGCGCCCCTTCGCGGGGGCCTGCGCCCCCCGGCGCTTCCCCTGACCCTCATCCTTGCCACCACGCTCACCCAGGGCTGCAAGCTCACGGGATCGGACAAAGGTGCGGGCCCGGTGGCCGCGCAGGCCGTAAACTCAGCTTCGATGTTGGATCCCCATTCGGACGAAACCTACGCGTGGCTCGAAGAGATCGAAAGCGAACGCGCTCTCGCATGGGCGCGGGCCCACAACGCCGCCTCGGAGGGCGTGCTCTCGCAAGACCCCGCCTTCGCGCCGCTCGCGCAGAAGCTCTTCGCGATCTACTCCGCAAAGGACAAAATCCCGGGCGTTCAACAAATGGGCCCCTGGCTCTACAATTTCTGGGTGGACGCCGCGCGGCCCCGGGGCTTGTGGCGGCGCACCACCTGGAGCGAGTACAGGAAGGCTGACCCCGCGTGGGAGCCGGTGCTCGACGTGCAGGCCCTGGGCGAGGCCGAGAAGGAAAGTTGGGTGTATGGCGGGGCCATGGCACTTCACCCTCACTACAAGAAGTGCTTGATCTCTTTATCGCGTGGAGGCGGCGACGCCGACGTCGTGCGAGAGTTCGATCTTACGACGAAGGCCTTCGTACCTGGAGGCTTCGTTGTGCCCGAAGCCAAGACCAGCGTGTCGTGGAAAGACGAAGATACGATTTACGTGGGCACGGACTTCGGCGCCGGCAGCCTCACGACCTCCGGTTACCCACGGGTGATCAAGGAATGGCGTCGGGGCACGCCGCTTTCCGAGGCGCGCGAAGTGTTCTCCGTGAGCGCCTCCGACGTCTCGGCCAGCGGGGGGCGCGTCTTCGATCATGACCGCGTTTATGACCTCTTCACGCGCCGCATCGACTTCGAGCGTTCGAAGTCGTTTTTGTTGCGAGACGGCCGCCTGCGCGAGATCCCCAAACCCGACGACGCGGACTTCGGCCTGTGGGACGGGCACGCCTTGCTGCGCCCTCGGTCCCCCCTCTCGCAGGGCGGCCACACCTACCCGGCAGGCGCGCTCCTCATCGCAGACCTCGAAGCCTTGCTCGAAGGGCGGCATGCCTTCCAGGCCCTGTTCACCCCGACCGCCAACGCCTCCCTCGACGATTGGACAGGCACGAAGACCCACATCATCGTCACCACGCTGGTCGACGTCAAAACCGCCGTGACCGTGTTTTCGAAGGGACCTGCCGGCACGTTCGAGGGGCGGACGTTGAAGGCTGACGTGCCCGGGTCGCTCTCCGTTTCGCCGGTCGCGCCCCACGACAGCGACGAGGCCTGGCTTGGCCACAGCGACTTTCTCACACCCTCCTCGCTCTCGCTGTGGCCGGTGAGCCAGGACGAGCGCGAAGTCCTCAAGCGCCTGCCCGCGCGCTTCGATGCCACGGGTCTCGTGGCCACCCAACACTTCGCCACCTCACGGGACGGCACGAAGGTGCCCTATTTCCAGGTGGCGAAGGCCAAGGCCGAGGGGCCGGCCCCCACCCTCATCAGCGCCTATGGGGGCTTCGAGATCTCCCGGCTGCCCGGCTACAACGCCACCGTGGGGGCCGCGTGGCTCGAGCGCGGTGGGGTCTTCGTGCTGGCAAACTTGCGCGGAGGCGGCGAGTACGGTCCCGCGTGGCACGAGGCGGCCATGCGTGAAAAAAGGCAAAACGCTTATGACGACATGATCGCGGTGGCCGAGGACCTCGTCGCCCGCAAGGTCACCACCTCCAAGCAGCTGGGCATCACGGGTGGCAGCAATGGGGGCTTGCTCACCAGTGTGATGCTCACCCAGCGGCCGGACCTGTTTGGCGCCGTCGTGAGCGCCGTACCGCTGGCCGACATGAGGCGGTTTCACAAGCTGCTCGCCGGAGCCTCGTGGATGAGCGAGTACGGCAATCCCGACGACCCCGCCGACTGGGCCTTTCTCAGCCGCTACTCACCGTTCCACAACCTTAGGCCGGCCGGCGCGGTGACCTACCCGCCCGTGCTTTACACGACCTCCACCCGAGACGATCGCGTGCACCCGGCTCACGCCCGCAAAATGGTGGCGCGCCTCGAGGCGCTGGGACACGCGCCCCTTTACTTCGAGAACATCGAAGGCGGCCACGGCGGCGCCGCCGACATCCGTCAGGCAGCGCACGTGATGGCTCTGGAATACGTATTTCTGGCCCGCACCCTGGGTCTTTAGCCCTTTTTTTCGCCTCGATGCGGCCGGGGAACGAGTGCACATCGGCGCCCTCTTTTCCGCATTTTCATAAATAAATTCAAGGCATTACGGAGACTTGCCACAGCCGCCTCCGCACGGAGCCGCGCAATTCGATCGGCAGATCCTCGTCTAAAGATTCCCGCAGCGGCGGAGATCGAGTAGACTATGGCCTCTGAAGTTGGTGGCGGCGGGGGGCAGTAAAAGTCGGGTAGCCGTCCTTGGGATCGACGGAGCACTAGACGAGAAACAACCTTCGAGATCCCTGAGATGGATACGAGACATGGGTAAGAGACTGTTCGTGGGCAATTTGTCGTTCGACGTGAACGAGGACGATCTGCGCGATCTGTTCGGCCAATCTGGCAACGTGGTGGATTGCAAGGTCGTTACCGACCGTGAGACCGGTCGCCCACGCGGCTTCGCGTTCGTCGAGATGTCGAGCGATTCGGAAGCCAGCGATGCTATCAACAACTTCAACGGCCGGGACTTCCAGGGCCGCACCATGAAGGTCAACGAGGCTCAAGAGCGCACCGGCGGCGGTGGCGGCGGCGGTGGTCGCGGCTTCGGTGGTGGTGGTGGTGGTGGCGGCTACGGTGGCGGCGGCGGTGGCCGTGGCGGCTACGGTGGCGGTGGTGGCGGCGGTGGCGGTGGCCGCGGCGGTCGTGGCGGCGGTGGCGGCGGCGGTCGCTGGTAAGCGGCCCGACAAGCCACACAGCAAGAGCCTTCGGGGTGAGCGGTCCAAGATGAGGACCGCCAACCCGGAGGCTTTTTGCATTTCTGGGGGATGTCGGTCTGGCCCAGCGTACCTGGGCACAATTGCGGGGCGCGTTTAAAGCAAGCCGTGGACCGGTGCGCAAGAGCGGCGTCACCGATTTGTCGTTTTGTACGACGAGTGTCAACTGTCCGCACGTGGCCGGCACGCTACACCCATGTTGCAGGGCGGTGTCGGTTCTTGCACCGCTCCCAACGCCAGCTTCGGAGACCCTCATGAATAGCCGAGTTCCCCGTAGGCCCCGCGCGCTCTCGTTGTCCGCCTCACTCACCGTACTCTTGGCGCTCGGGACCGCGTGTACCAGTTCTGGAACGTCCATGGACATGGACGACGAAGACGACAACGACAACGGCGGTGGGACCAACGGAGGTCGGGGTGGCAACGGAAGCGGCGGGAACGGCAACGCCGGGACGAGCGGAAACGCCGGCAATGGCGGTGGGACCAACCCGGGCGGCGGCAGCGGCGGCATGTTGGTCATGCCCCCGCCAGGGGTTGACGCCTGTGGCGCGTTGCCCCCGGCCCCCGTGCGGCGCCTCACGCGCCTCGAGTTCGCCGCGAGCGCCCGGGAAATTTTCCCTCACGCCTTCACACCCGACGCGGACGGCGTCTTCCGCCTAGACAACCACCGCGTGGAGTTTGTTCGTCCAGGGGCACCCCAGGGAGCGGCCGCCGCAAAAACACACTTCATCGCGCTCGGTGTACCGGATCCTGACACCTTCGGTTTCGAGAACCGCGCCGAGAATCTGAACCCCACGCCGGCGAAGGTGGAAAGCTTCACGGATCTCGGGGTGGTCATGGCAGAACTCGTGACCCTTCCGGCCAACCTTTCCAAGTCTCTGCCGTGCACGGACAAAACCGTGGCTTGTGGCAGGCAGGTGGTCGACACTCTTGGCCCCAAGTTCTACCGGCGGCCACTCACCGATGCCGAGAAGCAGCGCCTCTACACGTTCTTTGAAGACGAGTTCAACGCGGCCCAATCCGCAGGTGCCGGCGTCGATGCCTTCTTGGCTGCGTCCAGGCTGCTCATCGAGGGGTTGCTCCAGTCTCCTGCCTTCCTGTACCGACTGGAGACGGGCGACGAATCCACGAAGCAGGGTCAGGCCATTACGCTGGCGCAAAACGAGATCGCGGCGCGGCTCTCGTACATGTTCTGGCATGCCGGCCCTGACGCCGAGCTCATGACGGCCGCCGCCGAAGGCAAGCTGACCGACCCCGCGGAACGCGAAAAACAGGCAAGGCGCCTGCTTGCCGACAAGCGCTTCAGGTTCACGGCCACCGAGTTCTTCCGACAGTGGGCCGATTTCGAGAAGATCTTCAGCGAAAGTTACCGTCTCTACCCTGGACGAAGGCTTAACGAGCGGCCCCATTCGATTCAGCGTGGGCTCGCCCTCTCGGCCCGTTACGAGGCGGAGCGGTTCTCGGAGTTCTTTCTAGCCGATGCTGATGGGTCTCTAAACACCTTCTTCACATCCCGCAAAGGCTGGGTGAACAAGTACTCGAAGGCCATGTACATGGAGGGCCGGCTCCTTCGATACGACGAGGAAGAAGAGGCAGCCGCAGGCGCCCCCATCGACAGCTATGACTTCACTGATCCCAACTACCAGCCAATCGACAACCTGCCGGAGAACCGCCAAGGCTTTCTCACGAGGCTGTTCTTTCCGTGGGCTTACTCTCACTTCAGTACGCCCAACCCTCCCGCCCGCGGCTCGTTCATGATGTCGAAGCTCTTTTGTCGCTCCTTGGGGACACCGCCGGCAGACGCTCTCGAACGGGCCGCCGAAGCTGAAGGCAGCGGGGCTTTCCCCGAGAGCGGATCGAACCGGGAACAGTTCATTTTCCGGGTCAAGGACTCACCCTGCATCTCGTGCCACACCGTGCTCGACCCGCCCGGCTTCGCGTTTGAGAACTACAACGACTTCGGCCAGTACATTACGAAGGACGACAACAACCCCAGCAAGACGGTGGATGCCTCGGGCGTGCTCGGGTTTGGTACTGATATCGACGGTCCTTTCCAGAACGCTGTCGACCTCACGAAGAAGCTCGCTACGAGCGAGACGGTCCGTCAGTGCATCGTGTCCCAGTTCTACGAGTACGTCACCGGGCGAACCGCGGCGGGTAACCTTTCCCAAGATGACCCAGATTCGGAAGGCGTGGACGTCTGCCGCGTACGAGCGATGGACAAAGCCGTCAAAGACGCCGGCGGAGACTTACGCGAAGGCCTTGTTCAGTATGTCAAGAGCGCCGACTTTATCTGGCGGCCTGCTTACTGAGCGCAGGTGAGCACCCATCGCAGTCAACGGAATCAAGAAGAGAAAGAGAACGACCATGGCAGCGAATTTTCTTACCGGCCGTCGCCAGCTTCTCCACATGATGGGCCTTTCGAGCGCAGGGTTGTTCCTGCCATCCCTGATGTCTCGCCAGCAAGCACTGGCCGCCGCAGGGACCAAGCGATTGTTCGTCTACTACACACCCCACGGCCCCGTTCAGCAAAACTATACAATGCGCCCCAACGGGCCGGGCGGCTGGAACGGTATCCAGAAGTCGGATCGCGAGATGGCGTATGACTTCGCCCTGCCGGACGAAAGAGAGAAGTGGAGCACCATCTTGAAGCCCCTCTTCCCGTACCGGAAGAAGACGTTGGCGCTCGAGGGACTAGCCATGACGTCCGGACTGGCGGACCAAGACACGAACAATCACAACGTCGGAACGTCTCACGCGCTTACAGGCGCGAAGATGAAGATTCCGGGAGGGTTCAAGCAAGAAGGCGGCGGTGGGGATACTTCGATCGACCAAAGGGTTGCCGATTCCATAGCCGATCCAGGGCGCATCAAGAGCCTCTACTACACCACGGGAGGGTGGTCGCCGGCATTCCGCGGCCAGGCTGAGCTGAAGGGTGAAGCGGATATTACACGAGCTTACGATAAGCTCTTCCCTGCCTCCTCTACGAACGATGCAACCACCAACTGGCTCAAAAAGCGCCGACAGAATTCTCTGTCCATGCTCGAGAAGGAGTACCAGGAAGTGCTTCCCCGCCTTTCGGGCGAGGACAAGCGAAAGCTCGAGACGCACTTGGGCCTGGTGACCGATCTGCAAAGGAGCATCGCCTTCAAGACCACGAACGTCTGCTCCTACCAGCAGCAAAGCTTCGCGATGAACCCGGGGAGTGGCGGGGATGCGGTGATAACGAGCTTCGACATTCCCGTGGCACGCCCCTTGGTGAAGAACTTCGGCAAGCTGTTCACGGCGGCCTTCGCCTGCGACATGACTCGCGTCGGGCTCTTCGTGAACGGGGGCTTTGGTCCCGCCGTCAGCCACCTCGACGTGCACACAGACATCCACCTCGACATTGCCCACAACGCCATGCCGGGCAAGCCGGATGGTTTTTTGAAGATGACGCGTTACTACTCGACCCTCGCAGAGGAGTTCGCGCAAATCGTGGGCAGCTTCGATTCGGTACAGGTGGACGGTGGCAAAACGCTGCTCGATCAAACCACCTGCTTGTGGCTTTGCGAGCTGGCGAACGGACCGCATCACCTCCACGACATTTTGGCCGTGGTGGTGGGTGGCGGAGACTTCAACGGCTTCAAGCTGGGCCGCTACGTGAAGTTCAAAGAAGACCAGCCCTCGCCGGGAGGAACGGGTACCACCAAGCTGGGACCGGCCCACAGCAAGCTCCTGACATCGGTGATGAAGTCCTTCGGCATGAGCGACAACACCATCGGCATGACCAAGGCGGACACCGGCGGTAAGTTCGACCTCGACGGCACCCTGGACGGCATCAAGGCCTGACGGCCTCGTCGTCCCGCTTGCGGCGCTCCTCACCCGGGGGGCGCCGTTTTCGTTTCGGCTTTCGAAGTCGACGCCTTCACAGCTCTGGCCTCTTCGTGATGCCGTACACGAGCAGCGTCAGCAGCGCTTCTAGGGTCTTGGCCGCGGGGCCCACCTCGTGAAGGGGCGGAGGCAGGGTGCGTTCCACAATAAGCATGCTGAACCCGTGTACGAGCGACCAGCAGCTGAGGGCCATTTGGTCGACGTCTCCCTCACGCAGCGCTCCTGAAACGATCCCCTCCTCCACCAGCTCCCGCAACACGCCGTATGCCGCCTGCCCGGCCGCCAGGAGCGACGGGGGCATACGCGCCTTGTCGACCACACCACCGAACATCACGCGCACGTAGTCGGGGTGTTCCTGGGCGAACGAGACGTATGCCGCCCCCATCGCCTGAAGCCGGGGGATGACCGAGGCGCCCCCCATCGGGGCCACGGACGCCCGCAGGCAGCTCGCAAAGAGTACGAAGCCCTCCTCGGCGATCGCCGCCACCAAAGCTTCCTTGTCGGCGAAATGCCGATAGGGCGCAGCGTGGCTGACGCCCGCCAGCTGAGCCGCCGCCCGCAGGCTGAGGCTGTGTACGCCGCCTTCAGACAAGAGGCGCAGCCCTGCCTGGATCAACGCGTGTCGCAAGTTGCCGTGCTGATAGGTGTCCGCTGCTTTTTTCGGGACCCGAATGCCCATGCTCCTCTAGGCTTAGCATGTTTACAGCGACAACTATTTATGTTGACGACGACAACATCCGATGATTACACTGTCAACATTCTCTCGACGAAAGTTGCAGTTATGACGAACGTCCCCCGACTCACCAGGCTGGCTCGCACCGGGGTCGCCTTTTTAGCCACAGCGCGCCAGGGCAGCGCCCTGCTCGTCCACGTGGCCACCGGCTCGTTGGCCCTGCTGCTGGTCACCGCTGTCCTGCAGTGGCTCGATCCCCGACAGCTTGGCGGCGCATCCGTTTGGCTGAAGCCAGCGAAATTCGCGGCCAGTGTCGTGGTGACGGCGCCCCTCTTGGCTTGGGCCCTGGCACAGCTTGCCCCCGTGACCCGGGCCATGCGCGTGGCGGCCGCCCTCACGAGCGGGGCCTTCGTGCTCGAGTTGATCCTCATCGTGCTGCAGGCCGCGCGCGGCGTGCCGAGCCATTTCAACTTCGAGACCCCTTTCGACGCGCGGGTCTTTCAGGCGATGGCCGTGGCCATCACGGTGTTTTGGCTCGCACAGGGCTGGCTGACGTGGAAGGCGTTCCGCTTCCCGTTTGCAGAGCGGGCCCTTGGCTGGGGCCTTCGCATGGGATTGCTCGTATCCACGCTGGGCGCGGGTCTCGCGTTTGCGATGCCCTCACAGGTCAGCGCCCAGCAAGCGGCGGCCCTGGGGGCGCATCAGCCCACATTGATCGGCGGGCATACCGTGGGCGTGGCCGACGGCGGTCCCGGACTTCCCGTGACTCGCTGGAGCACGGAGGGAGGCGACTTGCGGGTCGCCCACTTTTTGGGGCTCCACGCTCTCCAGCTTTTGCCCCTCTTGGGCTGGATGAGCGCGCGACGAAGGCCTACGGGCGACCGAGCCAACCACCAAGCGGGGCGACGTGTGGCCGTGCTGGGGCTCGCGTATGCCGGCCTGGTGTTGACCACCTTCGTGCAGGCGCTGCGGGGGCGCCCGCTCCTTGCCCCCGACGCCGTGACGGGCGCGCTCGCGCTCGGCGTGCTCGTCCTCGGCGCCTTGGGGCTCGCATGGGCCCGTGTCGCGCGGCCGCCGGCGATCAAGCTCTCTCCCGGAGCTGAACGCCGAAGCGGACAGCATGCCGCCACGCCCCTCGTCTAAGTCAAGCCGCCACCATGAGATCAGCCACGAGCTTCGCGAAGGCTGCAGGGTTTGACAGTTGCCCTCCTTCCGAGAGCAGGGCTTGCCCGTAGAGCAGCTGCGCGTTGCTGCTGACCCGAGGATCATCCTTGTTCGCGCTTGCCAGCTTCGCGAGCTTTTGCACCGCGGGGTGCTTG
Organism: Myxococcales bacterium; assembly: GCA_022184915.1. Taxonomy (NCBI): domain Bacteria; kingdom Pseudomonadati; phylum Myxococcota; class Myxococcia; order Myxococcales; species Myxococcales bacterium. The sequence continues at coordinate 1,775,779 of JAGTJU010000001.1, read as the reverse complement.
GGGTTCAGCTCCAGCACGCGTTTGGTCTTCGGCACCGGCTGGCCGCTCACCCTGAGCAGCTTCTCCATTTGCGGCGTCATGTCCCCCTTGTCGGTGATGAGGCACGCGGGCGAATCCGTAAGGCGGGACGAAGAGCGCACGTCCTTGACCTCTTCCTGAAGGCTCACCCGCAGCGTCACCAGCAACGCATCGATCTCTGGGTCGGCCGCAGGGGCCTCGTTCTCGCTTTCGGCGCTTCCCGAAGCGATCGGCAGCTCGACGTCCGCTCCATCGATGGCCACCAAGCGGTGTTCCTGAAAGGTCTCGTTCTGGGAGAGCCACAGCGCATCGACGTGGTCGGTGAAGAACAGAACCTCGAGGCCCCTTGCCTTGAAGGCCTCGAGATGCGGCGACTGGCGGGCCAGCTCGAGCGACGCGTTCGTAAGGAAGTAGATCTGCTTTTGGCCTTCCTTCATGCGCCCCACGTACTCGGCAAGCGTGGTGAGCTTTTCGCCCTGCGTGGATGGCGCCAAAACGAGGTCGAGGACTTTTTCGTTCTTGTCCGGGCTGTAAAGCAGACCTTCTTTCAACACCGCACCGAACTCGGCCCACAGCTCTTCGTACGTCTCACGCTCGTTGCTCGCGAGCGCTCCCAGCTGCTCGAGAACCTTCTTGACGATCTGCTTGCGGATCACCCGCACCTGACCGTTCTGTTGCAGGATCTCACGCGAGACGTTGAGAGGCAGATCTTCCGCGTCGACGACCCCCTTGATGAACCGCAAGTAGTGCGGCACCAGCTCTTCGCAGTCGTCCTTGATGAAGACCCGCTTGATGTAAAGATGCACGCCCTTCCGCTTCATGTCCGAGCGGAAGAGATCAAAGGGAGCTTTGCCAGGAATGAAGAGCAGGCCCTTGGCCTCGAAGTTTCCCTCGATGCTGAAGGCCACCCGGGCCACGGGATCGCTCCAATCGTGAGAGATGTGCTTGTAAAATTGGTTGTACTCGTCGTCGCTCACCTCTGACTTGGCGCGCATCCAGATCGCCTTCATCGAGTTGATCACGCGATCTTCGGGCGGCGCGGTGTCTTCGGGTTTTGCATCCGCCGAAGCCACGAGGGGCCGGTCCTCCCGCATACGGATGGGGTACGCCACGAAGTCCGAGTACTTGCGCACGATGCGCTCGACCTGCCAGGGCTGGGTCAGGTCCGCGACGCCCTCGTCGTCGTTTTCGGGCTTGAGGTGCAACGTGACGCTGGTGCCCTGCTCGGCACGTGTCGCTTCACCCAGCGTGAAGGTGCCGTCGCCGCCCGAGCTCCACAGGAAGGCCTCCTCACTGCCCGCCCGCCGGGAGACCACCTCCACCTTGTCTGCCACGAGGAAACTTGCGTAGAAGCCGACGCCGAACTGGCCGATGAGCTCTGGACGCGAAGCGGCGTCTGACTTCGTCAGGGACTCCAGAAACTCCTTGGTGCCCGAGCGCGCGATCGTTCCCAGGTTCTGGATCATTTCCGCCCGCGTCATGCCGATCCCGTTGTCAGAGACCGTGAGCGTCCGTGCGGCTTTGTCCACCGTCAGGCGGATGTGTTGGTCTTCGGCCGCGAGCGAGGTGTCCGTCAGCGCCTGGTAGCGCAACTTGTCAAGCGCATCGGAGGCGTTCGAGATCAGCTCGCGGAGGAAGATCTCCTTGTTCGAGTAGAGGGAGTGGATCATGAGATCCAGCAGCCGCTTCGTCTCTGCCTGAAATTCGTGCTTTTCCGTGGTCATCGTGGTTGGGGCGATCCCTAACCACGATGTCGCTCGCGTCAAGCCCAAGAGAGAACTCTTGGGCCCGTCGGCGCCGCAGGGCCGCGCGCGGCCTTGGGTTCGCCAACGGGAACCTGCCCGATGGTCAGCCGGGCTCGTCGGCCGCGAGCTCGCCCTGACCGGGGAAGTAGGGCTGCTTGGGCCCAAGCTCATGGCCGGCCGGCAGGGGTGTTCCCAGCTCGTCGAGCCGAAAAACGGACGGGGGCAGGCGCAAGCTTTCGCGCAGGCGGTCCATCGTGGCCGGCACGAAGGGGTACAGCATGATCATGAGGTTCTTGAGAACATAGAACGCGGAGTACAGACCGTTACGACGGCCCTCTTCCGGATGGCGATCATCGTGCGGCTTGTATTGCGTAAACAGGCTGTTGATCGTGCGCGCGTAGTTTTCGATCTCGAAGAGCAAGTTCGGGTAGTCGGCACGGTCCATGGACTTGACGTAACGCTGCACGATGCGAACGGTATCGGCCTTGACCTTGTCGAGCAGGACCCCCTCAGGGACGCGTCCACCGAACTTGGAGTGCGCGGCCGAGAGGGGCCGCTCGAAAGCGGCGTTCATGGGCCCCGCCAAAAAGCGATTCCGCTCGTCCAATTTGTTGAAGTCGAAGTCGGATTGCTTTTCGGGCAGTCCCAAGAGCGCCAAGTAGTAGCGGATCTGATCGGCTTCGTAGCCTTTGTCTTCGATGAGCTGGTCACCCGTGTAGAAGTTGCCGCGGCTCTTGCTCATCTTCTCGCCGCTCACCAGCAAGTGGTAACAGCCAAAGACGTCGGTCAACTGAAGCTCACCCGGCAAGGGAAGTCGGTGAGGATCGGCCTGTGTGCCCAGCCACATGGCCCCTTGCATGAGGACGTAAAAGAAGACGTTATCCTGACCGAGAAACTGAATGACCCGCGCCTCGGGATCTCGCCAAAACTCGGCGTAGAGCGCGGGATCTCGACCCTGCTTTTCGAGGGCCACCTGGCAAAACGAGATCGGCGCGATGAGCGAATCGGGCCACACATAAAGCGTTTTTCCCTCGAGCGCCGGATCCACGTCGGCAGGAACGGGGATGCCCCAGGAGATGTCCCGCGTGATCGAGCGGTGACCCCATTCGTCAGCGATCTCGCTTGGAATGCCGTTCGCCGTCAAGGTAGCCCGAGCCGTCTCGAGCGACGCCTTGTCTCCGAATTGCAGCACCACCTGCTTGCCGGGAGCGTACTTGGCCTTGTGCTTCGGCAAGCTTGCCTTGAGGCCCTTGTACTGGTCCTCGAGCACGCCCTCGAAGCGCAGGGCCGGCAAAACTTTGTCCAAGACGTCCGCCACGACGGCCGGGCGCCAGGCTTTTTGTTTGCTCTGAATCCAGGTGCGCAGGGTCTCGGACACCGCCGACATGTCGAGAAACCAATGTACCGTGTCCCTCATTTCGGGCGTGGCGGCCGAGAGGGTGCTGCGAGGGTTGATGAGGTCCGTGGGCTCGTGCTGATGCCCGCAGCGATCACACTCGTCGCTGTAGGCGTCTGGGTTGCCACACTTCGGATTGGGACACTGCCCGCGCACGTAACGATCGGGCAGGAACCGCTTCATGTCGGGGTCGTACCACTGCTTGGTGCTTCGCTTCTCCAGCAGGCCGTTGGCGTGCAGACGGCGCAGGAAGTCCTGTGACAGAGCCGCGTGTACGGGGAAACATTCTGGTCGTGAGGTGCCCGAGTACACGTCGAGGCCAATGTGGAAGCGCTCGAGCGTGGCCGCCTGGCGGTCGTGGATGCCATCGAGAAACGCGCGTACGGGCAGGCCGGCCTGGGCGGCCGCAATCTCGCTGGTGGAGCCGTGCTCGTCCGTGCCGCAGACGAAAAGAACGTTGTCCCTCCCGATCACAAGCCCCATCCAACGGGCGTAAATGTCCGCCGGCAGATGGGCGCCTGCCAAATGGCCGAGGTGCAGGGGGCCATTCGCATAAGGCATGCCGGCGGTGACCACGGCGCGACGCGGCCGTCGCACCTGGGAGACCACCTGGGAAACGTCTTGCGGGGCGTGCGGATTGGCAGACATGAACGGCTGCGTTTTTATCAGACAAAACCACGCTGCGCGCCCCCCCGGCGCGAGGCGCACGGCCCCGGCGCCGACCTAGTCGACCAGGCCCGCCAGGCCCTCACTGCTGCTATGCGGCGACGAGGCCTCGGGAAAGCTCTTGATCTCGCTCACGCCCATCGCCTTGACGACGCTCATCCACACCTGCGACGACTTTGCCCCCCCGGAGCGCAGGTAGCGGCCGGTCCTGATCTTTCCGGCCCCCCGCCCCGCCACCAGCATGGGGATGTCCTTCCAGCCGTGCACGCCCGTGGAGATCTCCGAGGTCTTGACCAGGATGAGGTTATCGTAAAGCGTTTTGCCGTCGAAGTCCGGGGTCGCCTTCAAGTCCTTGACGAACTGCCGCAATAGCTCGGCCCGCCACAGGTGCACCATCTCCCACGAGGTCTCGCGCGCCTTTTCCCGCCACCAGGTGTGGGCGTAGTCGTGCGTGCCCAGGTTCTTTTTGGGCAGGTCGAGGAACTGGCTGTAGACCTGTCCGCTACGCCCTTTCTCGAAGAACAGCGTCACCACGCGGGTGAGGTCGCACTGAAACGCGAGCTTCGTCAGCTTCATCTGCAGCTCGGCGATCTTGGGGAACTGAGGCGCAGAACCGCCCGTCTTCTCGGCGCCCACGATGCCAGGTAGATCGTTGGCGAAGCCCGGCGTCTTGCAGGTGTCGGCCAACTCTTCCTTGACGCCTTCGTTCAAGGCGACGAGCGAGGTCTCCGCGTCGCGAATCGACGTGGCGTAAAACGCGAGGTGATCTTTGTCGCCCTTGGACAGCTTGCCCGACAAGCTGTTGATCTCTTCCACCGCGCTGTCGAGCACGCTCTTGCGCTTCTTCTGAAGGCGCGCCAGATCCTCCGCGTTTCCCGGTGAACCGCCGGCGCCGCCTGCGAACAAGTCGGCGAACACCTTGTTGGGGTCGATCTGGGGCGCGATCCACTGGCCGTCTTTGCGGTGGATGCGGCCGGCGTTGCTCGCTTCCTGGCCGTCGATCCAGGACCCAATGCCCAGCTCGAGCGTGCGGAAACGCGTCTTCATGCGCTTGCCGATCGCCTGGTCGATCGAATCAGGTCCGTCGCTGGTGAGGCTGAAGCGAGGGCCCGCCACGTGCGGGCAATTGGCGCCGTTCCCCCACTGCCGGTGATTGATGCCCTGGAGCATGACCAGGTCGCTCTTGACCTCTTCGAGCGGCTTCGACAGCTTGGCCATCGTGAAGTTGGTCTCGCTGCCGGTGGGAAACCACTTTGCGGCCGCCGTGGAGTCAGGGTCCAGGCCGCCCTGCTTGTCGTTTCCGTTGAACTTGTCCTCGATGCTGCCATCGGGGAACCACCAGATGATGAAGCGGCAAGGAGCCGCTGCAGCGGCGTCCACCCGCCGCGGCACAAGCGATGCGAAGAGCGGCAGGGCAATGGTGAAGCCGGCTCCGTGAAGGAAGTGGCGTCGGGACAAGGCCTTGGCTTCGGGGCCAGTCAGTTTGGTTTTGATCAGCACGGCAGGAACCTCTTGCGGCTGGGACTAGTTTCCCGTTCGGTGGAAGAACGCGTCGGACTCCACGTAGGCAAGCAAGGCCTCTCGCAGAGATCCCGCGCCGCCTATGGCGTCTTTCATCGCGCGCAGGGCGCACGCGTCTTCGGGTGTCTCCACACGGCCTGCGGAGTATCGGAACAGCTCGCGCGTGAGACATTCCTTGACCCAGCGGCTCTTGGCGAGGCGCTCGCCGAGTCCCGCGAGATCGTCGAACGGGCCGTTGGCATCGCCCGCCACGGTGATCTCACCCGAGGTGTCGATGGCAAGGCCATGCTCGGTCTCCTTGTACTGGCCGACCAAGTCGAAGTGATCGAAGGGAAACCCCAGCGGGTCCATCAGGCGATGGCAGCCCGAACAGGCTTGCGAGCTGTTGTGCAAGGCCAGAAGCTCACGCGACGTCTTGGACTCGTCGAGCTCGGGAAAGGGGGGAATCACGTCTGGCGGAGGCGGAAGCTCGCCACACAGGACCTGAAGTCGCATCCATTTGCCACGGAAGATGGCCTTGGTCTCCTCTTCTGTGCCGCTGGCCGTGAGTATGGCGCCCTTCGACAGCACGCCCGCACCCCGGCCGGCGTCGTCGATGCGCGAGAAGGCCTCGCCGCTTGCGGTGAGCCCGTAGTGTTGCGCAAGACGGGCGTTCACGAAGGTATGCCGGCCCGTGAAGAGTTCCTCGAAGGATAGAGGGCTGTCGGAGAGAACGGTCGCCTCGACGAACCTGAGAACCTCTTCCATCATGTCGCTTTGCATACCCTCGTAGACCGTGGGGTAGTGATCCTCGGGACGGGTCACGGAGTAGAGACGATCGAGCGTCAGCCACTCTCTGAAGAAGGTGCGCACCATGTCCTTGGCCTGATCGGAACCCAGCAAGCGCACGACGTGGGTCCGCACCCGCGCCTTGTCGGTGGCCAAGCGGCCTTCCTGGGCGTCAGCAAAGAGCGCTTCGTCGGGCATGCTGCCGGTGACGAGGTACGAAACGCGAGAGGCCAGCTCCCAATCGTCGAGCTTGGAGGCCTTGGCAGCCGCTCCTCCCGAGCTTTCCAGCCGGTACAGGAACTGAGGAGAGATCAAGATGCGTTCGATCACGCTGGCCAACGCCAGCGGGGCGCCCAGGTCTGGCCTGTTCTTCTCGTAGAGCGCCAGCAGACGCGATGATTCGTCGCTCGTGAGAGGGCGCCGGAACGCGCGCGTGCCGAAGCTGTCGAGGAAGCTCTCGAGGCACGCGTCGTTGCCATTGGCGCCGAAGCTACAGCCCATGAGCTTGTCGGGATCCGCGGTGACCTTGGCCGCGACGGACTCGGCAGCCCCGTAGTACGCCTTTGCCAGGTTCTGGATGATCTCTTGCTCGGAGGCGTCGTTGCTGAAGTTCCCTTTGAAGGCGTCCGCAGGGAACGTCAGCTCGCGCGAGGGGGTGCCGAGGTCGAAGCCGGGAAACAGATCCCTCAACGTGCGGTCGTACTCGGGATTCGTGAGGCGACGGGAAAAACTGGCTCCCACCTTGGGGGTGTCACACTTCAAGCCGCTGGCGGACACCGCAGGCAGAAGGCTGTCGTCGGACGTCTCACCCACGGGAGGACCTGCCGGAGAGCCTCCGCTGCCCCCCATCCCGTCCCCCATGGGCTCTTCGTCAGGCGACGCATCTGGAGTCACGGTGCCTGAGCAGGCCGCCAGAGCGAGCGACAAGCTCGCCCCCAGATAACCAGCGCTAAGGCTCGCACGAAGGCCGCGAAGGGCCCGATATACCCACGTGTCGATTGGTCTGAACTTCATGAAACGGCTCGAGGGGTGCGCCTTGAGGCTGAGGCCCAGGCGATTCGTGACGCAACATTTCACAAATGCTGGTCACCCTCCCGAGCATACTCACAACCCGTAACCGAAGTTCACAACAGATCACGGAGGCGCCTCCATAACCTGTCAAATGTCAGGGGCTTCTAATGCGCCGCGATGAAGTACCGGTAGTCGCCGGGCGCTTGCATCATTTGGTAGCTGTGGGAGGCCCACTTCGTGGGTGACCGGGCCCCAAGAGGGGCCGTGTTGAGGTACACGCGGATGCTGCCGTCCCGCATCTGAACCGGAATGTCTTCGCGGTGATCGCCGACGAGATCCACGTTGAACCAGAAATGATTCAGGTGGTCGGGGGTCCACGAGACCACCTCGCCTTCGGGGGCGTCGGAGAGATCCACCTCGTAGAGCACCTTGGCCCCCGGCCCCACAATCTTGGTGAAGTTGAACTGCAGCTGCTTCGAGCCATTGCCCAGCCAGTCCATGCTCCACATGCGGTCGCCGCTGTGAGGGAAGGCGTCGAGGGGGTAAGGAATGTCGGTGCCGTCCCACAGAGCCGCGAAGCCGCCCTGGGGGCGGTGCCCGCCGTAGGTACCCACGATGTCGAGGCCACGCTCCCTCATCGAGAAGGCCACGTTGAGCTGAAGGTGAGTTCCGGGCGCTCTTTTGGTCCACAACGCCTGGCCCGTACGCAGATCGAAGAGGCCCCAGCGATCGCCCATGGCGTTGTCCGGGTTCCACCCCTGCTCTTCGTGCAGCATGATCTCGAGCCCGGGACGACGGGGATCGATGTCATCAATCACTTGGCCATCGATGTGCGTATTCTGTCCGAAGAACTCGTTGGTTTGCCAAAGCACGCTGCCGTCGTCGTCCAGCATCGTGGCGCCGTTGCTGATCTCGTCCCGGCCGTCGCCGTCGATGTCCATGACCAAGACCGTGTGAGAGCAAGACCGATTCCCGGAAAAGCTGGGGACTTTCGAGTCGACGTGCCAGCGCAGGTCGAAGCCGTGACCGTTCCAGTCGTACGCCCAGATCTCGAACTCTTGGTACGTACCCGTCTGCAGAAGGAAGCTGTAGTGCGCGCCTCCGAGATCGGCGAAGAAGGGAAAGTGGCGGTTGTTGTTGCGGTCCTGCCCCACGGGGATGGGAGACTCCAAAAAGCCGAGCGCTTCGGCGTGGTCGCCCCGATCGGCCAACACGGCGTACTGATATCGTCCTTCGCGTTTGACCAAGGTGATGATCTCCGCCTTGTGGTCGCCATCGATGTCCCAGGCGACCGGCTTGAAGGTCCATTCGTAGTCCCAGTCCATACGCTTGTCACCTGCGGCAAAGGGCTCTGTTTGCATGCCCATGCCGGTGTCGTACTCCCACCGCGGGGCCAGGCCCTCGAACAAGTCGAGCAGCTGAAGCTTGAAGGTGGTGGGCATCGCGGCCCCTCTGTACGAGGGCACCTGGGGTGAGTACGTGACGAATTCGAGCTCGCCGTCACCGTCCGTGTCCGCAAAGTGGCGATCGGAGACTTGAAGCTTCCGTCCCCGTGCGGCGGGAAGGACCTCGACCCAATCCCGGCCTTTTGCGCTCGTGAGCACGTTGGCCACGTTCGACGTCTGCCCGGACAGAGAACCGGAGGCCGGGACCACCCAATAGGCAAAGCGGCCGCGGCCGGGATCGTCCGAGAACGTCGTGGACGTGGTGACCTCCCCCACACGCTCAGGTTGTGCGTCTGCACCCGAACGCCAGACGACGAAGGGGGTGTTCTCCTCGTCGCCCGGCAAAAAACGCCACGAGAGGAAGACCTTGTGATCGTCGCGAGGCACGGCCACGAGCGCTCGTCCCGTCAGGCGCAGCCCTCCTTTCGAAGGCGGGGCGACGGTGGCAGCTGTGGTCGCGGGGGCCGTGGACGCGGGGCCTTGGCGGCGACAGGCGGCGATGCCGAGCAGACTGCCGGCAACACAAGAGACGACGAGGGAGACGACGAGCCGGGAGGAGGCCATGGCGGGAAGCTAAACGAAAGCGCCCGGCTTCACAATGTATCGGCACACGGCAAGCCGAGTGCCCAACGTGCCGAGTGGCACCGTTAGATCGGACGGTGCGGTGGTTCCAGGCGCCTCCGGTTCACTTTCCCGTTTCCTTCCCCGGCAGAAGAGAGCTATCTTTCCCCCTCGACGTGCGCTCTCCGGGTCGAGGCTCTCCCGCCGCTGGTTTGCGTTCCATGAAGCCTGGACGCAGCCGCTCCCCCATAAGTCTGTCGATAGACGCCTTGATAGCGGACGCCGAGCGCCTCGCATCCCGGGTGCGCAATGAACTGCCATCGCACGACGGCCTAAGTAGCGTCGCGGATGCCACCGTCGAGGCGGCCCGACGCGCGCAGGGGGTCGTTCGGGCCATGCATGGCCCCCTGAGCCTGCACCGCCTTCCCGTCTACTTCTTGGGCCTCGCGCTCGTGACGCTCGCCGTGTGGCTTTACGTCATGTTTTTCCAGGTCTCTTCTTTGACGCTGGCCTTGCCCGAGCGCGATGCCGTAACACTCCGTCAACGCGCCCTGGACCGTCGGGTTCACTTCGAGATCGTCTCCGTACCGGGGTCTCGGGAATCCGCCGCGCTCTTGAACGCCGGAAAGGTCGATCTGGCATTCGTTCAGGGCGGGATTGAACTTCCGGCACACCTCGCGCGTCGTGAGACGCCCGGGCGCGAGCTGGTGCTGCTCTTCCTCCGGGAAGGCCTTGCAGGCCCTGCACGCGCACGCCGCATTCTGACGTCTCTCGAGGGAGAGGGCAGCCACACGGTGGCGCTGGCGTTCGCGAGGGCCTGGGGGACGGACGGTGACGTCACATTCATCCACGATTGGACCGCTCTGACAGCCGGGCATCTGGGGGTGCTGGCAGACGTGGACGCTGTCTTCGTGGTCAAGGATCCGGCGAGCAACGAAGCACAAGAAGCCCTGAGTCACCTCGAGAGCTCCGGCTTCCGGCTCGCTTCACCCGAGCTTGGCGCACGCGCGGGCCTGCTCGACTACCTCAGCCCGACGTCGATCTCTCGTGGGTTTCTGCGCCCCGACCCGCCTTTACCCGCCGAGCCGGTGGCAAGCTACGGCGTGGCGACCTTCCTGGTGGCCCGCGCAGGCCTCACGCCGCGCCTGTTGGCCCTTGCAGGCCAGATCTTCGAGTCCCACGCGGCCACGATACCCGAGGGACCGGCGCTGTCTGCGAGTCAGGCGATGAACGTCTTCCAGGGTGCGGACGCACTCCTCGGCATCGTGGTCAACATCGGCCTTGGCTTCATTGCGCTGCTTGGCCTGGACGGGGTGATGTGGCGAAAGCGGTTCCACGAACTCAACTCTCTCGTGAGCCTTTTGAGCATGCACCAAAGCAACAAAGATGTCCTGGGACTCGAGGATGGGCCCCGAAGACGGGACAACCTGCTTTATCTCGCGCTGTGCTCCGACCTGCTCGGTCTGCTCGGCGCGGTGAGCAGCTACTACACGCAAGAAAACTCCTCGTTGCTGTTTGGGAATCTCGCCGAGGTCGTTCATCAGCGCTGCGACGCTCTCAAGCTGAACATCCAGCTCAAGATCCTTCATGCGACGGTGCCCAATGTCAGAACAGCCACGTGAGGCCCCCGGTACGCTCCCAAACGGGACCACGAACGGACCGATCCCCCCTGGAACAATGCTGTCAGGACCTGCCGTCGCCCTCGACGCCTTGACGGAGGCCCATCGGCAGCCCTTGCGCTCCCTCGCCGATAGGGACCAGAGCATTTGGACTTATTTCCCCATCGGCTACTGCGGGGCTGGAGACGACTTCGATCCCTGGTTCGATCGCGCCCTGGCTCACGCACGGGCGGGCACGCAGCTTCCCTTCGCGGTCGTTCGCAAGGCCGACGGATGCGTCGTTGGCACGACGCGATTTTACGAGATTGTCCCGGAGCACCGCCGGCTCGCCATCGGGTCGACCTGGTACGGCCCGGACACGCGAGGTACCCTCACAAACTTCGAGGTGCGCCTACTCCAGCTGACCCTGGCGTTCGAGCGCTGGGGGATGAATCGGATCGAGCTCATCACGGACCCACTCAATATGGCGTCACGGGCAGCGATGAAGCTCTTGGGCGCAGTGGAGGAAGGCCGCTTGCGGAACCACTTGATTTACAAAGACGGACGAATCAGAGATTCGATTGTCTTCAGCATCATCGCCAACGAGTGGCCCGTGGTGCGGAGCCGGCTGCTGCGCAAGCTCGGATACGAAGGGTTCTGGGCGCCGTCACCCCTTGACCACGACGGCAACGTGGGCGGGAACAGGCCGAATCTCGACTAACGGATGCTCGAGGACGCGCACGTCACTCCGTGTCTGCGCCTCGAGGAATCCCGCGAACTTGTAGGTGACGTAGGAGATGCGGTTTTTCTCGTTCGGGATGAACAGCGCCTGAAGGCGGACACCTGCCGCTTTGGCGCGCTCGAGAAGGCAACTCAGCATCACCCCCCCCACGCCCCTGCTCACGACACGACATGAGGTGATGAGCAGCTCCAAGACCCATAGTCCCCGCTCGAGCGTGACGACCGCCAAACCAACGACACCGGATCCACCGTAGCGATCGTCGAGCTCCGCGACCCAAACGAGATGGGCGGAGGACCTCGACATGTCGTGGAGCTCTCGTGCGGTGTACACCCTGCCAGTGGTGTTCATTTGGCTCGTTCGGGACGTCAACTCCTCGGCTCTTGCAAGGTCATCATCGTTCGCAGGGCGAATCGTCACGACCATCCCGAGCTCCCGCAAAAAGGCCTCCCGACCTCCCTGGAACGTCTCCTCGCCGACTCTGCGGTTGATCTCAGCCTGGTAGAGCTGCCTCCGCTGCCTGGCCTCCGTCGTCCCCCCCGTGGGCAAGCGTGGGTCACGCAGCAACCGACTGAGATCCCCCGCGTCCACAGTCAGCACGCCAGGAAGGCAGGCGCTCACCTCGTCACGCTCGAAGGGTTGATCGTCAACGAACGCCAAGCTGTCCACGCCGATATTCAGGGCCGAAGCGATCTCTTTCAAGGACTCCGACTTGCGACCCCAGGAGAACCGGGGATAAAGAAAGTACCGATCGAGCCCAAAGGAACGCAGCCTCTCCATGGCTGACGAGTCGTTCCGACTGGCGATGGACTGCAACACACCCCGAGCATCTAGACCCTTGATGAGCTCAGCAACGCCCAACCTCAGCGCATCGCCACCACCTTCGAGGAGGGTTCCCTCCCAGATCGTATCGTCGAGATCCCATACGACGCACTTGAGCAGCGGAACCCTGCTGTTGCTGTGAGTAAGCTCGAGGCTCATGCTCTCTCGTCTCCCGCGACCACTCGGATTAGTCTAGAAAGTAGGGTTCTCGGAGTGCGTACGAGCCCAAAGCCAGTTGATGCATCTCATGCGTGCCTTCCACGATTCCCATGATCGTAGCGTCACGCAAGTATCGACTGACGGGGTAGTCGCTGGAGCATCCGTTCGCACCGTGAAGGTGAACCGCCGCGGCAGCTACCCGCATCGCAGACGCGGAGGCATGATACTTTGCCAGGGAGGTCTCCATGGGGGACCGCGGGTCACGCTCGGCTCGAAGGCAAGCGGCGCGCATGCAGAGCGCCCGTGCCGCGGAGTGCTCCACCAGCATGTCGGCCAGCTGCCGCTTGACCAATTGGTGATCCCCAAGCTTTGCGTCACCTTGTGCACGCAACTTCGCGTATGAGACACATGCGTGAAGGCAGGCTGCGAGGATTCCGACACTGCCCCAGGCAACGGAAAAGCGCCCCTGATCGAGCGCCACACTCGCGACGAAGTTGATCCCGGCACCATCCGCGCCGATCTGTCTGTCTTTCGGAACCTTCACACCATGAAAGCGTATGCTCGCAAGCATCGAGCCTCTGGTGCCGAGCACGTCATGGATGGGAAGCACCTCGATTCCTGGTGTGTTTCGTTCGACCACGAGTGCCACCGAACGCCCCTCGCAATCTGCAAATACCAGGAAACAATCAGCGACGGCGCCGAATGTGACCCATGTCTTCACGCCCGTCAGAATGAGGTCACGCCCCTCTCGAGCGGCCCGGGTTTGCAACACCTGAGTGGCGCTGCTCGACTCGGGCTCGGTCAAGGCGAACGCGATGAGCTTTTCTCCCGAACAAAGGTGAGGGAGGAGCTCCGCTTTCTGCGCCTGTGTTCCGAAGCGCAAGACGGCCTGCGTTGACATATCGTGAACGGTGAGAAGGCTCCTCAATGTCGAAGAAACCCGCCCTACCTCAGCGAGTTCCACCCCGTGGCTGACGGGATCGTAGCCTCCCCCACCCCACTCGGCGGGCAACGCCCGACCGAGCAAGCCTTCGCGCCTCACGGTCTCGAGAAGGGCAGCGGGTGTGGTGTCGCTTTGATCCACCAGCGTGGCGTTGGGTGCGAGCTCCCCGTCTGCGAACGATCGGGCCCGTCTGAGGCGCTCTTGCTGAAGCTCGGACAGCCGCATGTCCTAGGCTCCGCCGGCCGCGGCGGAGGTCTTGGCCTCGACGAACGCCGAAAGCGCGTTGATTGAGGAGAAGTTGTCGATGTTGAGCTCGTCGCCGTCAACGACGATTCCAAACCGGTTCTCGACGAAGGTGACCAACTGCAGGCCAAACATCGAGTCGACAAGTCCGAGGGCGAAAATATCGTCCGCGTCTCCTACCCGCTGATGAATCGTCGCTTCGAAGTACTCCCGGATCCTTTCCTTGGCTGCCGTCATCGCGCGCTGCTCCCCTCGTAATCGAAGAACCCTGCTCCTGTCTTGCGGCCAAGGCGTCCTTTGGCAACCATGCTGACCAACAAGGCGCTGGGACTGTACTTCCCGGCAGCATAACTTTCGTGCAGAAACTCGAGCGTCTTCAAGACGGTATCGAGCCCGATGAGATCCGCGGTGGCGAGCGGGCCCATCTTTTGTCCAATGCACTTTACGAAGATCTCGTCCACACCGCGCGCATCCGCAACCCCCTCTTGTACCAGGGCAATCGCCTCGTTGATCGCCAGCATGAGCACGCGGTTCGAGACGAACCCGGGGGAATCCTTGACGACCAGACCTTTTTTGTTCATCAGGCGTAGCCGTTCCAGGGACAACGCCACCGTGGTCTGACTCGTGTGCTCAGAAACGATCACCTCGACGAACTCCTTCCGTGGGACAGGGTTCATGAAATGAAGACCAATGACGCGATCCGGCCTGCTTGTCGAACGTGCCAATCTCGCGATGGGAATCGCAGACGTGTTGGCGGCGAAAATGCACTCCGGCTTGCACACCTCATCGAGCCGCCGGTACAAGGGCTCCTTGATGACCGGAGACTCCGTCACATTTTCGATGAGAAAGCTCACGTCTGCGACACCATCGAGATTCGTCGCGAAGGCGATTGCCTTCAATACCTGAGCTCGATTGGCGCCCCTCGACTGAGGGTTGAAGAGCGCCGACAACTTCAAGCCTTTGTCGATCTCCTCTCGCGCGCGCGCCAACGCCTTTGTGTCGACATCGACCAGGACGACCTGATGACCGGTTTCCGCGAGCACTTGGGCAACGCCTACGCCCATGACCCCCGCTCCGATGACGCCGATGCGAGGTGGGTTCACGGAACCCCTCCAGGCTGTAGTGCGGACGCGAGATCTTCAAGAACGATCTCGGCGATCCTGGGAGCTCCGCGCAGGTCGAGGAGACGACGATCATCTGCCGGGACCGAAGTACGTACGCGGGCGAGGACGTGGGAGAACAAGGCTGGAAGCTCCCCGAGGTCCGTAGACACCTCCAGATCGACAAAGGGCTTTAGGTACTTGGCGTGTTGAACTTGCTCGTCCCTTTCGTCTGTCCGGTACGGAAAGCATAAAATCCTGGCGTTGCCCTGAAGTGCCTCGAGAGTCGTGTTGTAGCCTCCTGACGAGATGACGATATCAGCGGAAGCGTTGAAAAGCGGCATGGATCCCGTCTCCCTGTGGAGACGAACCGCCCCCTCATCGACGAGGGTTTCGGTAGTTCGGTGCCAGGGGAGTGCCGATCGGGGACCCATGACGATGTCGAAAACGATCTCCTCGTGCTGCGAGGCCAGGGCCAAGCACGCCTTGATGAGCGCCTCTCCCCTTTGCCCGCCCCCCGCGGAAGCCACGACCCAAACGGCGTGGGGCCGGAGGCCTCGCTCGGCACGGGTTCGGACGATGACGTCGGGCCCGATCGGCTCGGTCACGTATCCCGTATGCAGGACCTTTCCCACGACCTCAGGCGGCAAGCTATAACGATGGCCAAAATCGAACACCCGCGGATCGATGGCGGCCAGAATGCGGTCGTAGTGCTTGACGAGGCTGGCATGAGCCTCTCCACCGAAGATCAGCCTTTGCAGATCTTCGGTCTCGTTCTGTACGCCACGGGTCACCAGATACTTCCGACACGGGGTGCTCTCCAGGATGTCCGCGAGCTCGCCCTCGGCTCCCAGCGGAAGATGGTCTACGACGAGAGCGTCAGGACGAAATCCGCGAACGATGCCCCTCAGGATCTCCGTGCGCAGGCCGAGCGCCTCTTGTCGACTGCAAGCCCAGAACGGCTCGCGGCCCCAGTAGGTTGCCTTGGAGGCGAAGAGGGTGTCCCAGCTCGGTAGGTGCACGTATTCGCAGCCAGACGGAATGAACCAATGGGCGGCCGTCCTGTGCCCGGTCACGAAGAGGCAGGCACACGGGCCCTGGAGGTGGGCGGCAATTGCACAAAGCCTGCGCAGGTGCCCAAGACCCGTACCACCCTCGAACGCATAAAAGAGTACGCGCTTTTGGGGGTCGGACGACCTTGAACGCTCGCCCACGCCTTCCTGAAGGGACCTCAGGTTAGTTCGATCGTCGCCTGTCGAGCCCAACAGCCAACCTCGAGATGAAGTCATCGATTCCTGTGACCCCCAGGCCCGCGTCGATGTAGAAGAGGGGCTGTGCGTGCGGAGAGCCTTCCTCGACGCAAACGGGAACCGCCCCTGAGCCCTCGAGGGCCAGAAGGGGAAGACTGCACAGACGAATCCCCCCGTTCCCCGCAGACTTGAAATACGCTGTCCCGGCCCAGGGCTGGACCACCTTCCCCTCCGTGGAAGGTGAGGCGATTCCGAGCTGTCCTGGCTTGGCATGGATTGTCCACCTGACACGTTCGGGCAGGCACAGGGCGATGGGATCGACCGCCAGATCTCGGTCACTCTTGATTTCCGAGATGTATTCGATCGCCGCCTCGAAAAGCTCGAGCAACATCGCTTCGCGTAACGACTCTTTCTCTTCGCCCGACACGATCGATGAGTCAAGCCTGGGAAGAGATTCGTCCGATCGGAAGAGGTGGCTCGTCAGCTCTCGATAGAAGGCACGAAAGATCTCGGCGGGAAGAGCCCTATAGGGTTCGAGGCAACGGTACCTGACCGTGAACGCGAGCGACTCCAGGAGCGAGACGAATCGCCCCTTCTCGTTCATCCTCTCGGGATCAGGGTCGAGACGTGTCACCCTCGCGAGAGTTCCGAGCATGTCGCGGGGATCGAACGCAGGCCACATCACTTGGGCGTATCGTTCTCGCGAAACGCGTCGCGTTATCTCCTTCTCGCAGCGGATCTCCCTGGGAAGCTGCGCGTGGATGTCCGCCCGGTAATCGAGCAGGCAGATCTCGTGGTCCAGACCCAGCCGCCGAAGCCAGTCACGTACCCCCGCCTGGTAGCGCATCACCACCTCGTCAGGCTCGTTCACGAGGGCGTTGAAGCGCGTTCCATCGCAAATGACCGTGAACCTCGCGAGCGATCCCGACCTGTCCGACGCCGACTGTCGGTAGAGGGTGTCCACGGCGACGAGGATCTCATGGACGCCGAGCAGGAAGTTGACCTCCCCGAGATCCGGAAGCTGGCCACGCGTTTTGAGCGGGCAGGAGAACTTGTAGGGTAAGGCGGGAATCACCATTTCGATAGGGAGTCCTCGAGCCATGCGCGCCAAAACGCTGTCTCGGATCGTCCGGCGCGAACATGTCTCCCGCGAGCCTCGCCGGAACTGCCGGTCGAACATGACCTCTGTCACGGCTTCGGCGCTCCCTACCGCCTCGGGCCGCGAGCATCCGTAACTGCCATGGTGCAGACGCGCTCTTTTCATGGCCGCCCGGGCACGCTCGTGTCCAAAAGACACGGAGGCCTTGACCAAGACCGGCAGGATCTGCTCCGCGACGGCCCGCCGAGAGATCGTGACGACCCTCTCGCTGAAGGTACGGTCGTCATAGAGCGAGAGCCGGTCGTCCCGGCTGAGGCCGTTCATGAAGTGCGAACTGACGACGGGCTCTTCGCGCCGGTTCAGCCCTGGCTGGTAGATTCGCTCTCGTTGCACCTTGATGTGATCCTCAGCCGCGGCCACCCCGAGTCAACCGCCCAATCCACTCAGAGCGTTGCCTTCAGACGGAATGGACGAATGGTCCTGACAGAGGCAACGTGTGTCAAGCGGCTTTCGGTTCGCCCTGGCAGTTTTTTCGTGGGTAAGCGCGGGGGACCTATGCGCTTCGGGAATCCTCCGGTAGGGTCGCGGGGTGGCAGACCACGCAACGACGAACCCTCGAGCGGCCCTGGCCGTTGGGGAGCTCCGCGCGGCAGCAAAAAAGATCGTTGCGACCCCGATCTTCGACTACATCGACTGCGGCGCCGGGACGGGGCGCACCCTCCGAGGGAACCAGCGCGATCTCGGCCGACTCGCCCTGGTTCCACGGTGTTTCAGAAACGTCGCGGCACCAGAGCTGCGCATGTCCGTGTTCGGTCGCACCTTTGCTGCTCCCCTGGGCTTCAGCCCGACAGCCTTCCACCGGCTGGTTCACTCCGAAGGGGAGATTGCAACCGCGCGCGCCTCGCGAAGTCTGGGACTTCCCATGATCTCGAGTTGTATGTCCAGCATCCCGCTCGAGACCGTAGCGGAGGCCTCTGGTGGCGCGGACCTTTGGCTTCAGACCTACCTTTTCAAGGACCGCGGGATCACGCTCGAGCTGCTCGACAGGGCTGAGCGAGCGGGCTACAGGGCCGTGGTCGTGACGGCGGGATGTCCCGTCCCAGGACACCGCCCACGCAACATCCGCAATCGGTTCAGTCTTCCCCCGGACGTTGGTGCGGCCAACTTTCCTCGGGTGGACCGCGTCGACTTCAACAACCCCGTGCACTCTGTCGGGGTGGAGCTGGACCCGTCGAGCACATGGCAGGATCTTGGCTGGCTCCGTTCGAAATCTAAGCTCCCCGTGGTAGTCAAAGGGATCATGAGCGCACGAGACATCCCCGCTCTGATTGACCTCGATCTGGCGGGTGTCATGGTCTCGAACCACGGCGGCAGGCAGCTCGACGGCGCCCTTTCCACGATCCGTGCACTTGGGAGAGTCGTCGAGGCGGTTGCGGGCAGGATGCCTGTGTTCATCGATGGAGGCTTCCGGACAGGGGTCGATGCGCTCAAGGCTCTCATTCTCGGGGCGACGGGCGTTTTTCTCGGGCGCCCTATCCTCTGGGCTCTGGCCACCGGCGGGCAGGCAGGCATCGAGAGCTCCATGAACCTGCTGATGGAAGATCTACGCCGGGCGATGCAGCTGGCCGGCTGTCCGGACCTCGCGAGTGCACGCCCTGACGCCGCCCATCTGCTCGAGTTCACGTAAGCGAACACGACGGGCAAGGCCGATCACACACACCCGTCTTCGCGGCGGGAGGGGAACATTTCAGCCGACCACGCCCTCAGGGCCTCCGGCGCATCCCCCCATCGCCACGGGGTACCGGCGTCGTGGACGATATGCCTTCGCGGATCGAAGCCGAATGCCTTGAACTGCTGGTTTCGTTCTCGATAACGCCGGTCAGCGCGTTCGCCGTGCCACAAATGCAAGACTTCCCCCTCGACGTAGCCGACCTGGCCCCCGACACAGGCGTCAACGGCCGCTGCCCACGCGAAGAAGTGCTCCAGGTAGGGGCCCTGTTCGCCGAGCATCGCCGGAATGCATGGCGACACGCCGCCTGCGGCGAAGGCGTGGGCCATGAGGTGGTCTCCGCTCCCCGTCAGGCACGCATCGTAAAGGCCAACGCGTGCGAGGATCTCTCGTCGTGCGGCCCAGACGAATCCCGTATGACCATGGTCGCAGTAAGGCGCGTGATGTGCCCGGTGGGGGTCGCGAGAGAACACGGCGCCGAACGACTCGAAGTGTTGATCCGCGTTTCCCCTCGCTCGCTGGCCACGCGGCAGGTGGATTCCGGTGGCGAACGGTTGGACCACCTTGTAATGGTCGAGCGCCTTCGACGTGTCCGATAGCCAGCGGGGATTGCCAAAGAGAAGGTCACAGTCACTCCAAACGACCTTCGTGCATGTCGGAGGCAGCAAGCCAATCGCAACGTTCAAGAGACGTTCTTTTTGCCAGATCCGCTCGGGCGACTTGAGATGCGTCAACGCGTAAGGGCCTTCGAGATGGGGATTTTGTCCTGGTCCCGTGAGCTCGATGACGAGCAGCCGCGCGCCTACCTGTGCAAGCCCCTCGACGAAGACGTCGAAGTTCTGCCTTCGCGTCTCGTAGCCACACGGGTTGAAATACGACGTGATGACCCAGATGTCGTCGGGGGACATGTCAGACGGTCTCATGGGCGGAGGGGCCATCCTCTGCACGAGACACGAAGAGATCGTGTGACCATGCCTTGATCTCGGCTGCCGAGCCCGCCCACTCCCAGAGGCCTGATTCCGTCGCCTGAAGATCTCTTTCAGGATCGAACGCGAATCGCTTGAACGTCTGATTGCGCTCGTGATATCTCCGGTCCTCCGTGCGCCCGTGCCAGAGGTGAAACACACGCCCTTCGATGGCGCCGAGCCGCCCGTCCACGAACCGCCCCGCCCTGGCCGCCCATGCGTGGAAGTGACGTGCGTGGGCGCCCCCTCCCAGGGTCGTGGACACACACGCTGAGTCGACGGTGCCCGAGAAGGCGTGTGCCATGAGGTGGTCCCCGCTTCCCGTCATGCAGGCGTCGTAGAGCCCGGTCGCCTGAAGGAGCTCCCGCCTCGCCGCCCACGCGTACCCGGTATGCCCATGAGACTTGAACGTGTACTTCTGCGCCGGTTCTGGGCTTCGCGCAAACACAGACGAGAAGGACTCGACTTCGTCGCAGCCGGCAACATCCCCGTCAGTATGCCCGCTCCGCGACAGATTCACAGCGCGACTGAACGGCTGCAGCACCATCTTCGTTTCGAGCATCGCGGAGGTCTTGGACAGCCACTGCGGATCTTCGAAGAGGATGTCCGCGTCGGCCCACACGATCTTGGAACAGGACGGAGGCAGACGAACCCTCGCCAGGTTGATGAGCCGTTCCTTCTGCCAAATGGCCGCGTTTCCGTTGAACCCAAGCACGTGCACCTGCCCCCCCGCGTGTGGGAGGACCTCGGAAACACCTTCTGTGAGTTCCACAACCAATACGTTGGCCCCAACCGCTTCCATACCCTTTAGGAACGCCACAAAATTCGCATACCTCGTCGCGTATCGACAAGGATTGAAGTACGTCGTCACGACCCAAGTGTCAGTCACGTTCGATGGGATCCGGCTCTTGAAAGTACTACGCCTCTGCATGGCAGCCAAGCCAACGACGCCCCAGCCGGCGACACAACGCGGCGCACTGCGCTATCGCCTTGAGACTTTACTTGCTCTGACGAGCGTCGGAATATGGCGGCGGTTGATGGGAAAGCAACACTTCGTGATCCTCACGAGCGGCCGCTCGGGCTCGACGTTGCTCGTTGAGGCGTTGAGGGGTGCAGGGGTCGCCGCGTACGGCGAGCTTCTTCACGACGAGCCCGACGTTCGCCGCGAGCACACCTTCGGGGAGGTCACACCGATTGCTGACGGACAAGAGGGCTCCGCGTTTCTCCAGTCCTTTTTCGCCGGCGAGCGCACGACAGGATTCAAGCTCTTTTACGAACAAGCCCGCATCGGGCCCATCGCCTCGGCTTGGGACTACCTCGTCGAGCACCGGGAGATTGCGGTCGTTCACCTCGTTCGACGAGACCTCCTCGCCGCATGGGTGTCGTATGAAGTTGCGCGCCGAAGCGGTGTGTGGACGCGTTCAAGAGGCGCGCCGCTCCCCCCGCCGGTCGAGCCGTTCGAGATCGATCCGGAGGAACTTTCGGCTTACTTCGATCGCGTCACGGCGCAACGGAGCTGGGCAAGGCGAGCCTTTCGGCACCACGCGTTCCTCGAACTTGGGTACGAACGTGGCCTTCGCGACAGATACGGGCCAACGATTGCGGACGTGCTCGCTTTTCTACAAGCCCCCGGGTCTGCCCCTGTAGAGCCCCCTCAAGCGCCTCTCCTCAGGAGACCTCTCCATGAACAGGTGGTCAACCTGCAAGCCCTTCGGGACCGCTTTCGAGCCACGCCCTACGAGGCCCTGCTTCCCCCGCTCCAGGCGAGCCCATCTGCCCGGGAGACTCACCCGGGCTTCTGCCCCCGGCCTTTCGAGTTCCTGGGAGTCGACGCCAAGGGAAAGCTGCGCGTTTGTTGCGAAGACTGGCTCCCCACGCCGATCGGTGACGTGCGGGAAGGCAACCTTCAAGAGCAATGGAATTCGCAGACGGCAGAGGCGATCCGCGAATCCGTCCTCGATGGAAGCTACCGGTACTGCGACCGTGCGCAGTGCCCAGATCTCGTGCGCGGGTCCCTGGTTCCTCTCGAGAAGGTTCGCGCGCAAACCCACCAGGCCTGGGTGCGAACGGGTGCAACCATTCTCGCGAATCCGCCGGCAACACTCAGCCTTGGATACGACCCTACGTGCAACTTAAGGTGCCCGACCTGTCGGAGCGATTTCATCTCCTTGGAAGGTT
Source organism: Myxococcales bacterium (assembly GCA_022184915.1). Classification (NCBI taxonomy): domain Bacteria; kingdom Pseudomonadati; phylum Myxococcota; class Myxococcia; order Myxococcales; species Myxococcales bacterium. The sequence continues at coordinate 1,753,823 of JAGTJU010000001.1, read as the reverse complement.
CAGCGTTCGAGAATGCGGCGGTGACACAAAAGATCGTGCTCGAGGCCTTCTTGGGAACCGCTCGCACCGTCATCGTGACGGGACATGGCGACGCCATCGCGAGCCGCCTCTACAGACAATTCCTCCGAACCTTCGACGCCTCCGTTCACCCCGGCGTGAAGATCTTGCTCATGACCAATGGGCTCACGCTCGACGCCGACATGTGGGCGTCTTTCGCCTCCGCCCACGGTGCCATATCCGGGGTCTCGATATCTGTGGATGCTGCGACGCCCGAGACCTACAAGGTGAACCGGGGGGGCAGCTTCCTCAAGCTACGACGCAACCTCGCGTTTCTCGGGGGGCTGCACCGCGAGGGCATTCTGGATTTCCTCGAGATCAGCTTCGTCGTTCAGACCAACAACTTCCACGAGATGCCCGCCTTCGTCCAGCTGGCTCGCGAGATGGGGTGCTCGACCGTGTTGTTCATGAAGTTCATTCACTGGCCAGGCACCTTCGACGAAGACGAAGCCCAGAAACGGTCGGTTCATCTCGAGACACACCCGCTACACGCTGCCTTTCTCCGCGTACTTGCCGATCCTTCCTTGGGAGATCCAGACATCGACCTCAGCAACCTGGCGAGCCTTCGCGCCCCCCTCCTGAGCTCACCACGGGACCTGGGGACATGAACCACCCGGACACGTCGAAAGCCAAGGTTCACTTCGTCCTTCTCGGTCACCCGAGAAGCGGGTCTACACTCCTGCTGAACGCGCTTCGCGAACACCCTGGGGTGCAGGCATTTGGTGAGATCTTTCAAGACGAGCCTGAGGAACGACGCTCGCAGCTGGGAGGGCTCTTCGCGAGCTACGAGAACGGGATGGACGGTGCGGCTTACCTCAGGACTCATGTATTCCATGCCCGTGACGACGAAGATCTCTTGGCCATTGGGTTCAAGCTCTTCTACTTCCAGGCACGGGAGAAACCTGCTGCAACGGCCTGGCAGTACTTGATTGACGAACCCAGGATCCGCATCGTCCACCTGAGCCGCGCCCAGGGGGTTGAAGCCTTTGTATCGCTCTGCGAAGCCGAAGCGACGGGGAAGTGGCACGTCGAACTCGACGAGCCGCCCGCGCCCACCCCGACTCCCGTTCACGTCGACCCGGAGGCGTGCCTCGCGTTCTTGGACAAAGTGCAGGTTCACAATGCTTGGGTACGGCAAGCCTTTTGCAAACACGACGTCTTGGATCTTTCGTACGAAAGACTGGTCCGTGACTTCAGCCGGTCTTTGTCTGACGTTCAGACCTTCCTTGAGCTTCCATGCCAATCCCTGCCCCTACTGCTGAGGAAGCAGGGAACTCGGCCCCTGCACCACCGCATCGCCAACTTCGAGGAGCTGAGACGCCGTCTCCGACATACGCTTCACGCGTTGGATACGTGACGCTCTCCAGGCCGCGACCCAACTTCCGTCCCAATGATGAATCGCGAATGTGTCGGGACCAACAAGCGTACGATCGGCGTCCTCGACCCAAGAGTAAGGATAAAAGGCTCGTCGTGGCATGACGTGAATGCTCTCACCGGTGGGTGAACGCAAACAGACTTCTTCGTCCGCATACGCGAGGCCCAATTCGACGAGGAGGCGGCTCACGAGGCGTGGCCCCGATTCCATGGGGGCCTGGCTTCCGTCGTCACCAGCAAGAAGCCGACGGAGCAGCTCGGAAGCGCCCCAGTGACCCCGGCACGCCCCCAAAACGGCTGAATTCACGCTTTCGAGTGGGTCGAAGCCCGCCTCGCGTTGGAACCCGACGAAAAAGGGACGGTCGCGCAGGGAATCGAGCGACCGCACACACTCCACGTCGGCGTCGAGGTAGATGCCCCCGTAGTTCACCATCAGCCACAGCCGCATGAAGTCTGCGGCCTTCGAATAGCTGCGCTCTCTCAAGACTCTGCGGAGATAGGGATGCTCGAGGGGAGCGTTCGTTTCGTCCCAGCGCATGACCGTGCTGCCCGGGTGAAGCAACCGCCACCCTTTTCGGAAGTCGGCGTGAGGCTCGGGACCCGAGCCGAACCAGCAGTAGTGGAGAAGGGGAGGGACGAACGACAAAACGAACTATCCTCCCCCGGCGCAGAGCCAACAGGTCGGGTCTTTGGGCAGGTCCCGGCGCACCTCCGATTTGCTCACCGAAGGGAGAGCGCCCACATGGCTGTCGCGGGTGTCGCGCGAGGCTTCGGCGCCAAGAGCCTCGAGCTCCCGGGGCGTGGGCACCCAGGCGACGTGGGTCGACCTCGTCACCTTGCGTTCGATGACATCGATGACCAGACGGGTGACCAAAGCCTGTGCCGCCACGACATCGACGTACCCATAAGGCAGATAGTGCTCGTGGCACCCATCGGCCAGGCGCGCCGAGGATTTCGTTGGCAAGGCGACGGGGTGGCGGAAAGCTCCCGACGGCCAGAAACTACACGCCAGACAACCTGGGTTCGAGAGCATCGCATGCGCCGCAGCCGCCTCGGGCTCGAGCCAACCGAGCACCAGAGGCGTTTTGCGTGGTCGAAGCCACTCGGCGAGAGCCAATTCATCGGGCCACGCGGCCATCGTGCTCACGATGACATCGGCCTCGAGGCGATCCGGGCTGCGCGCAGCGACCTCCTGCCAACGCTCTGCAAGTCCCACGACCTCGGGTGTCGTCGGCAGATGAGAGCGCAGGCTCGCCGCAACCGCAAGCGCTTTGGGACGCCCGATCGAGTCGCCTCCGAGCGCGTGTCGAGCCACATTGTCCCAACTCAGAGTGTCGGGATCGATGAGCGTCAGCTTGCCCACTCCGGCGCGGGCCAAAAGGCCTGCCACACCTGCTCCCAGAGAGCCACAGCCGAGGAGCACGACGTGCGCCGAAGCGAGGCCACCACTCAGACCGGTTCCCCCGCGTTCGTGAAGCCACGCCCGATCGGCGCGGTCGACACGCAGACGCGCAAGGGTCCCCTCTTCGCTACGGACTACGGCTACCATGAGCGGTCCAGCCTCGGTCGGGACACCATAGACAGCTAAACCGCCGCGATCCAAGGCCCTGAGGGCCCGTGGGGAAAGGTCCGCCAAGTCGCGGGGAACTTCGGAGAAACTGTCCACCCACGAGACCCACGCCTGATTTACGGGAACCGGAGGTACACCCCGATGTTCCACCCAAGCTTCGAGGTCTCTACGATGCGCGGCGACCACCCAACGTCCTTGAACACGGGCGGCGCAGGCCGCGCCTTTGAAGCCTGACACAGGAATCAAAGACCAGACCCTCACGGGGTCGTTCACCCAACGATGTCTCTCGCCGACAGTGTCCGGACGAGGCTCGCGCGCGTTCAGATTTACGGACAACACGCCAAGTAACGAACGCAAACCAGCTGCGATGGCCCTGGGGTGAAGGAACGGCTGCCAGCTCGCCCCGGGGGGAAGCAGACAAATGGTTCCATCGCGCTCCACATGCCGCCAACAGGTACGAGCCGATGCGGGTTCGGTTATCGAGACCTTGGGCGCCCCGAAAGGCGTGTCCTGCGCGAGCAAATAGCGAACCCGCGCCCGGCCATGCCAATCGAGGTCCCACCCTAAAGCGGCCCCGGCCAAGGCCTCCCCACTTAGGCGCCGATGATCGAATCCGAAGGACTCGAAACCGCGCTCGTGGAGGCCTACGACCAGACCGCGATAGGCAGGAAAGAACAAGGTGACGTCAGCCTGCGCGGCCGCCACCCCAAGGATCGCCCCACACATCGCCGGGGCCCCAACCACCCCACGGCGTTCGCCCTCCAAAGCCCGGGCCAAATCCCGGACCGACGACCGGACCGGGGAAGTAAGGTCTCGACAAGCGCAGTATCAGCTGACTGGCCTCGAAGGCCACCCGCGCGTCTTCGTCATCGACCAGTTTGGCCAGCCGATCCACCGCCGACTTCATGTGAGCTTCAGCGAGGTCCTTCAGACCCAGATCGGAAACTGGGCTCGTTGCCTTGCCACCCTCCGCTGTGATTCGCTTCGCCCCTGAACCCTTTCGTCTCGCCATGTGTCCCCTTCCGAGTTGTTGCAGCGAGGTTACTCCAAGCTCCGCGAAATGGACAAGTCAAATTCGTGTCGACGCTTGACAGACTAGACCTGGCTGGCGGTACTCTGCCATCGCATGGAGGACGTGTTGAAGCTGGCAGAGCAGACGACGCTGGTCACGGGGGGCGCAGGATTTGTAGGCTCCGCACTTACGCGCGTACTGGTTGAGCTCGGAGCCCGGGTGGTGTCGTTCGACGACTACTCGAAGGGATCGTCCGCGAATCTGCCACGCGTCCCTCAGGTTCTCGACGTCGAAGGGGACGCGATGGATCCGTTTCAGCTCACGAAGGTGCTGCGTGCGAACGAGATCGATTTGGTGTTCAACTGCATCGGCGACACGTTCGTCCCTGAGGCCTACGAGTTCCCGCAGCGCTTCTTCGATCGGAACCTGATCACCACACTGAACGTCCTGCGCGCAGCGAAGGAGGCAGGGATAAAGCGGGTCCTTCACGTCTCGTCGACCGAGGTGTATGGCGAAACGAAAGAGGACAGGATCGACGAAGGTTCCGCCTTGCTCCCCGTGAACACCTACGCGGTGGCAAAGCTTGCTGCGGACCGGCTCTGTCACACGTTTTACCTCGAGCACGGGCTTCCCGTGTTGGTCGCCAGAATCTTCAACTGTTTCGGTCCGCGAGCAACCCATCCCTACCTGATTCCCGAGCTGATTCGGCAACTCAGCAACGGACCGAGCTTGAGCCTCGGCAACCTGGAGGCCGAACGCGACTTCACCTTCGTCGATGACACGGCACGGGCGCTCGCCGCTCTCATGACCTCTCAGGTGCCCGATGGGGACGTGGTCAACGTCGGTTCAGGCCACGCGCATTCGGTCGCAGGGATCGTGAAGCGCCTGGCGGCAATCATGGGCGTCAAGGACGTGCGGGTCGATGTCGACCCGAGCCGCCTTCGTCGCCACGATATCCGCAGGTTCTGCGCAGACAATCGCAAGCTGCGGACGTTCACGAACTGGGAGCCACTCGTGTCGCTCGACGAGGGGCTCAGCCGGACCGTGGCCTGGTTCCGCGACAACGGAGCTCGCTGGTCATGGATGCCTCGAGACTAGCTCCGCGGGTACCCGTCTGCCGCCCTCACCTATTCGGACTCGAGGAAGGCTACGTACTCGAGGCCCTGCGCTCGACGCAGATATCGGGAACCGGCAACTTCGTCGAGCGCATGGAGGCGCTCGTGGCCGAGGCAGCCGGGACACGCTACGCCGTCGCGGTGTCGAGCGGTACCGCTGCGATCGACTTGGCGCTGGAAGAACTTCGGGCTGGCCCCGGTGACGAGGTCATCGTTCCGAACTTCTGTATGTTTGCGCCGATCGCCGCGCTCCTTCGCCGGGGTGTAAAGGTGGTTCCGGTCGACGCCGACGACACCTGGAACATGGATCCAGACGAGGTAGAAGCCGCCCTGACCCCCAAAACTCGCGGGGTCATGATGGTCCACACTTACGGCCACCCCGCCGATGCCCTCCGCATCTGTGACATTGCCAAACGGAACGGGCTATGGGTCCTGGAAGACGCTGCGGAGGCGCTAGGCGCCACGCTGGAGGGAAGGCCGGCAGGTTCGTTCGGCGACATCGCGGTGTTTAGCTTTTACGCCAATAAGGTCGTAACGACCGGGGAAGGGGGGGCCCTCGTCACGAACGACGCCGCAACGGCCGAACACCTGCGGGACCTGAGGAATCTGTGTTTTGGACAAACCTGGTCCGAGCGCTTCGTCCACCACCGCGCGGGCTACAACGCACGGCTTTCGAACATGCTGGCGGCGTTTGGATGCGCGCAGCTGCCGTTCTTGGGGCGGGCCCTCGATGAGAAGCGTTCACTGGCACGCCGCTATAGAGAACGCCTCGAGGGCATCCCCGGGCTGATCCTTCCGCCGGAGTCACCACGGGCACTGAACTCGTACTGGGTATTCGGGGTCCTTCTTCCTGAGCATGCCGTTCGGGAGGCTTTCGCGGACCGGCTGCTGAAAGCCGGCGTCGAGACACGCCCCTTCTTCCATCCCGTAAGTGAGCAGCCCTGCACGCCCATCGCTCACAGAGACTTTCCCCGGACAGCGCGCCTCTCTCGTCGCGGGATCTATCTGCCTTCATTCGTGGGAATGCCGGACGGAGATTTCGACAGAGTCATCGAAGGGGTTCGCGCGAACTTGTGACCTGCGTCGAAGCCACGCTCCGAGAGCTTTCGTCGAAAATCGGCCAGCCCGCAAGCATGTGCTCGACGTAAAGACGCGTCCTCTGCTCTTGAACCTTCGGGTTGTGATAGAGGGCGATGTTCGGATCGTCTGCACAGGGAGTGAACTCGAAGATGTCGGGTGCGCATAGCTTGCGGAGCGTCACTCCGAGGCGTGCCGAAAGGACATACGACAACCAATAGTCATCCACGAGCACGTACTCGGGGTGGGTCATCTGATGAAGCGACGCTCGACGGAGCAGATCGAGCGAGATGACGAAATTGTCGGCATGGGCGAAGTGGACGTCGCATTCCGGAGCCGATTCATCGAAAAATGCACTGTGCTCACCGCGCCGCCATTCTCGGCCTGGGTCTTCGAGATTGAGGGCATGAGGCTTGAACTTGTGGCCCCTCAGGCATAGCGCGGCCTCCGGACCCAACCGACGATGAGCGTCGACCATCACGCGAAGGTAGGATGGTTTCGGGCAGACGTCGTCGTCGCAGACGAGCAACACGTCACTGCGTGCGAAGGCCGGCACCGCCCATCGCATGGCGCAGTAGATGTTTTCGCTGCTGTGGATCACACGAATCCTGAGATGACCGGGAGCGTTGGCAACGATCTCGTCGATCTCGCGAGAGTTCCGTGCGTCGTTGTTCCACAACACGATCTCGAATGTCGGCGCCTGCTCTTGGCGCGAAAAGGCCTCTAACTGTGCGCGGAGGTTGTACACGCGAGCGTAAGTCGCAATCAGCACCGTGACCTCGAAGGACGGGAACTCCGTGCGCGAAGACGGCGGGACTGGCAACGACACGTAACAGGCGCTCCCCGCCAGCCGTTCGAGGAAATGGGTATCCGATCCGAAGGTGGTTCGACGCTCCACGAGGTAATGGTGAGCTGCACGTACCCGCTCGAGGTCGCCCAGAACTTCGGCAGCATCGCCGCGGTGATACAGGGGATACGCCCGTCCGAGGTACTCTTCGATGCCCCCCACCCGATTCACGCAGAGGGGCGTTCCTCTCGCGAGACACTCCACGACGGCCGTGTTGGCAGGTGCATCGAAGAGGTCGAGAAAGACCGCGCTATCGGTCAGCACCTGGTCGTACTCCTCGTTCGAGAGCGTAGGAAGGAGCTCGACGGAGTCGTTGAGGTGTAGTGCTTTCGAGCGACGCTCCCAATCTTCCGGCAAGAGCATCACCTTCTGCCAATCTGGAACGTCCAGATCGAAAAACGCCTGATAGTTCCTCAGAAACTCGCCCACATGAAGGAGGCGGCGCCGCGGACGATTCATGAACCGATGCCAGTCGAAGGCTGGAACGTCGCGCGCTGAGGGATACGGGACCACGCCCACAGGCACCCTGACCCCGCGGTCGACGAGAAACCGCCGCAAATAGTCGCACAACGTCCAAAGGCCCCGGCAGTACGGCTCGCTTTCCTTCCAGGCGCGAAGCTTCACGAAACGCTCGAGGTCGGGAAATCCAGGGAGGTCATGGTGAGGCACTTGATGGATGACGCCTACCCAGGGCTCTCGCACGGGCCCGTAGTGAAACAGCTGATCCTCGACGGCGCTTACGAAAAGCAAACCGTCCGCTGTGACCAGATGCTTTTCCACGAGGTCCTCTACGCGGGACCACCCCTCCCGGTGATGCTCCCAGGCGAATCGCCGCGCCATCCTCAATTTCCGGACAGGAGCTTGCTCATTGACCGATCGACTCGACACACGAATGCGTATATCATGGTTCGCCCGGGATGAGACAGACGCGACAGCGTGAGAGCCGTGTCGGCCCTGACTACGGAAGGTCCCGCCTTCTGGTTTGCATCACCACATGCGAGCGCAACCATGATCGGGTTCAAGCCATCCGGGAGACCTGGTTGGCTCAGCCTCTTCCCAAAGGCGTCGCAGCGCTCTTCGTATACGGCGACGGCATGGACCCGGCACCCACGGTGGTGGGTTCGTCTCTGACCCTTCCCGTGCGCGACGCGTACGAATGCCTACCGGAGAAAACGCGAGCGCTTTTCCGGTGGGCTCTCGAGTTCTCTGCTTTCGAGCACATCCTGAAGTGTGATGACGACAGCTACGTCCACCTGGATGTTTCGGCAAACCTCGAGCTCGACGGCGTCGACTACGCGGGGCGGTTGACCCCTCCCGTTCCGGGCATCGTCGAAACGTGGCACTACGGAAAGTGCAGCTCCCGCGATGCCGAGGTCCCCTTCCGGGGCCCCTTCCCGGACCTCTTCGCCGAGGGCTTCGGCTACTTCGTGAGCCGCCGGGCAGCCTCCGTGGTGGCCGCGGCAAGTGACCTGAGCCTGCGCCAACACGTTCTAGAAGACGTCTTTGTGGGCTGGTGCCTGGCCCATGCGGATTTTGCCGTGAAGCGGGTGGACCTGTCTCGAGGAGTCCGCGCGCGGCGTACCGCCCTCGAGCCGCAGCAAGGCGTGTACGTACGGCACCCGCTCGGGCCGGAAGAGCTTCGCCTCTTCCACTCTCAAAACGCCACGGCGCATGCCTTACCGAACGGATAGGAGTGAGTTGATGTCGTGGAGAAGCGACCTTCCGCACGTGGGCGCCAAGTGGACGAAGCAGAGTAGCCCTCTCGAGCGGCCCATCAGGCCCCGAAGATTTCTCGAGTGGGACTCGCGCACCTACTCCATTGGGAGCTGCTTCGCCATGGAGCTCAACCGGTGGCTGCGCCACCACGGGTTCTCCGTGCCTGCAGTGTCCTGGGGTATGCACTACAACCCCCGCACCATCCTCTACGAGCTGCGCAGAGCAGTGGGGCAAGCGGTTCCGCACGTCGACTGGGTGGTCGATGTCGAGGGCGGGACCCGCGCCTACATCGATGCTACCCGGCATTGCGTGGATGCAACGACACCGGGCGAGCTTGCCCTCGTCAAGGAAGAGGTTTCAGCCAAGTCGCGGGACATGTTTGCGGCAGCGGACTCCTTCCTCATCACGCTGGGTCTGGCGGATATCTGGGAGGCTCAGGTGGGAGCAGCGCGCGTGGTCGTGAACCGCGCCCCCTACAGAGACGCCGTCGCTTTCGACGGACTCCCGCCGGGGGCCTTCTCGAACCGCTTCTTGTCGCCCGACGAGTGCCTCCAAGACCTTCGTGACATCGTGAGCCTGATCCAGCTGCACAAAGGCCCGACGATCCCCATCGTCATCACGGTGTCGCCGGTACCGCTCAAACACACGGCGAAACGAGGTCTTCACCCTCAGGTCGCCAACTCCCGTTCGAAAGCCGTGCTGCTTGCCGCGGTCTTTGCGCTCCTTGAAGAGCAGGACGAAACCTCAGGTGTTTCGTACTTTCCCATTTACGAGTTTTTCCAGACGAATCCCTTGGGAATGGACCTGTGGCAAGGAGACGCGAGACATCCGAGTGCAGAGGCCGTAGGGGCGGTAGCCCACGCCTTCGTGCACGCCTACTCGCGCGTCGAGATCGAGCCAAAGCCAGGATTTTCCGTTCCGCGCTTCCATGGCGAGGCCAAGGGTACTTAGCTGACGGGGCGCGTGCGCTCACTTCACGAGGGCCCGGTTCTCCAACACCCAGAGCGTGGGCGTGTACCAGCCCACGGACACGACATCCAGGTCACCGTCTCCATCGAGATCGACGGGCACCGATCCATCGTGATGGTCAATGAGAGCTGCATCACCAACATCGACCGCGCGGCGTGTGAACCGACCTTTGCCGTCGTTGACGAAGATCCAGGTGTGGTTCTCGCGGACCCCTCGGTGCTCTCCCACGACGACGTCCAAGTCACCGTCACCATCAAAATCTGCCGCGCCCATGCTGAACCCGCCACCGGGCGTATGGCCGATGACTCGGCGCCGCCAGGGCTTCCGCGGGTCTTTGCCGGCGCTGAACAGCAGCAGGTCGGTGCCCTCCTCCAACCCCACCACGGCGTCAACTCGGCCGTCCCCATCGAAGTCACCGAGAGCGTGCCTATCGGGTTCGGCTTTGGGTTGGGTCACCTCGCCAATCACGTGAGGAGGCCAGGGGCCCTCGGGGGTGCCGGGGTTCTCGAGCCATGCGTTGCCGAGAAAAAGGTCTTCGTCACCGTCGCCGTCGAGATCTCGCGCCGTCAGCTCTTCTTTTTCGGTGAAGGGGCCGAGAGGACGAAGCGCCCAAGGACTGGTGGGATCGGCGGGAACGGTAAGCACCTCGATCGAGGTCGCGACGTCGTGCCAGGAGAGCGCGATCTCGAGGGGCCCGCCGTGGCGGAAGCGCGCGAACGCCACACCCTGAAGGAAGTCACCGCTGCCCACGGGGATGTTCGTGAACACCGTGAAGCTTGCCTGGCCGTCGTTGCGCGCCCACGCAAAAGCCGGGTTGCGCGCGGCCCCCTCCCCTTGCGTTCCCAGCACGTCGAGATCGCCATCGCCATCGATATCGAGGAGAGCGGCCACGTTCCGTAGCGGCGCCCCAATGGGCTTTCCAACCCAGGGCGCAGACAGAGAGCCCGGATTCAGATACACGCGATCCGCAACCGCCACATCGATCCATCCGTCACCATTCAGATCACCCGTGCGCACGAACATGCCGCGGGCCTTCAACGCGTCGAGGGCGTGGCGACGAAAGGGCGCGAGGGGAAGCGGATGGACCCGGGGCCGGGTGCCGTTTTGAAGCCACAAGTCCACGCGAGGGGCTTGCCATGTGTAGGGTTTGTTGAGGATGTCGAGATCACCATCGCCATCGAAGTCACCGAGCTGCGGTTCGTGCCAGCCATGGCCCTTTACGAGCTTGGTGGTCCTAAAGCCCCCACGGCCGTTGCCGTAAAGGACGAATGCCTCTGCCTCGGGGAAGCAATCAGCGGGACAGGGCCCCCACGCCGCCATTTCGGCCGCAAAGATGTCTTCGTGGCCATCACCGTCGATATCGGCCACCGCCAACGAATGGCCGTGGGTGAGATCGCGGTCGAGCAGCGCACGCCCTTTCCAACAAGCAGGCTCGAGCGGATTGCCCGTGCACTCGTAGTACATCAGCGGACCGCTGCCATCACCAGGCGCAATCACGATTTGCGCCACCTTGCTGCCGTGTCGAAACCTACCCGCCACGATGCGCCCTCCCTGGACCCCGACCCGGGTGGCTCGCCATTGCCCTTTGTCGACCTTGAACCAGGCGTTGCCCGCGAGCAGATCGGGGCGCTCGTCGCCATCGACATCGAAAGCAAAAGCCCCTTCAGGGTAGCTGGCGGCGCTCTCCTCGCCCTCGCCGGCCCGACCGGCGTAAACCACCTGCAGGGGCCAGGGCGTGTCTTGCCGTGGATTCGGGGGTATGGGCGCCAAGTACAACGTCTTTGCGCCCTGATTCCAAAACACCAGCTGCGGCCGTTTGAGGCCCAAAAAATCGGCGAACACCTGGTCGTGATGTTGATGCGCGCCGCCGCTCTTGATGAGGCGTCGGTGCCAGGGCTTCGAGACGTCGGGCGCGGGGTTCTCCCACCACCACAGGTCCGCGCCCGAGGCGTCCTGCCCGAAGACCAGATCGAGGTCGCCGTCACCATCGATGTCGTGCGAGGTCCCGCCCGCCTCGATCGCCAACTTGGCGGGCTCAATCACGTGGCGTGACCAGCCGTGGGCGCTACGCCGGTAAAAGACGAGGGCCGGGGCCGTCTTGCGCATGGCCACGACGAACTCGGGTACGCCATCTCCGTCGAGGTCGCCCGCGAGGGAGCCGGTCTGCTGGGTCGAGGTGCCAGGGGGGGGAAGCTGGCCAGCAGCGCTCGACAGGTGCTGCCAGGAGGGCTTTGGGTTCCCGGCGGCCGGGCGCGCAAGGACAGCCAACAGGCAAAGGCTCAAGGAGGCGCGAAGGGGGGCAGACATGACTGCCTCTACTTACTGCGTTTTCAGGCGTTTTTCTGCAGGGCGCGCGCGGGAAAAACACCTTGCTTGCCATGAGCGGGCCCCCTTACGATGGCCCTCTTTTGACGAAGCTTGGAGCCACCTGGTTGGGGGTGTGGTTGACGTTCCTGTGTCAGTGCGGGAGCGCCACCAGGTCGAGTGCAACGACCTCAGCGCTGACGTCAGCCGCCCCGAACGTGCTCGTCATCCTGGCCGATGACTTGGGCTGGGCAGACGTGGGCTACCATGGCAGCCGTGAGGGGCGCTCCCCTGGCGGGCGCATCACGACGCCCCACCTCGACGCGCTCGCCCGCGCAGGCCGCAGGCTCGAAGCTCACTACGTGACCCCGCAATGCACGCCCACGCGCACGGCCCTGCTGACAGGGCGCTTTCCTTCGCGCTTCGACACGTTCTTCGTGACGGATGAACCGGCGTTTCCTGACGACACACTGACCCTGCCTCGGTTGTTCAAGGCGGCTGGCTACCGCACGGGCCTCGTGGGCAAGTGGCACCTCGGGGCCACTCCCGGCCATCGGCCGTGGGAGCAGGGCTTCGATGACAGCTACGGTGCCCTTTCGGGGTTTGTCCATCCGTGGACGCAGGACTATGTGCCAGGCCCCCTCGCGCGCACCTGGCATCGCAACGGCGAAGCGCTCGATGAACGGGGCCACAACACCACCGAACTCGTGACGGCGGAGGCGGAGCGATTGCTCCGTGGCTACGCAGGGCGGCCGTGGTTCTTGATGCTGTCGCACTTTGCGGTTCACGCGCCCGTGGACGCCCCCAAGAACTTCACGGCGACCTACGAGACGCTGCCAGACGACCTCACGCCCGCAGATCGGGACAGCTGGCGACGTTATCTGGGCTTCGTCGCGCAGCTCGATGCGTCCGTGGGGCGCCTCGTGGACGTGCTCAGGGATACCCGCCAATTCGAGGACACGCTCATCCTTTTCCTATCCGACAACGGCGCCGCAGGTCGGCTCGAACCGGGGCACTGGGCCGAGCGCGTGGGAGATCCTCCCCTCCTCTCGACGGTCGCGGGCTCGAACGCCCCGCTGCGCGGGCAGAAGGCCACCGTGTGGGAGGGCGGCATCCGCACGCCAGCGTTCGTTCATTGGCCGAGGAGGATCCCAGAAGGCATCGAAGCGGGTGTCATGCACGTGGCGGATTGGCTGCCCACGTTCGCAGCGATCTTGGCGCACGCGGGCCGCGCTTTGCCATCCCTTCCTCGTGACCTGGATGGCTGGGACCAGAGCCAACGGCTCTTCGGTCGGGGCGTCGACCGACCGCGCACGCTCTACTGGAAGTTTGCCGGGGGCATGGCAGCCCTGAGGCAAGGCGACTGGAAGCTGATCACGTTTGGCCGCTCGGGTTACGCCCGAAAGAAGATGCCGACGGAGGACCCCGAACGCACCGATGCCCTCTTCGACCTTGGGCGTGATCCCTACGAAGAACACGACGTCGCCCGCGCGCATCCCGCGATCGTGCGATCCCTGCGTGAGGCGCTCGTCAGAGCCGCTCGCCATGACGAAGTGGGCCGCGTGTTTTCCCCTCGCCACAGCCTCTTTTGGCGCCCCGGCCTGTCCCCGCAGACTGACGTTTACCCGATCCCTTGAGGCGCGGCTCGCCCCTCAAGGCGACGGGACCACGCCCACGAACGCGGGGCTGCCACGCGTCTTCGCCGTTTTTCCGGTGGCCCGTAGACGTCCGTCGTGGGGATCTCGGGCCAGGACGACGAGCTGATGGTGTTCCTGGCCGCCTACGACCAAAAAGCGACCATCAGGAGACAAGGCAAAGTCACGGGGCCCCGAGATGTCTTGCGCACTGAAGGCCTGGACCTCGATCAGGCTGCCGTCGTCGCCCTTCACCGCAAACACATAGATGACCGCGGGAGACCGCCGCACAGATCCATAAACGAACGCACCGTCGGGCGAGACCACGATATGGGCCCCACCGCCCGCCCGCGTGTCAACCGGCTTAGGGTCCGCGAGCGCACCCGACCGTGCATCGAAGCGGTAAGCCACCACCGGAATGTCCGACTCTGTCATGAGGTACGCGAAGCGGCCGGACGGGTGAAACGCAAGGTGGCGCGGTCTGCCCGGTGTCGACACGCGAAGGGGGTGGTTGGGCGTGAGTGTTCCCTTCCGAGAATCAAAGCGGTATTGCGCGATGTGATCGTCGTCACGACAGGGAATGAACACGAAGCGACCGCTGGGATCGGTGAGGGCCTGGTGAGGCGCGCGGCCGGGATTCACCTGGGCTGCAGCGGGACCCAGAACACCTTCGGCCCCGATGGGGAACACCGTCACGTTCGGATCCAGGAAGTTTGCAACCAGGAGCCAGCGGCCGCCCGGAGGAGCGAATACATGCACGGGCTGCCGCCCTCCGGAAGGCCACGTGCCGATCCGCTGGAGTTCCGCAGGTGCCGAAGAGACACGAAACCCTACGAGGCTTCCCGCGGTTTTATCCTCATCGGCAAGGTAGACGTGTGCATTCCCAGCCGCAAACGCTCCGTAACCGCCTTTGCTTCCCACGGTGGACTGCCCCGCAGGCGCAAGCCCTCCGTCTGCGCCCAGGATGAAAATCTCGACCTGACCTGCACCACTCACCGCGAGCACCACGGTAGAGCCGCGCAGCGCGGGGACCGTGCCTGGCGACCGCGCAGCGGCCCTCGCCCCGCATGACAAACACGCGACGAGCGTCAGGATCGCCAAGGCCCCGGTCCAGAGGAACGTTCGCACCAACGTCGCCGAGGGTGAACGATCTCCGGGCCGGGGATCGACTGAGCCTTCTCAACCGCAAACGGAAGTATGTTCGATCAGCTCAAGGCCGAAAGCTCGGCACGGTGAACCTGCTCGTAGCCGTCGTTCATTTCGCGCAATCGGTCCTTGTCGAGCACATCGGCCACGCGGGGAAAAAGATCGTTCTCCTCTTCCTTCACGTGGTGCTGGACATTGTCTCGAAGCGCTCGGAATGTGTTCATCCAACCCGCATCGGTGTCGTCCATCCGCGCCAGCTGCTCGAGCAGAGCCTCGATGTCTTGGTGTTCGTTCATCGACTGGCGCGCCAGAGGCTCCGTCTCCGGAAACTGGAGGAGGCGAGGATAAAATTCTCGCTCCTCTCCCCGGGCGTGAGCCAGAAGCTCACGTCGAACCTGCTGGAACACTTGCTGGCGTTCTCGGCTGGCGTTGTCTTTGCCTTCCGTGGCGACCACCTTGCCCATCAGCGCCGACACTTCGCCGTGCTCCTGTTTGAGCGTCGCCAGAATGCCTGTCTCTCCGGATAGCCAGCTCGCGGCTTTTTTGGCTGCTCCCATGACCTTTCCACTCACGTTCGCTTTATCGTCGCTTGCCATTTTCGTCTCCTTCACCGGAATCGACTGCAAGTGCCGTTCCTGGAGGCTCCTGCAACGAAGGAAGGGCCTGATCCGCGTCAGCTTTACGGCTTCGTAACCTGCAGGGGGGTGGTGTGGCGATCGAGAGATCAAAGTTGTAGCTTGATCGTCTCGGCGTCGGAATTTTCAAAGGAGAGAGCGAATGGAAGTGAACATTGGCATTGATGCGCAACATCGCCAGCAAATCGCCACCGGGCTATCGAAGGTGCTGGCTGACACGTACACGCTTTATCTCAAGACTCACAATTTCCACTGGAACGTCACGGGTCCGATGTTTCAGACCCTGCATTTGATGTTCGAGCAGCACTACAACGAGTTGGCCTTGGCCGTGGATGCGATCGCTGAACGTGTTCGCGCGCTTGGCTTCCCCGCACCGGGGACCTACAAGCAGTTCTCGTCACTGTCCTCTATCCAGGAGGAAGAGAACATTCCCAAGGCGCAGGAGATGATCCAGCTGCTCGCACAGGGACACGAAGCGGTGGCCAGAACGTCACGTGCTGCCTTTTCCACGGCAGAAGAGGCCAATGATCAGCCCACCTGCGATTTGCTCACGCAGAGAATGCAGATCCACGAGAAGACCGCCTGGATGCTTCGCAGCTTGCTCGAGTAGGTCAAAACGCCACGTCCAAGCTGGCGGGATCTATCGCGGCCGCCCCTCCTCGGGTGGGGCGGCCTCAACGGCCGTTCGCGCGTTAGATCCAGGCACTGGCCGCGCCGCCCTCTCGGGAGGAGGTTCGCACACGGGTCCGGCAGAACAGGTCGATCTTCCTGGCCGCTTCGCCAGACAACTCGGAAAATCGGAGGCCCGTGCGGCGAAACTTGCCAGCGCGTTGGTCGCTCATGACCACGGCGGTCGCTTCGATCTCCTCGCCTTGGCCGGGAAGCTCGAAATACAACGAGACCTGCATGCCTTCGGCCAGGGGTAGCCCGCCAGGACGGCGAAGGGTCATGCCCGAAGGGGCCAGGTCCTCACACTGGCTGAGATGAACGTCCGGCCCCACCGCGCTTTTGACCGCGAAGATGGACATCACCCGATCGGACTGCCTCCGATCCTGGGCCACGCGACGTCGCTCTAGGTTCATGGTGCCAGACTAGGGCGCCGCGCCACAGGCGCCAAGAAATCCGACATGGCCCCACCTGCGGCCCAGGGAGGAACGGGCGCTCAGCTTTCGAGAGGCCGGGCTTCCTCGATGACGAAGTTCGGTATGTCATCGATTACTTGGTAAGAAAGCTTACACGCCAGGCAGCGAAACTCGCTCTCGTTGGCAGCCAGCTCGAGCGCGCCTTTGCATTTGGGACAAGCCAGGATGTCGATGAGGGCCTTATTGAGCGCCATGCGGGACGTATAGGGCGGTCGAGCCGGCAAAGCAAGCGTTCCGCAGACAGGCGGCGGCCGTTGGCCGAAGACTGACTCGCCGCACAGCTCGCCCCTCGGGCCGGAGCGTGATACCACGTAGCTATGCTGAAACGCTTGATCTTCGCGGCGGTTCTGGTGGCCGCGCTCGGGTTCTTCGCCTGGACCGTTCGGCGATTCGGTCGACTGGTCCTCGCAGGGAAACCCGAAGACCGCTTCGACCGCGTCGGCGAACGCATTGGCTCCGTCATCACCTTCTTCTTCGGCCAGCGCAAAGTGGTCGAACGCAACCATTTGCCCTCGAGCCGCATGCAGGGGCTCGTGAACGCCATCGGCTCGAAGCACCACTTCATCATTTTCTGGGGCTTCATCGTCATCACCATCGGGACGGTCGAGATCCTCACCCAGGGGCTGTTCCCGAGCTTCAACCTGGCGCTGGTGCTGGGCGACACCCTGGCACGCTGGACGTGGACGGCGATCGACTGGTCCAACGCCCTCGTGCTCGGCGTCATCGCGTTTTCCGTATTCCGCCGCGTGGTCATGCAACCGCGGCTCATCCCCATGAGCCGCGACGCGGCGGCGATCCTGGGCGCCATCGCCATGCTGATGATCACCCACTTCCTGATGCACGGCTTCGCCGGGGTCGCTCATGGCACACCCGAGCCCGGGTTCCCGCTCTCGGCGCTGATCGGGCAGGCTTTTTCGGGCGTGTCGAGCGGCCTCGCCCATGTGATCGCCGAAGTGAACTGGTGGGTTCACGCCCTGGTCGTTCTGGGGTTCCTGAACTACCTGCTTTACTCGAAGCACAGCCACATCATTGCGGCGCTGCCCAACATCTACTTTCGGGAGCTCGGGCAAAAGGGCGTTCTGCCCAAGCTGAACATGGAGGCCGACGAGATCGAGCAGATCGGCATCGTCAACGAATACAAGGACTTCACGTGGAAGTCCCTGCTTGACGGCTACGCCTGCACCGAATGCGCGCGCTGCACGAATGCGTGCCCCGCCTACAACACCGACAAGCCGCTATCGCCCATGCAGATCGTGCACGACGTGCGCGACGACATGAAGCACAACTTGAAGCGCGGGCCCCTCGACACGCTGCTCGAACGCTTTCAGCACGGACAGGAGGGCGAGAAAGCCATTGCCTCGGACATTCCCCTCGTGGGAGGCCGCACCTCCGAGGAGGCGTTGTGGGCGTGCACCACCTGCGGCGCGTGCCAGGAAGTCTGCCCCGTGTTCATCGATCAGCCGGGCAAGATCCTCCAGATGCGCCAAAACCTCGTTTTGCTGCAGGAAAAGGTCCCCCCAGATTTGGCACGCACCTTCAAGAACCTGGAGCAAAACGGTAACCCCTGGGGCCTCGGGCCCGACAAGCGCATGGATTGGGCAGAAGGCCACGATGTGCCTACCCTCGACGACAAACCCAACGCGGAGTACCTGCTGTGGGTCGGCTGTGCGGGGGCTTACGACGACCGCATCAAGAAGCAGACCGTGGCGTTGGTCGACATCCTCAAGGAGGGTGGCGTGGACTTTGCGGTGATGGGCGTGGAAGAGACCTGTACGGGAGATCCCGCGCGGCGGGCGGGCAACGAGATGCTGTACCAAATGCTGGGGCAGCAAAACGTCGAGTCTCTGAACGAAAAGAAGGTCAAGAAGGTCATTACGGCGTGCCCCCACTGCCTTCACACCATCAAGAACGAATACCCGCAGCTGGGCGGCACCTTCGAGGTGAAGCATCACACGCAGGTGATCCGGGACCTGGTCGAAGCGGGCAAGGTGAAGGTGCAAAAGGATGGCGACGGGGTCAAACGCGTCACCTTCCACGATCCCTGCTACCTCGGCCGGTGGAACGACGAGTACGACGCGCCCCGCGCGGCCCTCGACCACGTGGGCGGGTCGAGGATCGAGATGGAGCGTTCCCGCGAACACGGCTTTTGCTGCGGTGCCGGCGGCGGGCGCATGTGGATGGAAGAGCACACGGGGACCCGGGTGAACCACAACCGCGTCGACGAGGTGCTCGCCACGGGGGCAGACGCCGTGGCCACGGCCTGCCCGTTCTGCACGATCATGCTGCAAGATGGGGTGAGTGATCGAGGCGCTCAGGAAAAGGTGCAGGTGCTTAACGTGTCGGAGCTCGTGGCCAAGTCCATGATCCGCAAGAAGCAGCTCGAGGCCGGCACCGACCCGGTGTGACGCCATGAACGAACCCGCGTCGCCCCGGCCTGCCCGCGCCCGCAGCTCCACGGTGGCGCGTGCCCTGGAAACCGTGGCCGGTGCCGCCTTGGTGCTCGACGGTGAGCTGAAGATTGTCGACGCCACCCCCGCGGCAGCTGGGCTTCTGGGCAGTGAGTTGCCCCCGGGGGCCTTCGTCGTGAAGCTGCTCTGCGGGCAAGCGGCAGAGCGGCCCGTGGCCGAAGCGCTGGCGGCAGGGCGTCCGGTCACGGCGATGGTGCCCCGGCCGGGCCCCGGGGGTCAGCTGCGCGAGATTCGCGTGCGCACGGTGCCCCTGTCTCCCCTGGGACGCGACGGCTGGCTCGTGCTGCTCGACGAGCTTCCAGGCGCGGTCGAGGGGCCCCACGGGGCCGTTTCATTCCACGGGCTTTGGTCCCGCTCTCCGCTGATGAAGCAGTTGTTTCATCGCATCGCGAAGGCCGCGCGCAGCGACGCCACGGTGCTCGTGCGCGGCGACACAGGGACGGGTAAAGAGTTGGTCGCGGGGGCGGTGCATGCGGCCTCTCGCCGCAGCAAAGGGCCGTTTCTCGCGCTCAACTGCGCCGCGCTGCCGCCCACCTTGCTCGAAAGCGAGCTCTTCGGCCACGTGAGAGGCGCCTTCACGGGGGCCGTGCGCGATATGCCTGGCCACGTCCGCGCGGCGCACGGAGGCACGCTGTTTCTCGATGAAGTGGCGGAGCTGCCGCTCGAGCTTCAGGCAAAACTCTTGCGGGTCCTCGAGACGCGCAGCGTGTTGCCCGTGGGCGGCACGAGCCCCGTCACCGTGGACACGCGCATCGTGGCGGCTACGCACCGGTCCTTGCGGCAAGAGGTCGAGGCGGGTCGATTTCGCGCGGATCTCATGTACAGGCTGCGTGTGATACCTCTCTTCCTTCCGCCGCTACGGGCGCGGCCCGAAGACATCGACCTCCTGGCCTTGCGTTTCGTCGAGGAACAAAACGCCAAAACGACTGACCGTCACGTGGAACGCATGAGCCCGGGGGCCCGCGCGGCCCTGCAGGCCCACGACTGGCCCGGCAACGTGCGCGAGCTGCGCAACGCCATCGAGTATGCGTTCGTGATGGGCGAAGGCCCCGTGTTGCTCGACGCCGAGCTTCCCCCCGAATTGCTGGGCGGCCGTGACGTCGATGCGGATGCCCTGCCCCTTCGCAACCTCCCAGAACCCGTGGCCTCCCACGCAGCGTCGACGAACGACGAAAGGGAAATCGAACGCATCGAGCGCGCGCTCGAGCGGGCCGCGGGGCATCGCGCCGCCGCTGCAAAAATGCTGGGGTGGAGCCGCGCCACCTTGTGGAGGCGCATGAAAGCGCTGGGGCTCGTGGACCACGACTGAGTGAACCTGAGTTACCGCCGCGTGACGGCGCCGCTCGTACCCTGGAGCCGCGCGCGCTTTCCGCGATGGCGCGCGCCTTGCTGTCGATCGCGCGCATGACGACGATACAGAGGGAAGATCAGGGAGCCTCCGCGCGGGAAGAGCTGCGTGAGGTGGTGAGTTCGTTCGACACGGCGATGTTGGTCACGGAACTCGATGGTTTTGGTCTGCGGGCCCGCCCCATGGCCCTGGCCGCGGGCGGCATGGCGGAGCACGAGGCCGGCAACGACGATCTGTACTTCGCCACCCGCATCGATTCAGGCAAGACGCGCGAGGTGCGAGATGACAGCCACGTGGTGGTCACTTTCCAGAGCAAAACGAAGTTCGCTTCCCTCTCGGGACTGGCACAGGTGGTGGGTGATCCCAAGCTGGTCGAGCGGCTGTGGTCGGACGCGTGGCAGACCTGGTTTCCGCAGGGCGCGGGCGACCCCACGTTGTGCATCATTCGGGTCAGCCCCACCGAAGGGGAATACTGGGACATGGGTGCCGCCCGTGGACTCCGTTATCTCTTCGACGCCGCGAAGGCCTATGCGACGGGCGAACCCGCCGGTGGCGACGTGAAGAACCAGCGCGTTCGGCTCTGAGCGCAGCGTTTCGGTGCGGTGGCGGTGGGCGAGTTTCGTCTGCCGCGCTATCGTGCGCCGGTGTTCGATCCCCTGAGCCCCGTTGCCGGCTTCGTGCCCGGCTCCGAACTCCCCTCTTTCTCGCCCGAAGCCCTGGCCGCGGCGTCGTTGCGCTTTCGGGAGCCGGCGTTCGTCGTGCGCGACGGGGCCGCGGGCCCCCTGGGGCTGGCGTTTGGGGGGGAGAGCCGTGCCGAGGCGGCAGGCGCCCGCTATCCCGTGCTGGGACGTTTGCCTGCGGTCTACCCGGAGTGGCTGGGTGAACGCGCCTTCTGCGAGGCGCATGGCGTGCGCTTCGCATACGTGGCGGGCGAGATGGCCAACGGCATCGCGACGCCCGCCCTGGTGATGGCCATGGCCCGAGCCGGCATGCTGGGATTCTTTGGGGCGGCGGGGCTGTCGCCCGCGCGGGTCGAGGCGGCGATCACGGAGCTTCAGGCCACATTGGGGGACGACCTGCCCTGGGGCACCAACCTCATCCACAGCCCCGCCGAGCCTGACGTGGAAAATGCCGTGGCGACACTTTACATCCAGCGCGGCGTCAAGCGCGTGTGCGCGTCCGCGTTCATGAGCCTCACCCCGGCGGTGGTGCGTCTTGCGGCCACGGGTCTGCGCCAGGACGCCAGTGGACGGGTACAGAGGCGTCATCACATCTTCGCGAAGATCTCTCGCCCCGAGGTGGCCGAGGCCTTCATGAGCCCTGCCCCCGAGGCGCTGCTCGAGCCGCTGGTGCGCGCGGGCCATCTCACACGCGACGAGGCGGCGCTGGCGCGCAGCGTGCCCGTGGCGACCGACATCACGGTCGAGTCCGACTCGGGCGGGCATACCGACAACCGGCCCCTGGGCTCGCTTTTCCCTGTCATCGCGTCGTTGCGCGACCGCCTCACACAAAAGCATGGCTTTGCCGAGCCCCTGCGGTTGGGTGCGGCGGGAGGCTTGGGCACGGCACAGGCCGTGGCGGCGGCGTTCGGCATGGGCGCGGCCTACGTGGTGACGGGCTCCGTGAACCAAGGCGCCCTCGAGGCGGGGCTGTCGCCCGAGGGCAAAGCGCTTCTGGCACAGGCGGGCTTGGCCGACGTCATCATGGCGCCCGCTGCCGATATGTTCGAGATGGGGGTGAAGGTGCAGGTGCTTCGTCGCGGCACCCTCTTCGGGCCGCGGGCCCTGCGTCTCTACGAGCTTTACCGGAGCCATGACAGCCTCGAAGCGCTGCCGCAGGAGGTTCGGCTCAAGCTGGAACGCGAGGTCTTGGGCTGCGGGGTCGAGGAGGTCTGGCAAGAGGTCCAGGCGTTCTTCCGGCAGCGCAACCCCGCCGAGCTCGACCGCGCGGCCAAGGACCCCAAGCATCGCATGGCCCTGGTGTTCCGCTGGTACTTGGGCCTCTCGAGCCGCTGGGCCATCACGGGCGAGCCTGGTCGCCGCGCCGATTACCAGATCTGGTGCGGACCGGCGATGGGCGCCTTCAACGCCTGGGTGGCAGGATCATTCCTGGAAGCGCCCGAGAACCGACAGGTGGCGCAGATCGCGCTGAACCTGATGGAAGGAGCCGCCGCGGTCACACGAGCGCAGCAGCTCCGCAGCGCGGGTCTCGTCGTGAGCCCCGCCGCCTTTTCCCCCCGCCCCCGGCCCCTCGGCTAGGCCGCAGGCCTCGGAAACCCGCCCGATACGAATTCGCGTGCGCAAAGCGCTCGAGAATTCGCCGCGCCGAAACGAGGCCCTCGCTATGCTCCCGGCACAAGCTTGAACGACGATCCCCAGATCCGGTCCCTGCTCGGCGAAGCGTTTCGCAGCAGCGAGCTGTTTTTGCTCTTCGGGGTGGTGCTGGCCGGCTTGGCGCTGGGGCGCGTTTCGGTGCGGGGTGTGAAGCTGGGGGTGGCGGGCGTGCTCTTTGCGGGACTCGGCTTCGGGGCTTGGCTTTCAGAGCCGGAACAGCCGCTCCGCCTGGCGCCGACCCTGCGCGACATCGGGCTCGTGCTCTTCGTCTACCTGGTGGGTCTTTCGAGCGGTCCCGGGTTCTTCCGCGCCTGGCGCCAGGGCGGCCAGCGGGCGAGCGCCCTCGTGCTGGGGGCCCTGCTGGCGGGCGCGGCTTTGGCCTTTTTCGGCGCCCGGGGACTGGGGATTGCGCCCGGGTACATGGTGGGCATCTTCACGGGCGCGCTCACCAACACGCCCGCCCTGGCGGCCGCCACGGAGACCCTGCAGGGCACACCCTTCGCAACCCAGCCCGCCGTGGGGTATTCGCTGACCTACCCGCTGGGTGTGCTGGGTCCGCTGCTCTTGTTTCGGCTCGCGGCCCGCCGGCAGGCGGACCGGCTGCGGGCCGAGGCGGCAGACCGGGGCGACGATGCGCCCACGGCGCTCGTCACGGCGAACTTCCGCATCACGAACCCCGCCGTCGTGGGGCGCTCCATCGGAGAGCTGCGGGTGCGCGACGAGATGGGGGTGATGATCTCGCGCCTCAGCCACGAAGGGCAGACGCGCGTGCCCACGCGCTTCAGCGTGCTGACGCTGGGCGATGTCATCACGGTGGTGGGCCCTGCAGCCGCGGTCGCAGCGGCCCAGATCCGCTTCGGTGAACTCAGCGCCCGCCGGCTCGAGGGCCTGCGCGATGACGTGGACATGCGCCGCATCCTGGTCTCGCGCCGCGAGCTCGCAGGACGGACGGTGCGCGAACTCGAGCTCGAGCGCCGCTTCAACGCCCAGATCACCCGGCTGCGGCGCGCCGACCTCGACATTCTGCCCTCGGCAGACATGCGCCTCGAGATCGGGGACCGCTTGCGGGTCGTCGCGCCGCGGAGCCAGCTCAAGGCGCTCGGTGCCTACTTCGGCGATTCGGAGAAGTCGCTCGCCGAGGTGGACTTCGTCTCGCTGGCGTTGGGCATCGTGCTGGGCTTGGTGCTCGGGCGCGTTCCGTTGCCCGCGCCTACGGGCGCGATCACGCTGGGCATCGCGGGAGGCCCGCTGGTGGTGGCGCTCGTGCTCGGGCGCCTCGGCCGCAGTGGCCCCTTCGTTTGGACCATGCCCTACGAGAGCGCCGTGGCCCTTCGTGACTTTGGTCTTCTGCTCTTCCTGGCCGGCGTGGGGGTGAGCGCGGGCACCTCACTGCGGCAGCTGCCCGGGCGCGAGGGGCTGGGCATGGTGGCCCTGGGGGCCCTGGTCACGCTGATCCCCACCCTGCTCGTGCTGAGGGTCCTGCCGCGCCTGGCCGGCGGCACGCTGACCGGGGCGCTCGGCACCTGCAGTGGCCTGCAGACCCAGCCCGCCACGTTGGCAGCGGCGTACGAATTGTCGGGGCGCTCCGACGCCACCTACGTGGCCTACGCCGTGGTCTATCCCGTGGCGATGATCGGCAAGATCCTCATCGCACAACTGCTGCTGCTTGGCATACCCTGACGAATGTCAGGCGACCGTGCGGCCCCTCACTTTCCTCGTGACCCGGCAGGCGCGAGCGCGGCCTCCGTCCTCCCATGACCCCTCGGCTCGAAGCTGTTCACCGGCGCTGTGGCAGGCCCAGCGCCTTCTTTTCCAGCCTACGTGCCCGCCCGCTGCGTGCTTTCGCGCGCGGCGTTCTGCCCCTGTTTCTCGCAGCCGCCGTGCCCGCGCTTGGCTGCTCCGATGGGGATGACGGCGGTGAGGCCTCGAGCGACGAGCCAGGCGGGATGGGCGGGATGGGCGGGATGGGCGGGAGCGGACAAGGGGGCAACGCGCCCCCCGCGCCCGGGAGCGGAGGACGAGGCGGCTCGGGGAGCCAGGGAGGCCAGGCAGGCAGCGTCGACAACCCGGGGCCTTCGACCGGAGGCCAGGGCAGCGGGGGCACAGGCGGAAGTCCCAACCCCGGCGGCACCGCGGGCATGGGAGGATCCAGTAAGGGGGGCGCTCCGGGAGGCCCCCCCGGCGCCGGCGGCGCCACGGGCAAGGGCGGAAGCGGGGGCCCCGGCGCGGGAGGCCGCGGGGGAAGCGCTTCAGGCGGAAGCGGGGGCACCTCGATGCCCCCACCCATGGGCGGCACGGGAGGAAGCCCTCCCGCGCAGACCGCCGCCTGTTCAGTCACCAAGCCCAATGCCACCGGGAACGAGCCAGGCGGCGTGATTCCGGTGTGTTGCACGCCCAACGCCACGGACAAAACGATGATCGACGAGGCGTTTGCTCTGCTCAACGCCCACCGCATGGCGAACGGCCGCTCGGCCCTGGCCTACGACACGAAACTCGAGCAAGCGATCCAAGGGCACTGCCAGCACATGGCGCAACACTCGTTCTTCGATCACGGCGCCCCCGAAAGCTCGGTGTCGAAGTTCACGGATCGGGCGCAGGCCTGCGGCGCATCGGCGTTCGGAGAGAACATCGCCTACAACCAGCGCACGGCCGCCCAGGTGACGACCGGCTGGAAGAATAGCTCCGGCCACAACATGAACATGCTGAACACGAGCTACAAGCGCGTGGGCATCGGTCTTTCCCAGTGGCGCTGGGGCCAGATCTTCGGCCGATGAAGAACGTCAAGCGCCGCGTGGCCGGCGCGACGCTCGCCACGGCGGCTCTGGTGCTCCTTGCGTGGCGGCTCCTTCCCGCGCCTCCCCCGAAGGTGGCGCCCGCCGTCGAAACGTCGGGCGCGCACGAGGAAGCCCCCACGCCCGTGACCCAGCCCCCCTCGCCCCCCACACGGGGCGCCGATGGGGCGCCTCTGCGCTCCCTCAGGGGCCGCGTAGTGTCGGACGAGGGCTTGCCCGTGGCGGGTGCCCTCGTGGGCAGCACGGCACCGGCCGCGGAGACGGCACGCACGGATGCCGCCGGGCAGTTCCGCATGCACGGCGTGCCATCGGGCTGGATTCAGGTGTACGCCGTGGCCCCAGGCCACGCGGATCGCCATGTCCTGCTCGAGCCCGGCCAAAGCGACGTGGAGCTGGTCTTGCCTCGAGAGGCCAGCATCCTGGCAAGCTTGCGCGGTCCGGCGCCCTCGGAGCTTCTGGCCTCGATCTGCCGCCCGCTAGACCCCATGCAGGACACCCCGTTCTGCCTGGCCCGCGTGGTGGTCCAGGCCGGCCAGCAAACGTTTTCTCTCGCGCGCTTGCCTTCGGGCGCGCACGAGCTGTGGATCGAAGCGGGGGACCAGATTCTGCTCAAGGTGCCGGTCGAGACCCGCGCGGGTGAGCAGCTCGAACTGCGAGGGCTGGAGATGAACGCCGCAGGTGGGACACGCGAGCAGGTCGCGGACCAGGAGGCGACGCGCTTATAATGACGGCTCGTGCTGCGGAAGACCTCAACCTGGCGTGGACGGGCCCAAGCCCTCGTCGCCGCCACCCTGTCTTGGGGGCTCGGGGTCGCCAACACGGAGGGAACGGCGGCCGCCGAGAGCCCGCCCAAGCTGCGGGTGCTGTTTCTGTGCACCGCAGCTGCGCCTTGTGAGGGCTTCAGGGCACGGCTCAAGGGACAAACCAGCGACCTGCGGCTGAGGCTCGTGGAGGACGAGCTCACCGAGACGACGCCTGCCCGCTCACGTGACGACGCGGTGGCGGCTGCCGAAGGTTTGGCCATCCAGCACGAAGCCCAGGTGGTGGTGTGGTGGCGGGAGGGCGCGCTCCTGGCGCTGCTCCGGGAGCCCGCGCCTGGGCGCCTCCTGGAACGAGAGGTGGTGAAGAGCGCCAAGGCCACGGCTCCTCCCGGCACCGCCGAGCTGGAGGCGGGCTCGCTCATTGCGCGCAGCGCAATCGTGGCGGCTCTGCGGGGCACACCCATCGGCGAACCCCTTCCACCGCCCCCGCCGCCGGCCCCTGCGCCTCCGCCGGAGCCTCCGCCCGCCCCCCCGCCCCCGCTTCCGCCCCCTGCCGCCCCGCCGTGGCAGGTGAGTGCCAGCCTGGGCTGGCAGGGCCTATGGGATGGCCTGCCCACGGAGCCCAGCCATGGCCTGGAGCTGCGCCTCGGCGGCCGCCGGGGGCGCCTGGTGGTCGGCGGGTCGTGGATCGAACGGAAAGAGGTCTCGATCCGTCTGCCCGAGGCGCGGGGCGCCATAGGCAGCCGGCAGCTGGGAGCCTTCGGTGGCTACGAGCCCTTCGTGCGGGGCCCCCTTGCGCTGTCCCTGGAAGCGCGCCTGGGTTGGCTTTTGAGCCGGGTCGAGGCCCTATCGGGCCCACGCCAGGGAGAATCGCCCAGTTACTCCCATCTTTTCGCCGGTTTGGGCACGCGGGTGCGCTACCAGGTCGCGTCGCGCTGGCTCTACGGCTGGGCTGCCGGGAGCGTTGACTTCGTCCAAGACGCATTCTTCGTCGGCTTGCGTTCGGGCACGACCTTTCGGGCGATCTGGGAGCTGTCTCGGGTTCAGCCGTCCGTGGCGATCGGGGTCGAGATGGTTTTTCCCGAGGGGCGTTGACCCGGTTTGCCGTCCGACGGTCTCTTCATGACGAAACCGGATGCTGCCCCTCACTCACGCCCTGCAACTTGTGCCCGCCCTGTGGGGGCGGGATAGGCAGCGGAACGTCGTGAGCACCACCCTCGAATCCCTCCTGCCGCGGGCCGTGGCCGGGGAGGCGGCCGCCCTCGAGGCGTTGCTGACCAAACTCGTGCCCCGGGTGCGCAACCTGGTGCGGTATTTGGTATGGCGAGACTCCGATGTCGACGACCTCACACAGGAAGCTTTGCTGGTGGTCCTCGACGGCCTTGCCAGTTACCGGGGCGAAGGCAGCTTCGAGGGCTGGGTCGACCGTGTCGCCGTGCGCGCCGTGTTCCGCAACCTGAAACGCCTCCGGAAAGAGCCTTCCCGCGTGCAAGGCACAGAGCCTTTCGACGGGGCCGAGCTCGTCGCAAGCAATCCCCACCCGGACGAGTACTTGAGCCGCCGCCAGGCCGTGGCCGCGCTCGACCGCCTCTCACCCGAGCAGCGCCACGTTTTGGTTTTGCACCACGTGCTCGACCTCACCGTTCCCGAGATGGCGGCCCAGCTCAAGATCCCCGCCGAAACGGTGCGCAGCCGCTTGCGCCTCGCCCGCCAAAACCTGCGCGCGCACAACCTTGCCCCGGGCGAGGCGTCGCGCACCGAGGAGACCCCGTGACTCATCTTTTCGAGCCAACGGATACCCCCGCGCCCCGTCTGCTTCCCGAGCTGGACGATGGTGCAGGCCCGGCGCCGCGGATCTCGGCGCAAGCAACGAAGGCCCTGGTCGCAAGCACGCTACGGGCTCATGAAGCCCGCAGGAAGGCTTCGGGATTCAGGCTGTGGCAGATGGCCGCAGGGCTGGTGCTGTTCCTTGGGGTCTCGGGGGTCTCGGCCGCCTTGCTGCTTCGCCCTTCCGCCGCGCCTCCCGCCTCGCCCCCGCGCTTCGTGAGCTCGCACGTCACCGTACCCGAGCAACCGCCCCCGCCCGAGTCGCCCGCTTCGGGCCCAGAAGAGCCGGTACGCGAGCGACGCGCTTCCACGACGGCCGATCTGCTGGCCCGCGCCAACCACTTGCGCAGCCAGGGGCACTGGAAGCTGGCGGCCCGGACCTACGGCAAGGCCATCGCTGCCGGACCGCGCGCGCCCGAGGCGTACGCGGCCTTGGTGGCGTCGGGAGCGCTCTACCTCGACAAGTTGGGCGATGCCCGCCGCGCCACCGCGCTCTTCCGCCAGGCGCTTGCGCGTCAGCCGCGGGGCCCCTTGACCGAGGAGGCGCGCTGGGGGCTTGCGCAGGCGTACCGGAAGCTCAGGAACAAAGGGGCGGAGGCCACCGCGTTGCGGATGTTCCTGGCAAACCATCCGCAGAGCGTCTTCGCGCCTCAGGCCGAAGCCCGGCTGCGCGATCTATGAAGCCAGGGCATTCGGTGCCACGCGAGCGACCGCAAGCCGCAGGCGCGCCCAGGCATGCAAGAGCACGAGAGCCCGTGGAAGCCACAGGGGGCGCTCGACACACTGGAGCCTGCCGAGCAAGCTGCTTTCGGGCAAAGGCCCATCGACACAAGGCAGAGCGTCGCCCTTCGTAACGAAACCCGGTACCTCACCCTCCGTCGTGCGGGCCACCAAGCGGTGGAGCAGGAGCCGCCCTTCCGTCATGAAGAGGTAGACCTCGCCGGTCCGCAGGAGCCGGGGCGAGCAAGGCTCGACCCACACGACGCTGCCGTTGGGAATGGCAGAACCCATGGACCATCCGTACGCGCGAAAGCGCACCGCGATGCCGCGGCCGAGCAGGTCCGACACGACCTCGACGAACGGGGAGACCTGGGAACGCGGTTTCGTCGATGACGGGTTCGGCATGCGCTGAGGGCCTCCTCACGAGGGCCGCCGGCGCGCACGCCAGAGCCACGACACCACGAGTAGCCACAGGGGCGAGCCAGGACCGCCTCCGGCCGAGGAGCAGCCCCCGAACGGCGGATCGGCCGCGGGCGGGGGCGATGCCGGGAGGTCCGTTGCCGGCGGAGGCGATGCCGGGACCGGAGGCAGCTCGGTCAGAGGTGGCAGGTGCGGGGGTTCGGGGGACGGAGCGGGCGCCTCAGCCCCCGCAGGAACCCAGGGCAAGAGCAAACTGGGATCCCCGAGCAGCGTGAAGCTGAGGGAGGTATCCGAGACGGGTAGCTCCGCGCGCGCAGCGCGAATCGCATCCCCCAGGCGACGGGCCTGGCTGCGGTTCACCTGGCGCGCCAGCGCCTCGCTCAGGCGTTGCTGAACGACGGGGTCCGTCATCCCGGTAGACGCCCACACGGCCACCGCGGGACCATGAGGCGCGGTCAGCAGTGACTCTGCGAGGCTCCGCGAAAACAGATCGTGGAAGAAGCCGTTCAGGCAGGTCAGCAGCGCAAAGACTGAGGGAGGTCCCGTTTCGCGGACGAGGGTCGCTGCTTCCTTCGATGAAAATAGGTTTTGCCGGCCCCAGGTCTCGACCGAGCCGTGCCCGAAGTAGGTGATGAGACGAGCGGGCCGGGAAAGAGCCTCGAGCAAAGAGCCCCGCGCCAGTACCGGATCGCCGGCGAAAGAGATGTGCTCATTCGCCGTGCCCATCGCCGTCTTGAAACCTTCACCGAGCGCGCCGAGGTCGATCTGCTCGTCGTCGCCCGTGAGCATGAGCGTTTCGTCGGTCCAAGCGTTGGTGTCCGTGGCCTCGAAACGTCGCAGCGTCTCCAGCACCACGGCGAGCTGCTCGACGTCCTGGACCGGCAGCCGGCCGAGCGCCACGTTGGGCCGCCCGTCGCCGTCGAAGTCGGCGTAATAATCGTCGTAGGCAGTCTCGAGCCCGCGCGCGTTGCGCGTGGGGACGGGAATCAGGTCGGGCAGGCCCTTCCCCAGGTGATCGAGTGGATCGAAGTGGCCATCACCCACCAGCAACACGAAGCCCCACTCTCGTGCGAGGAACGTGGCCTCGAGGGCGGCCCGGATCGCTTCGGGATCCTTGTGCCCACTCGCGTAGGCGTCGTAGATCGCCTGCGGCGTGGTCAAAGCGACGCGCAAGCCCTGCGCTTCCCGCAAGGCCACGTACGGGCCCAGCGTCTCGTGAAACGCGGCGGGCGCGATGATGAGCAGCTCCGTTTGCGTATCCGCGCGGTAGGGCGCCGGAACGCCGAGCGCGGGCTCGTGAGGCACCGGCCCCTCCCACAGCACGACCTCGTGCACCCCCTGCCCCGGCAGGACGACGCTCCCCGATGCGGGCGCGCGCAGTTCGGTGACCTCGTCGTTCGTGAGCAGCCACAGCCGTGCGGCTTTGCCCCCTGCCGCGAGCGCCACCGCAGACCCTGAAGGGACCTCGAGCACGGTTCCGCCAGGCGTGGGCCGCGCGGCGCGGGCGTACGTGACCCTCACCGACGAGATCGCCACCATGTCAGCCGGCCCCCCGCGGGTGCGAAGAGACAGCGTGGCCTGCGCAGGCAACGAGAGCTCGGCCACGGCCACGCTCCGCCCCTCGAAGAGCGTGGTGCCTACCACCTCGTCGTCGGCGCGCAGCTCGACATCGTGTGGGACCAAGGAGACCCCTTGAAGCTCGATGCGGATGTGGCTTGGGCGCTCGGCAACGCGATCCGGAAGGGTGAGCGGCACGACCACGCCGTTCGTGCCGATCAAGGGACCCACGAAGTTGTCGCGGGGGCCGTTGTTGAGGGCCGCGAGATAAAGCGACTTCGGCGCGTGCGCCCACACACTCGAGCCCTCTTCCACGGGTTGTGCGCCCTCGGGTGCGGGCGCAAGGCGCGTTTTGACCCGGGCCCCGCCCACGCGCCAGGTCAGCGCAAAAACCGTCTGCGCGCTCCACAGCGTGGGCCTGTGTTCTCCCCAGAACAAAAGCGCGTCACGCGACGAAAGCAGCCCATCACCGTCGTCCTCCAAGAGCAGGGGCACGGGCGCCCCCCGGTAGGCCAGCGCGAACGCCTCGAGCGGGGTTCCAACAGGCAGCCCCTGCGCCAGCAACGCCGCCCCCGAGAGGCGATGGACGCCCGTGTCTTCGATCGATACGGCAAGCGCGTGGGGCGGTCCGGCCTGCGCGAGCACCGTGGGTGCCCCGCCCACCGGGGCCCGCCGACGCCGGGGCGGAAAAGCAGACCACACCCCGCGGAGCTGACTCAGCGTGGGCGTGGGCGCCCGGCCTGGCTCCGCCCGCACCGACGCGGGGGCGTCCGACACGGGCACGGGACCGTGCCACGAGGAGCGACCGCGCGCGTCCACGGCCTCGATGGCGTACGGGGCTCGCAGGGAGACCGGCCCGTCGTCCACGAACTCATAGTCGGTGGCGGCGTATCCCACCGTCCGCGAGGACCGGAGCGAATGGCTGGCGATGAGGTCCTTGCCCAACCTCACCCATCCGCGGGTCCGTTTTTTCCACACCGCAAAACCGAGGTTGTCGGTCTCGTGGGCGACCTGCCACGCGACGCGGGTGCCTGCCCCCTCGCGGTAGGCGCGGGCCCACGCAAAACCCACGGCGAACTGAGGCGCGTCTTCCTCCGCACCCACGGCGTGAAAGGTCGAGGGGCTGCTTTGGTTGTTGTACGACGTCTTGAGGTAATCGCCGCTCTTGCCCACGTTTCCCAGCCGAACCTCGTCGAGCAAGCCGCCCCAATAACGGGCGTTCGGCACGGCGTCGTTGTTTCCGATGACCACGGGCTGCGTGTTGGAGCTGAGCGTGCCTGACTTGTCCCCCGTCACCTCGCGTTCGCCGTTCAGGAATAGGCTGAGATCGGTCCCGTCCCAGGACATGGCCACGTGGTACCAGGTGTTCTGTGACATCGTGGTGACGCCCGTGAAGGTCGCTGCACTGGCGCCGCCGGTGGCCAACCTCCCCCGCAGGCGACCCGTGTCCGTCACGCCGAGCGAGAAGATGTAGTTGCTGTCGGGAAAGACACTGGAGGCCTTCGAGATCACGCGGTCATCACCGCTGCCGACCCGGTACACCCAGGCCTCGACGCTCAACGCGGAAAGCCCGCTCATGTAGTCGCCCGTGTCGATGTAGTCGTTGACGTCATCGAAATCGAGACACTGCTGCACTTGGCAGGCCACGAGATCTCCAGAGGTCATGCTTCCCACGCTCGTGCCATGGCGGCCATTCGACGTGCTGTCCAAGATCTGCGGGGCTGTTCCGGAAGGATCTTGGCTCATGTGCCAAACAGCCTCATAGGCGCTTCCCCACACGGCTTGCGGCCGTTGCGTGCTGCTCGTGATCTCGCTGTTGCCGTAGTAGAGGTAAACCACCGTGTCGGTGCCCGCCAAGTTGGTGTTCACCGAGGGCACCCTCACCCAGGCCACCAGGCGGCCGGTCGCGGGCTCGTAGCTCTCGAGCTCGTGATCCAGGGTGCACACGGCGTCGCCTCCACAGGTCGTCGTATCCAGGGCACGAAAGACGATGTCGTGGCCCTCTGCACTCACCACGTGGCCGCCGTTCGCCTGGGTCCGCAGCTCCGGCAGCTGCACCGACACCAACATGGGGAAGTTGGCGAGCGTGGTGTTTTCGGTGCCACTTTCCCCCACGCGCGTGCGGTCGAGCGTCAGGCTCATCCGGTAGCCGAAATCGGCGCGGACTTCGATGGGCGCGCTCACGCTGCAGAGCACGACGACCCAGGCGCTCAAAAGACACCGGAAGGCAGGCATGTGTCGCCCTCCCTGGGCATCGGCGCTTTCGCCGATCGGCTTGACTTTTGCTAAGGCGCGGAGCTTGACCGATCGTGCTGGCGCAGCAGCCACGTCACGACCGATGGGTCAGGCACGAAGTCGAGTTGGTTCATGGGCGTCCGCGCGACGACCGCCGCCAGGGTCTCGAGCAGCGTGGTGGTCACGGAACGGCTGTGGTAGCTGAGAAAGGTTGCGACAAGCAACCGAGAGAGCGCCTCGGACGCAGGCACGGGCGTTCCCCGGTTCTGCGCTGCCTTGCCGAGAAAGTACACGCGCGCGAGCCGTGTGGGGCCCGGGAACACATGCCGCCCCTCACCGTGCCAGGGCGTGCCATGAATCCAGAATGATCCGTCCTTAGATCGGGTGAGGACGGTGCGTTCGTCGCTCAGCACCTGGAGCTGGCCCGAGCGCGCGCACAGCCCACTCAGCGTGGTTTTGCCCCCGCCCGAGGGCGCCACGAAAAGCACGCCCTCCCCCGTCGCCGTGGTTGCCGCGGCCGCATGGAGGGACACGGCGCCCGCATCGGCGAGGCTCGTTTGCCACAAGAGCTCGAGCATGGGGTAGTCGAGCCCCGCGAGAGGGCGGGTGGCGGGAAAGGCCTCGGGGTGCACACGCAGCGCCGCTTGCGCCTGCTCGCGATCGAGCGACAGGGCGGCAAAGGGGGCCCCTGGCACGCGGGGGCTGTAGAACACCCACTCCCGGCGGCTGCCGGCTTCACGCACCTCCCAGAGCCCTCCGCTCGCGAACGCCGGGGGGCCCAGGGGCACGGGGGGGATCGCCCGGGCAATGTCGACCGTCAGGTCGGGGGCGGCGTGCGACGCAAACGGGGCGAAGGCCGCAGGCCAGGTGATGGGGTCCGCGCTTGCGAACGCCAGGGTGTGCCCGCCGATCGTGTACACCCCCGCAAAGGCCATGGCACGCGCCCGTCAGGAGCCGATCGAGCTGCACATGGTGATCATGCAGTCTTCGGAGGCGGGGCCTCCGAGCCCGAAGCTCTTGCAGGCGCCGAGCACGGCCTCCTCGGGCCGCAGCGGCACCTTGGAGAGCTGCGGTTTGCTGTAGGGCCGCTTGCCCGCGGGTGGGGAGTCATTTTCGTTCGGCATGTGTCACTCGTCGTTCGGGTTGTCTACCAAAGCTCAACCGCAGCCACAGCCCGAGCCGCAAGCGCCGGCGCCCTCTGCAACCAGGGGCAAGCTTCGCGGACGTGGGCTGGGCTCGCGAGGGGCCGCCAGTTTCTGGCCCCGCGCCTCGAGCGCCTGGCGGGCGTCGGGCGCGCAGTGCGCGCAGGCGCCGTGCGCGGGGACCTCGAGGCCGAGCGTGGCGGCCCGCAGGTGCGCCACCTCGCACAGAAACTCGACCGGCTCCTCGGGATCGCCCCCCGAATGCATCTCGGCGTTGGCGGGGCACATGCCGCACATGGATTTCAGAGCGCAGTGGTTGCATTTCGTGGGGCGCGTGATCGGACGCGCGCGCACCTGCCGCAAAAAGCCGTTCCAGGCCTCGGACAGGCTCCCGCTCCGCCAATCGTAAAACTCGCGCGCCGACAACACGCACATCGAGATGCGCCCGTAGGGATCGAGCGCAAAGGACGTGATCCCCGCACCGCAATGGTACTGAAGGTCGGCTTGGGCGCTCGGAACACCATGGCTGAGGTGAAGCGCCCGCCACGCGTCCACGCGCCGTGTGTCCTGGAGGTCCAGGGCGACGATCTCGTCGGCGGTGAGCCGCACCCGCAAGGGGCTCGAGGAGCAGTCCGTGCGGGGGTTCACGAGCGCGTCGAACTTGAACGCGACACCCAGGCGATCGGCCACCTCGCGCATGCGCGGCAGGTCTTCCAGGTTGTGGGTGGTGGGAACGGTCTTGAGCTTGAGAGGCAAGCCCGCGGCCTTGAGGGCCTCGAGGGCGCGCAGACAGCGGTCGAACCCGTCGCGCAGGCCCGTCATGCGCTCGTAGGTGGCGTTGCTGGCACCGTAGAGGGTGACCTCGATCGAGAAAGGACGCCGCGCGGACAAGCGCTGCACCACGGACTCGTTCACCAAAACGCCGTTCGTGAACAGCGTCACGAGCATGCCGCGGTCGTGGGCGTATTCGTAGATCGGGAAGAAGTCTTTTCGCGCGAAGATCTCGCCTCCCGTGTAGAGCATCCACAGACTGCCGGCCGCCACGAGCTCGTCGACGAAGCGATGGTGTTCGGCTACGGAAAGCTCTTGCCGCGAGGCCGGATCGTTCTGGGGAAGGTTGTTGTAGCAGTGGCGGCACGCCAGCGGGCAGCGGTGGGTCAGCTCGACGGCGGCGCTGAGCGGACGGCGCGCAGAAAGAGCCGCGTTGCGGACCGCGCCCGTGAAGGCCGTGTAGCTGATCTCGTTGACGGGAAAGGTCATGGGCTTGGCTCCGGATCGGGGATCGCACTAACCACAATGCTGTTCACTTAAGCACCACCCCTTTGGATGGTGCGACCGAAGGGACGTTTGCACTCCCTCGGATAGTGCCTGTCTTGTTGTGGGGCGTACGCGAACATTCGAAGGGCGGCGATGTCATCGTCCATCTGTTCATGGATGGATTTTCCTGAAAGCATCGCAGAGAGCAGATCACCGGCCGCTCGTAGGCAGTCTGCGCGAACGACGCGTCGGCCATCAAGGGTACGCTCCGCTTCTGCTTGAAGGAACGATGCCAGGGCTATCCAGATCATCGCGGAAATGAGTTCCTGTTCACATCCTTGGACGCTCTTGCTGTGGAAGTCCTCGGTCTGCATGAAGCTCTTCATTTCCTTGAAGAGAGATTCGATTCCCCATCGAGAGGCGTAGAGCTTGATGATGTCTTTGCGATCGAATCCGTCCTTTCCGCTCAAGGTGGACACGATGACCATCCTTTCGTTCTTCGTGCCTTTCCTCGGGCGGCCTGGCTTTGCGTCGCGCTCGACGACGCGCACCTGAAGCTCAATGTTCCCTCTCGCCCCCGGAAGCGTCAGTGTCACTTTCGCGGTCTTCTTGTTTGAAGACAAGAATGGCTTGAGCTCTTTCCACGCCGTCGCCTTCGATGCGCTCATTCTCGCAATGATGTCAACGCCATGTTCAATCAAGGCTGAGAACAGGTGGCGACTCGGAAACCCTCTGTCCATGACGGCCACGTCGCCTGCCTTGAACGGCAATCGGTGAACCAGCTTCTGCATGGACGTCCTCTCGCCGATGCCTTTTCCGGTCAGGGACCAATCCAACGGAAGACGGCGAAACACATCCGCAGCCATCACCACCAACCCTTGTGGATTGTGCACCGACGTCCCATTCGGCCGCTTCGGCCGCGCCATCTTCCTCGCTGTATCCGCGCTGCGCGGCAACACAACCCGCGTTCCATCGAACGCGATGAATCGACGTTTCCCCCACGGGGTTTTCGGAGTCGGCATGATGGACTCGCACCGCTCGACCAGCTGGTGCAGCAACCCACGGCATGTCTCGATCGAGACCTTCTTTCTTGCTTCACTGATGGACGACAACGTCGGTACCTTCGGCACTAACCAGGGCTGTCTTCGACCAGTCCCTCAGTTTTCCACTGCGCGAGCAGGCTCTCCACATCCGCGCGGGCCTCGGCTTCGGTGACGTCGTAAGTGGCTAGCAGGCGCGCCACGAGATCATCGAGCGAGGCCGCCTGCGGTAACCACTGCCACAAGTCGGCGGCCGTCTCGTTGAGCACGTAGATCGCTTCGAGGTCGGCCACGTGCCGTCGCAAGGGCACCACGATGGTCTCGCCACCTACCTGCCGCGAAACCAAGTCCGGGTGCTGTCGAACCCATGCCACACGCGCAAGATTAGGTCCGCGCTCCGTGACTGGCAACATATTGCGCCGCGAGAGCCTGAGGGACCGTTGTAAGGCGGGGTGGGCGAACGTGGTGATGCTGACCCCACGCGCACCTGGCGTCCGCTTCATTTTGGCGCCAGCCAGCGTGCACGCCGATGTACCATGCCTCGCCATGTCCGATTGCTCGGGATCTTCCTCATGTCCGCGGCGGACGGTGCTTGCAGCCTTCGCCTGGCCTCTCGCACATTCGTCAGCCGCCCACGCCCGCACCTTCGGCCCCGATGCGCCGCCGGTGCGCTACCCCGAACCTGACGTGGTGGTGCTGGATCCACGCTTCGCGAAGTACAAGTTGGGCAACGCCCCCATCGAGAGGGTGAGCCACGGCATGTTGTTCGCCGAAGGTACGGCCTGGAACGCCGTTGGTCAGTACCTGATATGGAGCGACATCCCGAACAACCGGCAACATCGCTGGCTCGCCGAAGACGGGCACACCTCGGTGTTTCGTCGCGACGCGGGCTACAGCAACGGCAACACCTTCGACTTTCAGGGCCGGCAGCTCAGCTGCGAACACGGCTCGCGCAGCGTCGTGCGCTACGAACACGATGGCAGCAAGAGCGTGTTGGCCTCGAGCTTTCAGGGCAAGCGCTTGAACGCGCCCAACGACCTCGTCGTGCACCCGAACGGAGACGTTTGGTTCACGGATCCGGGCTATGGCAGCCTGATGAACTACGAGGGTTACAAAGGGGCGCTCGAGCTCAAAGAAGCGGTGTACCGCATCGATGCGCAGGATGGCACCCTCCACAAAGTCACCGACGAGATCGTGAAGCCCAACGGTCTGTGCTTCTCCCCCGATTACCAGAAGCTCTACGTCGCGGACTCGGGCGCCACTCACGTGCCTTCCACTCCCAAGCACATCAAGGTGTGGGACATCATGGACACCAAGAAGCTGGCCAAGGGGCGCGCCTTCGCCTCGATGATGTACAAGGGCAAAGGCGCCTTCGCCGATGGCATTCGCGCCGACGTGGACGGCAACATTTACGCCAGCACGGGCTGGGTGGGCGATGGCTACGACGGGGTTCACGTGTTCGCGCCCAACGGAGAACGCATAGGCCTCATTCGCTTACCCGAGACGGCGGGCAACTTGTGCTTCGGAGGGCCTCGCCGCAACCGCCTGTTCATTGCCGCCAGCGCCTCGATCTACGCTGTGTACCTGGAAACCCAGGGTGCGCACATCACGTGAGCCGAAACGCAGCGCCCACGAAAAACGCTGCGCCGAACGCCAAGTCCCCCCTGCCGTTGAGCCCACCAAGAGGACGCGCCGCGACATGTCGCCGCGAACCATCCACAATCGCGCCCTTCCGGGGGTGTCGCAGCGCGGTTCAGCCTCTATACTGCCGCGTTCTCAAGGAGCTCTCCCCCTGTCCGAGTTGCCCAAGCCCGCAAGCGTCCCCCCGAGGGACCAACACCCCGTAGCGCCCCCCCTTTCAGAGGCGCCGATCGCGGTGGTGGGCGTCTCGGCGCTCTTCCCCGGTTCGCTGGGCAAGGAGGGCTTCTGGCGGGACATCTTGGCGGGACGCGATCTGGTCACCGATGTGCCGGCCACGCACTGGCTCATCGACGACTACTACGACCCCGACCCGCAGGCCCGGGACAAAACCTACGCCAAACGGGGCGCCTTTTTGCCCGACGTGGACTTCGACCCCGTGGCCTGGGGCGTGCCACCCACGATCGTTCCCACCACGGACACCACGCAGCTCTTGGCCCTGATCGTGGCCCAGCAGGTCCTCGAGGACGCCTGCGGGGGACAGTTCGCGCGCATCGATCGGAAGCGCACGAGCGTCATCCTGGGCGTGACGTCGTCTCAAGAGCTTCTGGGCAGCATGGTGAGCCGGCTGCAAAAGCCGGTGTGGGTGAAGGCCCTGCGCGAGATGGGCTTGCCCGAATCTGAAGTGCAAGAGGCCTGTGACCGCATTGCCTCGCACTACGTCGAGTGGAAGGAGAGCACCTTCCCGGGCGTGCTGGGCAACGTGGTGGCGGGGCGCATCGCCAACCGGTTGGATCTCGGTGGCACCAACTGCATCACCGATGCGGCCTGCGCCAGCAGTTTTTCCGCGTTGGCCATGGCGGTGGCAGAGCTACGGCTCGGCCAAAGCGATCTGGTGATCACGGGTGGCGCCGACACCATGAACGACATCTTCATGTACCTCTGCTTCAGCAAAACGCCCGCCCTGTCGCCCACGGGAGACTGCCGGCCGTTTTCCGACGCAGCGGATGGCACCCTGCTCGGCGAGGGCATCGGTATGGTGGCGCTCAAGCGCCTGGCCGACGCCGAGCGCGACGGCGATCGCATCTATGCTCTCGTCAAAGGGGTGGGCAGCTCGTCCGATGGGCGCGCCAAGAGCGTCTACGCACCCGTGCCCGAGGGCCAGGCCGTGGCGCTGCGCAGGGCCTACGATCAAGCCGGCTACGGCCCCGAGACCGTCGAGCTGATGGAAGCCCACGGCACCGGCACCAAGGCCGGCGACGCCGCCGAGTTCGAAGGGCTGCGCCAGGTGTTCGACGAAAGCGGTCGCACCGATCGCAATTGGTGTGCGCTCGGTTCCGTCAAGTCGCAGGTGGGACACACGAAGGCGGCCGCGGGTGCGGCGGGTCTGTTCAAGGCCGTCATGGCGCTTCACCACAAGATCTTGCCCCCCACCATCAAGGTGAAGCGTCCCGATCCCAAACTGAAGATTGAAGCCAGCCCCTTTTACCTCAACACCCTGCCTCGCCCCTGGATTCGCGGAGAGCACCCACGCCGGGCTTCGGTGAGTTCCTTCGGCTTTGGGGGCTCGAACTTTCACGTGGCCCTCGAGGCGTACGAAGGTGAGGGCCTCACGCCGGCGCGGCTTTGGCCCGAAGGTGGGCACCTGGTGCTGGTGGGCGGCGCAACCTCCGCCGACGTCGCCAACGCCTGCACGTCGCTTGCGCGAGAGGTCGAGGCCTTCGGAGATCCCACTGGCGAGGGCTTGTTGGCGTTTTTGGCTCACGAGAGCCAGCTTCGTTTCGATCCTCACGCGCAGGCACGCTTGGCCCTCGTGGCCCAAAATCACGGTGACCTGCGGGACAAGCTGGAACAGGCAGCCCGGCTGGCGCAAGCGGAACGGGAGGGGCAAACGCCCACCGGCGTGGTGTTCTCGGTAGCACCTGCCAGCCCGCACGTGGCATTTTTGTTCCCCGGTCAGGGCAGCCAGTACCTTCACATGGGTGCCGCGGTGGCCATGGGCTTTGCGCCCGCGCAGGCCGCCTGGGATCGTGTGGCGCATGTCGCACGCGGCGCGGGCGCGCTCGCGCGGGTGGTGTTTCCTCCCGCCGCGTTCGACGACGCGCAGACCGAGCAGCAAAAGAAGACTCTGACCGATACCGCCTGGGCGCAGCCTGCGATTGGCGCCACGAGCCTCGCGCATCTCGCGCTGCTCGACACGCTGGGGGTGCGGCCCACCTGCGTGGCAGGGCACAGCTTCGGTGAGGTCACCGCCCTTTATGCCGCGGGCGTGTTCGACGAAGCCGCGTTCCTCGGCATTGCCCGGCAGCGAGGGCAGCTGATGGCCGAACAGGCTCAGCACACCCAAGGGGCGATGCTGTCCGTGGCGGCCCCGCGCGACGAGGTCGAGCGCCAGCTCGGGGAGCTTGGCCTGGCAGAAGTTCTGGTCCTTGCCAACCACAACGGCCCGCGCCAGGTGGTGCTTTCCGGCCCCGTGGAGGCGATCGAAGCGGCCTCACGGCGCTTGCAAGGCCAGGGGCTTTCGACCACACGTCTCGAGGTGGCCACCGCTTTCCATTCGCCGATCGTCGGGGGCGCCAGCCAGCCTTTCGCCGCGTTTTTGGAAGCGGTGCCGTTCTCGGCCCCCCGCGTGCCCGTGTTCGCCAACACCACGGCGGCCCCGTATCCCCACGATGCGGCCGACATGCGACGCTTGCTGGCCGAGCAGCTCGCAAAGCCCGTGCGCTTCGTCGACCAGATCGAAGCCATGGCCCTGTCGGGGGTGAGCACGTTCCTGGAGGTGGGACCAGGCCACGTGCTCACCACGCTGGTGAGCCAAATTCTGGAAGGGCGCCCTCACCGGGCGCTGGCCCTCGACCGCAAGGGACGCCCAGGTGTGCCCGCCTTCCTGCAAGGAGTGGGGGCGTTGGCGGTGGCGGGTGTGCCCATGGACTTCGCCCGCCTCTGGGCGCCCTTTGCCGTCCCCACCGATCCCCGATTGAAACCGAAACCTGCCTTGACCCTGAAGGTCAATGGCGCGGGGTATGGAAAGCCCTACCCGCCGCCCGGAGGAACAACCGCTTTGCCGAAGCCCAACGAACCCGCTCCCGTTTCGCAACCTGCCCCGCCTGCACCCCTCGCGGCCGCGCCGGCCCCGGCGCCCGCGGTCGAGGCCTCGGTGCAGTACGCGTGGCTCATGGCCATCGCGGAAAGCCAACGCCAAACGGCCGAGGCGCATGCCGCATTTCAACGGGCGATGGCCGAGTCGCATACGGCCTTTTTGCGGGCGGCCGAGTCGACGCTGCTCGGGCTCTCGCACGCGATGGGGGCCCCAGGGCACTCACCCCTGCCCCTGCCCGCGCCGGCCTTCGCGCCCCCCGTGCCGGCCTTCGCCCCCCCGCCGGTGCCCGTCTACGCGGCACCGATGCCCGCCTTCGCGCCCTCGCCGACGCCCGCCTTCCCGGCACCGATGCCCGCCTTCGCGCCCTCGCCGGCGCCCTACGCGGCTCCCGCGCCGGCGTGGATGCCCACGGCACCTTCCCTCGCAGCACCGCCCGCGCCCGTCGCGACGCCGCCCTTTCCGCCGCCCGCGGCCCCAGCCCCTGCGCCAGGGGTGGCCCTGGCACCCGCAGCGCCCGCGGCCACGCCCGACAAACGGCAAGGGCTCGAACGGGGGCGGGCTGACCCTGGAGGCCCTGCAGGCGTTGATGTTGAACGTGGTTGCCTCGCGCACGGGTTACCCCGAGGACATGTTGGGCCTCGACATGGATCTCGAATCCGACCTTGGGGTCGACTCGATCAAGCGGGTCGAGATCCTCTCCGCGGTGATGGAGCAGGCGCCGGGTCTGCCCGAAGTGAACACGGCCCGCATGGGTGCCATGCGCACACTGCGAGAGATCGTGACGTTCCTCGCCCAGGAAAGCGGCCTTGGCGCCCCGGAGGGCGGCCA
Organism: Myxococcales bacterium; assembly: GCA_022184915.1. Classification (NCBI taxonomy): domain Bacteria; kingdom Pseudomonadati; phylum Myxococcota; class Myxococcia; order Myxococcales; species Myxococcales bacterium. The sequence goes on along the minus strand of JAGTJU010000001.1, from coordinate 1,711,759 downwards.
AGAGGGGCACAGCAACGGAAAGCCTCATACGAACGGCGCCGGGGAGGCTGCCGCGCGCCCTTTAGGCGCAGCGCCGAAGTAGCGGCGCCCAAGGTCGTGCTTTCCCGGGCCGAGGTGCAGGTGAGCCCCGCGCCGGCGCTGGGCTTCGCCACGCCAGGGCTGCGCAGCGCCAGCCTCGTCGTGATCACCCAGGATGCGCCCGGCCATTCCGCAAGCGTGGCCCACGCGCTGGCGGCGTGCCTTCGCGCCCACGGCGTACAGGCGAAGGTGATCGAAGGTCACGACGTCCCTGACGACGCCGAGGCCGTGATCTGCCTTCAGGGGCTCCGCGCGCTTGCCCTGCCGGAAGAGGGCGTTCCCAGCGCCGAGGCCCTCGCGCACGCCGCTGCGCTCAACCACGATCTTTTCCGCGTGGCGCGCGCCGTGGCTCCGCGCTTTTCGGCCCGCGGGGGCACCTTCGTCACCGTCCAGGATACCGGCGGTGATTTCGGCCTTTCGGGTTCGCCGCGCGCCTGGATCGCCAGCGCCGCAGCCCTCGCCCGTACGGCCGCCGTGGAGTGGCCGGCATGCACGGTACGCGCCATCGACCTTGCGCGGGAGGGGCGCAGCCCCGAGGCCCTCGCCGCAGCGTTGGCGCACGAGTTGCTCTTCGGCGCGCCCGAACCCGAAGTGGGCCTGCGTGCCAACGGCGAGCGCTTGCGGGTCACGCTGAACGCTCGGGCCGAGGCGCCAGGGCCCACGGCTGCAGCAATCGACGGCGCGCTCGATTTCGTGGTGGCCACCGGGGGCGCCCGCGGCGTGACAGCCGCATGTGTGCTCGAACTGGCCCGGGCCGGTCGGGGCCGCTTTTTGCTGCTGGGACGCACCCCCCTCGAAGCAGAGCCAGCTTGCTGTGCGGGGGCGCTGACCGACGCCGCCCTCAAGCGCGCGTTGCTCGACGAAGCGCGTGCGCGCGGCGAAGCGATGAGCCCCGCCGCGCTCGGGCGCCGGGCCGATGCCGTGCGCGCCGGGCGCGAGGTGCGCGCAACCTTGGAGGCGATCCGCGCCCTCGGCAGCGAGGTGGCCTACGCGGCGGTCGATGCCACCCAGGCCGAAGCGCTGGCGGCCGTGCTGGCCGATCACAGGAGCCGCTTTGGCCCCGTCACCGGCGTGATTCACGGGGCGGGCGTGCTGGCCGACAAGCTCATCGCCGAAAAAACCGATGAACAATACGAACGGGTCGTGTCCACGAAGGTGAAGGGCCTGGCCTCCGTCATGGCAGCTACGGCCGAAGATCCCCTGCGCTTCGTGTTCTTGTTTTCCTCGGTGGCGGCCCGTTCGGGGAATCTTGGGCAAAGCGACTACGCGATGGCGAACGAGGTGCTCAACAAGGTGGCGGGACGCCTGCGCCACGAACGCCCCACCTGCGTGGTGCGCGCCCTCGGCTGGGGTCCCTGGGAAGGCGGCATGGTGGACGAGGGCCTCAAAGCCCGCTTCGCGCGCCTGGGTGTGGCGCTCGTCCCGGTGGAGGGCGGGGCGCGCGCTTTCGTGGACGAGCTGCGTCAGGGGCCCCGGCGCTGCGGAGATCCTGATCGGCGGCCCGGCGCTGCCTGGCGCGCACGCGCAGCACAGCCTGGCCGGCCCGAGCGCCCGTCCCTTCGAGGCCGAGCTGTGGCTGTCCCGCGACACCCACCCCGAGCTCGATGGCCATCGCATCAAGGGTGTGCCCGTGGTGCCCGTGGCCTGGGTGCTCGAGTGGTTCGCGCGTGCCGCCGCGCGCGTGCATCCGGAGCTCACGCTCGCGGCCCTGCGCCACGTGAAGGTGCTCCGCGGGGTGCGCCTTTTCGGCTTCGACGAGGGGCGGGGCGAACGGGTGCGGGTGCGGGTCCGCCCCTTGTCCGAAGGCGAGCCCAGCCCCACGGAGCGGCTTGCCCTCGAACTGGTCTCGGCCGAAGGGGCGCCGCTTTACACCGCGACCTGTGAGCTGCGCGAGCGCCCGCCAGGTCCCGGCGTGGCGCCCTTGCCTTCCGAAGGACTCGCACCCGCGATTCGCCCGCTTTACGGCGAACCGCCCCTCTTTCACGGCCAAAGCTTCCAGATGCTGCGCGCCCTCGACGCCCATGGCCCTTTGGGCTTGACCGCGCGCACGGAAGGCGTGGCGGCGCTGGGATGGTCGCAGAGCGGCCCCTGGCATACCGATCCAGGACTCGTGGACGCCGCTTTGCAGCTGGCCCTGGTCTTCACGCACGAAACCCTCGGGGGGGTGTCCTTGCCGACGGGGCTCGACGAACTCAGCCTGCACCAAACGGGCGCGGCGCCCGGAACGCTCCGGGCGATCCTGCGCAGCCACCTACGGAGCAGCCGCGACCGGTGCGTGTGCGACGTGGCCTTCGTGAACGAGGCCGGCGTGCTCGTCTGCGAAGCCAAAGGCGTCGAGACGCACGTCATTGCCAACGCCGAGACGCCCTCCCTTGCCAAGCCCGTGCTGCCTCCCGTGTAAACGGCCCCCTGCGCGATGCCCATGACCCCGATTGCCATCGTTGGCCGCGCCTGCGTCTTGCCCGGCGCGCTCAGTCCCGAAGAGCTATGGACCCTGGTGGCCGAAGGCCGCGTGGCCACCGCGAGAGGTCCCCGCCTCGCGCTGGGGCGTGCGCCCGGCGCTGATGCGCGGAACGAGCAAGGACACCGCCGACAAGGCCACGAGTGACGTGGGCGGCTACGTTCACGGCTTCGACGCCGTGTTCGATCCCCACGGTTTTCATCTGCCGGCGGACTTCATCACGGAGCTGGATCCCCTCTTTCGCTGGCTGCTGCATACGGGCCGCCAGGCGCTCGTCGGAGTCCGGGTACCGGGGCGCCGGGGATCGCGTGGGCGTGATCGTGGGCAACCTGTCTTACCCCTCGGAGGCCCTCGCGCGCTTCGCAGAGCGGGTGTGGCTCGAAACTCTGCCCGATCCCCGCACGGGCGCCGTGCCCCCGAAGAGCCTGCTCGAGACGCTGGGGCTTAGGCAGGTGGATCCTCACAACCGCTTCATGTCGGGCTTGCCTGCGCACCTTTTGGCCCAGGGCCTGGGCCTGGGGGCCGGCGCATTCGCGCTCGACGCCGCGTGTGCCTCGTCCCTCTACGCGCTCAAGTTTGCCTGCGACGCCCTCGCCAACGGCCGCGCCGATCTCATGCTGGCAGGGGCCGTGAACCGCGCGGACGATCTGTTCATCCACGCGGGTTTTTCGGCCTTGGGCGCGCTTTCGCCCACGGGCCGCTCGCGCCCCTTCCATGCCGAAGCCGACGGTCTCGTGCCCGCCGAAGGCGCCGCCCTGCTCGCCCTCGTACGCCTCGAGGAGGCCCTGGCCAAGGGGCAACGCATTTACGGGGTGATTCGCGGCGTGGGCTTGTCGAACGACGGACGCGGGCGTGGCCTGCTCGTGCCCTCGCAGGCAGGTCAGGTGCGCGCCTTGCGGGCTGCGTACGCCGCCGCGGGCCTTCATCCTGACCGCGTATCGTTCGTGGAGTGCCATGCCACCGGCACGCAAGTGGGCGACGGCGTGGAGCTCGGCACCTTGAGCGAGGTGTTCGGCACGCGCAACGACTTGGCCATCGGCTCGCTCAAGGCGAACCTCGGACACCTCATCACCGCCGCCGGCGCGGCGGGCCTCTTGAAGGTGCTGGGGGCCTTTGCGGCTGGCATCAGGCCCGGCACGCCCTCGGTGTCGCCCATGTCGGCTCTGCCTGCGTTGAGGACAGGCGCCCTCAAGCTTCTGCAGACGAACGAAGCGTGGAACGACGAAGGGGGCCCTCGGGTGGCGAGCGTGAGTGCCTTTGGCTTCGGGGGCAACAACGCGCACGTCATCGTCGAGGAGCCCCCCGCGGCCGGAGCCCCGGTTTCCGTGGCCCTGCCCGCACCCGCAAAAACACGAAGTCCCGTGGCGATCGTGGCCCTGGGCGCCCGGGTGGCCGACGGCCAAAACGCCGCTGATTTCGCCGAAGCGCTGTGGAGCGGAACCTCCCGCGTCGCTCACGGCGCCGCCCCGGCCACGGAGGTGGCGATCTCGCTCGCCGGGCTGCGCTTTCCTCCGCGCGATCTCGAAGAGACGCTGCCGCAGCAGCTCATGGTGTTCGCCGCCGCGCACGAAGCTGTAGCCGCCGTCGCCTCTCTGCCCGCCGAACGCACGGGGGTGTTCATTGGCATGCAATGCGATGCCGAGATCGCGCGGCACGGCGCCCGTTGGCGCGTGGCCGAGTGGGGCGCCAGGCTGGGCGCGCCCGCGGGATGGGTGGCGCGCGCACGGGAGGGATTCGTGCCGCTGCTCGGCGCGGCCGGCGTGGTGGGGGCGATGCCCAACATCCCGGCCAACCGCCTGAGCAGCCAGCTGGATCTTCAGGGGCCCAGCCTGACGTTTTCGTCAGAAGAGCTGTCGGGCCTCCGGGCGTTGGTGCTGGCGCAGGACCTGCTTGCACGAGGCGAGCTGGACGCGGCCCTCGTGGGTGCCGTGGATCTGTGTGTCGAGCCCGTGCACCTGGCAGCCGCCAAGGTGCTCTCGCCCAAGCGCCAGGTGGGCGGGGATGCGGCCGTGGTGCTGGTGCTCAAACGCCTCGAAGACGCCGAGGCCGGCGGCGATCGCATCCTCGCGGTGCTCGACGGTACCCCCTCGGATCCCCAGGCCGAAGACCTGTCTTTCGGTGACGAAGAAGGTGCCTTGTCCCTGCAGTCCCTGTTTGGCCACGCCCACGCCGCTTCGGGCCTGCTTCACGTGGCCGCCGCGGCGCTCTGCTGCGAACGAGGGGTGCGGCCCCACGTCCCACGTGCGGCCGTGGCGACGGCCGAGGGCCCGGCGCGCCTGCCGTGGCAGCCGGCCGGTGAACGCCGCGCCCGGGTGCACGTGACCGCGCTCGGTGACGAGCAGGTCACGATCGGGCTGCGGGCCCACCGACCTGCGGCGACGGGGGACCTTCCCGGAGGCCTCGCACCGGAACCGGCCTACACACCTCGGCCCCCGATACTCGCGTTTGCCGTCCACCGGCCTCACCCCACGTTGCCCGCTTTCGCGGCCGTGGCCGCCGCGCCCCCAGCGATCCTGCAGACTGCCACGCCGGACGCCCCGGCGCCTTCGCCGGCCCTCGAGGCCGCCTTGCCCCCAAACGCCGTCATGCCCCCCGCGACCCTCATGCCCCCTGCCCCCGCCCTGCCCTCCGCGCGCACGAGCCCGCCGCGCGCCGAGGCGCCCGTGGCCCTGCCTCTGCCAACGCCGGAAGCTCCGGCGGCCGCGGACTATTCCCCTCCTCTGCTGCAAGCGCTCGCGCATCGCCAGAACGTGACGGCCTTGCACCACAGCTTCATGGCCCATCAAGCGGCCGCCCACGCGCACTTCCTGAGGATGCGCACACGCGCCGTGGATCTCTTGCTGGGGCATGCACCGGCTCCCCTGCCCGCGCCCACACCTCCCCCCGCACGCGGGGGAGACCACGCCGCGTTGCCGCCGTCACCCGCACTGCTCCTGTCACCCGCGCCACCACTTTCACCCGCGCCACCCGCGTCGCCTGGCCCCGACGCCGTGCCCACGCCGGCTTCGGGCGCCCCGCCCCTGCGCACCCCCTCGGGCCCCTGTTTTTCTCGAACGGAGCTCGAGGTGCACGCCTCCGGGCGCATCTCGCAGCTCTTCGGCCCCGCGTTTGCTGGGCAGGACGAACACCGCCTCCAGGTGCGTATGCCCGAGCCGCCCCTGCTGCTCGCCGATCGCGTGGTGGGTCTCGCCGCCGCGCCGGGCTCGATGGGACGCGGCACGGTGTGGACGGAGACGGACGTGCGCCCTGACAGCTGGTTCCTGAACCGCGGCTACATGCCCGCGGGAATCATGATCGAAGCAGGCCAGGCCGATCTCTTCCTCATCTCGTACTTGGGGATCGATGCCCTCAACCGCGGCCAACGCGCCTACCGGCTTTTGGGCTGCGAGCTCACGTACCACGGATCTTTGCCGAAGCCCGGCGACACGCTTCGCTACGAGATCCATGTCGATGGGCACGCCCGGCAGGGCGACATTCGCCTCTTCTTTTTCCACTACGACTGCAAGGTGGGCGACAGGCCGGCCTTGACGGTGCGGCAGGGCCAAGCCGGCTTCTTCAGCGAAGACGAGCTGGCCCACTCTGCCGGGGTGCTGTGGAGCCCCGAGGAGCAAGAGATCACACCCCACCCCCGCCTGGACCCGCCGCGCGTGTTGGCAAAAGGGCGTGCCTTCGATGCGGCGGCCGTGCGCGCGTTCGCGGCCGGCGATCTTTACGGGTGCTTCGGTGAAGGCTTCGAGCGCGGCCAGACGCACACCCGATCACCGGCCATTCAACAGGGGCCGATGCTGCTCGTGGACCACGTGGCCGCCTTCGATCCGCAGGGGGGCCCGTGGGGTCGTGGCTACCTGAAAGCCGTCACACCGATCGCGCCCGATGACTGGTTCTTCGCGGGGCACTTCAAAAACGATCCCTGCATGCCGGGCACCTTGATGTTCGAGGGGTGCTTGCAGGCGATGGCGCTATACCTTGCGGCCTTGGGCCATACCCTCCCGCGGGACGGCTGGCGCTTCGAGCCCGTGCCCGAGGAGAGCTTCAGGCTTCAGTGCCGCGGCCAAGTGCTGCCGGATGCAAAGGAGCTGGTGTGCGAGCTCTTCGTGGAAGAAGTGCATGACGGCCCCTACCCCACGCTCTATGCCGACTTGCTGGGCACCGTCGATGGCCTCAAGGCCTTCCACGCCCGGCGCGTGGGCCTACGCCTCGTGCCCGATTGGCCGCTTTCGAGCTTGCGGTGGGATGACGAAGCCCCCCCGGAGGTGAAGGCCTTGAAGGACGTGCCGCCCGATCCCCGGGTGGCCGTGGTGGACGGATTCGCCTTCGACTACGCGTCGCTGCTGGCGTGCGCCTGGGGACGACCCTCGGACGCCTTCGGCCCGATGTACCAGGTGTTCGATGACACGCGCCGGGTGGCGCGGCTCCCCGGTCCGCCCTACCATTTCATGAGCCGCGTCGAACGCGTGGACGGTCCTATCGGGGTGTGCAAGCCCGGCACGACGATCGAGATCGCCTACGACATACCCGCGCTCCCCTGGTACTTCCGGGAAAACGCCGCAGCGGTCATGCCCTACTGCGTGCTGCTCGAGGCGGTGCTGCAACCTTGCGGCTGGCTGGCGAGCTTCGTGGGCAGCGCGCTTCTCGGCCGAAGCGATCTTTCCTTTCGCAACCTGGACGGTACCGGGCGGGTGCTGCACGAGATCACGCCCGAGACGCTCGAGGCCGCCGGCACGCGCACCTTGCGCACGGTCACCACACTCACGAGCGTGTCGCGCTCGGGCGACATGATCCTCGAGACCTTCGACGTGACCTGCTATCTGGGCACGACGAAGGTGTACACGCTCACGACGGGCTTCGGCTTTTTCCCGCAGGCCGCGCTCGAAAACCAGGTGGGCCTGCCCACCACCGACGGGGAGCGCGGCACGCTGCGACTCTCCGGAGGCACCTGCGTGGACCTGACCACGCGGCCCGCCCGCATGTGCGCGGGGGCCTTGCGCCTGCCCGAACCCATGCTGCTCATGCTCGATCGCGTGGTCACCTACGATTCGCAGGGGGGGACCGCGGGTCTCGGCTTCGCGCGGGGCGAAAAGGACGTGGACCCGAACGAATGGTTCTTCAAGGCCCACTTCTTTCAAGATCCCGTGCAGCCGGGCTCGCTGGGTCTCGAGGCCATGGTGCAGCTGCTGCAGTTCACGATGATCCACGACGAGCTCGGTGCGGGCTTTTCGCACCCCCGCTTCGAGGCGATCGCCACGGGGCAAGAGATGACCTGGAAGTACCGAGGCCAGGTGATCCCGGAAAACCGCGTGATTACCACCACGCTCGACATCACGAAGCGCGAGCGCGACGACCGCGGGTGCCCCGTGGTGACGGCGAACGCCAGCCTCTGGGTGGACGGCAAACGCATCTACAGCGCGAGCGGCCTGGCGATGCGGGTGGTGGAAGGCACCACCCCTGCCGGGCGCGCGCGGCCAGCGGACACGCAGACGCTGGCACCAGCCGCCCTCCTGCCGCACCTGCGCGCGTACTGGGCCCGGGCGCTCGGGGCGCTGCCCGCGCCCGTGGACGACCTCTTCTCCGCGCTCGTCAGCCGCTTCATCAACGCGGTTCACGTGTCCCCCCCCACGCGGGCACGTCTGGCAGAGGGGCCCGTGCTCTTCGTGGGCAACCACCAAACCGCGATCGAATCGACCCTCTTCGCCATCATCGCCTCGGCCTTTTCGGGCGCCACCTTGCTGACGCTGGCGAAGGTCGAGAATCAGGAGTTCTGGTTCGAGCGGCTCATGCAGCACGCCTTCGCGTACCCGGGGCTTCACCGCCCCGTGACCACGCGTTACTGGAACCGCAGCGACGCAACCGCCTTGCCAGGGGTGATCGCCGAGATGGCCGATGCCGCCCGCACCCGCGGCGCAAGCGTGATGGTTCACGTCGAAGGCACCCGCGCGCTTTCGTGCACCGAGCCTGTCCGCCGCATGAGCGGCACCTTCATCGACATGGCGCTGGACCTCGGCTGCCCGATCGTGCCCGTACGCTTTTCCGGAGGCTTGCCCCGCACCCCGGTCCGTGAACGCCTCGACTTTCCCGTGGGCCTCGGCAAGCAGGACATTTTCATGGGCCCGCCGATCGAAGCGGACACGTTGCGGCCCTTGCACTACGGCGAACGTCGTGAACGCGTACTGGCGGCGCTCAACGGCCTGCCCCCTGGGCCCGACGACGAAACGCCCTTTGCACCCGACCCCGAGCTCGAGGCGGCCGCGCACGCGTGGAACGCCCGCACGGGGGTAGGCTTTGGCCACGCCGTCATCGCAACACTCTTGTCGCGCGGACCGAACACCTCCCTGGCCCTGCAGGAGTCGGCTTCGGTGTCGCCCCGCGACCCGGCCGCGCACGCCTGGTTCGCCGAGCTCTCGCGGAGACTACGGGGGTAAGGGCCGCCACCTGCGTGGCAACGAGTTCATTCCGCGCCACGTCCGATGTACGATGCGGACACGTCGAAGTGTTGCGTGCGTTCCTGGGTGCAAGGCGGCCTGCTGGCCGCTGCCTTGGTGATGGGGTCCGGTTGCGAGGACGAGGAGAGCTCTCGCCTCCCCCCTGACGCGAGCGTCATCGGGCCGGGAGGTCCGGACGCAGGGGTGCTGGACAGCGCTGCGGATCGCGGAGCCGCCGACGTATCGCCCCTGGCCGACGCCCTCGGGGAGGACGCGCCCCCGTCTGACGCCGGTGCGGACGCGCTCCCCTCTGACGCCGGGGGTGACGCCACAGCCGCCCTGCCGCTCTGCACGCTTCCGGCAGAGGCGCAGAAAACCGCCATTCTGCGTGTGACTGCCGACGATTACGTCCGCATCTGGTTCAATGGGGCCCTCGTGGCCGAGCCCAACTCGCTGTGGGGCGTGCTCAAGCAGTACGACGTGCAGGTGTTCCTGAACGGCGGCAAAAAGAACGTGATCGCGGTGGAAGCGCGCAACGAATGGAAACAGTCCGGACTCGACCGTGGCTTCATTGCAGAGCTGGCGTACACCGTGGCCGACGTGACCTCCTTCGTGAACACCGACGCCTCCTGGAAAGTCAGCACAAGCGAGGCCGCGAACTGGACGGCGCTGGACTTTGACGACAGCGCTTGGGCCACACCCGTGGTGCTCGGCCCCTCGGGCATTGCCCCCTGGGGGCCGGTGGTCTTCAACACGAACGCCGCATGGTTGTGGAGCTACCTGCCCAACCAAGCGGCGGAAGCCAAGGTCGACAAAGAGACGTTGTGGTTCCGCAAGGTGTTCTTCATGAACGACCAAGGCCTGGCGTCCGACGTGCAGCCTTGCCGCTGAGACGCAACCTGCGTCATCCGAAGGTGGGTTGATCCACCTGACGCAGGCACGGCACCCAACTTCGGCTGGATCGAGGAAAAATCGAGGGCAGCTGTCCCGGTTTGCCTTGAGGCGCCCCGACCCGTGTGGTTGGATCGGGTGATGTCCGTGGAGACTGTGACGTGGGTATGGTTCGGTGCCGGGGTGCTGCTGATGGCGCTCGAGCTGCTGCTGCCAGGCCTCATCTCCGTTTTCCTGGGCCTCGGGGCAGTGACCGTGGCCGTGGGCCGCTGGGTGGGCCTGGTGCACGGTCTTGGCGCTTCACTCATCACCTGGTTCGTGAGTTCGATCCTGCTCACGCTCGCGCTGCGGAGCGTGCTGACACGCTTCGTGCCGGGCGCCCGCGAGCGGCAGGGCACGGACGAGGACGTAGATGCCTTCGGCGAGGTGGTCGATGTCACGAACACGGTGACGGACGGGCCTGGCGGACGGGTGCGCTTGCACGGCACGACCTGGCAGGCGCGCACCGCCGAAGGGAGCATTCCGGCAGGCAGCCAAGCCCGCATCGTCTACCGCGACAACACGGCCTTTATCGTCGAGGCCGTCAGCCCGAAAGAGGAGCCCGCTTCATGACTTTCTTTACGATCCTGTTCGCCGTCGCGTTGTTCGTCCTGTGGAAGACGGCAGCGATCGTTCCCATGCGCGATGCCTACGTCAAGGAGAGGCTCGGCAAGTTCAGCGGGGTCTTGCAGCCCGGCTTGCACTTCCTGATCCCCTTTGTCGACAGGATTGCCTACAAGCAAGAAATGCGGGAGCAGGTGCTGGATATCCCTCCGCAGACCTGCATCACCCGCGACAACATCCAGGTCACCGTGGATGGCGTCGTTTACCTCAAAGTCATGGACGCCGAGCGCGCGTCCTATGGCATCGAGGATTACCGGCGGGCCAGCGTGAACCTGGCGCAAACCACGATGCGCTCGGAGATCGGCAAGCTGGACCTGCATGAATCCTTCGCCGAGCGCGAAAAGCTCAACGAGGCGATCGTGCGCGAGATCGACCGCGCCAGCGATCCCTGGGGCATCAAGGTGCTGCGCTACGAGATCCGCAACATCGAGCCTTCGGCGCACGTGGTCCACACGCTGGAAAAAGCCATGGAGGCCGAGCGCTCACGGCGCGCCGAGGTGACCTTGGCCACGGCCCACAAGGAGGCCACGATCGCCAGCTCGATGGGACGCCGACAGGAGGCGATCAACCTCTCGGAAGGAAAGAAGCAAAAAAGCATCAACGAGGCCACGGGCCACGCCCGCGAGATTGGCATTCTGGCGGATGCCACGGCGGAGGGACTCAAGAAGATCGCGGCGGCGATCGCCCAACCCGGCGGTGACGTGGCCCTCAAGATGCGCATCGCCGAACAGTTCACGGATCGGCTCGCGCAGGTGCTCTCGACGGCCAACGTCTCGGTGGTGCCAGAAGGGCTGGCCAACCTTCAGGGCTTCTTCGCAGGGCTTGGCGAGACCTCCCGCACCATGAACGGACAGCCCGCGATCAACGGTGCCGCCGCGCAAGGTGGTGGCCGCGTGCGGGCCGAGGGGGCCTCGCGCAGCTAAAGGCGTCGCCTGCCCCGAAGCCCCCCGCACAACCTCCACGAGGAAATGGTCATGTCTGAGTTCGATCTGTCTTTCGACAACCCCTGGGATCTCGTCAACCTGGGCTTTTGGGCCCTGGTGTTTTTGGCTTTCGTGCGCGCGCTGATTTTGTCCGTGCAGCTGGTACCCACGAAGAGGGCCCACGTGGTGGAGCGCCTCGGCCGCTACCACACCACCTTGCGGGCGGGCTTTCATGCCCTGCTGCCCTTCATCGACCGGGTGGTCTACAAGATGGACCTGCGCGAGGAAACGATCGACGTGCCTCCTCAGGACTGCTTCACCAAGGACGAAATCAAGGTGGAGGTCGACGGGGTCCTCTACATGAGCGTGATGGAGCCGGTCAAGGCGGCCTACGGCGTCACCGACTACCGGCAAGCGGCCACGCAGCTGGCACAGACCACGACCCGCTCGGTGATCGGCACCCTGGAGCTCGATCGCACCTTCGAGGAACGCGAACTCATCAGCGCGCGCGTGGTCGCGGCCCTGGCGGAGGTGCAAGAAGCTTGGGGCGTGACGGTTCACCGCTACGAAATCAAGAACATCGCACCGCCGCTCACGGTGACGGAGGCTATGGAAAAGCAGGTGACGGCCGAGCGTGAGCGGCGCGCGATCGTGGCGCGTGCAGAGGGCGAGAAGCAGGCGCACATCAACCGCTCGGAAGGCACACGCATGGAGCTGGTCAATGCCTCCGAGGGCGAGATGCAGCGGCGGATCAACGAAGCCGAAGGCCGGGCCGCAGCCATTTTGGCCATCGCGGAGGCCACGGCTGACTCCCTTGGCAAGCTGGCTTCGGCCGCGTGCGTGCCGGGCGGCAAAGAGGCGGTGCAGCTGTCGCTCTCCGAACGGCACCTCGACTCTCTCGGCAAGCTGGCTTCGCCCAAGGTCAACGTGCTGTTGCCAGCCGACCTCACGAACCTGAACGCCTTGCTCTCGGGACTCGGCTTGCCCGGGCAGGGCCAGCCCGAGCTGCCCAAAGCCCGGCCGCTGGCCGCCGAGGAAAGAGCCGGGCTGGAACATGCGGAGCATGTAGCGTAACTCGGCTTACGATTGACTGGATTCCTCACCGGGCGCAGCCTGCAAAGACATCCGCCGCTGCCTTGCGGCACTCGAATCGCTACAATGGGCGCATGCGCCCGCCACGGAAAGTCCATGCTCTGCCCTCTCGATGCGCCGCCTTGGGCCTTTTGGGCCTGCTCTTCGGCGTAGGCTGTGCAGCCACGCAGCTGCCCGATGAGCCGGTCCTGAAAGATCACGCGCTCGCGCAGCGCGTGTTCGAAATGAAGAGCGGCCTGCGGGTGTTGGTGCAGCAAGATCACACGTCGCCACAGGTCGTGGTCACGTCGACCTTTGCGGTGGGCAGCAAGGACGACCCCGTGGGCAAGGAGGGCCTGGCCCACTTCGTGGAGCACCTGGCCTTTCGCTCGAAGCCGGGGGGCGAGCAGGTGTGGGATCACCTCAAGCGTACGGGGGGCGCCTTCAACGCCTTCACCGCCGCTGACATCACGGAGTACTACACGATCACGCACAAGGATCAGCTGCCCTTCCTGCTGCAGCTCGAGGCGTGGCGTTTGGCGCGCACGCTCGAGGGCGTGACGGAAGACGTGTTCAAGGTGGAACGCGAGGTGGTCCGCAACGAGCTGCGACAGCGCGGTGAGACCACCGTGGGCTCGAAGGTGTTCGACGAAACGCTCAAGCAGATGTTCCCCAAGGGGCATCCGCTGGGGCGCACCTTGGCAGGCACCCCCGAATCCATGCTGGCCACGCAGCTCGAAGACGCAAAGGCCTTCGTCAAGCAGCACTACACGCCCGACAACTGCACGATGGTCATCGCGGGTGATGTGAACCCGGACGAGGTGGCAAAGCTTTTGGGCATGTGGCCTGCCGAGGTGCTGTTTGGCCCGGACGGGCCGGAGGGCCCGGCGGTCAAGCCCCGCAAGCGCTTCAACGAACTGCCCAGTGCCGAGCCGCCGCCTCCCGTCAACACGAAGCTGGTGAAGGTGAAGGGGCCCGTGCTCGAGCCGCTCCTCATGATCGGCTGGTCGTTGCCCGGTGGGCTGCGCGGCAAGGACAGCAAGATCTCATTTGCCGCCCAGGCGTTGAACGTGGCGCTGGGCATGGGCCTCGAAAGGAAGTTCAAGGACGCCTTGCAAGGCGTGGGCGCCTTTGGTTACCCCATGGTGGACGGCTCGATCATGGTCATCCAGGCCTCGCTCAAGCAGGGCGCCGACCCCGAGAAGATCCGGCGCCGGCTGCTCGACGCCGTGGCCAACACCTGGGCCGGCGACGAGGACGTACGCCTCACACAGCAGGCATACTCACTTTATGGCAAGTGGGGCACGGCCACCGAGCTGGTGCGCGCCAGCGGTGATCTGGTGACGAGCGCCCTGGGCCTGGCCGAGCACCTGGCCGCCACAGGTCGCTACACGTTCTTCAAGGACTCGCTCGAAGATCTGGCGTCAGTGAAGAACACGGACGTGAAGGAGTTTGCGTACAAGTACCTCAAGCGAGAACGCGCGGTGGCCGTGTTGTTCGAGCCTGAGCATGACGAGGTCAACGCCAGCGCGAGCCCCGCAGGCGGAGGGCACCGCTTCGGCGCAGGCTCGAAGCCCAACATTTCAGGCATGGGCCCCGACGAACTCAGGCAGATCCTGCGCAAGCCCGAGCTTGCCGGCGTGGCGCACGTACAGCTGGAAAACGGGCTCACCCTGTACACGGTACCGCGCAAGAACATGCCCGTGGCGCGGATCAAGCTGCGCCTGCCGGGCGGCAACGCCACCACGCAGCCCTACGCGCTGGCGCGTTTTGCCAAGGCCCTTTCCTACACGCGCTGCCAGAACCACGGCAGTTTGTTCCCGGTGGGCGGGCGTTTATGGGATTCCGGAGGTGACATGTCCTCCACGGTCGATGTCGAAGTGCTCGCGGGCAACTTGGTCAATGGACTGGCCGTCATGGCGGACACCGTGTCCTGCCAGGAGGCCAGCGAGGAGTACTTGATGAACGCAGGCGAGGCCTTCGACGCCATCGCCGAACGGATGACGTACATCCGGAAACGACAGCAATACAAGGCCTCCGCGCGCCTGTGGCAGGAGCTTTACCCTGGCCATCCCTACGGCCAAATCGCCGAGAACGTCGACGAGATTCGCCGCGTGCGCTTCTCAGAGTTTCAGGCGTTCATCCAGGGGCACTACCGGCCCGACGCCGCGGTGGCCGTGGTGGTGGGGGACGTGTCGGCCCCCGAGGTGGAGGTGATGGCCCGCAAATACCTGGGGCCCTGGACGCGGGGCCGCTCGGGCGCAAGTACCGCGCCGCCCGTGCCCGCGGCACCGGCAGAACGCAAGGTCATCGTGTACGACCGCCCCGGGGCGAGCCAAACCATGGTGGGCCTGGCGTGCCGGCTTGCCGATACGAGCGCCGAGACGTTGCCGGCCGCGGACCTCGCCGAGTCGATCCTCACCGAGTCTTTGTGGGAGCTGCGTGAAGCGTGGGGCGCGACCTACGGCATGTACGCGGCCATCAGCAGCCGCCCCGGAGGGACCACGCACATGGCGATGGGGGGCGCAATCGAGACGCCCCAAACCGGGGCAGGCCTCAAGGCCATGCTGGACCTCGTGGCCAAAACGGCCGACGCGGGCCCGCACGTGGTCACGTTCACCTCGGCCCGCTGGGATCTGGCGCGGGCCTTCAACCGCCGCTTTGCCGATGCAGACGCCGCCGGCAACGCCATCCTGACCGCCGTGGCCAATGGGTGGTCGCCCGCGATTTGGGACGAGTACCCCGAGCGCCTCGCCACGCTGACCCGTGCCGACGTCAAGAGCGTGGTGGAGCCTTGCGCGGGGCATGAGATCGTGGTGCTGCTCGGTGACGCCAAGGTGATCGGGCCTCAACTCGAGGCGCAGGGTTTGACGGTGACGGAGACGGTGGAGGAAGAGCCCACAGACGACAAAAAGAAAGCAGGGGACGAGGTGACGTCCCGCTGAGGATCCCCGATGCGGCCATCGGCCGCGGGTGACTCGTATGCACTGCAATCATCTCTCGTCGGCGGCGGCGGGGTCGTCTTTCCCGCTTCGGAGCGGGTCCTTAGGGGAGGCTGGCGGGCCGTCCGGAAGAGATTACCTTGCGGCACCAACGGTTCTTTGGCGATGCCCTGCCCAAGAGGCGATACCGGAAAATCACATTTGTCGAGTGCTCCTTTTGGGCGAGTCAGGCTCAAGAGTCTCAGCGATTTCGCGAAGGAGTACGGCAACGCCTTTCACCGCATCGAGGCGCTGTCGAAAGTCGACAGTGTCATGCGCGTCCTGGACATGAAGCGCGAAGACGTGCGCGAGGCGGTGCTCTACCGCGAGTGCGAGGCGGTCGAACTTTACCGGTCGGAGCTGGGAGTGGACTACGAGCCGGGAGAGTAACGGGCCCGGCTTCTTGCACAGCGGCACTGCTGGTGTGGGCGACCGCCCCGTGGGTCCACTCGGCCGCCGGCTCGGCGCGATTAAGTAGCCGGGTCATCAATGAGGTCCACCACGAGGAAGTGCGGACGCTGGGGGTGGACTGAGAAGCGTCATGGAGAGGGTCGTTCTTCCACAGATGAACCCTCAACGATTCTGATCCCTCGAAAAACGCGGGGCACTTTCGTCATGGGCCGCGGATGCCGAAGTACCTCTCCGTCTCGGAAGGCCTTTCGGGCACCATGCACATCTTGCGGTCATCATCATAAGCCTCGGGAACTGGAAGGCGGATGAAGCAGTGGACGAGGGTGGTCGACCGTGACTTGCGTCGGCAGGTCGTCCCTTCGCGGCTGCCTTGCTCATTCGTATTCCCTTCGATGGTCTCGATTTGCTGCGCGCTCGTGACGCTTTCCACGATGCCGATGTGCGAGAAAGTAAAGACGACGATGTCGCCTTTGTGTGGCGAGAACTTCGGATCACCAGGCTCGAAGATCAAGCACGACTGCGCGGGTGCCCACCTCGTGCGAAACATGGTCACGCTGGCCACCCGGGGGGCCTTCACCTGCCGGAAGATGAGGCTCGTGGCTATCAGTTTCTGCACGCACAAGGAAACGAAAGCCGCACACCATGCATAGCCGTCGGTAGCGCCGTCTTCACCCTTCAGCGCATCGGCCTCGAAAATCTCGCGCATCCGATCATCGTTGCCCATCCGGTTAATCGGCGACTCTGTGGCGCCGATGTAGGTCGCGGCCACGTCGGCGAGTGGCTCTTGCGGACCCGCGCGGTAGGTGAAGATCATTCGACTCGCCGGGTTCTCGAGCAGCTTCCTCCAGGTAGCGCGGCCAACGACTCCGTCGACCTTCAGAAACACCGTTCTCTGGAAGTCACACACGGCCTCTCTTGTCGCTGCGTCGAACTTCCCTGTTACCGTCATTTGCGGTTTGAGCTTCACCGCCGCGTTCAACATCTCCTGGAGCTTCCTGACGCGCTGGCCGGTTGCCCCTTCCGCAAGGAGCTTGAAGCTCATGGCCGTTCCTCCTGACGCTCGTAACGGATCCAGAGGCTTTTAGGAATTCCTGAGACGCCACTGTCGCGTTCAAACACCAAGATAGCGTCCGGCAAGCCGATGATGGTGATCTTCTCCCCCGTAAGGGCATTCTCCGAGACCCTCAGTGTCTCGTATGTGGCGGTCGAACTCTTGAGGCCCGGCTCTTTGAACTGCCGCTTGAAGCCGGGGGCTGTGCCCGCAGTGATCTCCCCCCGCAAGACTGCGCCACCAATCTCGGCTGCGTACTTCCCCGGCTGCACAGGCTGCCCATGCGCCAGATGCGGCTGCAACGGCTCCACATCGGTTCCTATCAGCACTTGCTGCGGAACGTCTTTGAGCTCGGGGGGAGTTTCCTCTCGTTGAGCTGTCGCATCTTGACCGGACGCTCCAGGGGCGATCTTCGGAGAGGGGGACTTAGCAGGGGGCGAAACATCAGAACCTGGAGGCGCCTGAGAAACAGCGGCCCGACTGCAGCCAGCTCCCGTCTGCAGCAGAGCCAAGCACAAGAGGGCTTTGCAACTCGTCTTCATTCTCATCGCAGCGTACAGGAAGCTCAAGCACCAAGTCCACTCGCGTCATAAGGATGTCAACGCAAAGTAGAAATGTACGCTTTTGTGCAAAGTAGAAATGTCCTTCATGCGGCGCGTTGAGGAGGGGGTAGCGAAGTGCAGGGCCGCGCCCTTCATCGCCGACGCCAACGCGATCAAAGACGCCGTGATTGCGGCGTTGGAGGGGCAAGCCCTTCCGGGGCAAGACGTGAGCTTGAAGCCAGGCGGTTTGGGCGGCGTGGCCCACGAGGTGGGCACGCTGCGCATGGGTCTGCCTGGCGAAGCCGTCGTTGACCCTCAGTTGAAGGTGAACGCCTACGACAACATCTACGTATGCGACTTGTCGGTGTTTCCCACCTCGCCGGCGGCGAACCCCACCCTGACCTTGGCCGGGCTTGCCATGCGCTTGGCGAGCGAACTCAAGCAGCGCGGCGGGTGGTGAAGGCGGTACCCCACGCGCTGTCGTTTGAAGCATGCTGCCTGTTCGTGTTAAGCTTTGAGGTCGCCTTTGGATGGCAGGCCTTCCGGGCCGTCCGAAGCCGCGCGCACGAGACCTCACCGTGAAGTACCTATCGTTTTGCTTCGTTGCGTCCGTTCTCGTGGTGCTGACCGCTTGTGGCAGCAGCGACCAGCAGGAGGACGAAGCAGGCACGGGCGGAGGAGGCGCCGCAAGCCTGTCTGGTGGCGCTGCGGCCGGGGGCAGAGCGGCCGGAGGGAGCATGGCATCCGGAGGCTCCACAGCGTCTTCTGAAGGGGCCACAGCCTCTGGAGGCGTCCCAGCGTCCGGAGGCTCCCCTGCGTCGGGAGGCGTAGACGGCGCAGGGGAACTTGCGGGGCGGATGACGCCTCCCAAAACCTACAATCCCACCACGAAGTACGAATGGACCGCGCCGGCTGCCGATGTGGTGGTCAACGCCCTCAGCGCGGGCGCCGCGGGGGCCGTGACGCTGGCTGACGCTCTCGCTTCCGCGGGTCACGGCACGGTGATTCGCATTGCCCCCTCACTTGCGGGGGCCGTGCTCCGCACGAACGCCCCGCTGGTCGTCGGCAAGTCCGTCACCCTCGACGCAAGCCAAGCCCCGGGTTTCACCATCGACGCCGGCGAAACGAAGGGTGGCCTGCGCGTGGGTCGCGACGTGCACACGCGCTTCATTGGTTTGACCATCAAAAACGTCCGCACCACCGACGTGGGCGGCGGTCTGTATGTGGATCAGGCGGACGGCGCCGAACGGGGAAGCGTGGAGGTCATTGGCTGCACCTTCGAGAACAACCATGGGGCCGCAACGGGAGGCCTTTACATTCGCCGTAGAATGAACGCGATCGTGAGAGACAGCGTGTTTCGCAAGAACCGCGGGCTCAACGCGCAAGGAGACGACCTTGGCAAAGCCGGCGGCGCGATCTCGTCCCGCGCCGAGGGCAGCCTACGCATCGAGCGGGTGGTCTTCGTGGAAAACGACAGCCCCGAGGCCGGAGCCCTCTATAGCATCGGCCAACCGTTGACCGTCATTCACAGCGTGTTCCTGGACAACGGTGGGACCGCAGGGCACGGCGCCATTTTGAGCGACGGCGGCTCGCCCTTGCAGCTCGAAGGGGTGCTCTTGCAGGGCAACCACGGCGCGGCCTTTGGAGGGGCGATCCAGCTTTACGGTTACGCCAAACAGGGGGATCACGTCATCGTGAAACGCTCGGTGTTCGTCGACAATTGGACGACCAACAACAAAGGGGGCGCGGCCTATTTGATCGGCGCCAAGATCGACATCGAGTCGTCAGTGTTCGTGCGCAATCGATCGCTCGTGGACGCGGGCGCCATTTACTTTCCCGGGGCAGGTGACGTCCGGATCACCAACAGCGTGTTCGGAGACAACGTGTGCACCTCGCGCTCCGGGGGTGGGTTCCGTAAGGACGGCGGGGGCCCCGTGACCATCGAGCGCAGCCTCTTCGCCTACAACCAGGCGGGCGAGTCCGGCGGGGGCTTCTGGATGCAGCCGACCCTTGCCGTGAGTTTCGCCAAAACAATCTTCACCGAGAACAAGGGAGGCCCCTTCGTGGGCGCTGCCGCCACCAACGCAGGCGGCAATCTGTTTTTCCCGGTGGTCAACAACCCCCAGGGCGCCCTCGCCAACAGCACCTTCGCCGACCCGCGCCTGGGCCCGCTCACGGAAACGAATGGGGTGTATTGGTATCCCTTGCAGGCTGGAAGCCCTGCCGCGGACATCGGGCCGTCGTTTCCGGAAACGCAGGGAAACTAAAGCGCCCCCGTAAGCCCACCGCTCTGCGCGCGGACGGGCGACCCCGCACATCGCCCCGGCTGCACTCACCGGCCTGCGACCACCGCATAGCGTCCAGGCCCCGCCTCGAAGCTATAGCCGCCCTCGGGAAGCTTGCGGGCGCCCAGGCCGGGGACGTCGTCGATGGCACGCCCATTGAGCGTCACCCTGGCGCCGGGGGCGGCGGGCACGCGAAGGGTTGCCCTGACGGTGGTCGGCACTTCGAAGGCGAAACGCACGCTGTCGCCCTCGCGCTCCCACCGGGAGAGCACCTTGCCGCGCACGGTGTCCACGCTGGCCTCGACTCTGTCGAGCTCCGGCACCACCTCGGGCGCCAACGTGACGTGCGCAAAGCCAGGCGCACTGTCGTCGGGCTGTATGCCGGCCAGCACTTCGTAGTACCAGGCGTCGATGTCGCCGAAGAAGACGTGGTTGCGCGAGCTTTCCCCGCTCCAGGTCTCCCACAACGTGGTTGCCCCCTGGTCGATCCAGTGGCCCCATCCGGGCGCCGTCCGCCGGTTCGCCACTTTGAAGGCCACATCGGCATGCCCCGCCTTCGACAGCGCCCGCAAGAGCGCCCCTGCGCCCAGCACGCCCGTATCCGGATGAAAGTCCGTCTTTTCGACGCTGGCAACGAGCCGCTGCACCACCGCCGGCCGCAGCGTTTCAGGCACGAGCCCCTGAAGGAGTGCCAAGGCCAGCGCCGTTTGCTGATCGTCGGCCACCTGTCCGGTGCGGGCGTTCACGAAGGCGCGCTGAAACGCTTGTGAGATCTTGTCGGCCAGCGCCGTATAGCGCTTCGCGAGGTCAGGCTGGCCGAGCGCGCCCGCGGTCTTCGCGGCCAGGGTAGCCATCAGGTGGTAGGCCGCGGTGGACGTGACCGCCACGGGCGTTTGGGTCTTCCAGTGCGACCAATCCCCCAGGCCAAAATCGACCAGGCCCTCGGGCGCCCGCGCTTCGAGGGAGGCCAAGTACTTTTGCTGCGCGCCGAACGCCAGCATGAGGGCCGTGCGATCCCCCGTGAACTTGTAGACGCTCCACGGCACCACGAACAAAGCGGCGTCCCAGGCGGGTCCGCTCCACTTGTCTTCGTAGCCCCAGCCCGGCGACGGCACGATGCCCGGCAAAGTGCCCTTGGGGCTCTGCGCCTCCGTGAGGTCGCGGATCCACTTGAGGTAGGCAGCCGCGTTGTCGAAGTTGAACAAGCCCGCGTCGATGGCCAAGTGAGCGTCGCCCGTCCAGCCGTTTTTTTCCCGGTGCGGGCAGTCGGTGGGAATGCCCACGTAGTTGCTTCGGTACGACCAACACGTGGCCGCGTGGATGCGGTTGACGAGCGCGTCCGAGGTCTCGAAGTGGCCCACGCTCGCGAAGTCCGTATGCACCACGCGGCCCTCGATCGCGCTTGCCGGGGGTGTGCCCGGGAACCCCTCCACTTCCACGTAGCGGAAGCCGTGGTACGTGAAGCGCGGCTCCCAGACCTCCTCGGGGCCACCGCGCAAGATGTACTGGTCTTCCTCGAAGACGCCTTGGCGCAGGAGGCCCTCGAGCGCCTTGCGATCCAGGCGGCCGTCAGGCCCGAGCTTCTCGCCGAAGCGCAAGGTGAGCTTCGTGCCGGTGGGCCCCTGGACGCGCAGACGCGCCCACCCCGCGATGTTCTGCCCGAGATCGAAAAGGTGCACCCCCGCGGCCACCTGCTGCACGCTGCGCGCCTCCAGCGTCTCGGTCACCCGGATCGGGGGAGCTTCGCGCGGCACCAGGCGCCCCCGGGGCGGCCCGACTTCGCGCACGGGGCGAGCCCCTGGCGCCTCGAACCCGGCTGTGGCGAAGCCGGGCCTCTCGAGACGGGCATCGTAGTGCTCACCGTTGCGAAGACCATCGAAGCGAATCGGCCCGTCGGCGGCTTTCCAGGTGCCATCGCTTGCCACCACGAAGCGCTCGCCCGTCTCGGTGAGCGCCTCGATCTGTACGCGCACCTTGGGCTCGTCTCGCCACGGCGCCTTCTCGTAGTTCCACACGTCCGCCGCGTGTTGGTTGTAGTACCCGTTGCCCAGGATGATGCCCACACCGTTGTTTCGGGGCTCGAGCAAGCGCGTGACGTCGAAGACGGTGTACTCGACGGTTTTGTCGTAGTCGCTGAACGGCGGCTCGAGCACGTGATCGCCCACCCGGCGGCCGTTGAGGTAAAGCTCGTAGTAGCCGAGCCCCGCGACGTAGGCGCGCGCCCGCGTGATGTGGGCCGGTGCCGAAAACGTACTGTAAAGGTAGGGCGCGGGCGCTGCCCACGCGGGCAGCTGAGGGCGGCCCGCGAAGGGAGGGGCGCCGAACTTGGCGATCACTTCGGCGTCCCCGAAGCCGCTCGGCTCGCCGACCTGCTGCCAGTCGGCCCCGGGCCGCGCGGCGGCTTGCCACCCCACGTCCCCCGTGTGAATCGCGAACGTGCCGCCTTCAGCCGTGGTGAGCTCGAGCGCCAGCAAGAGACCCGCGGGCCCTCCCGTGTTGTGCACGTCGGCCGCAACCACGTTGCGCCCGGGGCGCAGCTGGGCGGCCACGTCCACGGGCGTGGCGAGGCGGCTCAGGGACCCGCTGGTCACCTTTTTCCCGTTCACGAAGACCTCGGCGCTGTCGTTCGCCCCCACCCACAACACCGCGTGCTGAATGTGGCCCCCGGCCGGCAGCGTGAACTCGTTGCGGAAGTAGCGGTGCCCCACCGGGGCCGCGTTCCGCGCGTCTTCGCCCGCCGCCCACACCCAGGACGCCGCCCGCAGGGGCGCCGCGGGATCCGCCGCTGCGCCTTGCCGGGAGGCGCCAATCCACTTTGCCGTCCAATCGCCGGGCGCGAGCAGGCCGAGCTCGAAGGGGGCCGGTGCGGACAAGGGCGAGACGTTGCCGCGTTGGTCCCACACGCGCACCGCCGCGAAGCCCCGTTGGCGCGACGACAGCGGGGCCCCCGCCCAGGGCACACCCGCCGCCTGGGAGCCCTTGACCTTGCCACTGTCCCACAGGCGCCCCTCGCCGCTGTAAAGCCCCTCGGGCGTGGTGGCCGCTACGACCTGGTAGGCGGTCTGCATCGTGCCCGGCAAAGTGGACTCCAGCCGCCACGACACGCGCGGCGGGCCCGCGAGCCCCAGGGGCTCGGACATTCCGTTCAAGCGCAGGTCGCGCACCGCCAGCGTGGCAGAGCCGTCGCTGCGTTTGATGACGCCGCTCGACTGGCACGAGAGGGTCACGAAGAGCAGGAAAGCCACGCCGGAAGCCCGCGGGGCCAATCGAAACAGGATCGCTCGCATGTCGCGAGGGGGACCCTACAACATGAACGGCGTCCCGGGTGGCGCCCCCGGGGCCCGGGGGCCCGGTCGCCCGCTCACATGCGGAACGTGCGGCCCATGAGCAGGTCCGCCAGGGACAAGAGCGCCTCGAAGGCGCTGTTTTCCCGGGTAAAGCGCGGCAGCACCCACAGGGGGGCCCGGCCGGCGAGCCGATCTCGCAAGCTGGCGGCCAACGCCGCGTCGCGGTCCACACCGTGGGCTTCCACGGAGGCAAGCGCCCGCAGCTTCGCGAGCGCGCTTTCCTCCACTGGGCCCCGCAACGGCGGCAGGCGTTCGGGCGTGGGATACGGCAAAGACGCGGCAGGCGCCAAGCTTTGGTTGAGCACGTACCCACCGATCCGCACACCAAGCTCCCGCGTCCGCGCCTCGAAGTGAACCGCCTCGTCCACGGCGGCCTGGGCCGGAGACGTGACCAGCAAAAACGCCACCTGTTGGCTGGCGAAGAAGCGCTGCATCTCTTCCTGGTTGCGGTTGAGGTGCCGCAAGATCACCTGAAACAGCGACAGAAACTCCTGCAGCTCGACCCGGGACTCCTTGCCGAGCCCCAAGTCCAAGATCTTGTTCACCAGCGCCGTGCCGGCCCTCCGGAAGATGTTCGATTCGGAGGGCAAAAACACGCTGAAGATGCGAGGATCCAAAAACGCGTTGGCGCGCGAGGGCGTGTCCAAAAAGCGGATCGCGTTGCGAGAGGGCGGCGTGTCCAGCACGACCAGATCGTAGTGGTCGTCGCGAATGAACCCGTGCAGGGCTTCCACCGCCGTGTACTCGTGCATGCCCGCCACGAGCGTGCTCACGTTCTGGTAAAGCCGGTTTTGCCGCATGCGCTGCTGCGCCTCGGGATCCTTCGTCACGGCGCTCACCACCTGATCGCAGACCAGCTGCGGATCCAGCATCCAGGCCGAGAGGGTGCCCGGAGGCGTGACGCCCACGGCCGCGAGCCGCTCCGCCGAGAGCATCGTGGGGCTCTGCTGGTGCTGCGAGACCCCCAACGCCTCGGCCAGGCGGCGGCTGGGATCCACTGTGATGGCGAGCACCCGCAGGCCTTCCCGCGCGGCGGAGAGCGCCAACGACGCCGAGACGGTGGTTTTGCCCACGCCTCCCGCCCCGCAGCACACGATCACCCGGCGGCTCGCGAACAAGTCCGCGACGGTGGGGGGTGAGCGGCCCTCGTTCACGACGGCCCCTCCCCCTGGCGCAGGGCCAAAAACTGCGCCACCAAGCCCTCGCAGGCGTTGCCCTGCTCGGGAGGCACCTCGGTGAGCCGCACCAACGGCAGGTGGGTTGCGTCTTCGAGGCGCCGCACGGATTCTCCCGCCATGAGGATGCGTTCGAACGCGAAGCGCCCGCGCAGGCGCTCGGCGGCAAGCCACGCGGAGGCAGCCTCTCTCTCGGCTTGGCTGAAGGGATCCCGCAAAAAACGGTTCAGGATCACGCCGCCCAAAGGCACCCGCGAACGCCGCAGGCCTTCCACCAGTTCGATGGCTTCGCTGACGGGCAGCGGTTCGGGCAGAGTGACCACCCACGCGGCCGTCTGAGACGCGTCGTAGATGAAGCCCTGGCCTTTGCGCATCGCCGTGGCCACGGGTCCGCGCGGCACCACCCGCAGGGCCACCTCGGGCAGCGTGGTGAGCGCCAGGGTGTGCCCGGTGGCCGGCATGTCCACCACCACGGCATCGTAGCGGGGCTGTCCGGCGTCCTCACGCTCGAGCAGGTGCAGGAAATGGTAGAGAATGCCGAGCTCGTAAAACGAGGGCGCGGCGCGCATGAAGCGACGAAGCGGCTTCGAACGCATGGCCGCCGACACCAGGGGGCCCGCAGGAATCACGGCGCGGGCAAAAAGCTCGTGCCCCGTGTTTGCCCACAACTGGCATGCGTCCACACCGGGCGCCACCGCGCAGGGCTCGTCCGAAAGCCGCACCCCGGCGAAGTATTCCCCCAGAGGGGAGAACGCATCGTCGGCCTCGCCCGTCTCGGTGAGCAAAACCCGGCGTCCCGCACGCGCCAGCGCGCGCGCCAACGCCACGGACACGATCGTCCGGCCCACGCCGCCCTTCCCGGTGATGAGATGTATGCGCTGCTGGAAATTCAACGGGCCGATGGGGCAAGCGTAACGCGCCTGGCGAGCCGCCACCACTTTGGCCCGCCGAAAAGCCGGCCGCCCCGCGGAGGGCCTCAGCTTCCGAAGGCGTCGCGGCGAAGGCGCGCGAGCCCCGTGGCGATCGATACCCGGGGCTCGTATCCGAGGTCCCGGCGGGCGGCGCTGATGTCGAACCAGTGGGCGGAGGTGAGCTGCCGGGCCACGAAGCGCGTGAGGGGGGGCTCGCGATCCCAGATGCCGCGGACCCTCCACCAGGCCTCCGCCGCAGCGCCCGCCCGGCGCAAGATCCAGGGTGCGACGGTGGGGAAAGGGCCCGGGATGCCCACCGCTTCGAGTACCTGGGTGATGAGGTCTCGCTGCGGCAGGGGCTCGCCCTGGCTGATGAAATACGCCCGCCCTGCACAGACGGCCCCGGGCGCCAACCGCGCGAGGGCAGCCAGGTGGGCGTCGACGGCGTTGTCGACGTAGGTGCAGTCCACCCGCTTGGCGGGCCCCCCGGGCAAGCGCAGAGTGCCGGCGCGCGCCCGCGCCACGACCCGGGGGATGAGCTGCGTGTCACCCGGCCCCCACATCAAGTGAGGCCGCAGGGCGAGCGTGGCCAGAGCGCGGCCGTTGGCGGCCAACACCAGCCGCTCGGCGATCGCCTTGGTGCGCGGGTACTCGGCGTCGAAGGCCTCGGCGTAGCCGTGGCTTTCGTCGATGCCTTCACAATCACCCCGGCCGTGGGCCACGGACGGCGAGCTGGTGAACACCAGGCGGCGCACGCCGTGCTGGAGGCACGCGGCGATCACGTTCCGGGTGCCCTCCACGTTGGTCCGCTCGAAGAGCGCGGGGCGTCCCCAGCTGCCCACCTGGGCGGCGGTATGAAACACGGCCTCGCAGCCCGCCACCGCCGCCGCCACGTGGGCGGGGTCGGCCACGTCGCCGCACAGCACCTCGACGCCTTCGGCGCGCAGGGCGGGGCGGGCGCGTCGCCCGAAAACCCGGACACCGTCACCGCGGGCCAACAACCGACGCGCCAGCGCGCTGCCCAGAAAACCGCCGCCCGTCACGAGCACGTTCACGAGACGCGCCCTCTCGCCCACAGCGCGAGCGCTTCACGATCGATTTTGGCGTTGTGCCGAATGTCCACGGGGAACCCAGGATGCGCAAGGAAGTGATGAATGCGCTGCGTTTCAGGGCAGGCCTGCCCGAGCGCCCGCAACGCGGTGGCGAGCCGCGGCCACGCGCCCGCCGCGGGGTCACGCTCGACGCACACGATGGAGTGCGTTTCACCCCCGAGCGTCACACCCACGAGCGCAGAGCGCCGCACGGCGGGGTGCGCGTTGAACACACCCTCGCAGGCGACAGAGAACAAAACGTGGCCGTCAGCCAGCACCACCCGGTGCGCTTTGCGGCCGCAAAACCACAGGCGCCCTTCGTCATCGAAGGCGCCCACGTCGCCCATCCGGTGCCAAAAACCCACCCCGTCGGCGGTGGGGATCTTGGCCAAGGCGTCGGCCTGGGGCCGTCCCCAATACGACCGTGTGACTTGAGGGCCACGCACCACGATCTCTCCGCGCGTAGGCGGCGGCAAGCGCAGCTCGTCACGCCATACACCGATGGGCTCGTCATGGAGCGGGATGATCGCCACGTCGACACCGGCCACCGGACGGCCCACACAAATGCCCTGCCCGGCCGCGCTGCGCGCGCCCACGCGCAGGATCTCGTCGCTTTCGATCACGGCCACGGGCAACGCCTCGGTGGCGCCGTAGGGGGTCACGACCTTGCCGTTCGGCATCAGCTGCAAGAGCTCTTTGACGAGGGCTGGGGACACGGGGGCGCCCGCCGAGACGATGCGCCTCAGGCCCCACACCCGTTCGCCCGCAGGCACCGCATACCGCACCAGGGTGCGCAGCAGCGCCGGTGACGCGAACATGTTCGTCACGCGCCTTGCGGTGAGCGCCCGGAGGATGCGCCGCGGGTTGGCGCGGGCCGGCCGCGTGAAATCCATCTGCGGCACCACGGTCGACATGCCAAGGGCGGGATCGAAGAGCGCAAAGAGCGGAAAGGTGGGCAGATCGATCTCGGCGTCACCCAGTCCCGCGATCTCGCGAATCGCCGCGACCTGCGCCGCGAAGTTGGCCTGCGTGTAAACGGCCCCCTTCGGCACACCCGTGCTGCCGCTCGTAAACAGGATGGCCGCGACGTCTTCGGCCCGCGTGGGCGCCAGAGCTGGGCCGCGCGCCTCGGCCCCTCGCCGCAGCACTTCGGACCAAGAGACCCCCGCACGACCGCCCCAGACCCGAGAGCCTCCCACCACCACGTTCATCCCGACGGTGCGCTGGCCCCAGCCGAAAAGGGCGCGCGCCACGTGGGCCTTCGGCGAGCCGATGAACGCTTCGGGTGCGGCTTCGTCGATGCAGGCGGCCAGATGTTTACGGGGCAGGCCGGGATCGATCATCACCGGCACCACACCCGCCTTGGCCATGCCGAAGGCCAATGAAAAAAAATGCGGCCCCGGGGGGACCATCAAGACGGCCCGCACCCCCTGGCCGATCCCGATCGCGGCCAGCCCGCGCGCCACCTGGTCGCTTTGCTCGTCGAGCTGGCGGTAGGTGAGTTCACGGTAGCGCCCCCCTGCCCCCGCAGGCTCGGCCAGCGCGAGCCTTTCGGGCTGCGCGGCCGCGATCTGCGGCAGGCACGCGGCGACGTTCACCACGTCGCCCCGCTCCGGCGCCACGGCGGGAGGGGAGGACACGGGGGGCGCGTTCATGTGGGAAGCGAGGGTAGCGGCGAAGGTGGCGCGAGCGGATGCTCCGCGAGGAACGCCGTCACCCGCGCGCACACTTCGTCGGGCGCATCCTCGAGCAGGTAGTGCCCACAATCGTCGAAGGCCTTGACCTCGGCCTTGGGCCAGCGGGCGCGCCACGACGCCAGCACGGCCGGGGTGAACACGAAATCATGCATGCCCCACAGGAGCAACGCAGGCGTGTCGCGGAACTGCGGCAGTGCCGCCTCGGTCTCGCTCACGAGCGCGTAGGAGGGATGCGTGGGCTCCGCGGGGATGTCTTGCACGAACCGCAGCGTGGCGAGGCGTGTCTGCCAGGAGTCGTACGGCGCACAGTACGCCGCGCGCACGTCGGCGCTGAGCTTCGTGCGGTGGGTGCACACGCGCGCCGCCATGCGGGCGAACGCGTTGAGGCCCAAAACGGCCAAGGGGCCAAGGGGTGTCTTGCGAAGCGCCTGAAGAGACAGCGGAATCTTGGAACCGGCAGGCACGTGAAACGCGGCCGTGTTCATCAGCACCAAGCGAGCCACCCGCTGCGGATGGCGGGCAGCATAGGCCATGCCGATCATGCCGCCCCAATCGTGCAACACCAAGGTGAGAGGCGGCCCCGCATCGAGCCCGAGGTGAGCAATCAACGCCTCGAGATCGTCTACGCGGCTCTGTAGGCGGTAATCGTAATCCTCGTCCTGCGGCTTATCCGAAAGCCCCATCCCGATGTGATCCGGCACCACCGTGCGGTAGCGGCCGTGCAGCGCCCGCACCAGCGCGCGGAAGTGAAACGACCAGGTGGGGTTGCCATGCACCATCACCACCGGCTCACCCTGCCCTTCGTCGATGTAGTTCATGCGCAGGCCGCGCCGCACGAAGCTGTGGGGAGCAAAGGGGTAAAGCGCCGCGCTCACGCCTGCGGGTAAGGTCTTCTGTGTGCTCACCACGAAACCGCTCCTGCCGTACAGTTGAGGCCACTGCCAATGCCTGCCAAGATCACCCGATCGCCCGGGTTGAGGGTGCGGGCCTCTTGTGCCCGGCTCAAGACCAGGGGCACGGAGGCCGGTCCCACGTTCCCGTATTCGGGGTAAACGAGGGGGGCTTTGCCCACAGCGAACCCCAGCGTGCGGGCCAGCTCCTGCGTGTGCAGCTCGCTCACCTGATGAAGGGCGAAAAGATCCACGGTGTCGCTGGGCCACCCGAAAACGGCCTGGGCCTGCTGCCACGTGCGGGCAGCCAGGGCCACACCGTTGACGAGCAGACTGCGTGTGTCCGTCAGGCCCACGTCGGCCTGGCCGCGGCACAGGCTGTTGTGCTGCGTGGCCGCCAAACTCACCGTACCGTGAAATCTGTGGCCCCACGGCGCCACCCGGCTGTGGGCCAACACCATGGCCACGGCGCCAGCGCCCAAGGTCAGCGTGGCCAGCTGTTCCTTCAACGTTGCGGCGTCGCAGTGGGGCGCCTGCAGGCGTTCGAGGGTGCGCTCCACCACGAAGCGACCGCTCTCGCCGTCGACGATGAGACCGTAGTCGATCTGACCCCGCTCGATCATGTTGCCCACCACGCACATACCATCCAGGAACCCGAGGCAAGCGTTCGCGAGATCGAAGTTGAGGCAGGTCTCGGGCAGGCCCAGACGGTGGTGAACGAAACACGCGACGGACGGCTCGAGGTAATCCCGCGAGACGGACGTGTTCACGAGAGCCCCCACCTCCTGCGGCATAAGCTGCGCGGCGGCGAGCGCCTTTTCACCTGCCCACGCGGCCGCCTCGCTCGGCAGGGTCTCAGGATCCCAAAACCGTCGGGCCCTCACGCCGGTCAGGCTCTCGAGCAGCCGCGCGGGCAGGCCCAGGCGCGCGTACGTCTCGGCCAGGGCGCGATCGAGATCCTCGGTAGGCACCCGGTGGGGGGCATCCACGTGGGCCAGGCCCACGATGTTGACGCTGTCGAAGCGCATGAAGCGGGGCGGACTGTAGCACCCCCGCGCGGGCGCGGGACCGCGAGGCGAGCACTTCTGCCCCAAGGAAGCCGCGGAAGCCCCCGGCACGAAGGCGGGCGGCGGCTTCCGCGGAACGAGAGGCGCCTCAGTCTTCGTCCGAGTGCTTGGCGGCGAGGCTCGACAAGACGTTCAGGTCCTCGAGCGTGGTCGTATCGCCCACGGCCGCACCACCGGTGGCGATCTCGCGCAACAAACGCCGCATGATCTTGCCCGAACGGGTCTTGGGCAACGCATCGGCAAAGCGGATCTCGTCAGGCCGTGCCAGGGCGCCGATCTCCCTCACCACCTGATCGCTCAGCTTCTTTTTCAGCGCATCGGTGGGCGTCACGCCGGCCTTCACGGTGACGAAGGCACAAATGGCTTGCCCCTTGATCTCGTGGGGCGGCCCCACCACCGCAGCCTCGGCCACTTCTTCGCAGGCCACGAGGGCGCTTTCGATTTCGGCCGTGCCCAGCCGATGCCCCGAGACGTTCAGCACGTCGTCCACGCGGCCCATCACCCAGAAATATCCATCGCTATCCTGGCGGGCGCCGTCGCCCGTGAAGTACGAGCCCGGCATCTCGGACCAGTAGGTCTTCACGAAGCGCTCCTTGTCGCCGTGAATGCCGCGCAGCATGCTGGGCCAGGGCTTGCGCATCACCAAAAACCCGCCTTCGTTGGCCGCGCAGGGCGTGCCATCCTTGTGCACGATCTCGGGCGCGATGCCGAAGAAGGGTATGGTGCAGCTTCCAGGCTTGGTGGCGGTGATGCCCGGCAACGGCGTCATCATGATGGCGCCGGTTTCGGTCTGCCACCACGTGTCCACGATGGGACAGCGCTCGCCGCCGATCACCCGGTGGTACCACATCCAAGCCTCCGGGTTGATGGGCTCGCCCACGCTGCCGAGCAGGCGCAACGAGGACAGGTCGTGCTTCGTGACGAAGTCGTCGCCCCAACGTATGAAGGCGCGGATCGCCGTGGGCGCGGTGTAGAACACCGTGACCTTGCGCCGCTCGATGAGGGACCAAAAGCGATCTTTGTCCGGCGCGTCCGGCGCGCCTTCGTACATCACCACGGTGGCTCCGTTCGAAAGGGGCCCGTAGATCATGTAGCTGTGCCCGGTGATCCAGCCGATGTCGGCCGTACACCAGTACACGTCGTCCTCCTTGAGGTCGAACACGTACTTCGACGTGAGGTGCGTGCCGAGCAGGTAACCGCCCGTGGTGTGCTCGATGCCCTTGGGCTTGCCCGTGGTGCCAGAGGTGTAGAGGATGAACAGCAGCTGTTCGGCCGGCAAAGACGCCGCAGGCAGTGTCTCGGGGGCGTTCGCCACGGCGTCGTGCCAATAGATGTCCCGGCCCGCCTGCATCGGCACGTCGCCGCCCGTACGATTCACCATGATCACGCGGGTCACCGAGGGCGTCTGGGCCACGGCGCGATCCACGTTGTCCTTCAAGTTGATCACCTTGCCGCGGCGGTATCCCCCATCCGCGGTGACCACCAGCTTGGCCCCACAGTCGTTGATCCGATCGCGCAGGGATTCTGCGGAAAAGCCGCCAAACACCACCGTGTGGGCCGCGCCGATGCGCGTACACGCCAGCATGGCCACGGCGGCCTCCGGGATGAGCGGCATGTAGATCGCCACGCGGTCGCCCCGTCCGATCCCCTGGGCCAAAAGGGCCGCCGCGAACTTGCACACCTCGGCGTGCAGCTGTTTGTACGTCAGGATGCGCTCGTCGCCGGGCTCACCTTCCCAGACGATCGCCGGCTTGTCGCCGCGAGCCGCGAGGTGACGATCCAGGCAGTTCACCGAGACGTTGAGCTCGCCATCCTCGAACCAGCGCACGAAGGGCATCTCGCCCGACAGCGTCTTCGTGAAGGGCTTTTCCCACGCAAGCTCCGTGCGCGCTTGTTCCGCCCAGAAGGCCTCCGGCTCGTCGAGCGAGCGTTGGTACATCTGCCGGTACACCGCGGGATCCGACAGGCGCGACGCGCCCACGAAGGAGGCCGGCGGCGGGAACTTACGGTTTTCCTGCGAGATCGAAACGATGCTGCCCGATTCGTTGCCTGCTTTGTCGTTGCTCATGTTCTCCTCAAAATGTGAACCGGCCGTTCCTGCCGGTTGCGAACCCATTCCGCCAAGCCGCCGGGGAAGGCCCGAGGGCGCGCGGCGCTCTCACGCGCTCGCCCCAGGGGCTCACGGCTGTCCCTCCAGGCGGCACCCGGAGGTCAGGCCCTTAATGGGGGCGCGGCCGGGCGTCGTGGGCCTTTCGTTAGCGCGGACCCAGACCAACTCCGCCCCCCCCGGCCCCGCCACGCACGTGAACACCCACTGCCCCCGCGCGTCCACCATGGACGCCGTGGGCGGTGACGGCAGCGTCGCGAGCAACGGGGTGGCCGCCGCGGCCACGGCGAAGAGCCCCCCACCCGCCTCGCCCTGGTCCTGGGCACTTACGAACACCTGGGCCTCCACGGGAGGCGTACGGATGGCGGCGCCGCTTGGTAGAGGACGCGCCGGCGAGACCGCAAGCGCCACGGGAAAGGAGGCCTCCCCCAGGGCAAAGCGTCGCGCTCCGGTGAGCGGGGCCTGCAGGGACCCGGCGACGCTGAACGCCGTCACGTGCGCGGGCCCGAGGGAGGGCTCCGCCGTTTTTGGAGTGCTCCCCGACAAGACCCACAGGGTGCGTCCGTCGGGCGAAAAAGACAGGTCGACGAGGGGCGGGGCGGACACGGCGGTGTCCACCTTTTCGTGGGCCACCAACCGAGCGTCGGCGCGGTCCGACAACGCGAGCAGGGCCACGTGGCCACTCCCCGCCAGCGCCACGGCGAGGTGCTGGCCATCGGGGGAAAGCGCCGCGCCCACCGGACGCCCGGCGCGCACCTCCGGGGGAAGGGGCCGGGGGCGGCTGCGGGGTGGCCGCAACGCCTCCGTCGTATCGAGAACCATCACGTCCTCCTCGCGCACGAGTGCCAACACGGGCGCGCCGCGAGAGGCTTCGAGCCCCAAGACCGGCGTGCCTTCGAGTTCGAGTGCAAACACGGCCCGCGGCCCCCCCTGGGCCGTCATGTCCACCACGGTGAGCCGGCGCCCGTCGGGCCCCACGACGTAGGCGGCGCGCCCGTCGGACGAAAACGCAAGGTGCGCCACGAGGGGGACGGAAGGAGCGAGGCCCGCCAGCGGCGCGGGCACACCGGCGTCCACCCAGGAGAGCTGCCCCGCCGCGTCCCAGGCGGCCGCGAAGCGCTTGACCTCGACCACGGTCTCGGCCTGCCCAGCGGCCGTGCGCACCGAGAGAGCCTGCCGCCCCGTCGCCGCGCCGGCCGGCACCCGCACCACGAGGCCACCGTCGGCCGTAAACCCCAGCACGGGCGTGACCTCACCGCCCAGCCGCACCGTGGGCTGGCGCCCGAAGCCCGGGCCGCGGAGCCACAGCGCCTCTCCCACCACGGCCACGCCGTCACCGGCTTCGAGAGGCTGCACCTCGCCCCGCACGGCCGCACCGCCCAACTCGACGACACGTTCGATGCGGGGACGGGACGCCCCTTGGCTGAGATCGCGAGGCGGCACCAGCAGCCCGGGCCGCGCCGGCGCGCAGCTTGCCAGCCCCAAGGCAATGACCGAGGCGGCCGTCAGACGACGGCAGAGCCGGGCACCCGCGTCGTGCGCACGCCTGGCCCGGGGGCTCACCATGTCCTGAAGGTGTCGATAGTCAGGCATCCACTCCCCAATCAGCCGACCAACCTTATCGCATACGCGCCGCGCTGAAAACCGCAGCGACGGTCGCGCACGCGGGGGCCGCGCACGCACCGGGGCACGGCCGCGCCTCGCGAGACGCCCTTCTCGCTCAGGGGTGACCGGGCGGCGTGCCGCCGTGGGGACTTGGGCCGCCCCGCATGCCACCGCCCAGCACCTGGTCCTCCGCCTGGAGCGTGCCGAGTTCGATCTGCACGTCCTTCGAGCCGACCTTCACACCGTTGACCTCGCCGAACACATCGCCCTTGCGGCGGGTCATGGGGTCGCCGTCCTTGTCGACACGAACGGAGATGTTCACCTCGCCGTCGAACTTGCTGCCGGGGATCATGGCGTCGCGGCCACTCACCACGAAGGGCATCGGGAAGTCCTCCGCCACCAGCTTTTGCACCGCCAGCATCGAGCCCGGGCCCGGGGCGCCGCCTGCACGCCGCACGATGAGGAAGAGCATATCGCCCTTGGCCACGTCCTTTTTGCGGGCCTTGGGCACGACGATGGTGCCGCTCACCGATTCTTCCTCCTTCGGAGCCTCAGGCACGGCCTCGGCTTCCGCCGGAGCCTCGGGGGCTTTGGCCGGCTCCGCCACAGGCGGGGGCGCCTTCTCGGCGAGGGCGGGTGCCGGCGGCAGGGCCGCAGGCTTGGGCGCAGAGGACTCCGACTTGCAGCCGGCACTCCCGAGCGTTGACACGGACAGGCCGGCCAGTGCCAGCCCACACAACAAGGACGACTTAGCCCCAATGGCGCGCATGCCAGCCAAACTACTGCAATCGAACCGGATTGTCAGGCCCCGGGTTCCGACGCCCGCCTGCTATAAAGTCGCTCTCCCATGTCCTCTGGCCCGCTCAACGCCCAACTTACTTCCGTGTCGCCGGTCTCCGGCGATGTCAGTGACCTTCGCTTTGCCATGGTCAGCCCGCCTCGTCTCGCGTTCGAGCCCGGTCAGTTCGTCACGCTCGCGGTCGGCACGGACGCCGCCGGGCAGCCCATCCGCCGCAGCTATTCGTTGGCGAACCTCACCCGCCGGGGTGACGAGCTGCGGCTGCTGATCAAGCTTCTGCCCGACGGCGCCGCCTCCGACTTTTTCGGCCACCTCGCCCCGGGGGCCGAGGTCTACCTCACGGGACCGCACGGCTTTTTCACCCTCGACGCCGCCCACGCAGGTGACGTGGTGTTCGCGGTCACGGGCACGGGCCTCGCGCCGGTTTTGCCCATGCTCGACGAGCTGGCGGACAGGCCCCGCACGGGCCGGCGCCTGCTGTTTTGGGGCCTGCGCAGCGAAGCCGACATCTTCATCCGGGAAGAACTCGAAGCGCTCTGTGCCCGGGCCGGCGCCGAGCTGCGCCTGCATCTGTCTCAGCCCGGACCCGCCTGGCCGGGGGGCGGGGGCCGCATCGTGCAGCCCGTGCTGCAGGCCTTGCCCACGCTCGAGGCGCCCACGTTTTACATGGTGGGCAACGGCGCCATGATCCGGGAGCTCAAACAAAGCCTGATCGACCTTGGCGTAAACCGGAAAAAGCAGATCAGGACCGAAGCGTTCTTCGATTGACCTCGCGGCGGGCGATGTCCGTCACGGCGGGTGCGCGGCGGCGTGGTGCATTTTCGAGATGAGTTCTACAATCCGGGCCTGATGGGCATGTTTTGGCCCCCGCGCAGCCCCCGCCGTTTTGCCGTACCTGCCCTGGGGAGGGGGCGCCCGACCTGCCTTCGCGGAGGTCGGCTCGCCGCCCTCGTGGCCGGGTTGGCGCTGGCGGGATGCGAGCCGGAGGGTCCGCAACCCACGCTCGCGAGGATCGAACCACAAGAGGCCTACAGTGACCAGGACACGCTGGTGCGGCTCGTGGGCACGCAGTTCGTACCGCCCTTCACCCTGGATTTGGCGCAGGACCTGAGGGTGCCACAAGCGAGCGGCTTTTCAGGTGTGGTCTTTGGCGCGGGGGGCTCGGCCCGCCTGCGGGACGTGGTGTGGAAGAGCCCCACGGAGCTTGAAGCCGTGCTGGAAGCGGGACTGTCAGGGGCCCCGGGCTACAGCGTGACCGTACGTGACCCGCGCGGGCAGCAAGCCACCTTGGCCAACGGATTCATCGCGCTCGGCGCCGATACGGTTCCGCCCGACCTCGTCATCGAAGCCCCCACCCCCACCAGGCTGCTCGGGCCCGGGGTGGCGGTGCGGGTGGACGCGGTGGCGCAGGACTTCGGCCCCGGCAAGCTGTCCGACCTGAGGTACGAGATTGCGCTTGGCCCTCGGCGGCTGGTCGATGGCCGCTGCGCGCTGGCGGCTCACGGGGGCAGCACCCGCTGCAGCTTCGATGCGCTCGCCCCGCCCGAGGCGGCCCCAGGCGCGCTCTTTCGCATCACCGTCAAGGCGATCGACGCAGGGCCTCTGGCGAACCAGGCGACGCAAACGCTGGTCTTCGTGCTCTCCCCGCCTCCCAGCCTCTCGGCCATCGCGCCTGCGAGCGGCAGCCGAGAGGGCGGCACGGACGTGGTCATCACGGGGAAAAACTTTGCACCTGCCAGCCAGGTGCGCGTGGGGGGCGCCCTTCTTTGGCCTGACGGAGGCCGGATGCTCGACGCACAAACGATCGTGGGCCGCACCCCCCCGGGGGCCGTGGGCGCCGTCGACGTGACGTTCGAGGGCCCCACGGGAACCTCCACGACGGCGGGGGCCTTCACCTACCTCGAGGCGCTGGCGGTGACGGACGTATCGCCGGGGCAGGTGGCGGCAGCGGGCGGGACCCTGCTCACGATCGCGGGCGACGGGTTCACGAAGGACACGTTGATCCTCTTCGGAGACCGCCCCACGAACGCCGTTCCGCTTTTGGACATCACCTGGGAGAGCCCCTCACGCATCCGTGGCTTCGCGCCGCAAGGCACGGGCGCGACCTCCGTCTGGGCCACGGCGCCCGGGCTGGGACGGGCCCGCTGGAGCGGCACGTTCGTGTGGACGCCCGCCGTGGAGGTCGCGCCATGAAGCTGCGCGCGAAGTTCATGATCACGGCCGTCGCGGTCTGTGCGGTGCCCATGGCCATTGCCGGATACTTCGCAGGGCGCATCGGCCAAGATGCCATTCGGCGATCCATCGAAGCGCAAGAGCAGACCGTGGCCGTTCAGGTCGCCGATTACGTTGCGGCCGAGATGGCCGCCGTGGCCGACACCCTGCGCGTTCAGTCCCGCGTGCTCGACCTCACCCAAAAGGGCACGGAGGCCCCCACGCCGGAACGGCTCCAGAAGTTCTTGCAGTTCGTCTACCACCAAAAAGAGGTCTTCAGCGTCGTGGGCGTGTACGACGAACGAGGCACGCCGTTGGCGCCCCCGGCGTTTCAAGAGCGCCCGAGGGACAACGCCGCCCTCGGGCGGCACGACGCGATGACCGCTGACGACGCGGCCGAGGTGCCGAAGCGCGCGCCGCTGGCGGAGGCCCTGGCGCACAACGTGGCCACAGGCGAAGTGTTCCTCGCGGGACGCGACGCCAGCCCCCAGCTGATCGTGGCGTTGCGCTACGAGCCGATGCCCGACGAGGCCCCTCAGCTCATCCTGGCGATGGTCTCCCTGCGCCCGCTTGCGCGTTATCTGCGCGAGCTCGAGACCGCGGATCGCCGCCTCATGCTGCTCGATCGGGCCTCGCGCGTGGTGGCAAGCTCCGACCGAGAGAGCCAGACCGCGCTCGAACCCCGGCTGTTTCCGAACGGGTTGCCCGGCACCTTGCCCGAGCGCCCCTTCGTGGCCGCATACCCGTCGCAGGACGGCACGCGCGTGGTCGGCGCGTTCGCCCCCGCAAACCCGTTCCACCTGGGTGTGGCCACCGAGCGGCCCCTGTCGCAGGCGATGGAGCCCGTCACACGCATGGGGTTCGCCACGGTCTACTGGGTCTCAATCTCGGGCGTACTCGCCGCGCTCGTTGCGGCCTGGCTGGGGCGCAACCTCTCCCGGCGGATCATCGACCTCGGCAGCGCGGCGCGCGCCGTGTCCCAGGGGCGACTGGATACACAGCTCCAGGTCCGCACCCGCGACGAGATCGGCGATCTGGCGAAGGCCTTCAACGCGATGACCACGTCCCTCGACGCCGCGCGGGCCGAGATTTTGCGACAAACCCGCGAGATCAAGAATTGGAACCGCAACCTCGAGCAGCGGGTCGCCGAGAAGACGCGGGAGCTGCAGCAAGCACAGGACGTGTTGCTGCGATCGCGGTCGCTGGCAGCCATCGGCGTGCTGGGCTCGGGGGTGGCGCACGAGATCAACAACCCCCTCGCCGGGGTGCTGGGGCTCTCGCAGCTGATGCTGGCCGACATGCCCGAGGACCACCCCTGGCGCCCCATGGTCGAGGATGTCGAAGGCCAGGCGCTGCGCATACGCCACATCGTGGCCAACCTGTTGCGCCTGTCGCAGCGGCAAGCCGGCGAAGACTTCAGGTTGGTGGATCTGTCGCGGGTGATAGACGACGCCCTCGAGTTGGCAAGCCCTTCGTCCCTCGCAGACGCGCACATCGTGATCGACAAGCGGGTGGTGAGCCCCAGTCCGCCCATCCGCGGCAGCGCGTTTCAGCTTCAGGCCGCGATCATTCACATCATCAAAAACGCACGAGTGGCCATGGAGGACGGCGGCGGCACCCTGACGCTCGAGACCTCGTTGCCAGCGGCGAAGTTGTTGTGCCTGCGTGTTTCCGATACGGGCCGGGGCATCAAACCCGAGCATTTGCCTCGGATCTTCGATCCTTTTTTCACCACGAAACAAAAGTGGGACGAGACGGGGATGGGGCTCGCGGTGGTGCACAAGATCGTGGAAGACCATGGCGGTCAGATCCGCGCGGAGAGCCGTGTGGGGTACGGGACCAGCTTCTTTTTGACCTTTCCCCTGGACGAGGGTCAGGCGACCCTCACGTAAAACCAGCGATGGCCCGGTTTCGACTACGTCCCCCCCTCTTGGTTCTTGGCTTTTCGGCCCTGGTCGCCGGCGCCTTGCTTTTGGCAGGCATGGGATCGCGGCGCCTTTTCGAACGGCCCGAGGCCGCACCGCCCACGGTGCTGCGTACGTCGCGGCCCCTGTTTCCTGCACCTGACCCGGGCCGCTTTCGCGTCGCCGGCGTGCAAGGCAAGGTCGAGTGCGTGCAGGGCGGCCGCGTGTTCGTGTTGCAGGCCGGCGATCTGCTGTCGCTACAGGACGTGCTCCGCACGCGGGAGGGCGGGCGGGTGCTTCTGCGCCGGGGCAGCAGCGAGATCGAGGTACGAGAAAACCTGGAGCTCCGGCTCGAAGCCCTCGCCGAGCAAACGGCCCGCTTCAACCTGCTCTCGGGTGCGGGGGACGTGGCCGCCTCGGTCGAAGGCGCGGGCGAATCGGTCGCGATCGCTGCCGCCGAGACGTTGGCCGTCAACCAGGGGGCTTCGCGCTGGGTCGTGGCGCGGGCCGAATCGGGCCAAGTCGCCGTGGCCGTGACGAAGGGCAAGGTGGCCTTCGGCAGCCGAGGCCAAACGGTGACCGTCAGCGGAGGAGAAGAGAGCGTCGCGCCGGCCGGAGAGCCCCCCGCCCCCCCTGAGCCCTACCCTGATGACCTGCTCCTTTCCGTGACCTGGCCCGAGGCCCTGCCCCGGCAAGAGGCGGTGACGGTGGAGGGCACCGCGAAGCCGGCGTCACGCATTTCGGTGAACGGCCGCACCATCGAGGTGGACCCCGATGGACGCTTCATCGCCGAGGTGCCCGTGGGCCCCGCGGATACGGAGGTGAAGGTACATGCCGAAGATCTGCTCGGGCGGCGCAAAACCGTCTCGGGGATCCTTCGCCGACGTGCGCCAGCGCCCACGCTCGAGAGCAAGCCCGAGGCGCTCTGGGACGCGCCATGATCGCCGTGCTGCCGCTGCTGCTCGCGGTGGTGATGGGGACCGACGCCGTCCCGGAGCCGGCGCCGCGGCCCTCCGAGGGTCCGCCTGCCGAGCTCGGGCCCGCGGCGGCCGTGACGGTCGCCCGCGGCCTGCGCTTCGAGCTGTCACCCGCGGCGCCCGTGTTGGGCATCGACCAGGACGTCCTGGTCCGCGTGATTCCCGAGACCGAGGGGCTGCATCCGACGACAATCGCGCTTTCGACCAGCGCGGGCTCTCTGCACGATCACACCCAGGACCCCGACGGCAGCGTCTTGGCCCGGCTTCATCTGCCCACCCAACGCTTTCCTCGGGGAGTTTTGCTGGCGGCTTTGGCCGAAACACCTCAGGGCGCGGCAGAAGCGTTCGCCTTCCTGCCTCTGCCTGCGCTGGCGGCTCCGGCCTTTCGCACGGATCCGCGGGCCGAGGTCACGGTCACCGTGGCCGGTCGTACGTTTGGACCCAAGCGCGCAGGTCCGACCGGCGAGGTGCGGGTGCCGGTGGTGGTGCCTCCCGGGGTCGAGGTCGCCCTGGCCCATTCCCGAGGCCACGCCGGCCAAGTGGCCTCGGAGTCGCTCGACCTGGGGCGCCCTGCCTTTCAACGCGTCTTGCTCCTGGCGCCTCCCGTGGCTGTCTGGGGGCGGCCCTTCGAGGCGTGGGTCCTGTCGATGGACATGGCCGCGCGTCCCGCCGTGAACGGCAGTGTGCTCGCGTCCGGGAAGCGCCTGGCGACGCCCCTCGAGACGGGTCCGGGATGGACCCGCTTTTTGGTGGAGCCCCCTCCGAACGGGCAGACGCGAATGACCTTGTCCGTCTTCGAGCGCCCCGAGCGGCTGCCTGCACCCGGACAGCCCCTGCCGGGACCCGCGGCGCTCGAAGCCACGGTGTCCTTGGTGGCCGACGCGCCCGCCCGGCTCAAGCTGATCCCCGATCGCGTCCATCTGACGGCAGGCAGCCATCAACGGCTCACCCTCGTGGTGAAGGCCGAGGATGCCTTCGGTAACCCCACGAGCGCAGAGGCCGCCAAGCTCTACGTGGACGGCCGGCCTCATCAAGGGCCGCAGATCCGCGAACAGGGACGCCTGCGTGCGGTCATCGCGGCGCCTGCGACCGCGGGGGGGGGCCGCATGTTGGTCGAGGCGCTCGTGCCTTCGAAGCCCGGACAGGCCTACGCCCACCACGAGGTGATCGTCGACGACCTGCGCCCCGCCCGCGAGCCGCCGCCCGCGCCTCCCTTCGACCCCACCTTCGCTCTCATGGCGCGTGCCCTGGCGATCTGGAATGCCGACGCGGGCGTCGGCGCCGGGGCCCGCATCGAGGCTCATGTCAGCCCACACCGGCACCTCGCTTGGCCGGCGCCTCTCTTCGCCACGCTCTCCCTGAGCGGGCTCGCCCGCGAACGGGCGGTGAGCGCGTCCGCGGGGCTCTCCCGGCTGGACGTGAC
The DNA here is from genome assembly GCA_022184915.1 of Myxococcales bacterium. NCBI lineage: Bacteria > Pseudomonadati > Myxococcota > Myxococcia > Myxococcales > Myxococcales bacterium. The sequence continues at coordinate 1,670,779 of JAGTJU010000001.1, read as the reverse complement.
GGTGCTCCCGCTCCTGGCCGGTGCCCTGTGGCGCCTGCGGGCGGCGCAGGGGGCGCTTTTCCTGGTGGGAGCGTCCGTGGGGGCGGCGCGCTTGTCGGCGACACACGAAACGTGGGGGGTGGCCGTGAGCGGCAGCGCCTGGGTGGCCGCCTACAGGCTCCAGGGCGACCTGGTCCTCGGCACGGGGCGCACGCAGGCCGTGGTCGGGGTAAGCTATCTGAGAGTGCCTGGGGATCGGCTCTCGTCTCGGGACCGGTTGCGCGGAGAGTTGGGGGGCATCGATTGCAGCCTCGGTCTGCGGCAGCGCTGGTAGGGGGTGAGGGCTGCGCGCCAGGGACATTGCGGCGCTGAGGCCCCACGAAAGGCGAGACGGATGACCAGCCAAGCAGACGAGCAAGCGGAAACAATCGTAGGCCCCTGGGACAGCTTCGACGCCCATGTGCCCCGGGTGCCCGAAACCCCGGTGGTGGTGTCGGTTCCACACGCCGGCATCGAGACCGGCCCCTTCGCCTCTGCCCTGTCGCAAAGCCTCGACTTGCGTCTGGATGCCGACCTGCACGTCGACGCGCTCTACGAGGGGGCACCTCGGGGCGCCTTCGTCCGCGCGCGGCTCTCCCGATTCGTGTGCGACTTGAACCGTCACCCCGACGACGTCTCGCCCCGGGCGGTGCCCCAGCACCCAGCCCCCCGGAACGAAAACGGCCGTGGGTTCGTGTGGGAGATCACCACGGCCGAGGATGCCGCCCTGGCACGGCCCCTCACCCTGGGGGAGTGGGAGGAGCGGCGGCAGATCCATGAGGCGTACCACCAGTGCCTGAGCACAGCGCTCGCCCGCGCCCGGGCCCGGTTCGGCTTCGCCATCCTCGTGGACGGACACTCGATGCCCTCGCGGGGCCGCGCGGGCCATACGGACAGCGGCGCCGCCCGCGCCGAGATCGTCCCCGGAAACCGACAGGGCCAAAGCTGCGGAGAGCCGCTGTCGCACGCGGTGGGGCAGCACTTCGCGGCGGCCGGCTATCAGGTTTCGTTCAACGACCCCTATCAGGGGGGCTTCGTCACCAGCCACCACGGACAGCCCACGCACGGCGTGCATGCGATTCAGATCGAGGTGCGCCGGGACCTCTACATGGACGAGGCCACCTTCGCGCGAACCCCCGAAGGATTTGCCCGCCTGTCCGCCACCCTACACGCCCTCTTGCGCCGGCTCGACGTGCTGGATCCGCGCGCGGCCTGAGACACCTCAGCGCCCCTGGTACCGAAGCGCCAGCAGGGTCACGTCGTCGTCCTGCACCGGGGCCCAGGTCATCACGGCCTGCACCACCTTTTGGACCACGACTTCGGGGGCTTCCCTGCGGTTCGCTTCGACCATCTCCATCACCCTGTCGAGTCCGAAGGGCTCGCCCTGTGCGTTCTTGGCTTCGATGAGTCCGTCCGTGTAGAGCACCATGAGATCGCCGGGATGAAGCTTGGCCTCCGAATCCTTGATCGCACGGCTCACGTTGGCCACCGCGCCCATCCAGGTGCCCGGCGTGGGCAGGATCTCGCATTTTCCGTCCCGCGCCCGGCAGATCAGGATCTCCTCGTGAGCGCCGGCATAAACCAAAGCTCCGTCGGCCTCGTAGCGCATCAAGGTGAACGTGACGTGCTCGTCGCTGGCGAGGCGCTCGCGGATGTTGTCGAACAAAACCCGGTTCAAAACTTCCAGGGCCTCCCGCGGGCTCGTCCGTGCCCTTTGCCGGGTGAGCGCCGCCACCACGCTTTGGACCATGAGCATGATGAGACCGGCCTTGAGGCCGTGCCCCGCCACGTCGCCCACGCCGATCCAGGCGCCCCCTTGGGTGGGGACCACGTCGTAGTAGTCGCCCCCCACCTCCTCGGCTGGCACCATGGCCGCCGCGATCTGCAGCCCCTCCACGCTCAGCCGCTGAGGCAGGATCGAGGTCTGGATGCGTTTGGCGATTTCCAGCTCGCGGGCCGTGCGCAGCGCCCTGTGGGTCAGGCTGATGACGGGACCCAGGTAAAAGTTCACGAAAAAGAGGCTCACCAGCAGCGCCGCCACGCAGCCGAGGCCCGCGGCGCCCAGAATGTTGTTTCGTAGGCTCTCCCCCGCGACCAACTTCGCGGTGGAGATTACGAGGGCCAAACGGCCCACGGTGCGGCCCTCGATCTGCGAGGGCGCCCATGACACCAGATAGCCTGGCCCCTGCCTGATGCCGCCTGGCGCCCCCCGGAACAAACCTTCGGGCGTTTCGGGCGCCTTGCCGTGCTGAGCGAGCACCTGGCCTTCGGGGTCGGCCGCCACGATGGCGACCACGTCGGGGCCTTTCAGGTAAGGCTTGCAGGCCTCCATGATGAGCGCCTCGTCCCCCACGACCAGCGCAAAGTCCACGGCGTGCGCAAGCTCCTTGGCCCCGCGCTGGGTCTTCCACTCGAGCTCTACCCGCATCGAGGGGGTCAACTCGGCGAAGATGCGCGACACCAAGAAGAAAATCAGGCCGGACAGGGCCAACAACAGCACGGTGATGAACAAGGTCAGCGTGACCTTGAGCCGCAGGCCTGACAAAAGGCGTGTGGCCTTCACGTCTCGGAACGGTGCAGGCGTCGGCGCAGGCGCCGCCGGGGGCGCGGGCTCGACCGGAGCAGGCAGGTCGAAGCGCACGGCGGGCATCTCGGTGGTGAACAGCGGGCTCTTCCGGGACACGACGCCGGTCTCGACCTTGATGATGGGTTTGCCAGCCACAGGCACTTCCGTTCCCCCCAGCTTTTCGGCTGACCCACGGCATCCTTGAGGTACGGGAGGCGCGCCCGAGCGCCGAGAAAAGAGAGCGCCAGCGGGCGCCATCGACGTATTCTTTTCGAATGCCTGGCCTGAAGGTTTATTTCGGCCCCGCCGATGACCTCCCTCGAAACATGCTGGACGAGGGACTCAGCCTCGAACTCACGCTCGACACCGATCCCCGGATCGTGTCAATCACGCGTCGATTCGTCGAACAAGCGATGGAGAAGCTCGTCGACGACGCCGATGCCGTCTTCCGGGTGGCCATGGCCGCCCACGAGCTGCTCGAAAACGCCGCCAAGTACGCGGAGAACCGACAGGCCAGCTTGGCGCTCAGGCTCGAGCCCAACGGCGACGGGGGCCGGCAAGCGGTCCTTACGATGACGAATCAAACCAGCCCCGACCACATCGCGCGCCTCAAGCAGAACTTCGCCGAGATGAACACACGCGAAGACCCGTACGATTACTACTTCGAGCTCATGCGTCGGAATGCGTCCGACACGACGACGTCCGGGCTCGGCTTGGCGCGCATCAGAGCCGAAGGGGAAATGCGGCTGGCCTTCGACGCCGTGGGCACGCAGGTGCTCATCCGCGCCACGGCTCAGATCCCGGAACGGAGGGCGCCATGACAGAGCCAAACATCCCGCCGATTCGAGAGGTCGATTTCACGGCGGCAGCACGCGTGGACGGCGCCACCGTGCAAACCACCCTCTCGGGCAACGCCGACCTGAACGTCAAGCCGCAGCTGGATGGCTTTCTGCTGTCGCTGCACCGCTACGCGCTCTCCGACGGCGTGAGCGAGGTGGTGGTCGACGTCCGCAACCTCGAGTTCATCAATTCGTCGTGCCTCAAGGCGTTCGTCACCTGGATAAGCTCGGTGCAAGCGCAAGAGGCCGAAGGGCAGTACCGCATCGTGTTCCTCTCGAGCCCACGGCTACATTGGCAGCGTAGAAGCCTGCACGCGCTGTCTTGTTTCGCCAACGACCTGGTCAGCATCCAAACGTGACAGCCAAGGCCCAGGATCCGATGTCTCGCCCAGATCCCTCCGAACCGGCGTCGGCCTCGAGCGCCTCGTGGCTCTTGGCCCTGCCCTTCGTGGACGCCGTGGCCAACAGCCTCGAATCCGGCGTCCTGGTGATCAACGCCCAAAAGCAGGTCGTGCTGTGCAGCCGGCCGATGGCGGCCACCTTCGGGTTGCCCGTCGAAGAGGTGCTGGCGATGACACCCGAGCAGCTGGCGACCTACGTGACCGCTTTGGTCGATGATCCGCCGCCCGTCATCAGGGATGGCCGGCTCTTGCCCTTCGGGGCGCGGATCACGTGCGAAGAGTTCGAGCTGGCACGGCCGAACCGCTCGGTCGTGCGCTGGGTGGCCCGGCGCGTGTCGGATCCCGAAGACGCGATCATCGTGGTGTGCACGGACATCACGGCCGAGGTGGACCTGGTGGCCGCATACGAGCGGCTTTCGATGACGGATCGGCTCACGGGCCTTTCCAACCGCCGCGGGGCCGAGCAGTTCGTGAGGCGCGAAGCTTCAAAGTTTCGCCGCTACGGCGGCAGCATGAGCTTCGTGCTCATGGACATCGACCACTTCAAGAAGGTCAACGACACCTACGGGCACGGTGTGGGCGACCAGGTCTTGCGCGCGGTGGGCGCCACCGTCGCGGACGTGATCCGCGTGTGCGACTTTGCCGCCCGCTGGGGAGGCGAGGAGTTCCTGGTGGTGCTGCCGAACACGAACCTGGACGGTGCGCGCCTGTGCGCCGAGCGGCTGCGCGCGGCGGTGCAGAACATCGTATTCCCGGGGGGTCTGGCCGTCACGATCTCGGCAGGAACCGCCGAGATGGGGCGCTCCGAGGAGGTCCAGGACGCGCTGACCCGTGCCGACGAGGGGCTCTACGCGGCCAAGGGCGCGGGACGCAACTGCGTACGCTGACCGGGGGACCGGCAGTGTCCCGTAAGCGCCTCGCGGTCCTGTCAGCGCGCGCGGCGCTGGCGCATGGCCTCGTAGAGCACGATGGCGGCCGCCGCACTGGCGTTGAGGGACGCGATCTGCCCGGCCATGGGAATGCGCACGATGCCGTCACAGCGGCGCGCCACGGCCTCGCGCAGGCCGCGCCCCTCCGAGCCCATCACGAAGGCCGTGGGACCCGTGAAGTCCGCCTCGAAGATCTCGAGGCCTTCCGCTTCGACCCCTGTGCCCCACACCTTCACGCCGCTTTCTCGCAGCTTGTCGAGGCTGCCGAGAAAGTTGTGCACCCGCGCGATGCGCATGCGCTCGGTGGCGCCGGCCGAGGCCTTGATGGCGCCCGCGGTGATGGGGGCCGCGTTGTGATCGGGGATGGCCACGCCGTGCGCCCCGAACACCTCGGCGCTGCGCACGATGGCGCCCACGTTCTGGGGGTCGGTGAGGCCATCGAGCCACATCAAGAGAGGCGGCTCCGCAGCCTGCCGGGCAGCTTCGAGCATGACGGGCACAGGCACGTAGGGATAGGGGCCAGCAATCGCCACCACCCCCTGATGGGCCCCCTTGCCGGCAAGATCCGCCACCAGAGCTCGGGGCCGCGGCTCGACGCTGATCCCGCGATCCTTGGCAACGGCCACCAGGCGCTGGACGTCGGCCCCCTTGAGCCCCTCGGCCACATACACGACAGCCACGTCCCGGGGACGTGCGCGGCAGAGCTCCTCCACGGGGCGCAGCCCAAAGATCACCCGTCCCGGGCCCCCCGCGGTTTCGGCAGGGGCCCCCGCGTCTTGAAGGCTCATGTCAGCGCCCTGCCCCGATGACGGAGGCGACCTCGGCGGCCAGGGCCTCGAACGCCCGCGCTGGGTTGGGGGCGTCCCGCAGGGGGCGCCCCACCACGAGGTAGTCGGCGCCTCCGGCAATCGCTTCGGCGGGTGTGCCCACCCGCTTCTGGTCGCCGAGCGCAGCCCCTGCCGGGCGGATACCGGGCACCACCAGGCGCAGGTTCGGATCGATCGCACGGGCGGCGGCGACCTCCTGGGGAGAGCAAACGAGGCCCGCGGCCCCCGCGTCCCGTACGAGGCGGGCCCGCCGGGCCACCACCTCGGCGGGTGAGCCGGCGATCCCGTCGGCTTGCAGATCTGCCTGTCCCAGGCTCGTCAGCACCGTCACGGCGATCACGTCCAGCTGGCCCTCCGCAGCGGCCACCGCCCGGCTCGTCATCTCCGCGCCCCCGGCGGCGTGCACGGTGAGCAGCTCGGCGCCGAGACGGCGCACGGACGTGACCGCCCGGGCCACGGTCTCGGGAATGTCGTGCAGCTTCAGGTCGAGAAAGAGCCGCCCGCCCCGCCGCTTGACGGCCTCGATGGCACGAACGCCCTCCGCGATGAACAGCTCGAGCCCGATCTTGTACCAGATCGGCTGCCCCTCGAGACGATCGAGGAACGCTTCGAGGCGGGCCAGATCGGGAACGTCGAGAGCCGCGATGATGCGGCTCTTCGGATCCGACGTGGGCTTGGTATCGACGACGGCGTTCATGGCGTGCTCTGACCCTCCACGGGCGAAAGCCCCGTGCGCTCACGCTCCACGCGCTCTCGCACCCACGCGACCGCCTCGGCCAAAGGCACCTTGTGCACTTCGGGGGCGCGGCGGGCCTTGATCTCCACGATGCCTTCCGCCAGCCCCTTTTTGCCCAGCGCCACCCGGTAGGGCATACCCATGAGGTCGGCGTCCTTGAACTTCACGCCAGGGCGTTCATCCCGGTCGTCGTAGAGCACCTCGATGCCCGCGGCTTCGAGCTGCCGATCGAGGGCATCGCAAGCGCTCGCCACCGCCTCGTCGTTGGCCTGCAGCGACAGCAGGTGCACCTCGAAGGGCGCAAGGGGGACCGGCCACTTGATGCCGTCGGCGTCGTGGTGCTGTTCGATGGCGGCGGCCGCGATGCGGGTCACGCCGATGCCGTAGCAGCCCATGGTGGCGGGCTTCTCTTTGCCGTCGGCGTCGAGGAAGTTGCACTTCATGGGCGCCGAGTACTTCGTGCCCAGGAAAAAGACGTGACCCACCTCGATGCCCCGGAAGCCCCTGAAGGTGCCCGTTGCGCAGCGAGGGCAGCCATCGCCGGGTGCGGCCTGTCGGAAGTCGCCCACGGAGGCGGGCACGAAGTCGCGCCCCGTGACCACGTGGCGTACGTGGGCGTCGGCTTTGTTCGCGCCGGCCACGAAGCTCGCGAGCGCCGCCACCTCGGCGTCGACATGCACCGGGATCGAAAGGCCCACCGGCCCCGCGAAGCCCACGGGAGCGCCTGTCACCTCGAGGACCGTGCGATCATTGGCCATCACGACCTCCTTGGCACCCAGGGCCCGGCGCAGCTTGATCTCGTTCATCTCGTGATCGCCGCGCACGAGGACAGCCACAGGCTTGCCATCGACCAGGCAGATGAGGGTCTTCGCGAGCTCGCGCGGGGACACCTTCAAAAACGCCGAGACCTCGTCGATCGTGCGCGCGTTCGGTGTGGCCACGTCTTGCAGCGGCTCAGAAGACGGCGTCTGGCTGACCGGCGTGCGCACCTGCGCCTCTTCCACGTTCGCTGCGTAGTCGCAGGTGTCACAGGCCACGAGGGCGTCTTCGCCCGTCTCGGCCAACACCTGGAACTCATGCGAAAGCGAGCCGCCGATGGCGCCGGTGTCGGCTTCCACGGGACGGAACTCGAGCCCACAGCGCGCAAAGATGCGGCAGTAGGTGTCGAACATGTTCTTGTACTCGCGCTTGGCGTCTTCCTCGCTGACGTGAAACGAGTACGCGTCCTTCATGATGAACTCGCGGCCGCGCATGAGCCCCGCGCGGGGACGAAGCTCGTCACGAAACTTGGTTTGAATCTGGTACAAATTCAGGGGCAGCTGGCGATAGCTCTTCACGTCCCCACGGACGAGGTCCACGATCACTTCTTCGTGCGTGGGGCCAATGACGAAGTCACCGTTTTTGCGGTCTTTGAAACGCAGCAGCTGCGCCCCGTAGTGGTCCCAACGCCCCGACTCTTTCCACAGTTCGGCCGGGATCACCGCCGGCAAAAACACCTCGGAAGCCCCGGCGCGGTTCATCTCCTCGCGCACGATGCGCGAGATCTTCTGAATGACCCGCCAGCCGAGCGGCAGAAATGAATACACACCGGCCGCCACCTTGCGCAGGTAGCCGCCCCGCACCATCAGGATGTGCGAGGGAACTTCCGCCTCGGTGGGCGCCTCTTTGAGGGTGGGAACCAGAGTCTGCGAGACCTTCATGGGCGCGCTTCATAACACGGAATGGCCGCGCCGCGGGGGCGCGAGATTTTCCCAAGAGTTCCCGGGCGTACATGCACCGGAAACAGGTCCCGCGGCACACTAACTTCGTAAGCGGGGTGGCCCGCTTAGCTGACAAATCGAAGGAGGTAGGGGAGACATGACACTGCGACACATCAAGCCGAGGACGCCGGACTGGGAAGATGCGGTGGAAGAGGGGACGAGCACAGGCGCGCAGGTGCTGACGCCGGACGAGATGTACAAACTGCGCCAGATGGTGGCGATGGAGCAGGTTCTGATGGGCATGCCGTCCCCCTGGGCGGCCCGGAACGCGCACTGAGACGGGGGCCACGGCCCGCCTGGGTCTAGGGCTGCAACGACCGAAATGTGACGCGGGAGGTGTGCGGGAGACGCGCCCCTGGTAAAACCGGGACCATGCGCGGCTCGGCGCTTCTAACCGTCATGTTGGCTTTGGGGGCTTGCGCCACAGGTGCACGCGCTCAAGGCGTGAGTCTCGGCAGCCCCGAAGGGGGCCCGGATACATCCTCATCGGACGCCGGCGAGAGCGACGCGGGCACCGCCGCCGCTCTGGCAGGCGCCGAGGCCGATTACCAACGCGCGGTGAACGAACACCGCCAGGGCAACCTGGACGCGGCGAAGGGGCTTGCCCAGGCGCTGCGCGACCACGGGTCCGGGAGCGTTCGCCCGCGGGCCACGGCGTTGCTGGCGCTCGTGCTCCTGGAACAAGGCGACGCTGCGGGCGCGCGCGCGGTCCTTGGGCCGGGCACGCAGGCGGATGCCGTCACGAACTTTCTGGCGGGTGTGGCCGAGGCGCGCCTCGGCGATCCTGCGGCGTGGCAGCGCCTGGCACCCTTCGCCGACGATCCTGCGGGCCTGACGGTGCCGGGCCTCGACGCCGCCCGCACGGCCATGATGGGCAACGTGGCCCTTGCCGAAGCCGCCGCCGCGGCCGGGCAGGTGCAAGCCACGTTGGCCGCGTGGCAACGCTACGCGGACAGGGCCGCCCCCCACGAGCGGGCGTTCGCGCTGCACCGGGCTGAGGCGGTGGTGTCCCGTGTTTCGGTGGACGAAGCGCTCGCGCTGTGGCGCGACACCGACGGGATGGTGGCGCGGGCGGCGCTGGGACCGAAAGCCGCCGTGGCGCTCGCCAGCCAGGGACGCGCCGACGAGGCCAAACGCGCCAGTGAAGAGGCGGGAGAACTTCGCAAGCGCCTGGACGCAGTGGCCTCGAGCGCGGGCAGCGCCTGGGCCGGCACGGGGGATCCCGGGCGCCTGGGGCTCTCTGTACCGCTCTCGGGGCGCGGGCAGCAGCTCGGGCTTGCCCTCACCCGCGGAGCCGTGGTGGCGATCGGCGCCCCCGCGGCGGCCCAAGACGTCGCCCCCGTGCAGGTGATGGTGCGCGACACCACGGGCCGGGGCGGGCCCCTCACGGCGGCCACGGAGCTGGCGCGTGAAGAGGCCGTGCTCGGCATCGTGGGCATGGCGGATCCCGCCACCGTCGACCAGATGAGCCGCGACGGCGTTCCGTACCTGGTGCTGGGCGGCGCCAACCCAGGCGCGCAAACGTCGGCGTTTCAGCTGGTGCACGACACGGACGCGCGCGCCCGCGCGCTGGCGCAAGCGGCACGCAGCCGGGGCGTTCGTACGTTTTCGATCTTGGCGCCGGAAACCGCAGCGGCAGGCCGCACGGCAGAGGCCTTCCGGCAGGCCATCGGCGCCCTGGGGGGGCTGGTCGTGGCCGAGGTGAAGTACCCGGCCGGCGCCACCTCGTTCACCCGCGAGGTCGAGGTGCTCAAAAAGCAGCGCTGGGAGGCGCTGTTCGTGCCCGACACGGCCGACAAACTGGAGCTCATCGCGCCGGCGCTGGCCGTGGCCGACCTCTGGCCCCAGCCGGCCGCTCAGGTGGTGGCTGCTGTCAGTGAGAAGCCGAAGCGCGGCACCACGCCCGCCAGGCGTAACGTGCTCCTGCTGTCCACCGCACCCGGTGCCTCCAAGCGCCTGCTAGATCGCGCGGGCCGGTACGTGCAGGGCGCACTGGTCGCCCCGGGCTTCCATGCCGATCCACAACAAGCCACGGCCGCCCGCTTCGTCTCCGACTTTCGAACCCTCTACGGCCGCGATCCTGGCGCCAGCGACGCCTTCGGCTTTGATGGGGTGCATCTTCTGCGGGCCTGCGTGGACCGCGGCGCCCGGTCGCGGGCCGACGTGCTGCGGCTGTTGAGCAGCGGCGCCGAGTTCCCGGGCGTCACCGGAAAGATCCGCTTTGGGCCTGACCATGGCCGCGTGGACCCCGCCCCCGTTTACGAGGTGCGAGGCGACGCTCTGCGCGCGTCTTTACCCTGAGGGCTCCTGTCTGCTTTGCACCTCGGCGCCGGTGGCGCTATGACGGCGCCGTGTCGACTTCGCGCTTCTCCCGATTCAGCCTGGCCGTCATAGGCGCCACCTTGGCAGTCATCGTGTGGGGTGCCTTCGTGCGCGCTTCGGGCTCGGGCGCGGGCTGCGGCAACCATTGGCCGCTCTGCAACGGTGAAGTGCTCCCGCGCGAGCGCAGCGTTGAGACGCTCATCGAGCTGACCCACCGGGTGACCTCCGGCCTGGCGTTCGTTTTCGTGGTGATCCAGTACCTGTGGGCGCGCCGCGTGTTTGCACGCGGGCAGGGGGCCCGCCGGGCCGCTGGCGCGAGCCTAGTGTTCATGATCACCGAAGCCCTGGTGGGCGGAGGCCTCGTGCTCTTCGAGATGGTGGCCGGCAACAAGTCGGTGGCCCGTGCCTGGTGGATGACCGGACACCTGCTCAACACCTTCGCCCTGGTGGCCTCACTCACCGTCACCTGGTGGCTCTCGCGCGAGCGCCCTGCCCTGGCCTTGCCCCGCAACCGCTACCGCCTGGCCCTCGACTTAGGCTTGGGGGGCGTGGCGCTCGTGGCGGTGAGCGGCGCCATCGCGGCGCTTGGCGACACATTGTTCCCTTCCTCCAGCCTCAGCGCGGGTCTACAAGACGATTTCACGGCCACCGCACACGCGTTCGTGCGCCTGCGCCTGTGGCACCCATTCCTTGCGGTAGGCTTCGGAGCCTACCTGCTGGCCCTTGCGGCCCGCCTTGCCATGCGAGAGGGCTTCGAGGCCCTACGGGGCACGGCCACGGCGCTTGCGGCCCTCGTGCTGGTCCAGCTTTCCCTGGGGCTCGTGAACCTTCTTTTGCTCGCGCCCATCGCCCTCCAGCTCGTGCACTTGCTGGTGGCGGACTTGCTGTGGATGACCTTGGTGGTGCTGAGGACGCGCCTGGCACAGGCTGCCGAAGCTCCCGCGCACCGAGCGACGCTGGCCGATCGGGCAGCCCCTGCGGTCGGATGAAGCAGCGAGCCTCTCGTCCGAACCTCAGCGAAGCGGACTCTCGGCTCGCGCGATTCCGGTCTGCAGCTTCCGAAGCTGCGGCACGGAGGGAAAAACGCCCAGCACGCGCGCGGGCGTTCCCAGGTCGTGCCAGCCACAGGGAGGCAGCCGAGCAACCTTGAGGTTGCGCATGCGCTCGAGCACGTCGCGGCTGAAGCTGGCGCCTCCGAACGACAAAAATGTGACCTTGAGAGCCTGCCAGCGCCGATGTTGGACGGCGCCGGCCAACGCCCGTGTGAGGCGCGGCAGGTGCGCATCGAAGGCGGCCCGGAACCCGCGGGCCGTGCCGACCGTCACGAACGTGCTGAGCAGACCGCCCGACGACAGAAGGTGCCGCGCCACCCGTGCTTCGGGCTTTTCCGCGAAGAGCCGCACGTCGCCGAGCCCTCCTTCCCTTTGGGTGTCTCGCGCAGGAACCACCCAACCAAAATCTGTCTCTGGCGCCGAGGGCTCCGCGCCCAGCAGCACCACGTGGTCACCACGGGTGGGGTCCGCGAGCACATCGGAAACCGTGTGCACGAACCTGTCGGGGTGACTGAAGTGATGATCCGAGGGCAGGTAAACCACGTTGGCGTCGGGATCTTCATCAGCCACGAGAAGAAGCGGCAGGAGCATCCCCAGGGCTGTTCCCCCGCTCATGGGTTGGGTGACGAGACGTACACCCTTGAACTCGCAGGTGTGTTCCTCGGCTTCAAGCCTGTACCGGGCGTTGACCACCACGAGGACGCGCTCGGGGCACGTCAAGGCCAGCGCCCGCACCAGGGTGTTCTGTAGCAGCGACCGGGAGCCATCCAAAACGGCGAACTGCTTGGGCACCGGGCGCCCATAGAGGGCCGCCGTGAGCGGGCCAAGGCGCCGGCCTTCGCCTCCAGCAAGCACGACCACCCATGGCAAAGCACGTGTCGGTTCGGAACGGGGCATTGCAGTCATCGGGAGACCTCCTGGGGCTAACTTGCGCCGCAGGGTCCCTTCCGCCCAATAGATAATCGGGCCGCGATCCATCGGGCAGGCCGATGGGAGACGGCGCCTGGCGGCGAGCCCATCAGGGCAGCGCGTATCAGACATCCATGAATTGGGGCGTCGCGACCTCGCCGACGTAAGTGCGCTGGTGGATTTTTTTTGCGACTTTTGGCCCAGGCGCCGTCGAGGTAGCAGCACCCACATTCTTTCAACCCCGGGTGCAAGAAACGGAAATCATGCGTAAGAAGATGTTCCTGTCCCTGGCAGCCGCGGCGGTGCTGCCTTCCTTGTCCGCCGGCAGCTCACGAGCGGATACCCTCTGGGTCGAAGCGGAGTCTGTGCGGTTCGCGAGCTTCGATGACGGCAACAGCATCACCTCGCCTTTGCGGATCGAGGACGCCGTGCTGGCCTCCGACGGCTCGTTCGTCAGTGTGCCGTCGGGGCTCAACAGCTTGAATGCCCCGCCTGCCACTGGCATCGCGCGGTACCGCATCGAGCTGGCGAACGCCGGCGTTTACGGCGTGTTCGGGCGCGTCAAGGCCCCGAGCACCACCTCGGATTCGCTGTGGGTTCGCTTCGACAACGGCAGCTGGGTGCGCTGGATGGACATCGCTCTCGGCTCGGCCTGGCACTGGGACTTCGTTCACGACAGCGTCAACGGCAACAAGCCCGCCGTCACGTTCAACCTCTCCGCGGGCGCCCACCTTTTCGAGGTGGCGTACCGAGAGAACAGCGTGCAGCTGGACGCCCTCGTTTTCACCGACGACGTGAACTACTCCCCCACGGCGTTCGTCTCACCTCTGGCTCCCCCGGTTCTCGATTACGAAAGCGGCAGCAACCGCATTCGGCTCACCTGGACCGCCGTGGCAGGCGCCACCACCTACCAGGTCCAAAAGCAGCAGGCTTCCGGGGCTTTCTCCTCGGTGCAGAAGTAGCGCGAGCTTGGTGTACAACGCGTCAGTCGACGGGCTGCTTCCGGGTGGTGCCGGTCCGCTCCGGGCTACACGGGAACGCCCTCGAACGTGGCCTGCTCCGGCTTCGCCAGCGGCGACTACCCTCTCGTCATTCGCGACGCTTCGGGCGGGTCCTACTCGTCGCCCATGTTCTGGGACTGGACCGACGAACGAGGCAAGGTGTTTCCGGGCTACAACAGCCTGAGCGCTGCCCCCAGCACCGGCTACGCCCGATTCGACTTCCGCCTGGGAGCGACGACGAAGGTCAAGTTCTGGGTCCTGGTCGACGTGCCGTCCACGTCGTCTGATTCGCTCTGGGTGCGCGTCGATCAAGGCACCTGGATCAAGTGGGACAACATCGTGCCGGTGGGCAATTACGATTGGGCAGACGTGCGCGACTCCAACGCCTCGAACGCCGTCGTACAGCCGACACTCTCTGCGGGCAGCCACACGCTCGAGTTTGCGTATCGAGAGGAGGGAATCGGCTTTCACCGCATTCTGGTCGAGTCGAACCTCTCCACGGAGCCACCCAGCGGCGTCTATGACTGAGCGTCGTCGCCCCGTGGCCTAATCGGCATAGGGGCGGGGGATGGCCCTCGCCCCGTTGGTCGATGGTTGTCGGTGGGGCCGACAAGCTCACCGGGCGCGGGACGCAACGCCCCGCGCCCGATTCACGCCTCGCTAGTTTGCGACGACGCTGATCGCGTCCAGCTTCGAGCCCGTGTTGAACCAGTTGTAGAACCCAACTGTGCCCGTGGAGAAGGTGGTGTCAGCCACCGGGCCTCCGAAGGCGGCCACCCCATCGACCTCGACGGAGATCGTTCCGCCCCCCAGGGTCACCTTCACCAGGAAGGGCGTGTTGGCGGGCTTGCCCCCCGCTTGCTGCTTCAAGGTCGTGGCGACCCCGTTGGCAACCTTCTGGAGCACCAGCACGTTGTTCTGGAGGTCCGAATACACGCGGTAGTGGTTGGTAGCGCTCTGGTGCAGGAAGGCGATGCCGATGCGGTCGTCATCGACGGTCTCGAGCGTGGCCTCCACCGTGTAGTTCGACCACTGCAACGCTGCAGGCGCCGACCACACGGCCATCGCATCCGCGTTGTTCGCCTGCACGAGTTTGCCGCCCGTGACAGACCAGCTGCCGGCGCCCGTGGTCCAGCCGGTCCAGTTGCCGTCGGAGAAATCGTCCTGCAGGAGGACGGTCCCCGTGCTGCCACCCGTGCCACCCGTACCCGGGGAGCCGCCCGTGCCACCGCTGCCGCCCGTGCCACCGCTGCCGCCCGTGCCACCGCTGCCGCCCGTGCCACCGCTGCCGCCTGCGCCACCTGCGCCACTCCGCGCGCTTTCGTCAGGACCCAGGCCTCCGTTGACGGAGCCAGGCTGATAGGCGCTGTTCGTGCTGAGCACGATGCGGTCCACTCCGTAGCCGTCTTCCCGACGTCGCAAGTTCAGACGATTGACGCCTGCCAGGAGCGAAGCCGTGGTGCCGTGCTTCTTCCAGACCCACGTTCCCGCCCCCGTGTTGTCCAGGCGATTGAGCGACGTCTCGCCGAGGCCCAACCACGCCGAATCGTCATTTTGGTTGGTGGCGATGCGACGCACCCAGATGGTGTACGTGCCCGCGGTCTGCACCTGAATGTCGTAACTCAGCTGCGCCGCACCCGCGTTCCATTCCTTGAAGGCCAGGTTCAGCTCGGGGGTTCGCACGTAGCTGCCCCCCGCGGCCGCAGGCGCCGAAGCGGTCTCCCACGCCGTAACGTCACCCAGGGTGTCGCTGGCGGTGAAGTGCTCGCCTTCCATGACCACCAGGCCTCCGGACTCCACGAACGCGCCCGAAACAGGTGCGGGTTCATCGATTTGTCCGAGGTAGGTCACGAGGTCTGCCCGTTGCTGGGCGGTGAACGCGCCCAGGTTGTGCGCGCGCTTCTCGGAGCCCGCGGGGGCCGTGGCGTCGAACTGATCGAACACCGCGTTCAGCGTGGCGGCCGAGCCGTCATGCAGATAGGGAGGCGTGGCGTGCACGCCGATGAGCGTGGGCGTATCGATGCCCGTGAGGGTGGCGTTGATGCGTTTGCCCGAGCCCGCCTTGAGCGTGCCCACGTCGTGCATGAGCCCGTCGGTGAAGTTCGGCCCGCTGTGACAGGTGGCGCAGCCCGCTGAGGCAAACACCAGCTTTCCGGCCTCGGCAGCCGCCGTGAGCGCGCCGCTGGCCGTGCGGTTCGGCGATTTGGGTACGGTCGCCGCACCCAGGGACGCCACATACGCCGCCAACTGATCGAGCGCGATGGAGCGGCCCGCCTTCGCCTTGGTGCCGAGAGGATTTTGCACCTGAGGGTCGTTCCAGTCTGCGTCCGCCAAGAACCCCAGACCGCCAAAGGCGTTCCGGATGTCGTTCTCGAAGTCCTGGACCTCGTCGAAGTTGGCTGTCCAGTGCAGCTTGCCGTGTCCGAGACCGGCGCGGCCCTGCAGCGTGATCGTGTTGCGCAAGCCTTCGCCGCGGCCCGTGAAGTCCCACGTGCGGCCGTCGTCGCCCCCATCGATGTGGCAGCCCGCGCAGCTGATGTAGTCGTCCTCGGACATGCGATCGTCTTCAGCGTTGTAGAAGATCCGTTTGCCGGCCAGGACGTTCGCGGAGAGCGTTTCAGTGGCCACCGTGCCGACGGTGGCGAGCACGGGCGCCGCCGATTGCCCTCGGACGAGAAGCGCGCTCAGGTCGAACACCGTCACGGCGCGGCCCATGAAGTTCTGCACGAAGAGCTGCTGGCGCTCGTCGTCGAGAACCAGACCCTGCGGGGCAAGCGCCTGTGGCGTGCTTCCAGTAGACGGCCGGTAAACCGTGTTGCCCGTGAAGGCGTCGCGAATCTCCACCGCGTTGCTGCCCTGCATGACGAGGAACTCGTAGTCACCGTAAGGCGAGAACGCCACGGCGGAGGGCTGCGCGTTGTTGTCCACGTCCACCCGAGTCGTCTCGGTGTTGGTGCTGAGGTTCAGCACGGACATGAGGGCGCGCAGGGTGAGGTCAGGGGCCAGGTCCTGCCCGTCGCGGAAGGTGCCGCGGAACACGTTCATCTTCGAGGCCGCAACGATCGCACGGTCGCCCGTGGGCGACACGGCGATGCCCGCGAGATAGTTGGGCACGCCGCGTCCGTTGCTACCGGTGTCGAGGGTGGCATCGGTGGTGTTCGCCAGCGTGAGCGTGCGGGTCAAGGTCATCGCGGAGGGGCTGAGCTCCCACACGCGTCCGCCGTCATCGGGTGAGATGAACCGCGTGACGAACAAGCGAGTGCCCGCGCCGTTCAGGGCCAAAGCACGGGGCCGAGGCCCCACGTTCAACGTGGCGGTGATTTGCTTGGTGCTGGTGTCGACCTTGCTCACGCGTCCGGAACCCTCGAGGGACACGAACACGTTGCCGATGGCATCAGCCAAGATACCAAACGGCCGTGAGCCGCGCGGCATCGTCACGGTTTCCGTGGCGGTCACGCCGGGGGTGACGATCACGAGGCGGTCGTCCCCCGCACAGGCGACCCACACCTTGCCCGTGGTGTCGATGGTGAGAGACTCAGGCTTCTTGCAAGCGGCGCGCTCTTCCGTCTTCTGGCGGTTGATCGCGTTGATCCGGGCGATCGTATCGGTATCGGGGTTAACCACCCACACGGCGTCCGTGGCCGCATCGAAGACGATGGGGCCACTTTGCCGGGGCTTGGCGCCCGAGGGCACGGAGGTGAGCACGGTGGCAATCACACTGTAAGGCGCGCTGACAGCACCGTTGGCGTCGCGCACACGGACGTTGACCGTGTGGTGACCGGCCGTGGCGAAGGTGTGGGTCAACGTTGACGAGCTCTGATACGTGCTGGTGGTCGAGCCGGTCTCGAACTGGTACTGCAAGGGCGTGTTGCCGTCAGGGTCGCTGGCGGTGACCACGAAGCTCATGCTGGTGCCTGTGGTGCCCGGGTAGGTCGTCTGAACGTTGGTGATGACCGGAGGAAGATTCTGAACGGTGCCGCCCGCCGTGGTGAACGAAAACGAAAAGTCGCTGCTGAGCTTGTTGCCTGCCACGTCCGAGAGGCCGTTGGCGCGCACAGTGACCTGGTAGGTGGTGCCGGGCAGAAGATCGGCTGCGGGATGGAAAGTAATGACGTCCTTGTCCGTCATGGAGATGGTTCCCGCGATGGCAGTGCCCCCCGTGGGGCGCACCGTGATGTTCGTCGTATTGACCGTGGAATCCTCGAGCGTCTCGTTGATCACGAGACCGATCCGGGTGGTCACGGGCTGATTCGTGGCGCCGCTTGCAGGGTTGTGGAAACTGACCGAGGGAGGCGTGACGTCCGGCGTCGCCTGGTGCACGATGGCGCGCGCGGTGCCACCGTCGCGATCGAACACAACCACCACGTTGCCAAGCGGCAGCAGATACTCGTCGCCCGCGTCGAACGTTTGCTGGGGGTTTGCGGCGACCTCGACGAACGCGCCGCTCTGCTTGTAGGGCGCCAGGTTGTACTTGCCGTCGCCCACGAACATCGAGTCGTCCTGGAACTGCGCATACCGGCTGACGCCCATATCGGTTGTGCCCGCGATCCGAAGACGGTACTTGAGATCGGTCGGATCCGAAAAGTCGATGAGCTTCACCTCATCGACTTCGCCGGTCTGTGTGTCATTCGCCAGCACCACGTAGTTGCGCCAGATGGAGGGTTCATAGCCAAAGCCGACTCCGGTGATTTTGTCGAGCAGCACGGGAGCTCGAGGGTTTCCGACGTCGTAGACCGCCACGCCGTCGCCGCGCACAGAGGCGGCCACGATCAGGAGATTTCCGATTGCTAGCGGCTGACCTGGAAATCCAAGCGTAGTTTCGTAGTTGATTGCGGCCAGCACGTTCGCGTTGTTCGTGCCGGGAGCGATCCGGGAGTCGACAATCAGCCCTGGGTTGGGTGCCGATCTGTAGCCATTTTGGCCCGTGTATACAAACGGCAAAGGCATCCAGTCGCGTCGTTGATTGTCCGGTTGGCGCCGGGCGTACGGGAACTCGGGAGGGTTGGTCGCCAACAAGGTGATGTTGGTCATGTCCGACATGTTCCAAATGTTGAGCTTTTCGCCCCCACCACTCGAGTTCATGTAGTAGCCGTTCACCAGGAAGTGGTGATGGTTGGACGGGTGGGCAGGCACGGAGGTGAACTCGACCTCGGACACGGTGTTCCAGTTGGCGATGTTCCACACCTGGATGCCGAACTCGCGGGTGTCGGAAAACAGGTAACCCTGCCGGTAGCCGGCCGTGGTGGTACGCGTGGTTTTGTTCGGGGAGATGTCCCACGCCTTCAAGATCGTGCCCACCGGGGCCGTAGGCTGGGTGAAACCGGGACCAACCGCCGCTTGACTCACCATCGCGATGTCGGGATCAGCCCCCGGTGAGTCAGGAAGTGACCCAGAGAGGCAGGCGGGAAGAAGAAGGAGGGGAAGTGCCCCCAGGGGCACCGAACGCTTTCGCGTTCGCAATGTTGTGTGTCTCATGTGCGGGTGACGGTGAACCCCGCACCTTGTCGCATGTCACGCAGGTAAATTCTTCGAGCCCTTCTCACCACCCGCCTCAATGACAACGCGGGGACATGGCACAGGGGTGGCACCTACGAGAGAGCGTCGCGCAAGCCCGACGCGCGCTGCACCCGCCGCGTGATCGCGGCCGCCAACACCTCGGCCGCTCCATAAATGTCCACGCGCCGGCGGGCGCGGGTGATGGCGGTGTACACCAGCTCACGGGTGAGCACGGCAGAGGGTTTGTCCGGTAGCAGCAAGGCCACGTGCTCGAACTCGGAGCCCTGGCTCTTGTGCACCGTCATCGCAAAAACCGTTTCGTGGGGAGGCAGCCGCGCCGGTGCGAAGGCACGGGTGCCCTGCCCCTCCGCGCCCGCAAAGTGAGCAAGCGGCACGCCCGTCACCGGATCGACACATACGATGCCCACGTCACCGTTCCACAGCTCCAGCACGGGGTCGTTGGCGGTCACCAAGAGCGGGCGCCCGTCGTACCACGTTCGGGAGGCATCGATGCTTCCGTCCCTCACCAGCAGAGCCTCGAGATCACGGTTCACTTGCTCGGCGCCGTGAGGCCCCTTGCGATGAGCACACAGGATCTTGAAGCGCGAAAGCCGCGTCAGCCGTTCGCGTGGTGGCAGGCTGCGCAGGCCTGCGAAGACCGCCCGCACGTCGTCCACCATCCGGCCGTGCAATCCAGGTCCCTGAGGCAAAAGACGCACGTCGCGCCCCGCTTCCGCGACCGCCACGGCCGCCGCCGCATCGCCTGCGTTCACGGCCCGCGCCAGCGCGCCAATGCCGCTTTCGGGGTCATAACGTCGGCTCCGGGTGAGCAGGATGCACCCATCTGCGAGACCGGGCGCGCCGCCGACCACGGGCACCGTGAGCCCCAGCTCCCCAAGCCGGGCGGCCATGGCCGCGGACACACCCGGCGACGCCCCTTCCCCTGCGATGTCAGCCAGGATCGAACCGGCTTCCACCGAGGCCAGCTGGTCCTTGTCGCCAAGAAGCACGAGCCGCGCGTGCGGAGGCACGGCCACGACCAGCTTCGCCATGAGCGCGAGATCCACCATCGAGGCTTCGTCCACCAGCACGACGTCTGCGGGCAAAGGGTTGTGGGCGTCATGACGAAAGCGCGTGGGTGTTTGCGGCAGGAACCCCAAGGCGCGATGAATCGTCGACGTGGGCGCCAGCAGGCATTCACGCACCGCCGGTGCACAATCGAGCGAGGCCACGGCGGCTGCCATCGACTCCCCCAGGCGCTGGGCCGCTTTGCCCGTGGGCGCCAGGGCCAACACCCGCAAAGGCCCCCCCTCGGCCCACGCAAGTTCCTGCAGCAGGGCCAAAAGGCGTGCCACCGTGAAGGTCTTGCCGGTGCCCGGTCCCCCCGAAATCACGCTCAGGTTACGCACCACCGCCACGGCCACCGCCAGACGCTGTTCGTCGCTGGCGCCTTCAGGGAACAAGCGGGCAAGGCCTGCACGCAACGCTCGTACGTCCACCGTCTCGAGCCTCCCCGCCCGGGCGTTCAAGGCCTCTGCCAGCCATCGTTGGTACCGGGCATAGCGGAAAAGATAAAGCCGGCCGCGGGCGTCCAGCACCAGGGGGCGCGGCGCGCGGTCGTCGGGCGCGGGGGCCACCAGCGTACTGTCACGCAGGCACGCAAGCCACGCCGACAGAGACGGCAGCGCCTCTTCACCCAGCGCCTCCTCACCCTCCGTGGTCAGAGGCTGGCCCGCAAGCGCAGCCAGATCCACGCAGACGTGGCCTTGTTGAACCGCCCGGCTCGCCAGCGCCGCCGCCAACAACACATCGGCAGAGGCATCGGGTGCAAGACGCGCGAGGGCGTGGGCCAGCTGCACGTCGATGTCGGCCAAGAGATGCCGAGAACGAAAGGCCTCGAGGCGACCGAAGAGGTCTTGGACGTCGGGTCGTTCCCGCTTCATGTCTTCACCGCCCGAGGTCCTCCGAACGCCGCATCCAGCGCCTGCATGCGGGCCAAGGAGGGTCGGTGAAAATGCACGCCCGTACCGCGCGGCGCGCGCGGGCTCATGCCTCGCAAGAAGAGATAGAGAACACCGCCGAAGTGGGCCTCGTAGGTGTAGGACGCCGCGGTGCGCGCCAAGTGCCGATTCAACGCCAGGGCGTAAAGATGCGACTGCAAAAAGTAGTGACCGTTCACCATGGCCTGTCCCAGCGCCTCGGCTCCGTAGTGTAAAAACCGCGGCCCCAGGTGATTGGTCTTGTAGTCCGCAACGTAGTAGCGACCCTGCCACGAGAACACCAGGTCGACGAAGCCCTTGACGAATCCCTGCAAGGTGCCGAGCGGCAACTGCCCCACACGCGTGGCGTAAAGGCGCTCCGCCTCGGTCTCCGCGTCGCACGCGAACGCATCGGCCAACGCGCCTGACAGGCGCTGCCCCGCGGGAAGCAAGGGCAGCGCAAACTCGAGCTCGGACACCCGCTCTTCGGGCGGCACGTCGCACAGGCGCACGTGGCCCTCGTCAAGAGGCAGCGGCGTGCGCATGAGGTCCGCGAGCACGAGCGGCAACGTGTCGCCCCAAGGTTCCGCGGGAAAACGATGCAGGGCCAGTTGCGCCCGCACGGCTTCAGTGTGTCCCTCGGCCTCCGCCGCAAAGTCGACTGTCTCCAGCAGCGCATGAAAGAAGTTGCCCGCCTTCGCGCCGCGCGGGAACGTGGCTAGCGGCACCTCTGCGCTTCCGCGCCCCGTGCGTTCGTCGTCGAGGCTGCCCTCGTCCCGGTCGCGCCCACCCTCCTCGTCCCCGGCGACCCACGTGCCGTGAGCGGCAGCAGCGATCATCGCCGAGAAGCTGGTCGTGCGGCGCCAATCTTCGATGCGCGCCTCCACCGTCCG
Organism: Myxococcales bacterium; assembly: GCA_022184915.1. Classification (NCBI taxonomy): domain Bacteria; kingdom Pseudomonadati; phylum Myxococcota; class Myxococcia; order Myxococcales; species Myxococcales bacterium. Next base: position 1,649,051 of record JAGTJU010000001.1, on the reverse strand, counting down.
CGCAGGCCCGAGAGGCATGGGTGTGGTGTGCACGCGGTAGGGAGCGACGTCGTCGCCCGCCAGCGGGAAAACCGTGACGGCGCCGTCGCAGCGCGCGCTCCAGGCGGAAAGCGGCGGCCGCAGATCCTCCAACGAAAGCTTGCCCAAATGGCCAAAGGGATCGGGCGCCCAGTAGTCACTATCGGCTTGCCGGGTGGCCAGCGGGAACAGCAAGGAGGCCAGCGCAGATTCCTTGAAGTTGTTGCCGTAGCCCCACACCAGCGTGCACCGGTGTCTCGCCCGCGTGAGCGCGACGTACAGCAAGCGGATGTTCTCGGCCAGCCCCTCGAGGCGCGCCTTGTGCATGTGCTGCGGGAACTGGGCCGAACCGAGATCCAGGACCGTTTTTCCCTCTTCGTCGTGAAAGCGAAGCACGGCGCGATCGGAAGGCAACATCAAGAAGTCCCGCCACACGAATGGGCAGTACACCACGGGGTACTCGAGGCCCTTCGCACGATGAACCGTCGTGAGCTTCACGGCGGCCTCGTCGCTCTCGAGCCGGATCTGCGCCTCTTCGGGCGCCATGCCGCCGTCCGCCCGGGTGGGCGCATGGGAGAGCCAATGCAGCACGCCCGCGGGGCCCAGGTGATGCGCCTCGGCGGCACGGTGGACGAGCTCCATCAGGTGCAGCAAGTTCGTGATCCGTCGCTCTCCATCGGGGAGCCGCAAAAGCCGCGGCTGGACCCGCTCGTGGGCCAGCCACCTTCGGAACATCGGCACGAAGCCCGTGGACAGCCACACCTCGTGCCAGCCGCGAAACTGTTCCGACCACGTGGCCCACCCCTCAGCGTCGTCTTCGAGCGCTACGAGTTCGGGCGCCGACAGCCCGAGGAGCTCGGTGGCCAGGGCCCGGCGCAAAGCCGCGGCGTTCGTGGGCTCCACGATGGCGGCCAACACGGTCAAAAGCTCGGTGGCTTCCGGCGCATCGAATACGCTCTTGTCGCCCAGCAACACGGCAGGGATCTGCAAGCGCCGCAACTCCTGTTGCACCTGCACGGCTTGACCGTTGGAGCGGGTCAACACCGCCACGTCGGCGGGGCGCACCGGGGCCCCCGCGATGCGAGCGCCCGAGTTCAACAGGCGGCAGATGTCTGCGGCGACCAGCGCCGCGATCCGCTCCTCTTGCATGTCGGAAGGCTCACCCAGCAAGACCTCGAGCGGGCCGGAGCGGTCACCCGCCTCGCAGACGTCGCGGGCGTCTGGCCGCGGCCCCACGGGCGAAAAGGAAATACCGTCGATGAAAAAAGGGGCCGGCACCTCGGGCCGCGGCGCAAACAGCGCGTTCACGGCGTTGATCAAGCGCGGATCCGAGCGCCAGTTGACGGCCATCGTGTGGTGCTGCGTGTGCGCGCGACGAACGGCGCTCAGGTACGCGTTCACGTCGGCGCCGCGAAAGCTGTAGATGGCCTGTTTGGGATCGCCTATCAAAAAGAGCGGCCCGGGCGCTTCGGCGAAGAACGCCTCGAAGATCGCAAACTGCACGGGGTCCGTGTCCTGAAACTCGTCGATCAGCGCCGCCTTGAACTGGCGCCTCACGGCGGCCACCAAGGAGGCGGCCGAAGCCCCCGCAAGAGCGTCCCGTAGCCGCAGCAGCAGATCGTCGAAGGTCATGGTACCGGCTGCCAGCTTTTGCCGGGGCAGCTCGTCTGCGAGGAACTGCACGAAGCGGCGCTTGGCCGCGAGCACCGCCGGTGGGTCCATGTGGCTGCCCGGGCCTTCCAGCTCCGCAAGGGCATCGAGCGCCTCGAAGACGGGGTGCGCCGGGGCACGTCCTTCCCGCGAGCGGTTCGCGAGGGCCGTCCGGCACAGCTGTCTCACCCCGTTCGGCAAGTCTGCGGGAGGTTCTGGGCTTGCGAGCAGCTCTTCGATCTGGGCCAACCACTTGGGCACCCACTGCGGGCTGGGTGGCTTCGTGAAATGAGGATGCTGCGCGAGGGCCGCTTGCACCTCGGCGCGATGCCAGGAGGCACGAAGCCGGTCCAAGGCCAGGGCGAGGGCCTGCTCGCGATCGTCGTGCCGGGACGGCAGAATGCGCGCCTCGGGGTTGCAGAGCGCCTTGTCGGCCAGGCCCTGCCAGAACTTCAGGTCAACGGCGTCACAGACGGCCTTGGCTTGTGAAAGCGGCAAGGCGGCCAGATCGCGAGAATGAAAGTCGAAGACGGCCTCGTCCCGGAGCGGGCGGCCATCGGCGATGAGCTCGGCCTCGAACGGCACTTCACTTTCGAGGGCTGCATCGGAAAGCACCCGCTGACAGAACCCATGGATCGTGGAAATGGGCGCCTCGTCGATCTCTTCGAGCGCCAGCTCGAGCCACGCGCGATCCGTTTCGGCCAGACCTGCGCGGCTCCTGCGCTCGGCCACGTAGCGCCCGAGCTCCGAGGTCAGGGGTAAACCCGTCTCCGCGGCCACCACGGCCTCCCAGGCGTCGCGCAGGCGCCGGCGCACACGGTCCCGCAGCTCCGCCGTGGCCGCCTCGGTGAAGGTGACGACCAGCACATCCCGCACGCGCAAACGCCGCTCCAACAAAAGCCGAACCACCAGCGTCGTGATTGCGTAGGTCTTTCCCGTGCCGGCGCTGGCATCAACGACGTTTCGTCCGGCCAAGGCAACCCTGAACGGGTCGAATCCCTGGTCTCGGCTCACGAGGCGCCCTCCTTCCACGCTTTGCGGTGGGCCAAGAGCGGCCGCCCCACGCTCAGCGCCAAGACCTCGAAGGCAGGCCCCTCAGTGATGAGGTCCTCGAACGGGGGCGCGCCCTCGGGCAGCGTGCGGTTCCAATGAAGGGCGAACTTCGCCCGTTCTTCGTAACCTTTCACGGCCACCGCCATCGGATCCTTTTTCCTGCCGCCCTCGGCGAGCTGCGCCTCGGCAAAGGCCAGCGAGGCTTCGGGCAAAAACCGCAGCGGCGCGTTTTGACCCTGAAAGAACAGCTCCACCAGGGCCGACAGGTGATCTTCGGCCTGTTCCACGGGCGTCCATTGCACGGCTTCCGCCGCTTCGCCCGATGCGCGTCCCACGAGCGTCGTGAGCAAGGCAACGCCCTTCGGCGCAAGCCAGTTGAGCACCAGATGGCGAAGCCACGCGCTCATCTGCTGCCGCCACCGAATGCGCCCAAACTGATGCGCCACGAGCCCCGTCGCAAAGAGCGGGCTCAAACTTCCCACGAGGCGAAGGCGCGAGGTGAGGGGACGATCGAAGTGCAAAGGCGCCCGAGGTCCCGTGGCCAACGCGCGGGCCAGCTTCGCCACGGCTTCGGCCTCTTCACCCAAAGCTTCGAGCGCAACGGTGCCCAGCGCCCCCAGGGGCAAGAGCCCCGTGGCCCGCACGAGCGTGTTTGTCCGTTCACGCCCCGAGGCATCGCCCGCCAGCGCCAGCAAGCGGGACCCCAGGTCGTATTTGTCGAGCGGCGACAGCACGGTGGGCTCGCGGTGCGGAATGTCGGCGGCGCCTTCGGGGAAGTCCACACGCACCCGTCGCTGCAGCAGGAACCGGAGGGGGTCTTGCCAAAAGCGCAGGAGCTCCGGCAGCGCCACCTGGCCCTCGTGCGGCATGGGCGGCAACACCCGCGAAAAAAAGGCGGGCGCAGCCTCGGGCTGCACCTCGCGCTCGGCAGCGGCCTTCGCGAAGGTGAACAAGCGCGCGTCGCCGCCGTCGAAATAGCGGCGGGAGAACCCCTGCAGCGGGTGCCGCACCACCAGGGCGTGTTCGATGACATCGCGGCGACGGGGATCGGGGCCTGCGAGCGCGTCCAGCAACTCACTCACCAACACGGAGGGCGGGCGTACGGCGTTGTCCCGAATGCTCTGCCCGGTGTACGTGATGATCAGCCGCTCCCGCGCAGCGCAGAGGGTCTCGAGAAAGAGGTAGCGATCATCGAGCCGACGATCCCGATCGCCGGGATTTGGGCCCTCCGGCCCACGTGCCACCAGATCGAAGGGCGGCGGCCGGGTGGCGCGGGGAAACACACCGTCGTTCATGCCCAAAAGACACACCACGCGGAAGGGAATCGAGCGCATGGGCACCATGGCGCAAAACGTGACCCCACCCGCCAAAAAGCCGCGCTCGGGCAGGGCCGCCTCCACCCGCTCTTCGAGCCACGCGCGCACCACGCCGAGCGCGAGGGGCGCCGAAAACGCCGCCTCAGCCGCCTCGGACGCGAGCGCAGCCAGCCCTTCACGCAGGATCTGATGCTCGCGATCCGTCTCTTCCCCGCGTCCCACCAGGTGCTCGAGGAAACGGAGCAAGTCCTCTCGCCACGTTGCCACGGGCCGTGGCTCCTCGAGCGCGCGCAGCTGCGCAAACAACTCTTCGACGAAGGCGACGAAGGTGCCAAGCTCCGCCGCCGCTTTGCCCTCGACTTCGTCGTAAGGCAACACGTCGGCGAACGTGGCCTGACCATCGGCCGGCATCGCGTACCCCAGCAGCAGCCGGTCGATGCCGAAGCGCCACGTGTTCTGCGCGGTGGCCGGCTGGCCGTGCGCCTGACGATGCGCCTCGTCCAAACCCCAGCGGATCCCCGCGTCCACAACCCAGGTGGCCACCCGATCGAGATCCGAAAGGTCTAGCCGGGCCTCGAGAGCCCGCGCGCTCAGCACGTCCAGCACCGCCGGCGCGGTCAGCCGGGAGCCCACCAGGTCCAGCGCTCGAAAGAACGCATCCACCAAGGGACTCTCCGTGCGCAAGGCGCGATCGGCGATGCGGTAGGGGATGTACGTCGGCGAAGCCGGATCTTCGCCGAACACCGCTTCGACGAAGGGCGCGTAGGTCTCCACGTCGGCCATCATCACCACCACCTCGTGAGGCCGCACGGGATCGTGCGTGCGCGTGAGCAAGGCCAGCAGGTGATCGCGGCACACCTCCACCTCCCGCATGGGCCCGTGGCAGGCCAAAACGGTCAGGCTCTCGTCGGCCACGAAGTCTGAAGACGCGGCCGGCTCGGAAGGCGCGGCGGGGGCAAAGGGCAAAGCCATCTGTGCCTCTGCGCGCTGCGGGCGCTTGCGGCTTCGCGGCGGCGGAGGGGGGGCACTCACGGGAGCGGACGGCTGCAAAGCGAAGATATCGGCTTGCAGCCGGCTGAGGTTCGACGTGAGGGGCGGGCTCGCGAAGCGCTCGTGCACCGCCTCGCCGATCTGCAACGCCTCGAAAGTTTCGGTGAGCACACGGCGAAAGTCGGCCCCCACCGCGCCACACGACGCCACCAGGGGATGCCCTTTGTCGAAGTAGCGTGCGACCGGATCGGCGCCCTCGGACAACGCCTGCGCCCAGCTCCTGCGATCGGCGCTGTTCCACCAATCCTTGTCGCTCGGAGAAAACACGAAGAGGTGGGTCTCGACCAGGCGGCTGGCCGCCGCCACCACGCGCACGTACTGCGGCGGCAGACTCGAGATGCCGAACAGGCACACCCTGTTCGGCAGCGCCGCGGGACGAGCGGACAAGGCCGCCAGGCGCTCGTGCCACAGAGGCTCGCGCGCGGCCCCGTGGCGCCCCTCGAGCTTGGGTTCCACGATGCGCCACAGCGCCGCTTGCCACAGCTGGTCGGAGGCGAGCCCCGCGTCCGCCCCCGCCGAGAACGCGCGGATCATCTCGGGACGGTAGGTGAGGTATCGATCGAAGAGGGTCCCCAGGCGGCGCGCCAGCTGAAAGCGTTTGCGATGCTGGGGGTCCTGGCGCAGGTAGCGGTGCAGGGGCGCAAACACCGGCGCGTCGAGACAGGTCTCGAAGGCCGCCAGTACGAGCCAGGTCAGCTTGTCTTCGGAGACGGTGCCGCCCGAGACCTCTTCGCCCATCACCGCCTGCAGACACCGCTCGACATACCGGCGGGGGAAGCTGAAATCCGGGTTTGCCCACACGCCGAGCCGCGCGGCCAGCTGCTGGGTGAGGAAGGCCGCCATGCCCCGGCCCTGAACCACGATGGTCTCCCGGGCGAAAGGGCCCCCCCGGGGCGACGCCACGACACGGGCCAAGTCCTCCACCAGAACCTCGGTCCGATTGCTGTAGTGGGTGGTGATGACGGGCGCGGACACGGAAGGGGGCGATTATGCCCACCCCTTCCGCCAGGTAAACCGTGAACTCGCCGACCTCCGGGAATTCGACACCCCGGGCCCTCGGGGGGGGGGGTGGATTGCCCGACCGGCTCGGGCGACGGTATGCTCGCCCCGGCGTTCTAGGCTGTACGGGGCAGCGCGAACGAAGAACGAAAATTCCCGTAACCCGAACCGAATCCCCCCGTATCCCCTTTCGTCCAAGGCAGTGCACGACGAGGCGCTGCCTGGGACGGCCGGGGCGACCTTGGAGCGAACGCTTCCGAAGCCGTCGAACGACGGCCGCCACCCCCATCCCCAAAACGAGTACAGGAGCAAACGAAAATGAGCAAGAAGGGCACTTTGATCGCAGCCATGGCCGCAGGCTTCCTCAGCGCCGGCCTCCCCCTCACCGCCTCCGCCGACACAGCAGTCGATGGCAAGCAACTGCTGGCCGAGAAAGACGGCTGCAAGGGCAAGGACGGCTGTAAGGGCAAGGACGGCTGCAAGGCCAAGGACGACAAGGACAAGAGCGGCTGCAAGGGCAAGGACGGCTGCAAAGCCAAAGCCAGCTGAGCCCGCTTCCTGCGCACACGGCAGCTTCGGAGAACGCCGAAGCTGCCGTGCGCCGAGCTGCCTGATGACCTTACCCACTCCCCCTGCGCCCCGCTCCACACCCTTTCTGGGCTACGGCATCGGTCTGCGCGCCCCCCACTATGCGGCCCTCGAGACGGGGCCCGTGGGGGTGGATTGGTTCGAGGCGATCTCCGAGAATTTCCTGCGACCCGGTGGCAACCCGCGCCGCATGTTGCGCGCCGTGCGCAGCCGCTTTCCTGTCGTATTGCATGGGGTGTCCCTGTCCCTGGGCTCGGTAGACCCGCTCAACGAGCGCTACCTCGAAGACCTCGGTCGGCTCGTGGACGAGATCGAACCCGCATGGGTGTCCGATCACCTCTGCTGGAATGGAGTCGACGGGCACTACGCCCATGACCTGCTGCCGCTTCCCTACACAGAAGAGGCGCTCGCCCACGTCGCGGAACGGATCGGGCGCGTGCAAGACAGACTCAAGCGCCAGATGGTGGTGGAGAACGTATCGAGCTACCTCACCTACACGCATTCCTCGATGACCGAGTGGGAGTTCCTGTCTGCCCTTGCCGAAAAGGCCGATTGCCTGCTGCTGCTCGACGTCAACAACGTGTTCGTCAGCGCCCACAACCACAGGTTTGATGCCCACACCTTCATCGCGGGCGTGCCTGCAGAGCGCGTGGCCCAGATTCATCTGGCGGGCCACCGGCGCCGGGGCGCATTGTTGCTCGACACCCACGATCACCCCGTGCCCCCGGGCGTGTTTGCCCTTTACGAAGCGGCCATCGCCCGATGTGGCCCCGTGTCCACCCTGGTGGAATGGGACGCCGAGATTCCCCCACTTGGCGACGTGGTGGCCCAAGCGGATGAAGCCCGCCGCCGCGCCGAACGGCAAACCGGCCCGGTGCCGGTGCCTCACGGCGAGCGCCCCCCGACGCCCCGCCCCTCGCCTCCGCTTCCGCAAGACACGTCCCATGCCGGATGACGAAATCCCCCCCGCCTTGCCGCTCTCCGCCTTGCAGAGGCGGCTTTTCGGATTGATTACGGCCCGGGGCACCGTGGCTGAGGCGCTGGACGCCGCCCCCTACCCACCCCGGTACCTCACCGATCACGTCGTGGGCGACGAGCGCCTGGACGCGATCGGACGCCTCGACATCTACAACGGCATGTACTTCTTTCGCTTGCTGGAAGACGTCTTGCAGGCCGATTACCCGGCCGTCCGGGCGTGGCTCGGCGACGAGGGGTTCACGGTGGCGGCCGCGGCCTACATCGAAGCGCACCCACCCTGCGCGCCCTCGGCCCGCGACGCCAGCGCCCGCTTTCCAGAGTTCCTGCGTACCTTCTCGGCAGCGCCACCCGGCCTTGCGGATCTGGCCGCTCTCGAGTGGGCCCGCGTCGATGTCTTCGACGAAGCCGACGACGACGCGCTCACGAGAGCCCACGTGGCCGCCGCGGCGAGCGAGGACTTGACCGCTTTGGCGCTGCTGGCTGTGCGCGCCCACCGCCTGGTGGATGCCGCGTACCCCGTGCACGAGGCCTGGCGGGCCCTCGAGAGCGCCCACGTGGCGCCCGGCCCCGCGCCTCACGTGGCTCTCGCACCGCAGGACACGGCTTTGTTGGTGTGGCGCGAAGGCCGCACGATCTACCACCGCCCCCTGCCTGCGCCGGAAGCCAGCGCCTTTGCCCTCGTGGCCGCGGGCACCACCTTTGGCGCCCTCTGCGAGCGGCTGGGCGAAACGAGCGACGAAGAGGACGCCGCCCGGCAGGTGGTGGCGTTTTTGTCGCGCTGGGTGGACGACGGCCTCTTGCGGGCGCCGGGGCTCAGACCCGCCGGCCCGTGAAGACCGGCTCGCAGAGCCTCGTCACGCCGCGGTCCCGAAACCGGGGGTTGTCCGCGAGCACGTCGATGCGCTCGAGCAGCCGCGCGCCGAACGAGGGCGCCAGCAACGCCTCGGCCTCTTCGGCGGCCACGGAGAACGGAGGCCCCCCGGCCCCGTCGTGCTCAAAGGTGACGAGCAGCAAGGACGCGCCCGGTGCGGTGAGCGCCGTGAGCCGCTCGACGTACGCCGCCCGGGTCGCGGGCTCGAGCGCCACGAGGGCGGCGCGATCGTAAACGGCATCCACGGGCGCGATCTGGTCGGGGCCGATGGCAAAAATGTCACCCACCCAAATGGTGATGTTGCCGTGCCGTAGCCCTTCGAGGCGGCCCTGGCCACCGGAGCCCACCCGCGACAACCTCTCGGGCACCACGCCCGCCTCGTCGAAAAACGCCTGGGCCGCTTCGGGCACGAACTCGACGCCTTCGACCTCGAAGCCGCGCGCCGCGAGAAACTGCATGTCCACCGTCTTGCCACACAGGGGCACCAGCACGCGGCCGGGCGCCCCGAGGTGTGCCACGTTCGGAGCCAGCCGGGGGTTCACGTCAGGCAGGTGAAACCCGATTTGCCGGTTGGCCCAACGCTCGATCCAAAACGACTTGTCCATGGACGCCGCCTGACCTCAGGACACGGCCTGGGGCGTAGACCCCTCGTCGAGCAGGGCCCGCTTTTGCTTGTCCTGGCTGGCGAGCCGCCGCTCGTTCACCAGCACCGCCACGAAGGTGGGGTAGGTCCCCACGGCGAACAGGAAAAACGCAAGGAGCGGCAGCTGGAGCGCGGTCAAGGACGCCACGATCAGGATGAACGTGTCGCGCCGCGAAGCCTCGCGCAACACCTTGAGCACTTTGGCCAGCGCACCGCCTTTGCCTCCCGAGGTCACCGTATCGGGGATGGCCATCAGATCCCCCACACCCATGCGCAACATCCGGCGGTACAAAACGAGCGCCATCACGATCTGCACGCCCAGCGTCAGCACCCCGAAGGCCATGAGATCGGCCCGCCCCAGCACCACCGCCTGTCCGTAGGCAAGACCAAAGCAGAACGCGTAGTTGGTGACGTCGTCACCCACGGTGTCGAGCCACTGGCCCACATGGGAAAACCGGTAGGTGAGCCGCGCGATCTCGCCGTCACACCCGTCCAGTACCGACTGCACCTGGAACAGCACCCCGGCCGTCACCAGCATCCACCAGGGTTGTCCCTGCGCCACCAGGAAGGCCGCCAGGAGTCCCAGCACCCCGATGCTGATCGTCACCATGTTGGGCGTAATGCCCGTGCGCACGAGCCAGCTGGACACGGCGAGCGACATGTAGCGGTTGAGGTTGCGCGAGATGAAGCCATCGATGGGCTTGCGCAGCGACAAGAGCAGCGCCCGGTGCGCGCGGCGGGCGCTCGGCCGGTCCACCACCCGAATCCCGAAGCCCCGGCCGGCGTGAGCTTCCCCGGCGCCAAGGCGTGCCACGGTTCCAGTGACGTCCCGGGCGCACGCCGCCGCCTCTTCTGCGGACATTACGCGGAAAGGCAAGCCCTCGGGCACCTGCCCCGCCGAAACGAAGCCCCGATCGAAGACCGCGTCCGACGTGGTCACGATCACCTGGCCCCCGGGGGGCCAAGACGCGAGGTCTACGACCTCGATCTTCGCGCGGTCCGAACGCGGCCGCTCTCCGGGGCCCACGAAGACCACCTGACGCACGCCCCCGAAAGAGAGAGCCAGCAAGAGCCGCTCGCCCAGGGACAGGCCCAGCAGGCGGCGGTGAGGGTCCGCCCCCTCGGGGCAGATCACGAGGGCTGTGGTGGCGGACGCGTCCCGGACGGCTTCGGTCATGTGCAGCTCGCTGGTTTGGCCTGTTCGCAGTCGCAGACCCAACGGGCCCGACGGCTGGCAACCGTGGCACAGCGACGCACCCTTGGCAACGGGCGCCCGCAGGTCTGCCCGACAGCGGCGCGCCCACCCCACAGAGGCTCCTCCCCTCCCACCCGGGGCGAAGCGCCCCCCGGGGGCCAGGTGTAAGGGCAACCAAGTCTTCCCGTGTCCCGCGCGTACAGGGCCGTATGAAAGGACTTGCATCCGCCCGGTCCAAGGACTGACAAAAATTGTCACCTGCACCGGGCCCCTCGGGAAAATCGCCAAGGATCTCGCCGGCACGCGCCTGGGAACGCCCGTTGCACACCTGCTGGCCATGCGTTCCCGCCTCCTGCGCGGCTTTTCCGCTCGCCTGGCCCTGGTCAGCGTCTACCTCGGTGTCTTCCCCTGTGCCGCTCCCGGGGGGCCTACCCCAGCCGAGGCGAAGGTCAACCCGCTCCAGTCCATCATCCGCCAGGTCAAAAAGGGCAACATGCTGGTGGTGCTGGACACGTCGGGCTCGATGACGGGCGTGCCGGGCGAGCCCTTCGACGCCGCCACCGAGCTCGGCGTCGACTGCGATCTCGGACAAGACTGCCGCGAGGTCACCCAAACGGGCGAGTGCCTCACCTCGAAACAGCCGCTGACGGGCTTGGCACGCTTGTGCTCGAACGACGCCCAATGCCGGGTGGGCGCGTGCAAGTACGGCAGCGATCCCTGCTTGCAGGATGCCGATTGCCCCACGGTGGGCAGCATCTGTTTAAAGGACGGCAAGCCTTGCCAGTACAACAGCGACTGCGCGCCCCAGTCGAGCACCTGCAAGATCACGGGTGCGTCTTGTTCCTCCGTTCAGGCCTGCCCACCCGCAGGTCGGTGCTCCGACACCAACCAGGTGTGCAACAACCCGGGGGCTTCCTGCGCCGTGCGGTATTGCTCGTACAAGCCTTCCCTCGCGTGCGCCTCGGATGCGGACTGCCAGGACGGGGCCGCCTCGACCACGCCCCCAAGCGCGGGCCTCCAGGTGCACTGGAACTTCAACGAAGCGGCAGGCGCGTCCACGGTCGTCGACCACGCGGGAGGGGACCACACGGGAACCTTCGTGGGCTCGGCCCAGCGGGGTGCAGGCTTGTGGGACACCGGATTTGCGCTCGATGCGAACATCCCCTCGGCGGCCAAGGTCACCACGGCTTTGGAGCTGGGCAACGCCACCACGATCTCGCTTTGGTACTACCCGACCGATCTTGCCGCCAACCAAATCCTGCTCGACTGGAACAGCAGGTACCAGATCCTCTCCTGGGGCGACGGTCAGTGGGGGTTTCAGATGTTCAACGACGCGTCCAAGCGGGTCATGACGAGCACGCCCCTTTTGCCTGCGACCTGGAACCATCTGGCGGTCACGTGGAACAGCGGCACGGCCAACTTGTACCTCAACGGCCAAAAGGTGGCGACGGGCTCGGTCGCGACCTCCATTGCCACCGTCACGGCGGCCCTCATCGTGGGCTCCGCGAAAGCGCCCGGTTACCTTCACCCCGTCAAGGGCAGGATCGACGAGGTCCGCGTGTATAGCAGCACGCTTTCAGACGCGGAGGTGGGCTCGATATACCAAGCAGACAACACCAACGCATCGAATGGGTTGCTTGGCCACTGGCGGCTCGCCGGCAACGCCAATGATTCGTCGGGAAATGAACTGCATGCCTCCTACGCGTCAGCGGCCTACGCGTCGGGGCCGGTCGGCACGGCCGCCGACAAGGGCACCGGAGGCCTCATTACGGTCCCGAACACCGGCGGCAAGCTGAATGCCATCACCCGAAACCTCACCGTGTCGGCGTGGTTCCGACGGGCCACGGCGGCCAGCGACATGTGGCTCGTGCACAAGGAGCTCACGGGGTCGTTGACCTACGGAATCCGCGTCACGCCCGCGGGCTTCGTGTGCGGTTCTGTTTCGGCCGTCGAGGGAACGCAGGAGGTGTGTTCGGACTTCTCATTGGTCAATGCATACGGGGCCCACGTGGGGCTGACCTGGGATGGCGTGACGGGAGCCATGAAGCTTTACATCAACGGCATGCTCAACCAGGAGGAGATCCTCGTGGGAACGCTCTTTGGGGCCTCCGGCCGCATCGCCCTCGGCTCCACGGTGGCAGGCGACAAGGACCTCAACGACCTGCTCGGTGACGTCCGGCTCTATAGCCGCACCTTGAGCGCCGCCGAGATGAGCGAGATTCACGGGGGCCCGCCTCTGGCTGGCCTGGTGGCGTACTGGCCCATGGACGGAAACACACGCGACCACAGCGGCAACGACCACACGGCGACGCGCCAAGGAGGCACGGGCTACGTCAGCGGCAAGCGGGGCCAAGGCGTCCAGTTCGATGGTGTCAGCGGCTGCGCCGAGGTCCAGGGGTCTGACGCCGAGCTCGCCCTTTCGGGACCGTTCTCGATCGCGGCCTGGGCCTACAAGACCAACGCCAACGAGACGAGTCTCGTGCATCGCAAACAAACCTCGACGACGGCTCCTTCCTATCGACTGGGTACCTCCTCTGCCAACGTGGTGACGCTACAGACCGGTGGGACCACGGCAACGGCGGGCACCTTTCCGCTCAACCAGTGGGTGCACTACGCCGCCGTCTCGGACGGCTCCACCGTGAAGATCTTCGAGAACGGCACGCTCACGACCTCGAGCGCCGTCAGCATGCTCCCTGCGTCCAGCACCGCCAACACGTTCCTTGGGTGCGAGTCCGACGGAACCACCTTGCAAAAGTTCTTCGCAGGCGTGCTCGACGAGGTGGTCATCTACAAACGCGCCCTGACAGACCTCGAGGTGCAACGGGTCTATAGCGGAACGTCGGGGGAGGCCGTCTCCACGCCCACCTCGGCTCCCCTTTTGGGCTTGTGGAAATTCGACGAAGGCACAGGGGCCACGGTGGCCGATCAGTCCATCTACGGCAACACGGCAGGGCTTCGCTGCGCGGATTCAAGTGGGGGAAACATCAACGGCACCGGTGCTGGCTGCGCCAACGGGCTGCCGGCGTGGCGGCCGGGACACACGGGCGCCGCCAGTGATAACGCGAGCCGCATTGCCTACTGGAGCTGGGCCCAGGCGGCAGGCGCTGCCATCGACGGCAAGCTCTCGAACCAGATCGCGATCAGCGCCTGGGTGCGCAAGACAAACGCCCAAGACACGCGCGCGATCCTGAGCCGGCGCAGCAACGCCGGAGGGAACGCCCGTGACTTCTGGCTGGGCGTCGACAATGGGCTCAAGCTCCACCTCACCTTGGGGTCGTCGTTCGTCGAAGACACCGTCGCCCTGCCTCTCAATGTGTGGACGCACGTGGGCGCCACCTACGACGGCAGTACGGCGAAGCTTTACCGCAATGGTCTTCTCGTCGGGCAATCGCCCATCACCCACACGTTCACGTCGAGCGGACACCCGCTGGTATTCGGCGGCGTCATCAACAGCTCGGGCATCCCGGGCGACTTCCTCGACGGCGAAATCTCCGAGGTCGCCATCTGGTCTCGCGCCCTCGACGCCCAGGAGATCGCATCACTCAAAAACGGCGCCACCCCGGTCGGCATCAGCAGCGGAGGCGTTTGCAAACCCAACGCCTGCGTCGCGCAGGACAACGCCTGCAACGTGAGCCTCAACACCTGCCAAGGGGGTCAAGTCAATCAATGTCTGGGGGTCAACGCGAGTGACGTGTGTATGATCTCGGCGTCAAACAAGGGCCCCGCCAAGATGTGTCGCTTCGAACAGGTTTTCTGTGCGGTCGACGCGCACTGCACGCGCTACCCGAACGACGAGTGCGTGCCCGCCACCAGCCGCTCCGTGGTGGCCAAGCGCGTGCTGCGCAACGTGCTGCTCAACAACGCAGATATCATGAACTTCGGCCTGATGGGCTTTTCGCAGGGCTCACCCGATGGCACCACCTGGGACCGCAACGGCGACGGCCTCATCGATGTGGGTGACAAAGATGGAAGACCCGACGACTACTACTTCCCGTACTTCAAGGTGACCACGGGCACCGGCAGCACGAAGCTCGTGGACAGATACTTCCCGCGTGACGAGCTCGCAACGCACGGATGCTACACCAAAACCGGCGGCCCCTCCGCGACGTGCACGATAGGCTCCATCACCTACACGTGGCGCAGCGGCGTGAACGCGCGGTACACCGTATTCAAAAATGGAAGCTTCGTTCAGCTCGACCAGCCCTACTGCGGCGAAAAATGCGTGGTCTTCACCCAGCCCCAAGGCTGGCTCCTCTACGAAGACGACGACGACTATGACGACGACGATCGGTTCACCGACGCCCGCGGCACGTCGCTCTTTTCCGGGGCCCACTACCAGTACGCGGTCAGCTCGGGAACCTACGACACGTGGGACAAGCCTTTGTTCAGGGACAAGTACGAGGGCCGCAACATCACCGTCAGCGGGGATCCCTACGTCTATTTCAAGCCGCGCAACGATTACTACTGGGACCCGAAGGCCGGCGCCAACCGCCCTCCCATCAAGGGCGCGCAGTGTGGCTCCCAGTGCTCGATGACCTGCGGAGGAAACTTCGACCCTGCCCTCTTTCCCATGATGGACGTCTCGGACGACCCCACCACGGGCAAAGCCAACCTTCAAAAAATGCTGCCCATGCTGGAGAAGGCCGCCGACGGGGGCTTCATGCACTGGGAACGTGGCCCCGTGGGCTGCGCGCTCCTCAACGACTTTGCCGAAGGCCCCGTGCCCGCCCCGGCCGACCGGGCCAAACACTCAGCCTGGGACTACATGTCCGCGGTGAAGGCGGGCGACACGATGGTGTGCCGCGACAACTTCATCTTGCTCATTACGGATGGTGAGACCAACGGTCCCGGCGACGTCGACGCCAACGGCGTCACCTCATGCGACAACCCCGACTGCCGCGTGCAGTGGGACGATCCCAACGCCACGGTGGGCGCCACTTGTCAGTGCAAGTCCGTGACGAACGCGCTCAAGCTGCGCAAGGCCGCAGCCATGGGGGGGCTGAACGTCAAGACCTACGTCATCGGCTTTTCGCCCGACGCCGTCATTGGCACACCGGCCACCATCAACGAGAACATCGCGAGGGCCGGCGGCACGTGTCGGGCCCCGGGCGACCCCGCCCTTGCCTCGGATGACAAGTGCATGTTCCTGGCGACGAACGAAACTGAGCTTCAAGAGGCCATCCAGAACGTGATTTTCGACGCCATCAAGGGCTCTTATTCCACCACGCCCGCTTCGGCGATCGGCGGCGTGCAGAACGAGGGCGAGATCACCCCCGGGGGCATTCTCTTCGACGCCCGGGTCGACTTTCCCAGCTGGCGCGGCCACCTCTTGGCCTACGACACCAAGGACATCGACCCCGGCACGGGTCAGCCCAAGCTCATGTGGGACGCTGGCAACCCTGCCAATTTTCCCGATCCGAACGACGTCCTGGCCTACCGCAACTGGACGGGCTGGAAGAACCGGCGCATCTACACCTCCGCCGGCGCCAACATGGTGAAGATTCAGGTCGACCCGAGCTCGGGAGCCATCGCCAACCGCGACGAGCTTTTGTCTTTGGGGCTGGGCAACACGAACGACGAAGCCGAGCGCATCGCCCAGTGGATGCTGGGGGATCCGCGCCAGCGCAACAAAGCCGTGCTGGGCGCCTTCGTCAACTCGACCCCCATCGAGGTGGGGCCGCCAGGGCTCACCAGTTTGCCGGGGGGAAAAAAGTTTCATGAAGACCAAAAGAACCGGGTTAGCCTGGTCTACGCCGCCGGCGATGACGGCCTCTTGCATGCGTTCTTCACACGAGACACGACCGTGGGGGGCGTCACCTACAAGGGCGGCGAAGAGGCCTTCGCGTACATCCCCCCGGACATGCTGCAGGTCGTGACGAACCTCTACGTCCAAGGCGGCCAGAAGGCCGATCCCCGCGCACACATTTACGGTCTGACCAGCTCTCCCAAGGTGAAGAGCCTGTGCTGGACCAACTGCGACGACGACGCCACCGCCGTGTGGAAGACCGTCATGGTGATGACCGATGGGTGGGGTGGCAACGAGGCCTTCATGCTCGACATCACCGAGCCCTTTGCGGGAGGTACCGTCGCAAACCCACCTGTCAGGGTGCTGTGGCACACCGACACGGTCATGCCCGCCGACAAGGCGCTTTACGACGACTACCTGGGCAGAACTGTCTCCGTGCCGGCGTTTTACTTCGGCAAGAGCGCCAGCAAGGACGATCACCGGGTGGTGTTCGCCTCGGGTTACCGATCGACGCCGCCCACGTCAGCGGCACAAGGCATCACGCTCGTGAATACGTCGATTCGTAGCGGCGGTTTGCTCGATGCGGACACCATCACGCCAAGCGGTTGCTCGACCGTAGAGCTCACCACCCTCACCGACGTGGCAGCCGCGCGCAACTTCGATTTCCGCGAGCAACAACAGCTATTGGGCGCGTTCTTTGGTGACACCTGGGGCAACCTGTGGCGCTATGTGCCCGCCCAGGTCGGCGCCTACAACGACACGGGCACCACGGGAGCGCTGTCCCTCGTCAAGGCCTTTGGCTGCGCGCACCCGCTTCACTTCTCCCCCACGGTGGTGCAGATGGATCGCGACGATCCTCTCAACCATCCGGGGGAGGTTTACGTGGTGCAAGTGACCAACAGCGCCCTCGACCCCGAGACGGAATCCTTCGCCGCCTCGCGCCTCGTCGTCAGGAAGGAAAAGCGCACCTCGGTGGGGGGAGGCATGGCCGCCGACGAGACCTGGGTCACCGGGGGCCAGGTGGAGCTGGTGGCCGGCAGCGGCACGCTGTGCGGCGTCTTCGATCCCAACGGAGGCGGCGGCGCGGGGAGCTGCTCGCAGGACCTGCCTGCGAACGCGCGTCCCACCAGCACCCCCTTGGCGATCTTGAAAGCCGATGGCGCGGGATTCCAGATCATCTCCTTGTGGTACGCCCCGCCCGAAGCGGTGTGTGGATCAGGGCGATCGTACCTGGCGCTTCACGAGGTGAACGTGAACTCCAACCAGATCGTGCAAAAAGCGGGCTTCGGCCTCATCGACGAACCTGTGACCTCCGCGGTCATCGTCGGCAAAAAGGTCGTGTACACCGACTCGCAGGGCAAGGTGCACGACGTCTCAAACCAACTCAACCAGACCTTCGTGGCGGGCGGCGCCATCAGTGACCTCACCCGCAACGGCGGCTTGCGCTTCCAGCAGACGGGCTGGATGGAAGTGCCCTGAGCCGGCTCGCCCTTCAGGCGCCTTGCGACGCCAGGTACGCCAGCGCCCGCTCCGCGGCACCCAAACCGCAAAGCCCATGCACGGCAGGCCCTGGCGGGGTGGACGAAGAACAAAGAAACACGTGGGGCAAGGGCGTGCCATACGGATCCAGCGTCAGCGCCGGACGCACCACCATCTGCCACAAAGACGCCGTACCGCCCGCAATGTCCCCGCCCACGTAGGTCGGGTTATAGGCCGCCAGTGCGGGCGCCGTACGGGTGTGTCGCGCCAGGATGAGATCGGAAAACCCCGGGGCATGCTGCTCGATCTCCGCTTCGATCACCTCGGTGGCGTCCTCGTCGCTCTCCCAGGGCACGTGACAGTAAGCCCAAGCGGTGTGCTGGCCCGCGGGCGCCCGTGAAGGGTCGCCCACCGTGGGTTGCGTGAGCAGAACGTAGGGCGCCGCGAGAGGCCCACCCGGCGTCACGAAAGGTCGTGCCTCGGAGCGCAGGATCTGGTCCAGGGAGCGCCCCAGGTGCACCGTCATCGTCTCCCGGCACGCCTGCGCCTGCCACGGAATGGGGCCCGAAAGCGCCCAATCGACCTTGCACACCGACGGGCCGAAGCGCCGCCGCGCCAACGCCCGGCGTGTCCGGCGCGGCAGCTCGGGATCGGCCATCTCGGCCAGCTGCCGGGGTGTCACGCTCAGCAGAGCCACCCGGTGCGCGGGCAGATCCGACAAACGCCGCACGACCGCCTGCGTGCGCAGCTGCCCGCCCAACTCCCGGTAGTGCCCGAGCAAAGCCGCGATCAGCCGGCCGGCACCGCCTTCGGGAACGGGCCACCCTTCGGCGTGCCCACACAGGCCCAGCACGAGGGCCGCGGCACTCGTGCCCCGCCAGGTGAGCGGCGGACCACCGTGTGCCGCCAGACCTGCCCAAAACCTTCGCGCCGCTTCGCCCCGGAACCACGAACGCGCCACGCCTGCCGCCGAGCGCAGCGCGACCATCCCGAAGCGCCCCATCGCCACGGGCCGGCGCGGGAACCCGAGAGGCCCAAGCACGTCGCCCTTGATCGACGGCCACGCGGCCACAAGGGGCGCCATGTGACGACGGTAGCGGGCGCCATCTTCTCCCAGCGAGGCCACCGTGTCGTCCAAGTCCTGCGACAACACCGCCGCGTCTTGCCCCTCGCCCGGGTGGGCCATGGCGAAGCGTGTGTGCCGCCACACGAGTCCGTAGCGCGCCAGGGGCAGCTTTTGGAAGTAAGGCGAGGCCACGCCGAGCGGATGAACGCTCGAACATACGTCGTGCACGAACCCGGGCAGCGTGAGCGCGGCCGAGCGTGCGCCTCCCCCGGGCTCGGCGTTTGCCTCGAGGATGAGGACCGAGCGCCCGGCCTGCAAAAGGCGAATGCCCGCCGCCAGGCCATTCGGGCCCGAGCCCACGACCACGGCGTCGTAGCGTTCGCTCACGGTCCGGAGGTTAGCCGAGCCCACGCGCCCCGTCCGGTCCTCCGCCCACAATCACCCGATCCCCGTTTTTCGGGTACCCTTCGGCGCCATGAGCGATCTGCGCCGTTACATCGTCGACGTCCCCGATTTTCCGAAACCTGGCATTCTTTTCCGCGACATCACGCCGCTCTTGGCGCAGGCATTTCGCGAGACCATCTCGGCGATGGAAGCGCTGTTGTCGGCGCCGGAGTGGGACACGATCACCGCCGTTGCCGGTGTGGAATCACGCGGCTTCGTCCTGGCCGCCGCGTTGGCCGAACGTCGCAACAAGGGGTTCGTGCCCATCCGCAAGCAGGGCAAGCTGCCGCCGCCGGTGGTCGACGTGCCCTACGACCTCGAGTACGGCGCGGGCGTGCTCGAGATGCAGGCGGGACGGGGCCACCTGCTCCTGGTGGACGATGTGCTCGCCACCGGCGGTACGCTCAAGGGCGCGGCCGACCTCTGCGCCCGCGCCGGATACCAGGTGGGTGCGGTGGCCGTGCTCATCGACTTGCAGCTGGTGCCGCCCTTGCATTTTGGCGGTCTCGCCCCCCGCGCGGCGATCATCTACGGCTCATAACGCCATCAACAGACGGCTCACGTCGTAGAGCACGTCACCGCGGAAAGATACGGGCAGCACGCGCTCGGGGAAGCCGTGCTGCTGCACCATGCGGTTCCAACCGAGCGCGGCCAAAGTGCGCAGGTTGATGACGTCGTAGAGGTTGTATTCGACGAGCTTCGTCAAGGCAGCCCGATCGCCGAGCCGCGCGTGCTGCCAAAGCCAGGAGGCATGTGAGCCGTCGAGGTGTTTCAAATGGGCAGGGCGTCCGATGCCCACGGCGTCCTCGAGGGCCTTGAGCCCTCCCCAGTGCCCCAGGCGATTCCACACGTGGCGAAGGTCCATGTGCGCAGGCGGGGCCTGCCACGCCTCGAAGTGCTTGCGCAACATCGGCACGTCGAAAGAAGCGCCGTTGAACGTAACCAGCAAACAATCGGCAGGGACGTAGCCAGGCACCCGCGCCAGGTCCCGCCCCGCCAGCAGACAACGAGGCCCCTCGCGGTCGAGCAGCCCCACCACGGTGACGCCCTCCTCGCGATCGGTCTCGATGTCGAGGTACACCGCACGGCTCTCGAAGGCCTCGAACAAACGCCAGTGTTCCCCCGTGGGCATGCGGGTGGCCACACCGACGAGATCGTTTGCCTCGAAGCAGGCACGCAGCTCTTCCACGGCGACCTTGAGCTCGTCACAGAGTTTCAGCGGCAGGCGCAGGTCCGTGGCCGTCGCTCCGAGCACGTCGGTCCAATCGCGTAGTCCTGCCGCCCACAGCGCCCGTTCCCGCCGGGGTCCGAGCCCCCGCACCAGCTGAAACGTGGCACGAATCACCCCGCGCGCCCCCGGCGCAGCCGCACCAACAGGGCGCCCTCGCCACCCAAGGGCCGCGGGGCCGTGGCAAACGCAAGTACGCAGGAGGCAAGGGGTGGCGTCGAGAGAAGCTGAAGCACCACACGCTTGAGCACCGGGCCCTCGCTCGACGAGTGGTGCCCTCGTCCGTGCACCACCAGCACGCACGACTTCGCGTCGGCCACCGCCGCTGCCACGAAGCGCGGCACCATCTCGCGCGCGAGCGCCGCGGTTTTCCCGTGCAGGTCGAGCTTGCCCTGCGGCTGGGGGTTGCCCTTGGCCAGCTCCCGGACGAGGCGGCGGTCCACGTCGGGCCCTCTCCCGGTGACCCGCTCCCCGTCCTCGAGCACCTCGAGCCCCCCCCCCTCGCCCCGCCCGAGGGTTGGAAAAGCCCCCGCCAACGGCAGCGACCCCGGCGTCGGGCGCGTCGCGCGGACGCGCGGGTCCGGCAGCGCGGCAGGCACCCGCGCCTTGCCCGACGCCAAAGGTCGTACGCCCTGCATCGCTTCGTCGAACAGGGCCTTGTCCTCGGCGGAGAGCTCAGGGTTCGGGCCGGTGCGACCTCCCCCGGATCCGATTTTACGCGGCATGTTCCCATCCGAAACGCTTCGTTAACGGATCCCCGGTACCATCTTCAAGGTGTCCAACATCAGCAACCCGAATGCGGTCGAACGCGACGACCTCCCCACCAAACCCGCCGCCCTGACCGCGACGCCCACCAGCACGGCCAGCAGGAAAGGCGCCACGACCCGGGGGGGCATGGACGCAGCGGGCTTCAAGCGGGCAGTGTTGGATCACTTGCTGTTCACCTGTGCCAAGGATGCCACGGACGCGTCCACTTTCGACATGTACCAGGCGCTCGCACACTCCGTTCGGGACCGCCTGGTGCACCGCTGGCTGGCCACGCAGCACACCTACGACACCCTGGACGCGAAGCGCGCCTACTACCTCTCGTCCGAGTTCCTGACCGGCCGCAGCCTGGGCCTGTGCCTGATGAACATGGGCCTCTTCGAGGCGGCCAGCTCCCTGGCTGCCGAGCGCGGCTACGATCTCAACGACATCCTCGAAGCCGAGGGTGACCCGGGCCTCGGCAACGGGGGTCTTGGGCGGTTGGCGGCGTGCTTCATGGACAGCCTGGCCACGCTGGAGCTCCCGGCGATGGGCTACGGGATCCGCTACGACTTCGGCATCTTCGAGCAGCGCATCGAGCACGGCCAGCAGGTGGAGTTCCACGACAACTGGCTGCAAAACGGCAACCCCTGGGAGCTGCCCCGCCACGAAGAGGCGCAGACCGTGAAGTTCTTCGGCCGCACGGAGATGCGGCAAGACCAGGACGGCCGGCTTCGCGTCGATTGGGTGGACACCCGCACCGTCATCGGGGTGCCCCACGATTCCTTCATCGTGGGACATCGAAGCAACACGGTGAACACGCTCCGGCTCTGGGCCGCGCGGGCCACCAAGGACTTCGACCTGCGCTTCTTCAACGACGGCGACTACCGGCGCGCCGTGGAGGAGAAGATCGACAGCGAGAACATCTCGAAGGTGCTCTATCCCAACGATCAGACCGAAGAGGGCAAGGCGCTGCGGCTCAAGCAGCAGTACTTCTTCGTGGCCTGCTCGATCGCCGACATCGTCAATCGCTACAAAAAGCGGCACCAGTCGTTCGATCTGTTCCCCAAGCGGGCAGCCATTCAGCTCAACGATACGCATCCGTCCATCACGGTGGCCGAACTCATGCGCGTCCTCGTGGACGTGGAAGGTGTGGACTGGGAACACGCCTGGGAGTTGGCGGAAGCCACGTTGGGCTACACGAACCACACCCTGCTTCCCGAGGCGCTCGAGCGCTGGCCGCTGCCCCTCTTCGAGCGCATCCTGCCGCGTCACATCCAGATCATCTTCGAGATCAACCAACGCTTCCTGCGCAAGGTGCACACCCGCTGGCCCAACGAGCCCGAGCGGATGCAACGCATGTCCATCATCGAGGAAGGACCCGTCAAGCAGGTACGCATGGCCCACCTGGCGACCGTGGGGTCCCACAGCGTCAACGGCGTGGCTCGGTTGCACACCGACCTCGTCAAGCAAGAGCTGCTGTCGGACTTTTACGAGCTGTGGCCTGAACGCTTCAACAACAAGACCAACGGTGTCACGCCCCGGCGTTGGCTGCTGCACGCGAACCCGCGCCTGACGAGCCTCATCTCGTCACGCATCGGCTGGGATTGGATTCATCGCGATCTTTCGCAGCTCAAGCAGCTCGAGACGCTCGAGAACGATCAGCCGTTCTTGCAGGCGCTGTGGGACGTCAAGGAGGCCAACAAGCGCGACCTGTCACTCTTGGTTCAGCGCCGCATCGGCGTGGAGCTGCCCATCGAGGCGATGTTCGCGGCGCAGGTCAAGCGGATCCACGAATACAAGCGCCAGGTGCTGGCCTGCCTGCAGATCGTCAGCCACTACATGGCCCTGAAAAACAACCCCGAGCTCGACACCGTGCCCCGGGTCTACGTGTTCGCCGGGAAAGCCGCGGCGGGGTACGCGATGGCCAAGATGCACATCCGCCTCATCAACGACGTGGCGGCGGTCATCAACAGCGACCCGGACGTGAACGGGCGCTTGGCCGTGGCCTTCATCCCGAACTACGGCGTCTCACTGGCCCAGTCCATCATCCCGGCAGCGAACCTGTCGATTCAGATCTCCACCGCGGGCAAAGAGGCCTCCGGCACGAGCAACATGAAGTTCGCGCTCAACGGCGCGCTCACGCTGGGCACGCTCGACGGCGCCAATGTCGAGATCCGCGAAGAAGTGGGGCCCGACAACTTCTTCCTCTTCGGGCTCGACACGGCCGAAGTCGCTGAGCTCGTGCGCAGCGGCTACCGCCCGGGGCCGTTCATCGAAGCAAGCCCTCGTCTGTCCGAGGCCCTCGCGATGATCGAGTCGGGCTTCTTCAGCTTCGGTGAGCCCCAACGCTACAAGCCCGTGGTGGACAACCTTCGCTACCACGATCCTTTCCTCGTGTGCGCCGACTTCGACGCCTACGTGGCCGCAGAGGCAGCCGCCGCGACGCTCTATCGTAACCCGCTCGAGTGGTCCCGGCGGGCCCTCATGAACATCGTGGGTGGAGCCCGTTTCTCGAGCGATGAGACCATCCGCCAGTACGCAAACGAGATCTGGAACCTGAAGCCCGTGCGGGTGGATCCCTCGGTCCTCACGCCCACGGACTAAGGACCGTCCTCGGGCGCCGTCAGGCGAAGCCGAGGACCTCGAGGGTACGGGCTACGCCCCCGTACCCCAGCTGGTACCAGCGCCACCAGCCCACCATCATGATGCCGTGCCCAACCAGAATGAAGACGTGGCTCCACATTTCCACCACGTCGGATTTCTGAGTCAGGTACCGGCGCCAGTGCATG
This sequence comes from Myxococcales bacterium, assembly GCA_022184915.1. Lineage (NCBI taxonomy): Bacteria > Pseudomonadati > Myxococcota > Myxococcia > Myxococcales > Myxococcales bacterium. The sequence continues at coordinate 1,625,191 of JAGTJU010000001.1, read as the reverse complement.
ACCTCGTCGACCAGACTGTAGACGAACGACAAGACCGTCAGAACCATCGCCGGGATCGCGTACATCGGGCGTGCGGGGTACGCCGCACAGAGCAGCATGCAGCTGCCGATGCCGGCAAAGATGATGATGTGGTGGACCAAGCCCTCCCCGCCCCTCAGCACCTCCTTGTACACCGTGCGGTGCCCGATGGTATCGACCGAGATGGCCGCCGCGAAGATCCCTGCGCCCAAAGGCACCATGTACGCTTCGGCGGGAAACACCGCACCGTTCATGGCACCCACCAGCAGAAAGGCCCCCGTGGCCGCCATCAGGCCCACCATGAGCCCCACCCAAGCGACGTAAACCACCCAGTCGATGGGCTCGAACACGCGAAACCTTCCGAAATAAACGCGAAGCTCAGTCAGCAGGGAGGATGTCATCGGGGTACCTGGCAATGCGGGTGGGCGCTTTTATGGGGGTAAGCGGAGCGGAAAACGGTGAGACCGGCAGGCGGGACGGGACCTCCGCCAGGGCCGAAAGGGCCGCACGGCACGCCAGCCACAGCTTACGCCGCAACGGCACCACCACACGCCCACGGGTCACGTCGAAGCCCCGCCGGGCCAAGCGCCGGCCGATGTCCCGGTAGACCCACGCCGCCACACGAATCGCGAGCGCGGTTCTCGCAGACAAAGCCCACAGTCCCTTTTGGCCCGAACGATAAAGCTGCTCGGCCTCCGCGAGCAGGGTGCGCACGGCGGGCGCGAGCGCGGGGCCCATCGCTTGGGGCAGCGAGGTTCCGGCCTGCGCGGGCCCCGTGACGTGCGCCGTCAGGTCGGCCGGCAGGTAGAGCCGCCCGCGCGTCCAGTCCTCGGCCACGTCCCGGCAGATGTTCGTCAGCTGCATGGCGATGCCGAGATGGGCGGCGTTCTTGAGGGCGCGATCGTCACGCACACCCAGTACGTGGCACATCATCAACCCCACCACACCCGCCACGCGGTGGCAGTAGAGCCGCAGCTCGTCGAGGGTCTCGTACTTGACGCCTCGGGCATCCATGCCCATGCCCTCCACGAGCTCGAGGACGTAGTGCTTGGGCAATCGTGTGCGTGCGACGAGGGCAGCGAAGGCGCGCAGCCGCGGATCCTCCTGAGGCCGGCCCTCGTAGAGCGCGGCGACCAGCGCGTGCAAACGCGCCACCGCCGCCGGGGCCTCGGCGGCTGGAACCTCGTCCACGGCGTCGTCCACCAAGCGGCAAAAGGCGTAGCAAACGGCGGCGTCTTCGCGCACCCGGTGTGGCAGAAGCTTCCCCGCAAGCGCGAAGCTCTTGGAGCCCTTCGCCAGATCCCGCTGGGCCAGCCGCTCCCCCTGGCTCTGGTCTGACCCCTGCGATGCGGCCATATCCCCGTTCTTCACGCCCTGCGAGGCCTGCATGGATTTCAGATGAAGCCCAGATCGGAGAGCACCGTGTGCGCGGTGGCCTTGGCGGAGTTGATCACGCCCGGCACGCCCGCGCCGGGATGGGTGCCCGCACCCACGATGTAAAGGCCCGGGATGCCGCCGTCGCGGTTGTGGGGGCGGAAATATGCGCTCTGCCGCAGCCGCGGTGCCACCGAAAACGCGCTGCCGTTGAAAGCGTGAAGCGTAGACTGGAAGTCGCGCGGGGTGAACGTGCGCTTCGTGACCAGGTTGGCGCGCAGATCCGGCAACCAGCGCTCGAGGTAAGCCAAGATGCGGTCGGCGTACCGCTCTTTTTCGGCTTCCCAGTCGACGTTGGCGTTGCCGAGGTGAGGTACCGGCGCCAGCACGTAGAAGGTCTCACACCCCGGCGGACCCAAGGAGGGATCGGTCACGGTGGGGGCGTGAAGATAGAGGCTGAAGTCGTCCGGCAGATTCTGGCCGTGAAAGATGTCGTCGAGCAACTCGCGGTAGCGTGGCCCGAAGATCACCGTGTGGTGAGCAAGGTTGTCGTACTTCTTCTTCGTTCCGAAATAGAGCACGAAGAGCGACATCGACCATTCCATCTTCTCGAGCCGCTGGGTCCGTCGCGCCGCTCCGGGCACCCCGTTGTAAAGTGTGCCATAGGTGTGGTGCAAGTCCGCGTTCGAGACCACCACGTCGAAGGTATTGGTCGTCTGTCCCGAGGTCACCGTGTGCCGGCCATCCGGCTCCACCCGCACGCGCTCCACGGGCGAGGAGAGCCGAAGCTGGCCGCCCAAGCGTTCGAAGAGCGCTGCCAGTTCCCGCACGAGCGCACCCGTACCCCCGCGAGGGAAGAACACACCCCACTTGCGCTCGAGGAAAGGGATGAGCGTGTAGATGGCACTTGTCTCGAACGGGTTGCCCCCGATGAGCAGGGCATGGAAAGACAGCGCCTGCCTCAGGTGCTCGTCCTTGACGTATTTGGCAACGGCCCCGTACACGGTCCGATCGGCTCGCAGGCGCGCGAGCTGCGGAGCCACACGCACCATGTCTCGAAAACGCAAAAACGGCGTGGCGGCCAGGTTCTCGTAGCCGGCGTGAAACACCCGGCGGCTATAGTCAATGAAGCGGCGGTAGCCCTCGAGGTCCTTGGGGCACAACCGCTTCACCTCGGCGTCCATGAACGCCTCGTCGCCGTCGTAGTCGAGCGTGGCGCCATCACTCCACAACAGACGATAGAAGGGGTGAACCGGCAAAAGGTCCACGTGCTCGGCCAGCTTTTCACCCGCCAGCTCGTAGAGCTCCTCCAGGCAGGTGTGAGCCGTGATCACCGTGGGGCCGGCGTCGAACGTGAAGCCTTCGTCTTCGTAGACGTACGCGCGGCCCCCGGGCTTGTCCCGGCTCTCGAACAGAGTCGTCTTGACCCCCGCGGCCTGCAAGCGAATGGCCGCGGCCAGCCCTCCGAAGCCGCTTCCCACGACAGCCGCCGATGCCGAGGCGGGTGCCTTTCGTGCCAATGCCGGTTCAGCCATAACTTGCCTCCAAACGAGCGATTTCGTTGCGCAGAAAAGCGGTGACGGGCGTACGGCCGAACACACACTCGAGATCACGGGACGCGGAAAGAACCTCTTGCCCGATCTGGCGCCGCCGCTCGGCGCCTGCAACGGCCTTCAAGCGCGCCGCAAGCCACTCACAGCCGGCCGTTTTGTCGCCACCCTGGTTTCGCAGGTCGATGGCCGCGGCCACCAGCTTCCCGAACGCGTCTGCGTCCAGGGACTCTGCCGCCCAGGCCCAAGGCCAACCGAGGCGCCCGTTGCGCAGGTCCTCGTGGCGCTTGTCGGGATCTTTGTGGCCACTCAGGTTGCCAAGATCGTCGAGCTGCTGCAGCGCAAATCCAAGACGTCGGCCGAAGCGCTCGGCTGCCTCGAGCAAATGCCCCGAGGCGCCCGCTGCGCCCGCACCGAGCGCCCCAGCCAGCCCCATCAGAGCCCCCGTTTTGAGAGCCGTCGTTTCAGCCACGACGTCGGCCACCCGGGCTTGCTCCACGTCACCCACCAGCACCCCCACGTCGAGAGCTTGTCCGCGGTGACAGTCGGAGAGCGTGGTCAGCGTGCGTCCGATGAGAAGACTTTCCGTGTGCGGCGGCAATGCCAGGCTACGCAAAAGCTCGAACGGCCAGAAGTACATCCAGTTGCCCGCATTCAAGGCCAGCGGCACACCGTAAAGGGTGTGGAGCGCAGGCCCCCCGCGCCGGGTGGATGAACCGTCCTCGATGTCGTCCACCACCATCGAGCCCGCATGAAGCACCTCGATGACGGCCCCCAACTCCGCGGGAGGCTCCCGATCCGGAGCCACCAGCCGCCAGGCAGCTTCCACCAAGTGCGCGCGGAACGCCTTGCCCGGGCGCGACAGGATCTCTTCCACAGGCCCGAGAAGCACCTTACGCCACAGGGCGAGGGGCAGGGATGAACGCGACGACGCCCAGTGCCGCTCGAGCAGGCTGGCCAGGGGCGCTGGCGCGGATTCGGTCTTCGGCATCGGTTGTGCACTCATGACGCTTCCTCCATCACACGCATCAGTCGACCCAACGTGAACCGGGAGAGGGGCACGGGAGGTCTTCCACCTATGATGCGTACACGATCCCAAATAGAACTTTCGCCCGCGTAAAACCTCTCGATGAGCGGCGCGGGCAGCCGATAAAAACGCTCGAAGACCGCACAGCGGTCGTGGTCGTGCACGCCCCGGAACGAAAGCCGGTTGAGCGTGCGGTAAAAGCGGTTCCGCGCCACCAGCCGCCTGCGCACGGGCGCGAGGGCGGCGCGAACGCTCGGCTGAGACAACGCCTCAGCGTCCGCCACCGCCTGGGCCACACGAACCGCAGCGGGCAGGGAGTACCCCGTGGCCGCCTGAAAAAAACCGCCCCGGTAGCCCACCTCGATGGCGGCGTCGGCGCGCGGGCGCAAGGGATTTTCCACCCACGGCATCGGCAAGACGCCCTTTTCCTTGCGCACGATCCTACGCAGCCTCCAGCCGGCCGCTTGCAGGTAAGCCGTCATGCGGGCTTCGATGTCGGCCTCCCTCAGAAGGCCCGTCGACGAAAAGTAGGTGTCTTCGAGCAGCGCGCGGGCTTCACCAAAAGGCAGGACGTACATGAAGCGGTAGCCGTCCACCTGATCCACCCGCGCATCCATCAGCAAGGGTCGGTGCGGAAGAGGCGCCGACCCGTGGTCGAGTTCGACCTCCCATCCCACGAACTTTTGGTAGCCGGTGCCCTGCGCGGGCGCCTCCGCACCGCGGCCGTCCAGGACCACCTCGCCCTCCACCACCCGGCCGTCTGCCAAGAGCACCCGACGGTCGCTCGCGTGGGTCACGTCGCAGCCCAAGAACGAACGTCCCCCCATGGCCCTGACAGTCTCCTCGAGCCGTGTCGCCAGCGGCTGACCCGCGATGCAGTGGTAGGCGGAGGAAAAAGATCTCTCGTAGGCGGGAAAGCGGACGTCGTAGCCAGCCCAGCTGTGGGACACCACAGGCTCGAGCCAGCTCCAGGCCCTGGGCACCGCATCCACGTCGCTGCCGTGGAAACAAAAGGTCTGCTCGAAGTCGAGAGCGGGCTTCCGCTCGACGAGGGCCACGCGCACACCGGGCCGCAGCTTCGCAAGAGCCAACGCCGTCATCGCGTTGGCTAGCCCGGCGCCGACCAAGACGACGTCGAAGCGCTCAGTCATCCATCACGTCCCGCGCGATCTTCCTCCACTCTTTGCCTTCGTCGCCGTACTTGTCGCCCGCAGCCTCCAAAGTGGCCAGTGCGGATGCTGCCAGCTTCTTCGCCCTGTCGCGTTCGCCGTTATCCTTCAAGAAGTCGGCTGCGAAGGCCTGGTTGCCCGGATGCTCCGGCGCCAGCTTCAGTGCCCGCTCCAAAAATTTGCGGGCCTTCGACGAGGAGCCCACGGAGACCACCGCAGGGGCCTGGTCGTAAAGCCTGCCGAGCACCCGTGCCGCGCCGCCTTCGGCGAACCCCGGCTCGAGCTCGTCCACCTTCAAGAGAAGCCGCTCCATCTTGGGCACCACCGGCAAAGCCGACATCTTGCCCCGCTCGAGCGCCTCCGCACCCATGTTCACGGCCAGCCAAAACAGGCCTTCCGGGTCCTTGGGATCTTTATCGACCAGCGCCCGAGCCTGCTCCATGCCCTTTTGGAAGTGCGCCCGGCGCGCCTCCCCTTGCGCGGCGCGCCCCCGCTTGAACTCGTCTGCAGGGGACGCTTCGGCACTGGCGATTGTCGTCATGTTGAGGCCTCCCAGCCACGCGAGCGTAAAGCTTGCCGTCCGTAGCCAGGCAAGACCCCTTGCCCACCACGTCTCACCCACCCTGCCCCGATGGCCGCCACCCAGCTCACCTCTGCGCATGCGTCGTCCTCCTTGTCGAACCCGGGCGACGGCCGCAGTCTCCTACGCCGCCACCTTCACCTCTTCGCTGAGCAAGTTTTGTAGTCGCTTGCGAGCGCGCCCCACTCGGGTGCGCACCGCGGAGGGCGTGAGCTTGAGCGCACGCGCCGCCTCCTCCGCCGTTTCCTCTTCGTATACACAGCGCTCTATCACATCCCGGTACTCTTCGGGCAGCTGAGCCACCGCCTCGCGCACGCGGGTGCGGCTGTCGTGCTCGGCGAAGGACGCTTCCACGGAAGAGCTTTGGCCCCCCATCGCCCACGACACCGGCAAACCGGCCACGCCAGCCGCCCCCAACGCTCCCAGGTGGCGCCCGGCGCGCTGGCTCTTGCGAAGCGCCATCAACGACGCGTTCACGGCGATACGGTGCATCCATGTCGTCACCTGTGCGTCGCTGCGAAACCTGTCCGCGGCCGCCAGAGCCTGGACCACGGCGTCATGTGCTGCATCTTCCGAATCTTCCTCCGACCTCAACACCCGGTGAGCGATCCTTACCAGACGGCGGCGAATGTCGGCGTTGCCCAGTGCGCTCTCGACGCGTTTCTTGTAGCTAGCCATCGCGAATTCCTTCCTTGGTCGTTCTGAAAGTCAGTCTAGGGTTTGTACAAGGTTTGTCAATCACAACCGTGGACAAACTATGTACAAACCTGAAATTTCAAGGAATTAATCGCTCGACAAACCTTGAACAAAGTTGGCACACTCGACTATCTAAGAAGATATGTACCGAATTCGCCGCGCTGCTGAGCTTGCCGGGGTGAGCCCCGAGCTCCTCCGGGCGTGGGAACGCCGCTACGGGCTGGTGTCGCCCATTCGCACTGATTCGGGCTACCGGGTCTACACCGACCACGACGTGAGAGTGCTGCGCGGCGCTAAGCGGCTCGTCGACGGGGGACAAAGCATCGCAGAGGTGGCTCAGTTGCCTCCCGACGAGATCCTGGCCGCGGCGGGTGGGCCGCCCGCGCCCCCCGCCGCCTCTGCAGCGTCGCTGCGGGAGCAGGAGCCCCTGCGCGAAGCCCGCGGCAGCCTCGACCCGCTGGACCTCGGGCCGCAGATCGAGGAGGCGATCGCTTCCATCGGTGCGTTCGATCAGGAGCGGCTCGAGGGCACGATGTTCCGCGTGATGTCGCTCGGGGTGCTTGCGCCCGAGGAGATCTGCGACCGCTTCTTGCTGCCTCTACTCGCCGCGATCGGAGACGAATGGGAGGCGGGCCGCCTGTCGATTGCCGCCGAGCACTTCGGCTCGGCGCTCATCCGCAGCAAGATTCTTCGCCTCATCGAACCCGACCGCAGCCGGGGCAGCGCGCCCGGCATCGTATGCGCCTGCCCCGCCGGCGAAGAGCATGAAGGGGCGCTGCTCGCTTTCGCCGTCTCTGCGAGCCGTGCGGGCCTGAGGGTGATCTACCTCGGTGCCGATACGCCGGCCGACGACATCGTGCGCGCGGCCGAGCGAACGGGCGCGCCCATCGTCGCCCTCTCGGTCACCAAGCCGCTCATGCCTGCCGAGATCCAGGCGCTCGTGCTCACCCTGGAGCCCTGGCGGGCCTCGTCTTCCGACCGCTCCGTCGTGGTCGGGGGCCGAGGGGCGTTGAGAAGCCGCCACGAGCTGGAGGCGGCAGGCCTTCGTGTCGCTGACCGCATCGACGGTGGCTTACGCGCGCTCCGCAGAGGCGCTCCGCAGTGAGCCGGCCCCGCGCCCTGGTGTGGTTCCGCACGGACCTGCGCCTCTCGGACAACCCCGCGCTCAGCGCCGCGGCCCGCGCCCACGAGGTCGTGCCGGTCTTCATCTACAGCCCCGAAGAGGAGGGAGACGCCGCGCCCGGCGCTGCCAGCCGCTTTTGGCTGCATGCCTCGCTCGCCAAGCTGACGGCCGCGCTCGCATCCCGCGGTCTGCGCCTGATCCTGCGGGCCGGCCCTGCGTTGGCCGCGCTCGAACGGCTCGTGGCGGAGACGGGCGCGCAGGCGGTGTTCTGGAACCGGCGCTACGAGCCCGAAATCGTGGCCCGCGACACCCGCGTTAAGGACGCCCTGACCCGGCGAGGCCTGACCGCCGAGAGCCACAACGGGGCGCTGCTCTTCGAGCCGTGGGAGGTGCAAACCTCCGCAGGCAAGCCCTACGCGGTCTTTTCCCCCTTCTGGCGAGCGTGCTTGGCGAAGGGCGTACCGCCGCTGCCCGCCCCCGCGCCCTCGTTCCTCAGCGGACCCGAGACCTGGCCCCAAAGCCTGCCCCTCGACGCCTTTGGACTGCAGCCCACGCCCGACTGGGCAAGCCCGTTTTTGCGCATGTTCGAGCCGGGCGAGGACGGCGCTCACGCCCGCCTTCAGCGGTTTTTGCAAGGCGGGCTGGGCCACTACGCCGAGGGCCGTGACCGCCCGGACCTCGAAGGGGTCTCACGGCTTTCGCCGCACCTTCACTTTGGGGAACTCAGCCCCCGCGCCGCCTTCCACGCCGCCCGCCAGGCCGGCGAGGCGGGCGCCGTAGCGGCGCCCAACGCCGTCAAGTTCACGAGTGAGCTCGGGTGGCGTGAGTTCGCCCACCACCTGCTCTTCCACTTCCCGGCCACGGTGCACGAGCCCTTGAACCCTGCGTTCACGCGCTTTCCCTGGGCCGAGGACGAGCGGGCCCTCGGGGCCTGGCAGAAAGGCAAAACCGGGTATCCCCTGGTGGACGCCGGCATGCGGGAGTTGTGGCAGACCGGGTTCATGCACAACCGCGTGCGCATGGTGGTGGCATCCTTTCTCGTCAAGCACCTGCTTTTGCCCTGGCAACGAGGGGCGGCATGGTTCTGGGACACCCTGCTCGACGCCGACCTCGCGAACAACACGCTCGGCTGGCAGTGGGTGGCGGGCTGCGGTGCCGACGCTGCGCCCTTCTTTCGCATTTTCAACCCGGTGATGCAGGCCGATAAGTTCGACCCTCGAGGCGCCTACATCCGCCGCTTCGTGCCCGAGCTGGCCAAGCTACCGGACAAGTGGCTCGCACGCCCCTGGCAGGCCGAGCCACACGTCCTGCGCAGCGCGGGCGTGACGCTGGGAACCTCCTACCCGCATCCCTTGGTCGACCATGCGTTTGCGAGGGAACGCGCCCTCGCGGCATTTGCCGAGCTCAAGTCGAGCGCCCCATCCCCCGCACGCCCATGAGCCGCCGACGCGTTCTCTTCGTCTCCGAAAACATCACGCTGGCCCAGATCGTGCGCCTCGTCGTGCTCGCGGACGCCTTGCCACCCGACGAGTTCGAGATTCACTTCGCGGCCAGTGACTTCCCGGCCTTCATCTTCGGCGAACGCATCGCGAGTGGACGCTGGAAGACGTGGCCCCTGTGGACCGTTGCGCCCGAAAAGGTGTTCAAGTCTCTGGAGTCGGGCAAGCGCCTCTACGGACGCCGAACCCTCGCGCGCTATGTGGCCGCCGACCGCGCCGTCATCGACGCGGTCAAGCCTCACCTCGTGGTGGGCGACTTGCGATGGTCCCTGACGGTGAGCGCACCGCTCGCCGGCGTGCCCCACGCGGCGCTCATCAACGCCTACTGGAGCCCCCACGCCGCCCGTGAAGCGTTCCCGTTGCCGGATCATCCGATCGTGCGGTGGCTTGGTGAAGAGCGGGCCGCGCGCCACTTTCCGAAGGCGCTTCCTTTCGTCTTCAAGCATTTCGCAGCGCCGCTCGACAAGCTGCGCGCCCGGCATGCGCTGCCGCGTCTCGGCGACTTGCTCGCCGTGTTGATGGCGGGAGACCATGTACTCTTCGCCGACACACCCCGGCTCGCGCCCGTTCGTCACATCAAGCCGCACCAACGGTACCTGGGGCCCGTGCTCTGGTCCCCCAAGGCGCCTTTACCCGAACCCTGGCGGGCGCCCGCCACGCGCCCCCGCGTGTATGTCACCTTGGGCTCCTCGGGCCGCCTCGGCTTGTTGCCGGCCACCCTCGAGGCTTTGGCCGGCCGGCCCGTCGATGTGCTGCTGGCCACCGCGGGCCGCGTGTCCCCCCGTGACGTTCCCCCGAACGTGCTGCCCGTGGACTTCGTCGATGGCGACGAGGCCTGCGCCCGCGCGAGCGTCGTCATCACCAACGGGGGCAGCAGCACTGGCTACCAGGCACTCGCGCGGGGTAAACCCGTGATCGGGATTCCCAGCAACTTCGACCAGTACCTGGCCAGCCAGGCCCTGGAAGCCACCGGAGCCGCGCTCACCATCCCGGCCCGCCAGCTGACGGCCACGCGCCTGCAAACCTGCCTCGACCAGGTGCTCGCCGCACCCACCTTCGCGGAGGCAGCGGAAAGCGTCGCTCACGAAATGAGCCAGCACCCCACGGCGGACCGGTTCCGGCAGCTCGTGCGCGAGGCCGCCCTCCCGGCGTGAGCCCCCCCAGGACCCAGTCTGGGTGGGTCCACCCGCGCAAACTTTGCTGCAGCGGAAGGGCTGTTCTGCCGATGTCCGGGTCCGATGGTGACAGAGACGAGACGATTCGCCGGTCGACCCCCACCCGGGCAAACGGCCTGCTCCCGCCCTTGGGGGCGGGTCGACCACGTACAAGGATTCGTCGCCCGCACGCTTCCCAGGTGAACCATGCTGTCAGCCGAAAAGATTCGCCCCTTCATCGTCGACCTCATCTCCCGCAACGCCGTCAGCATTCCGCCTTACCCGGCGAACGCCATGCGCCTGCGCGCCATGGTCCAAGGGGGAACGTTCGGGATCAACGATCTCGCTCGCCTGGTGAAGGAGGACCAGGTGTTGGCAGCCGCGATCTTGCGAGCGGCCAACTCGGCCCTGTTTCGGCGCTCCGAGGCGATCACCACGCTCGACCGGGCGGTATCGCATCTTGGCGCCGAGGAGGTCTGTCGCGTGGCCCTGGCGGCTAGCCTGGGAAAGATCGCCGCCGGCCACGGCCCCCTCGCCGAGCTGCGCCGGGTGGCCTGGCGCCAAGCGCTCGCCAGTGCGATCTGCGCCGGGCACCTCGCCCACCGGCGCCGCATGAACACCGAAACCGCGTTCGTATGCGCCTTGCTCCACGACTTCGGCAAGGTGATCGGCATCGCCGCGCTCGAAGAGGTGGTTCGCACCCAAAACCTCCAGGGACAGCTCCCCGCCGAAGACTGGAGCCAGCTCATCGAGGACATTCACATCGACCTGGGACTGCTCATGGGCAGCCGCTGGAAGCTCTCCGAGGTCATCTTGACCTGTATCGGGCACCACCACGCCCCCGAAAAGGCCCAGGACAACCGCGACTTCATCGACGTGACGGTGGCCTGCGATGGGATCGTCAAGCTCATGGAGGACTGCCCCTACCTCTTGCCCCACGACCTCGAAGCCATTCCGGGTGTGTCCTCGCGCGAGGCGTTCGGGCTCATGGAGGCCCTGCCGCTCATTCCCGCGTACCTCACGAGGCTTTCGGACATGATTCCCGATACGGGGCCTGCCGTACCGAGCCAGGTCGGCAAGCCCGATTCCTTGCTGGGGCCCGAACGCCGCCATGCCGAGTGGAACATCGCCTGGGTGAGATCGAACGGGGATACACCGTGCCAGCTGCACTTCCTCACGCCCGACGGCCTCTCGCTGTCCTGCCCCGAGCCGCTTCCAGACGGAGGGGTGGCCCGCCTGCGCGTGGGCGACGGTGCGGGGGCCGTCGAGGTTTCGGGCCGCGTCTTGCTCACCGCCCGTGAGCAGGACAAGCACCGCTCCGAGGTGCGTCTCTTCGTCATCCCGGGCGTGGGCAAGGCCTCCTGGGAGGCGGTCTACCAGCGCGCGGCCGACTGAGCCTCCACCCAGGAGACGACGCTCGTCAACGTGGACAGCACCGGCCGCCCCGTGCGGCGGAGGCGGCGTTCGTTCTGATGCCCCTGCGAGAGCAAAACGCACTGGCAGCCCACCGCCTCCGCGACCTCGTGATCGTGCTCCGTATCGCCCACGAACACGATCTCGGCGGCGGCGGCCGACAGCGCCGACAACGCGGCCACGCCGATCTCCACCTTCGAGCCTGCCTGCAGGTTCTGTGTGCCTCGGTGATCTTGCAAGTGGGGAAGCACGCCGTAGTCCGCCAACATGAGTCCGAGCAGGTTGTGCTCCATGGCCGAGACCACGAGCTGCCCCTGCACGCAACGCCCGAGGCGCCCCAGCACATCGAGGGCGCCCTCGTGCAGGCTGACCTCGGCACGCAGCCCCCGGTAGGCCGCGATGAACTCTTCGGAAAGAGCAGCGTAGGCGCCGGGTGAACAGTCGAAGCCCAGCGTCTCGTAAAAGGGGCGCACCGGAAACCCGAAGCGCTCCCGGTAGGCCTCGCGGGTCATCGACCCCAGGCCGCGATGGCCCAGCATGCGGTTGAGCACGTGCACGCACCCGTCCACGTCGTCGAGTAAGGTGCCGTTCCAATCCCAGGCCACGTAGCGAATCATGCGGGCGCCAAAGCTAGCAGAGGAGGCACGGCTGGCGCACGGCCAGGCGGCGCCGATGATTACCTCGCTGGACGTTTGCCAACCCCGATTGCGCCCAATACCGCTTGGAGGTTTCCCTTGGGGACCGTTCTACTTGCTCGTTGCGGAAGGGAAGGCAGGGACGCACTGCTGTGCGAAGGCGCGTCAGCCCGGGGGCCTTGGAATGGCCCCCGCCGGCGGCACCTGTCGGTATAGCCCACGGCACTCCGGTTAGACTTACATGCCCTTCCCGTCGTCGCCCATCGGGCTCTCCGAATCAGACTGGCTCTGGTCTTTCAGGCTGGATTCTTCCGTATCAAGGCGTGCATTGAGCCCCTGACGCCAGCCTGCCTTCGCAGCCCCCCGCTAGGGCCATGATGGAGCTGACTGTATCGTATCCGCTGCTGCACTCGATTCGCTTAAACGAGTTACTGCGGTCGTCGAAGCAATCATTGCCGTTACCTCCAATGAGCTGCTCGGTCCCTACGGCTGCCGATAGGGCGATCAGGCTGTCGTTGCCGTCTCCGCCGTTCAAGTAAGTATCTGTCGCGAACGTGGTGAGGCGATCGTTGCCTGCTCCGCCGTAAACAGAAACCTTACTGTATGCTGGTTGGACAACAATTATGTCGTCTCCACCTAGGCCGAACAGGCTTATGGTACGTCCATTGGTCGGAAGAAGCCCATTGGCCGTGATGTTCTTCCATACCCCGTCGACCGTGCACGAGATGACACCACCTCCCATGGCAATCCCGTCGTGAAAATGCGATGGAGCGCTCTTGGCAGGAGAGAAATTGGTTCCCTCTACTTTCAGGTCCTGCGCTAGACCGGCGGTACCGGAGCCGATATCGTTGACTTCACATACGTTGCTGCTCTTGTTGTGGAAGACTACCAACATTCGGTTGTCGGCTTGCAATCCGATCAGAGCGTTCACAGGTGACGTCCAGGCTGAAGGTGGGCGGCAGGTTCTCAGGCCCGCTGAAACTGAGCACGCTGCGTTTGCCTTGGCAGCGCCGAACGCGACCGTCGCGAAGAGTATCCCAGACTTTAGAACAGTGAGTTTGTACATGTTGGCTCCGTTGCACGTGTTATGGAACCGGCTAGCCGGAACGCCCGTCGGTTCGGGGGCTACTCTGCCTGACGAGGACCATCGCCGTGATGTCACCATTTGTGACAAGGTCAGCCTGGGTCGACAGCAATCCTGAGACGGCATAGGGTCTTTAGGACTAAAGCCCTGGACGTCGGTGCGAGCGGCAAGAACATCGGAAATTAGCGAGAAGGTCCGCACGTCCCTGAAGTGTGCGGCTAAATTGTTAGGGCGTTCGGCCCTTGGGCGCCTTGTGGCCTGGCCTTTACTGCTCTACCTGCTCCATGCCGGGGAGGCCCTGCGGAGGTGACACCACCAGCCGTTCAGTCGTCCGCGCGTCCTTAGCATGCGAACCCAGAGCGAGCATTGAGGGCGTGGGGTCTAACCCGCTGCTTTGCCAGGCGTCGAGCAGCGTCCAGGTGACCACGTCTTCGCGCCCCCCTCGCTTTGCCAGAACGCACTCGAAGCCACGCGAACTTGCTGTTTCAGGCAAGTCCATTTGCAGGTACGAGTACATCATGATTTCCGCGTCGGTCGCCCCTTGCTCGCAGAGCTTGTTTTCCAGCTCCCTCGCGAGGTGTGGCAACGTTTCGGGAGATGCAGACTTGAGCGCATGGGCCATTCCCTGGATGAATTCCGCCTGGGACCGACCAACTACCTCTGGGTTGGGGTGGTCGCCCATTGGACTGGACCTGAGCCGCTCGGTCAGAAGACCAAAGAGATGTCGCGCGTGTTCGCCGTGGGCCTCCAGCGTGTTGTCTTCGCGAGCGTCGGCGATTGGCTCCTCCGTCTGGAGACTAGGCCTTGTGAACATCGGCAGCATGCGCGGCATTGGGGCCGGTTCAGGTATTGAAGCGATCACCGCCCCCCCACAGGCGGGTCCAGCCAACACGGGCGGATCGGAGCGGGCATTTCCAAAGACAAAGAATCCCGTGCACAGGCCCACGCTCAAGGAAATGGCGGCGATCAGCGTCGTCTTCAAGTTGCTCTCCTGTGATTGTCATTTGTTGGCTTGTCTCAGATCTCTGGTGGGTATTTCCGCAGCTTTCGATAAAGCGTTTGGCGTGGGATCTGTAAGAGACGTGCAGCTTCGCTGAGGTTGCCCCGACACTGATATATCGCTTCGTTCAGGTATTCCCACTCATTGCGCGCCAAACTCTGCATCCGCGGCGATGCAAGCGCTTCGTTGGCAGCGGGCATGTCGGGCGCATGTATGGCTCGCAAGACGCCATCAAGCCTCGTTGATTTTGTGAGAACAGGCAGGCCACGCTCGTTGGCCACGCGCTCAAGCGCCCGCGAACGATACTTGCTTACGACCACGGTCTTTGAAATGTTGGTCTGCTCCCCAAGCAGCTCGATCGTGGCGAACCAGTTGCCTAGAGGAAGGTTCGGCTCCGCTACCACTGCGTCCCACGATGAAGTTTGCAGCGCAGCTTCAAGGGCGGGTGCAGTGGCCACGGTACAAACCAGAAAGCCACTTTGCGACAACAGATGCGCGAGCAGCGTCCGGAACGTCGGGTCGTCATCCGCCACGAGGGCCCTTCGACTTTGTAGAGGGACAAACCTTGCGTTCGTGCGGAGCTCAACCGGTCCCACCAGGTCGGGCAACAAACCGCAATGCGGGAGCGAGCGAGCGTCAGTCACTTGGCCGGGGAAATTAGATTGATGCGAAACTCGAAGTAATCGCGGTGAGCCTATGGTTTCTGACACGATACTTCACCCCGAGACAGATAAGGTGTCGCAAAATGTTACAGGAAAGCTCTTCCGAAGAGTTTGCAGGCGAGCCATGCAAGCCCGGGGATTAGCCCAAGTCAGTCACAGCCGGATGCAGTCCGACAGACAAATCAATGGTCCCCTTTTTGGCGCTCGGGGTGCAAAGTAGGCGAGAAGGAGCGGGGAAAGAGGCAGCACGTTCGAGCAGATAACTTGGAGGAGATGGCCCAGGCGAAGGGGTGATTCGGGCGGCGGGCATAGCTGCGCCTCAGGGACCACAGGAAGGAGCCACCGCAGCGGGAGGACCTGAGTTTCGCCCCGCCAGTTCCTCCTGACGAGGGGGGCGCGAGCGGGGGCAAGTGGCGGGCGGCGGTTACGAGCCCACTCACGGCGCCAACATGTTTCGATGGAGCATCGGTGTCATCACGAGTTGATAGCGCCGCGCCTTTTCGGTCTCCCGCCGCCGAAGCATGGCCACTTTGCAACGGATGCGTCGTCCACCCGGTCAGCGCGCCAGGCAGCGCGTTCGTTGCCAGGCTGGTTCGCCGTCAGCGAACGGAACGCGCGAGGAGCGGCTTTTTTTGCGCTTCGCACACTCCCGAGAATCGCGACTATGCTGGCGTGATGACTTGGTCTTTGCGCACGGTCGTCTGCCTGGTCGTCACCATGGCGGCTCTGGCCCGCGGCCCGGCGGCGCACGGGCGCACGGGCGATGACTGCCCCCCGGCTGCGGACGGACTCACCCTGTGGCTCTCTCCCGAGGCCCCTACCACGGGCCAGGCGGTTCACGTCATGGCCACGGCCGCGAGCCCCCTGCCGGCAGGGGCCGAGCTGCGGCTCGACGGCCGCCCCTTGCCCGTGGAGGCGGCCTCCGATACCGGCGCACGCTGGCGCAGCGCACGGCTTGCCACGCTCCCGTCGGGCCGGCACCGCATCGAGCTGCAGGACGGGGAGCGCACCCTGGCGTGCACGACGGTGAGCGGCGCCCGCAAGTCCGCGGTTCCCGCGGCGCCGAAGACCCACTGGCCCACCCGGCACGCGTGGACCCCCGCGCACGAGGCGTACTACCAGGCGTGGCTCGAGAGGCTGTTCATGGCACCTCCCGACGTCGACCTCACCTTCCGGCCCCTCGGCGAAGCGCTGAAGGACCCTCAGCGCAACGGGCTCTTCAACCACCTGGGGCTGGGCGAGGACGGCCCCGGTCGGGGCGCGCTCGAAGCCGCTCCCGATTGCGCCGACCTGCCGTATTTTCTGCGTGCCTACTTTTCGTGGAAGCTCGGCCTTCCCTTCGCCTTTCGGGCCTGCGACCGCGGCACGGCCGATCGCCCCCCTCGCTGCCCAGCCCTACACCACAACGAGGAGCCCACCCGCGCCACGTCCCCGCTCGGCGCCTTCAAAGGCTTTGTGCGCTTCATGGTGAACAAGGTCCACTCCGGAGCCTTGCGCACGGCCCTCGACGACGACGCCACGGATTTTTATCCCGTCCCCCTCACACGCGAGGCGCTTGCGCCCGGCACCATCTTCGCCGACCCGTACGGGCATGTGCTCGTGCTCGCCCGCTGGCTCGATCGGCCGGCACGTCCCGGCAGGCTCTTCGCCGTGGACGGACAGCCCGACGCCTCGGTGAGCCGCAAGCGTTTTTGGGAGGGCAACTTCATCTTCGCCAGCGACGTTCCCAGCGCGGGCGCGGGCTGGAAGGCGTTCCGCCCCTTGCGGCGTGCCACCCCCAACGAAGCACCCGCAGCGTGGGTGCAGGCGCGCAACGCCGAGATTGCAGAGGGCCCCCTCCGCTTCGATCGCGCGCAGGCGGGCATGAGCCCCGAGGCCTTTTACGCGCGCATGTTCCAGCTCATCACGCCGCAAGGCTCGGACGCGGCCACGGTCTTCGACGAGACGCTCGACGCCCTCATCGAGCAGATCGAAGCGCGGGTGCGCTCGGTCCAAAACGGAGAGGATCACCTGCGGCACACGCAGGGGGCGGTGATCGAGATGCCCGAAGGCGCGCAGATCTTCGAGACCGTGGGCCCCTGGGAAGATTACGCCACCCCTTCGAGGGACATGCGCCTGCTCATCGCCATGAACGTGCTGGCCCAGCTTCCCGAACGGCTCACCACCCACCCCGAGCTCTTTGCGCTCGGCGCGCAGACGCCGGGCGAGGCCCGCAAGGCGCTCGAAGAGCGGCAGCGCACCCGTACCGCCGCGCGCACGATCACCTATCTCAACAGCGCAGGAAGCCCGGTCGCGCTGAGCGTGGCCCAGATCCTCGCCCGTCGCCGTGCCTTCGAGATGGCCTATAACCCCAACGACTGCGTCGAGCTGCGCTGGGGCGCCGAGCCCGGCTCGGCCGAGATGTCCACATGCAAGCGCCGGGCGCCCGCCGCGCAAACCGAGCGCATGCACCAGGTCCGCCGCTGGTTCGCCGAAGCGCGCCGCCCCCCGCGGACCTGAGCGTGCCGGCTTCGCCAGGGCAAAGCCTTGGTGTGAAGTGGACAGTTCCCAGGGAAAAAATTATCTTCGAAGCGTCCTCTGACCGCGTCAGCGCTCCCCGCTCTCGGACTCCCAACGTCAGGGCCCGGGTCTGTGCGGATCCGAGGACGACGAACGCCCTCGGGACAGCCAGGGCGCCACAACGCAAGGGGATATCGAAGGACATGGGAAAGAAGCTGTACGTTGGCAATCTGTCGTTCGACGCAACGGAGGTTGAAGTTCGCGATGCGTTTGCCTCCTGTGGAGACATCGCCGCCGTCACCATCGTCATGGACCGCTTGACGGGACGGTCACGCGGTTTTGCGTTCGTCGAGATGGGCGCCGAAGACACTGCCCAGCGCGCGATCGAACAAATGAACGGCCAATCCCTTCACGGACGCCCCCTGCGGGTGAGCGAAGCCATCGAGCGGCCGCGCCAAAACCGCTTCGACGGCCCCCGCAGCGGCGGGGGCGGCGGCGGCGGGGGCGGCGGCGGGGGTGGTTATGGCCGCGGTGGCTACGACCGCGGCGGCGGGGGTGGGGGGGGCGGCGATTTCGACCGCGGAGACCGCGGGGGGCGCCGGGGGGAGCGAGGAGAGCGTGAGCGGGGAGGACGGCGAGACAGAAATCGCTGGTAATTTGTCTCACGTTCACAAAAGGCCCGTCCCCAAGGCGGGCCTTTCTTTTTGCTTCTTTTTCGTGGATTTTGGCGCGCGCTTCGGAAAGTCTGTCGCCTCGTGCGACGGAATCTTCCAAACTTGGGCCGTCCGAAACTCTTGAAGGTTTGAATCGAAACATGAACAAACGTCTCGTTCCCGCATTCGTCCTGTCGCTCGCCTCCGTGAGCCTGGGCTTTGGTTGTCAGAAACAGCAGGCGGCGGCGCCCGCCCCCGCCGCCAAGCCTGCGGCCTCCGCATCCGCCGACGGCCTCGATCCCGCACGCGTGGTGGCCACCATCGATGGCCAAACCCTCACCCTGGCCGAGCTCGACGCCGAGGCCAAAGGCGAGCTGTCGCGCGCCCAGGCCGAGCACGCCGAGCGTGTGCATGGCATCCGCTCGCAGACCCTCGACGGCCTCGTGCAAAAGCGCCTGGTCGACAAGAAGGCCAAGGCTGAAGGCCTCACGGCCGAGCAGCTCATCGAGCGCGAAGTCACGTCCAAGGCGCCCAAGCCCACGGACCCAGAAATTCAGGAGCTCTACGACCGCACGAAGGCCAGCGGCCGCCCTCTGCCGCCGATCGAGCAGGTTCGTGAAGACATCACGAAGTTTTTGACCCAGCGCAAGTCTCAAGACCTCCAGACCGCCTTCATGGACGGCCTGAAGAAGGATGCAAAGGTGGAGACCAACTTGCCGCCGCTCCTCCTGCCGCGCGTCGAGGTGGCCGCCGAGGGCTTCTCCAAGGGTGAAGCCGGAGCGCCCATCACGATCGTCGAGTTCTCCGACTTCGAGTGCCCCTTCTGTGGGCGCGCCGAAGAAGCGGTGAAGAAGGTGATGGAGGCCTACAAGGGCAAGGTGCGCTTGGTGTACCGCGACTTCCCGTTGCCGTTCCACGCCAAGGCCCAAAAGGCTTCGGAAGCGGCCCTCTGTGCTGGCGAACAGGGCAAGTACTGGGAGATGCACGAGACGCTCTTCGCCAATCAGCAAGCCCTCGAGGTGTCGCAGCTGAAGGACCACGCCAAGAAGGTTGGTCTCGAAGACAAGAAGTTCGCCGAGTGCCTGGAGAGCGGACGCACCGCCAGCACCGTGGACGCCTCCAAGAAGGCCGGCGAAGCCGCAGGGGTCACAGGGACACCCGCGTTCTTCATCAACGGCCGCCCCTTGTCCGGCGCTCAGCCCTTCGAGCGCTTCAAAGAGATCATCGACACCGAACTCGCCGGCAGCTGAGCGGCCGCCCCTTCATCGACTGCTAGCCAACGGGCCTCGCCTCAGCGGGGCCCGTCGTGCGTTCGAAGAGCCGGTGCGCGGCCCAGTCAAAAACTTGTCGGTCCATGGCGCTTCATGGACGCCCTGTAGCCGCCGATGTCCCGGGGGAGCCTACAATGCACCCCTCGCTCACGCCTCGGCAAGGCATCGACACCTTGGCCGCGTTCACGGAAACCCTGCTGAGAAGTACGCAGGCCGCGTTTGCGTCCGGCGAGATCACCGTGCCTCCCCTCAATTGGGCGGCCGCCGGCCTGCTCACGCGACACGAAACGCCCTCGCTCGATTGGCTCGTGGGCGCGGTGGCCAGCGACGATGCCCTGGCCAGTGCGGTCTTGCGCATCGCGAATGCGCCTTCGTATCAGCCGCGCTGGCCCGTGGTCTCCGTGGGCCAAGCCGCCACCCGGCTCGGTGCAGAGGCCTTGGCCGAAATCGCTTTGGCCGCCTCCATGCAAACCCACCTGTTCGCCGTTCCCGGCTTCGAGAACGAACAGCGTGCCTTTTGGCGTCAGGCGCTCGCGTCGGCCGTCCTGGCCAAGGAGCTGAGCCGAAGCTGCGGGGTCGCGGAGGCCGAGGGCTTCGCCTGCGGCTTGCTGCACGAAGTGGGAACCCCCATCGCCCTGTGCGCGACGGCCACGCGCTGTCACGACCTGGGCTGGGCGCCCGCGGCACCCGGCGTGCGCGAGGTGGTCCTGGACGTGGCGCGCCGGGTGGCGCCGCTGGCGGCAGCCACGGCCATCGACACGTGGGCGCTGACCTCACCCCTGGCGGGCGCCATCCGAAGACACGAAGGCGCCTTTCGTGTGACCGACTCCGCCCACGCCACGGTGGCTCACATGGCCACACGGATGGCCGCAACGCTCTACCAGGGAGACGGCCCCTGGCGCCCCTCTTACCCCGTTGCCTTGCGGGCCTCGGCCCCGGACCGGGTGTTGCGGCAGACGACGCGGGACCCCACCTCCGACCACCTGGAAGGCCTCGGCGAGTCCGTGCGGGTCCACGTGGACTCTTTGACGGTGTGACGGCGGTAAGGCGCCGCCCCAACGGCCAGGGTCTTGGGTTACCCGAAAAGGCCCGGCACCTGCAGCTCTGAAGGCACGCCCAGCTCGTCGCTGAGCGCGCCAGGGAAAACGAGCGACACGGATCGAAGCGCAATCCCCTCGCGCGAGGGCGCAGGAGGCCCCCCGTAAAGCGGGTCACCCAGCAGCGGAAACCCCGCAGCGGCCAGATGCACCCGCAGCTGATGAGGCCGGCCGGTCTCGGGAAACAGCTTCCAGATACCGAGCGGCGGAGCCACACCCTCGAGCCCGGGAAGGCCCACGGCGCTCTCGAGCCGGCGTACGAACACGGCCCGCGTACGCGCCCACTGACCGTAGGGCGCAGCGAACGAGCGGCGCTTGCCACGGACCAGCTGACTCTCCCAGGTCCACGCCGAACCGGGGTCCGGGGGCGCCGGCGGCAGCGCGGTGAGCCCTTCGTACGTCTTGCGGACCAGCCGTTGCTCGAACGCCAGGGACGCCGCCCGGTGCGCCCCGGCATCGCAGGCGAAGACCACCAAACCCGCCACCTCGAAATCGAGCCGATGCACGGGCCAAAGCCGCACACCCAACTCAGCCTCCAGCCAACGCCCGAGGCACGGCCGGCCGTCCCGCTCGCCCTGTCGCCCGGGCACCGTCAACACGTTCGCCGCCTTGTCGACGGCCAACAGGCGCTCGTTTCGCCATACGATCTTCCCAGGGCTCATGCTGTGCTCACGCGGCCGCGTCCACGCGGGCCGCGTATCCTGCCTCCCACGCCTGGCGAACGCCACCCCCATCGACCCAGCGACCGCACGGGCAGGGGCGGGTCTGGCGGCGAACGGCTGCTAGACTGCCGCCATGGCTGAAACGATCTTCACGAAGATCCTGGCAGGCCAAATCCCCTGCCACCGCGTCTACGAAGACGAGCACGTGCTCGCGTTCCTCGACATCAACCCTCTGTCGGCTGGGCATATGCTGGTGATTCCCAAAGAGCCCGCCCAAACCTTGGACCAGTTGTCCGACGACGCAGCCGCTGCCATCGGGCGCGTGCTTCCCCGTCTTTCGCGTGCCGTGTTGAAGGTCACGGGTGCCAAGGCCTTCAACGTGCTGCAGAACAACGGAGCCGGCGCGCACCAGGCGGTGTTCCACGTGCACTTCCACATCATCCCGAAGTTCGACGACGGCCGCAGTGACCCAGGCCTCGGGCTCACCTGGAAACCGACCCAGCTGGCCCAGGGCCTGGGCGCCGATCTCGCCCGGCGTATTCAGCTCGCCGTCGCAGGCTGAACAGCTTACCCGGGGCTGATGGTGGGCGAGCGTCGCAGCGCCCGCCCCCACCGAGGCGCTACTTGAGCCACTCGCTGTGGACGGAGCCCAGCTCGGGCCGGTCCCAGCGCTCGTAGGTGTGCGCGCCGAAAGCGTCGCGCTGCGCCTGCGTGAGATTCTGAGGCAAGCGCGCGGTGCGGTAGCTGTCGAAGTAAGCCAGGCTCCCCGACATCGCGGGCACCGGGATTCCCAGCGCCTGGGCGTAGCCGATCGCCTTGCGCCAACCCGCCTGCGCCTCGAACATACGGCCCTCGAACTCGGCGTCGAGCAGAAGGTTCGGCAGCTCCGGGTTCCTCTGGTAGGCCCGCATAATCGCGTCGAGCAGGCGGGCGCGGATGATGCACCCCCCTTTCCAGATGCGGGCCATCTCCTCGAGGCGGATCGACCAGGCGTACTGCTCGCTCGCCTTGCGAATCAAGGCCAAGCCCTGTGCGTACGAACAAATCTTGGAGGCCAAGAGGGCGTCGTGAACGGCGGCCACGTACGCCTGCCGCTCGGCTCCTGAGACCTTGGCCGCGACCACCCCGCGGATGCGAGGTTCTGCGGCCACGCGCTCGGCTTTCATGCTCGACAGCACCCGGCCATCCAACGCCGCGGTCACGGTGGGAATGGGCACGCCCAGGTCCAGCGCCAGCTCGGCCGTCCACTTGCCCGTCCCCTTTTGGCCCGCCTTGTCCAGGACCAGCTCCACGAGCGGTTTGCCCGTCTCGACGTCCTTCTTGGCGAAGACTTGGCCCGTCAGCTCGACAAGGAAAGACGAAAGCTCGCCTTCGTTCCAGCGCGCAAACGTGCTGGCCAATTCGTCCGCCGAGAGGCCGAGTCCTCGGGCCAGCAGATCGTAGCTTTCGGCGATGAGCTGCATGTCGCCGTATTCGATCCCGTTGTGAACCATCTTCACGAAGTGGCCCGCGCCGTCGGGACCCACGTGGGTGACACAGGGGCCCGAATCGGTCTTGGCAGCGATCGACTCGAGCACCGGCTTGAGCGCCGTCCAGGCGTCGGGGTGACCGCCCGGCATCAGGGCGGGTCCACGGCGGGCGCCTTCTTCGCCTCCCGAGACGCCCATGCCCACGAAGCGGATCTGCAAGGCTGCCAGGTCCGCCTCGCGACGGCGGGTCTCCTGGAAGTGGGTGTTTCCACCGTCGATTACGATGTCGCCCGGCTCGAGCAGCGGCTTGAGCTGCGTGAGCACCTCGTCCACGGGCTTACCGGCCTTGATCATTATCATGATGCGGCGGGGGCGTTCGAGCGCACCCACGAATTCGGCCAGCGTCTTGGCGCCCACGAAGCGCTCGCTGCCGTGTTCTTTCACGAACGCCTCGGTGACGGGCGTCTCCAGGTTCCACACGGCCACCTTGAAGCCGTGATCCGCCACATTGAGCGACAGATTGCGCCCCATGACGGCAAGGCCGATCATCCCGAAGTTCGCTTGTGCTTGGCTCATCTTTGCTTTCCCTTCTCGAACGCAGTGAACGAATGGACCCTCTCGTGCCTGACACGCCGACGCGCGAGCGCCAAGCCCCTCACGCCCGCTTCCACGGCGGGACCGCGGGCAGCCGCGCCGTGAAGGCCGCGATCAAGGCCGCCTCGTAGGCACCGGCGTAGGTCTTGCCGAAGAAGCGCGGTAATCCCTCCTCGACGAGGTGGGCCCAGGAGGCTTCTTCATCTCCCGGATTGATCGGGAAAAACAAGGCCCCCACGGATTGGGCGGCCTTCAGATCGCCGGGGGCGTCACCCACCATCAGCACGGCGTGCGGATCGTACTTCCCCTTGGCAGCCAGCGTGAGGTGCTCCGTCTTCGAGCCCATCTCTTGCCCGGCGATCAGGCTGACGTAGGCATCGATCCCGTGTTCTGCCCACTCGCGCTCGAGCGCCTCGGCGGGGGTGGCCGACACCACCAACACGTCGGCCTTGCCCTGGAGCTGCACGAGCGCCCGGCGCGCGCCCACGAACGGCGGCAGCTCCTTCACGATGTCCTTGACGAATGCGTTGACCCCCAGGCTCCACGCCATCACAAGCTCGAGCTCGCGCCGGGCGTCGCCCGAGGATGCCTGGATGCGGGTGGCAAGGGTGGGGTTGCCGAGCGTGGACTCTTCCTTCACCCAGAACGCGCAGCGCGGGCAGCGCCGGAACACTGACCCCCGCCGCCACCACCTTCGGCATCTCCCGAAGCAAGTCCATGGACGTCGACCAGCGCCTTGAATCGATTGCAGCCACGGGACTGCGAGTAGAGGTTCACGAAGTCCCAGGCCTCGTGCACCTGGCGTGACACAGCGGACAGCCCGAAGTGCTTCACCACGTTCACGCTGAAGCAGTCGTTGTGTTTGACCTCCATCGAGTTGAAGACACAACCGTCGGAGTCGATGCCCACGAAGAACGCGTGGGACGGAGAAAAAGCCTTCAAGGCCGCTTGGGGATCGGAGCTCATCGCCCCGGGATCTACGCGCAAACCCCCCGATACCGCAAGGGGCCGCCGCGAAAACCGCGACGCTCTCCGGGCTGCTCCTGACGCAGCAAGAAAGCCCCCGCCAGAGTCCCCCTCAGCGGCGCGCCCAGACGAGCTCGAGCCGCTTACGGAAGACGCGACGAAACAGCTCCGCTTCCCGGGAAGCGTCCCACAACTCGAGGTCGACCGGACGGTCCGAGACCACCTTCAGCGCCACCTGCACCGTCGCCATGCGGGCCCGCACGTGCTTGACCGGCTGATGGTGGCTGCGATCCAGGCAATCGGCAACGCGCAGCAACGTGGCAAGCTTGGTCACCTGCTGGACCTCGTCGGTAGAAAAGCCCGCCATCGCGTTGTGCGTGGGAGCCGGAGGGCTTCCTCGGTGGTAGCGGGCAATGCTCGCCACCATGTGGCGCTGGTGGTCCGCAAGCCCCGGGATGTCCCGCTTGGTCGATGAGGTAAAACGTGTGCCGGTGGTGCTTCTGATAGTTCACTGCGTGGCCCACGTCGTGGAGCAACGCCGCCGCCTCGAGCAGGGGGCGCAGCGAGGCGGGCAGCTTGTGAAGATCGGCCAGCTGGTCGAAGAGCTCGAGCGAGAGCCCGGCCACCTGACGCGCGTGCCGTTCGTCGAGACCGAAGCGGCGCCCAAGCGACAAGGCGGCATCCGGTAGCGATGGGTCGTAGGCCTGACCCCGACCACTGCGAATCAGGTCCACGAGGATTCCCATCCCGCAGCCCGCTCGGCACGGCCGCCACGGACTCGAGATGCAGGCCCTTCATGACCGCCTCGACGATGACCGCGCCGGCCAGGATGACCTCGGCCCGGCCCGGCTCGAAGTGCGCCCGCCGCTCCTCCATCGTCATGAGAGCCAGCTCCTTGACGGCCCTCACGATCTGCTTGCGCGTCGCATGGCCCGTTCCCGGGGTGGCGGCGTACCCCACCAGCGCGCGGATCGAGCCCGAACTGCCGAGCGCCGCCTGAGGCATCCCGATCACGTGGGAAGGCAACGACTCGGAAACGAGCTCCGAAGCGTAGGCGCGGATCATCTTGAGCCCCTTGGCATCGAGCGGCTTGCTGGTGTCGAAGGTTTCCGACAGCCGTACCGCTCCCAGGGCGATGCTCCACAGATTCGTGGGCGTTTCCCCCTTTGGCCGAAGCCACCTCCGTGGAACCGCCGCCCACGTCGATGAGGATCGAGCGCTGGCTCGGGGGCCTTGCCCCGCAGCACGCCCAGGCAAATCAGCCGGGCCTCTTCGCGCCCGGAGACCACGTCCAGCTCGAAGCCACACTCACGGTGCACCCGGCGCAGGATCTCGTCCCGGTTGCGTGCCTCTCTGATGGCGCTGGTGGCCACGGCGCGGACGCGAGCCCCGTGTCGTTTCGACAGGGCCGCATACCGCCTCAAGGTGGACAGGAGCCGGTCGGCGACCTCCTTGCGCATGACCCGGCTCTTGAATACGCCCTCGCCAGGACGGATCGGGTCGCGCTCTTCGTGCAGCGGCTCTATGGCACCGTCGGACAGGATGCGCGCGATCTTCAAGCGAACGGCGTTCGTTCCCACGTCAATGGCCGCGAGCACGGCGGGCGACTTTGTTCTCCTCAATGTGAGCCCAGTCTATCAGCGCCCTCGGCTTTGCCGCTGCAAAACGCGCGGAAAGCCACGCGCATGAATCGAGGGGCGGGCCATGGACGCGCGGCCGGCACAGCTACCCCTTCGGGGTCCAACCTCCCAAGGGGGTAGAGCGCCTGGCCGCGGCCGGGGCTCCCGTTCCGCAGGTCGTGCCGGAGGCCTTTGCCCCCGGTTCCGCCTGCGGTGTTCACGCGACGTCAGACGCCCTCGAACTCCTCACGCAGCCGTGCGAGCAGCTCCACCTGCGAGTGCACCTGCATCTTCCGGAAGATGGACTTGAAGTGGTTGCGCACGGTGTGTGGGCTGATCTGAAGCATCTTGGCGATCTGGGTGACCCGATGTCCCTTCGCCAGCCAGCGCGCGATCTCTTCCTCGCGGTCGGACAGCGGCATCCGCTGCGACTCTTCCTTGCTGTCGAAGCCGTAACCCGGTGGGCCCCAGCAAATCGACGGTTTTGCCCAGCAGGTCTGCCAACTCGAGCGCCTGCTGCCGCATGTACTCCACGTAGCGCTTCGCCTTGACGAGTCGCACGTTTTGGTCGGCGGCGGCCGCCACGTCGTCCGGCGTTGCCGGCTTGATGAGGTAGTCGAGCGAGCCGGGGCGGCGCCCCCTGAGCGGCCACCCAGGGGTAGAGCCGCTCGAGCAGCAACAGGGTCGGCATGCGGGCGCGATAACGCCCCCTTGTCGAACGCCTCGTCCAGCTCGCGGGCCTGAAGCTCGGTATCCCAAATGACTAGATCGTAGGCCTTGTCCGGGTCTCGGAGCCGTGCCATCCCCGAGTCAGGTGAAAGTGTGTGTTCACATGTGTAGCCGGCGGTCTCGAGCGCGCGCACGTACGTCTCGCTCCGCTGGCTTCCTCCGATGAAGAGGACCTTGCTGCTTGTATCGATTGTGGTGTTCATTGGCTCCTGCCCCCGTGGGGCTCCCCCTGTTGGAACCTGGTGTTCGAGTGTGCAGTTTTGTTGGTTGCTTGGCTGTTTGGCAATAACTTTCGTGGGTCATTTGTAAGTTGTGCCCCTGGCCGAGTTTCCCCCCTTCCTAGCGCAGCACGCAAAATGACGAGCCCCCCCCTAGCGCCTCCAATCCCTCCCACCGTTCCCACCGGCCGCCTGGCGCCCAGCCCTACCGGCGCGATGCACCTGGGCAACGCGCGTACGGCTCTGCTCGCCTGGCTTTCGGCCAAGTCTCGGGGCGGGGCCATCGTCCTTCGCATCGAAGACCTGGACACGCCAAGGGTGGTTCCCGGGACAGCCGCAGGGATCATTGAGGATTTTCGGCGTTTAGGCCTCACGTGGGACCAGGGGCCCACCGGGGATACACCGCATCCCGATCACTGGCAGAGCCAAAGACATGCGCTGTATCGCCAAGCCCGCGACACCCTTCTCGACTCAAAGCGATGTTTCCCCTGCGCCTGCTCACGGGCCGACCTCGCGCGCGCCGCCAGCGCACCTCACCTGGCGGAGGAGGGCCCGGCCTATCCCGGGACATGCCGGACGGTGCCCCCCGATCAGGTCAGTGCCCACGCGCGCGCCAGAGACAAACAGACCGCTTTTCGTTATCGGGGAGGCGAATCGGTCTCCTTCGAGGACACCATCTGCGGGCCCCAAACGTCACGCGTGGATGATTTTGTCCTGTGGCGGGCCGACGGTCTGGCCTCCTATCAGTTGGCCGTCGTGGTCGATGACGGGTTAATGGGGGTTACGGAGGTGGTCCGGGGCGACGATCTGCTCGCCTCCACGCCCCGGCAGCTCGCCCTGCACCACGCCTTGGGCTTCACCCCACCCCGTTACGCGCACGTACCTATGGTCCTCGCGCCCGACGGCGTGCGCTTGGCAAAGCGCAACCGCCCGGCGCCTATCGCCACGTTGTTCGCCCGGGGGATCGAGCCGGAGGCCCTCGTGGGCGCGCTCGCGGCGTCCGCGGGCCTGTGCGCGCCCGGCCAGCGCCTGCGCCCAAAGGACCTGTTGGGCCGTTTTTCTTGGGACCGCGTGGCGCGACACCCAGTCGTGATCGACCCCGAAACACTCGAGGCCCACCCTGCCCGGCTCCCGGCCGGCGGGGCCCCCTAAACGGCCGAGGTGTTCGGCGTCAAGACGCCCCCAACTCCTTCAGCGCGTCCTCGATCTCTTTGCGCACGCAGTCGTTGCCCCCCTCCAATCCCAACCATCGCCCGAGCGTTCCCGAACGGTTTCGTCGGGCTTTTTTCAGAATGTCGATCACCCGCGCGTCCCGCGTGGCCGTGAGTCCCCCGATCGCCTCGCGTTTGGCGTCGCAGGTCTTCGCCTGCCGCAGGTCCAGCTCGAAGCTGCCAACCAGATCCACGTCGTCGAGGCAGTCGTGCGTCTCGCAGGCGGCGCGGGCGGTCTGCCTGAAATGGGACCGCAGGTCGCGACTCGCGATCTCCGCCAGCGTCTCTCCCGCGGGAGCCCCCACCTTCTCGGCCAAAAAAGCGAGGGCTGCAACGTCGCGGCGCCGATCGGCCAAGAGCGCCTTCACGTTGTACAGCAGGGCCGCATCGCCCCGCAACCCGGGGTCCAGAGCCAGGGCCTCACCGTAGCGTTCGAGCCCGGCATCGGGATCGCTCTCGGAAAACGCGATCGTGCCCAGGAGGAAATGAACGCGGGCGCTGTCGGGGTGACTCGACAGCTGCTGCATCAGAATAGCCTTGGCTTCGGGGATCTGACCGTCGGCGATCGCATGTTCGGCTTGCTTGAGCGGCCCGCGGAGCGCGGGTTTGACCGGCTTCGGCGCCACGGGTTCGCGCCCGAGGAGCGTGGGCACGAAGACCAACGCCAGCGCCACGGCACCCGCCCCCAACAGCAGCCGCCTCTGTTTTGGGCTCTGCCCAGGCAACCGCCAGACGGCGCGACGCGCGGGCAACGACGCCTTGCCACGAAGATCCCGGAGCGCCTTCCCTGGACCGACGAACGCGGCGCTGAAGAGAGACCCGGGAAGGTTCACCCGCTTGAATGTGAGACTCGGCCTGATCGAGCGCCGCCAGAAAGTCGATGGCGGACGCGTAGCGACGCTGGCGCTCCTTTTCCAGGGCCCGCATGACCACGCGTTCGAGCACCGCAGGGATGTCGGACTTGGGCACCACTTTGTCGAAGGAGGGCGGAGGGGCCGTGACCTGCATCGCCATGATCTTCACGAGGTCGTCCGCCACGAAGGGCTTTCGCCCTGCCAGCATCTCGTACAACATGACGCCGCAAGCGTAGATGTCGGTGCGGTGATCGACCTGTTCGCCCGTGGCTTGCTCGGGAGACATGTAGCTTGGGGTCCCGAAGATCATCCCGCCCCGGGGTCAACGCCACTTCAGCCGTACCAGCTGACTCGGTCATCTTGGCGATGCCGAAGTCGAGGATCTTGACCCCCTCGATGCGGCGCGGTTCCCCGTCTCGCTCGACCAGCATGACGTTGGCAGGCTTGAGATCGCGATGGACCACGCCCGCCTGATGGGCATGTGCCAAGCCGCGCAGGATCATGCGGCAGACGGACAGCGCCTTGAGCGGGGACAGCCGGCCTGTGCGCTCGAGGTAATCACCCAAGTGCACACCAGGCACGAACTCCATCACCAGGAAGAGCTCTCCGGATTCCGCGCGTCCGAAATCGGTGACGCCAACGATGCTCGGGTGCGACAGGCGGGAGGCTGATTGGGCCTCGCGCTCGAACCGCTTGACGGCGTCGTCGAGACTGCCGAGCTCTCGGTGAAGCAGCTTGATCGCCACCGGCTTCTTCATGAGCACGTGTTCCCCCCGGAACACGAGCCCCATTCCCCCTTCCCCCAGCCGGGCCAGAATGCGGTAGCGCTCCCCAATGAGCCGGCCCACGTACGCATCCGGCGGAGCGCCGGGCGGTTGAGCGTCGTCGCCTTGCGCGCCCGCCCCCGCGGGGGCAGGCCGCGCCCCCGTGGCGAAGTGCGTTTTGGCGACCGAGTCGGCGTCTTTCACGTCCTTAGATTACCATCGCCCCGCCGCACCGAAAGGTAAGCCTGGGATTCCGGGGGGGAAGTGCCACCTGCCTCCGCGCCCGGGCCGAGCTGCGATGACACCATTGACGCCCGCGGGCCGAGGCCGCATTTTGTAGGGCCTCAACGCCGGCTTACTCACCCCGCCCCGATCACTCTCCTTCTGTTGGCACGGCCTCATGGATCCGGAAGTCATCCAGCGCTTCGTAGAAAGTGTCGGCAAGAAGGCCGATGTCGAGCTTTACCTCAAGCTCTTCAGGTCGCAGCGCAAGGAGAGCTTTGCGATCATCTCGGCCGACGCGCAGATCCTCAAGACGGCGCTCGACCCGCTGCACTTCGATCTGCGCATCCTGACGGGCCTCGGGCTGATCCCCGTGGTCTTGATCGGCGTGCTCGACGCGAAGGAAGCAGACGACAACGCGCGACGGGTGTTCGAGTGGCTCCACGAGGATCAGGTGCCGGCTCAGATCATCGGTGCTTCCGCCGATCTGGGAGCGCCCGACCTCACGCTGGTCCGCCACGCCATCGCCACGAACCAGATCCCCATCGTGTCGCTCCAGGCCGCACGAGCCTTCACGGCGGAGGCCCGCTTCGGCACGCTCGCCCGGCTGGCAAGCGCCCTCGAGACCCGCAAGGTGATCTTTTTGTCCACCGGGGTCGGCGTCGAGCGCCGAGGCGCTGCACGCATCGACGTGGTGAACCTGGCCACCGATTACGATCATCTGCTGACCGGGACCGACTTGCCCCGGCGGAATCAGCTGCTGTTGCGCAGAACCAAGTCCCTTCTCGACGTGGTCCCTCACCGCATGAACGTGACCGTCGTGAACCCCTTGCACCTGCTGCGCGAGCTGTTCACGGTGTCGGGCTCGGGCACGCTGATTCGCAAGGGCTCGCGCATCGAAACCCACCGCAGCCTGGACACGCTCGATCGCGAGCGCCTCGAAGGGCTCATCGAGAGCGCCTTCGGACGCAAGCTGCGGGCGGGAGCCCTCGAGCAACCGTGGGAACGGATCTACCTCGAGGAGAACTATCGTGGAGCCGCCATGCTGCTCAACTCGGCCCAAGGCGCATACCTGTCGAAATTTGCAGTCGAGCGGCAGGCCCAGGGCGATGGCATCGGAGGCGACATCTGGAACCTCGTCTTGCGGGACTATTCGCGCTTTTTCTGGCGTGGCCGCGCCGACAACCCCATCGACCCCTGGTACACGCGCAAATGCGACGGTCTGGTGAGGCTGCCCGATTGGCACGTGTTTTGGTACGGGGTCGAGCCCGCTGAGCTGGCCTCGGTGATCGAGTTTGCGGCCGCTCAGCCGCGGGATCTCGAACCGCTCTGAGCTGCGACATCGTCGGGGTTCGGCAGGCCAGCGCTGCGCCGCTTGCTCGAAGCGCCCGAGGGCGATAGAAGCCGGGCCATGACGGACCCACAGTCGGCAAGCGAGGCGCCCCGCCGCTTCGACGAGCTTCTGGAAGAGCTGCGTTCCTTGGTCGAACGCCTGGAGAGCGGAAACCTCAGCCTGGAAGACAGCTTGCGTTGCTTCGAGCAAGGCATGAAGCTGTGTCGGCAGGGCGCCGGTGTGCTCGACGAAGCAGAAAAGCGCGTCGAGGTGCTGCTGGCCGGCCCCAACCTCGAGACTGCGCCTTTCGGGGGGGGCCCGGAGTGAGCGCTCCCTTCGACTTGTCTGCCTGGGTGCGCGTGCGCCGCACAGAGATCGAAGCGTTGCTCGAGGCCCGCCTCCCGCAGCCCGTGGCGGCCGAAGACCCGGGCCGCTTGATAGAGTCGATGCGGTACTCGCTGCTCTCCCCAGGCAAGCGGCTGCGCCCGCTCCTGGGGTTGGCGGCCGCCGAGGCCCTGGGTCACCCGCTCGACGAGCCGGTGCGGGTGGCGACGGCAGCCATCGAGCTGGTCCATTGTTATTCGCTGGTGCACGACGATCTGCCCGCGATGGATGACGATGACCTGCGCCGGGGCCGTCCCACGAACCACAAAGTCTACGGCGACGCGATGGCCATCCTGGCCGGAGACGGGCTGCTGACGTTGGCGTTCGGATGGGTGGCCGAAGCCGGGGCCTTGGCCTCGAAGGATGAGCCCGGCAAGGCCCTTCCCTACCTGGAAGCCACGCGCCTCCTGGCCGAAGCCAGCGGGCTGTCGGGAATGGTGCGAGGGCAAGCCCGTGACCTGGGCGAGCCGGCGCCCACCACCATGGACGAGGCCGATCGGCTGCACGCCGAGAAGACGGGCGCGCTGTTCCGCGCCGCCGTGGAAATTGGCGCCGTGGTGGCGGGAGCGGCCCCCCGAGAGCGGGCCGCGCTGGCGCGATTCGGACAGGCTTATGGCGTAGCCTTCCAGCACGCCGACGATCTCGCCGACCACGAACACGCCGCCTTGGCCGGGCAGGCGCGCACCCGCCTCACCGACCTCACCGCCGAGGCCGTGCGTGCACTCGACGGCTTTGGGCCCTCCGCCGCCCCGCTGCGGGCGCTTGCCGAGGCCCTTGCCCGTCAAGCGTGAGCGGAGGCGAACCTGGGCGCCTGTAGGTTGGGAAGAAGCGCGCCTGACCCCGCTCGGAAGTTGGCGGCGCGGTCCGTTTCGATTTAGAAATCGTCGTCGCAGGCGATTTGGCCAGGCCGATGGTACTATCGAGATGAGACTTCCGTGAGCTGGGACGACGTCACCCACGTACAGGCGCCACCACAACTTGCCCCGGGGCGGAGCGCCCCGAGGCGGGATCAGGCTTATCTCATCGTGTTGGCTGGCAGCATGATGGGCGAGATGTTCAAGCTTGGTCGCGAGCGCACGATCATCGGCCGTGGGCAGCGAGCCGACATCCGCATCCTCGACGAGGGGATCTCGCGTGAACACTGCGAGCTGGTGGTCGAGGGCGACAAGGTCTTCCTGCGCGACCTCGGCTCCACGAATGGCACCTACTGCAAGGGCATTCGCGTCTCGAACCACGAACTGCAAGACGGCGACAAGATCCTGGTTGGCTCGAACACGGTCCTCAAGTTCACCTACCACGACAAGCTCGACGAGGTATTTCAGAGGCAGATGTACGAATCGGCCCTGCGGGACGATCTGACGAAGGCCTTCAACAAGAAGTACTTCATGGACCGCGTCGAGAGCGAATTCGCGTATGCCGTCCGCCACCACATTCCTCTCACGCTCGTGGCCTTCGACCTCGACCACTTCAAGTCCATCAACGACACCTACGGACACCTGGCAGGCGACTACGTGCTCTCCGAGGTGTCGTCGATCATCCTGGCCTCGATCCGGGTGGAGGACGTGTTCGCCCGGGTGGGCGGCGAGGAGTTTTCAGTGATCTGCCGGGGCACCGATGGCAACCAGGGCCGCATCGTGGCCGAGCGCCTGCGCTCGGGAGTGGCCAACAAACAGTTCACGTACGACGGCAAGGTGATCCCGGTGACCATCAGCGTCGGCATGGCTTCGGTGCCGAACCCGTCGTTGCGAGATGCCATCGAGTTCATCGCGGCAGCAGACCAGGTCCTTTACGAAGCCAAGCGGGGCGGCCGCAACCGCGTCTGCGTCTGGAAAAAATAGAGCGCGAAAGGCGCGCAGGGCTTTTTGCCCCTCCCTCGCCAAGGTCGTAGGCTTTCACGGGTGCGCCGAACCCTTTCGTCCTCTCACCCCCTGCTGACCTACCTGCTCGCAACGGTCTTGGGCGGCGTCGCGGCCCCCGCAAGTGCCACGGGAGCGAAGGCCCGCGAAGCAGCCCCGGGCATCGACAAGGTTTGGCTCAACCCCTATTTCCGTGCGGGCGCACCGGCGAACGCCGCCGCGCTCTACCGCCTGGACGATTACCGCGGAGCCGTGAGTGCGTTTGATGCCGCACTGGCACACATGAAGGACGGCCATCCGGAGGCGCTTCCAAGCCGATTCCTCCGCGCGCTGGCCCTGACGGAGGCCGGACAGTCCGCAGCGGCTGCGACCGCCTTCGAGGGCCTGCACGCAGACTACCCTCTTCTAGCGGACTACCACGCATACCACGCCGCCCGCGCGCACCTGCGCGCAGGCAACGCAGCGGCTGCCCTCGCGTGGGTCGAGCGGGTGGACCCGCAGGCGGTGTCGGACGCCGAATCGCAACTCGTCGCGCTCGAGGCGCTCGAGCGGCTCGAGCAATGGGAGCAGCTCGAGGCCAAAGCCGAGACCTTCTTGCGCAAGTACGAAAAAGGCCCCCGACGCGCCGAAGCCCGCTTTCGCTTCGCCACGGCTCTCGAGAAGCGCGGCCGCCCTGCGTCGGAGGTGATTCCCCAGTACCGGATGATATGGAGTCTGGCGCCCCTGGAGGCCTGGGCACGCCGAGCCGAGGACAGGATCAAAAGCCTCGTGCCTTCACTTCCCCCCGAGGCCGCACACCTCGGCAGCCCCTCGCCCGAAGATTGGTTCGAGCGCGCCAAACAGCTGCACGAGAAGAACCAGAACGGTGAGGCCGAGCCCGCCTTTGCAGAAGCCCTCAAGAGCGGAAAGGACGGCAAAGGTGGCCTGAAGGATCCGACCAGCGTATGCGAAGCCCGCTATCTCCGGGCGCAGGCCGTCTTCAAACAGCGGCAACGTCCCCTGGCCTCGGCACTTTACGACGAAGCCGAGGCCTATTGCCGCGCGGCAGGAAACGAAGATCTGGTCGTCAAGGCGCTCTACCAAGGCGCCCGTTGCCGTGCGAGCGCGGGAGACCGAGACACGGCGCTCGCCAAGTACGCCATCGTCGAAAAGGAATTTCCTGCCCACAGCTACGCCGACGACGCCCGCGTCCGGGCGGCCGAACTGCTGCAGGACAGTGGCGATACGGAAGGCGCGCGCCTGATGTTGGAAGCGGTCCCCAAGCGCTACGCGGAAGGCGATATGTTGGGAGAATCTCTTTTTCGCTTGGCCTTCGCCACCTATGACGGCAAGGACTACGAAAAGGCGCTGCACTGGCTCGACGAGAACCTACGGCTCATCCCGCGCGAAACGATGTGGTTTGCTGAAGGGCGCGCCCTCTACTGGAAGGGGCGAATTTATCAGCGGCAAGGCCGTATGGCAGAGTGCCGCGCCGCCTTCGAAGCCGCGATCCGAACCTACCCGCTTTCGTACTACGCACTGTTGGCCTTCAGCCGCTTGCGCGAACTCTTTCCAAAGGTCGCGCGCGAACTCGTCAGTGAGCTTCACGCGAGTCTCGGCGACGATCCCTGGCCCGTCGCGTTTGGCCACAGCCCCGTCTACGCAACCCCCGGCTTTGCACGTGCCGTGGAGCTGGCGCGTTTGGGGCTGGGCGCGGAGGCCCGGCGCGAGCTGGCGCGCCTGGATCTAGCGGAAGCGGGGAACGAAGGTGAACGCGCGGAAGGGGTGTCCCTGCGTGAACGCGCGCTGTGGCTGTCGGCCGTCCTGCTCGACCGGGGTCGGGTGTGGAACGCCTCTCACGCGATCCCCCGGTATACGCTGACGGACTACAAGCGGGAACACCCGCAGGGCGCGCGGGCCGCAGCCTGGCGTTTGTCGTACCCGCGTGCCTTTCCCGAGTACGTGGCCACCCACTCCACGGCCAACGACGTACCCCAGTTTCTGCAACTGGCGATCATGCGCGAGGAAAGCGCGTTTTCTCCCACCATCGAGTCCTTTGCCAACGCCATCGGCCTCACACAGATGCTGGTCAAGACAGCCCAGCGCTTCTCCGACCGCCCCGTCACGCGAGAGACGCTGCTCGACCCCGCCCAGAACATCGCGCTCGGCTCACGTTTCCTTGGCTTCTTGCTCACCCATTTCAACCGCACCGTTCCCCTCACGATCTCGGGCTACAACGCAGGCGAAGGTGCCGTGGATCGGTGGCTCGCCGAGCGGGGAAGCCGCCCGCTCGACGAATTCATCGAAATGATCCCCTATGACGAGACCCGTGGGTATACCAAGCGCGTGCTCTCAACCTACTTCACGTATACATGGCTTTATGGGACCGGCGATCCAGTGCCCCGGCTTTCGTTTTCCTTGGCGCCGGTCACGAAGAAGGGTTCCGTGAGCCGGAGCGCACGACGGCCCAAGGCGCGTCGATGACGGCCCCGCAGGGGTTGAGGCTCAGTCGTTCGCGCCAAGCGCCTGATCGTCGACCCGGACCTTGACGGACGCCTTGCCGAGCACGATCTCGGGGCTTTCGATCACAGTGCGGCCGAAGAGGCGATGAAGCTGTGCCCTTCGGGTCTCGTGGGCCGGTATCAACGTGTCGAGCGCGGAAGGAGGCAAGGCGCCAAGCGCTTCTCCCCGAAGCGCCGCGCCGGTCTCGGGAAGCGTGACGCTCACCACCAGCTGGCCCGCCGTGTAGTACGTGCCAAACGAGGCGATGAGATCGGCCAGGCTCTCGGGCTTCGGCACGAACGGCGTCACGGTGGCACCGCTCGCCACCTCGATGTCCACCGTGCGGCCCTCGATTCGATGAGGCAGGGCGATGCTGACCGTCCGCCAGGTGTCGCGCCCGCCGAAAGGACGCAACAGCACCCGAAGGTCGAGCGGTTTGCCCGCGCGGACCGGACGCCGCGGGATCTGGACCCCCACGATCTCCAGCGTGTCGCGTTTGTACGTCACGTTGGCCTCGATCGACAGCGCGCGCAGGTCGACGCGGCCAAAGGGGTTGTCGAGCAGCGCCTTGAACGCCTTGAACCCCTGCGTGGCAGACAACAGCCGCGGCGACAACCCCGCCGTGGAAAACGCCTGATCGCGCAAAACGACCTGCTTGCCACCGCCGAGCTCGATCTTCGTGGTCAGATCCACCACCATGTCCACCGGATCGTGTTCACTCACGGACACGGCACTCGACGTCACCACGGAGACCAAGAGCGGCGTCAGGGCGTCGTTCTTGGCGATGTCCACGAAGAAGGGGCGAGGGTTCTCTCCCGCCCGGGTCACGCTGACGGACAGAGGAACACGCGGCGCCTTTTCGCCCAGCTGCCCCACGATGGCGGCGCCCCGATCCTGGCGCAACGCCCCTACCTCGCCGAGGGGAGAGGCCAACTTGAAGGCATTGGCCAGGTTCGGCATGATGGCGTGGATCTCGGCGCCGACCATCGGCAGATCCACCTGGCCCGCTCTCATCATGGGGTGGCCGAAGGCCAGCACGGTGTTGCCCTCGACGTACGTCACGGTCCCCGTGGCCGTCACGGACATGTCTCCCCGCACGAGCTCGACACCTACCGACCCACCAGGCACGATGGCAGGCACGATCTCGGGCCGCCCTGTCCCGCCTCCGCCTCCGGCGCTCACGGGCATCAGCCCCAGGTCGGAAAACGCCTCCCGCACATCGTCGATCGCCTCGGGGGCCACGCCCGAGAACGCAAGCGGCACGCCGACGGGAACGAGCTGCGCTTGCCCCAGCAGGGGCTGCGACGCCCGCGCGCCCGCGGCACCGCGGTCCGTGGCGAGGCTTGGCATCGCGGGGGGACGCAAGGGGCGTTGACCGTCCTCCAACATGGCCTCGATGGGTGTCACCCCCGCGAGAGGCTCCTTGGAGAAGGCCCACGCATAGGCCAACGCGCCCACCACCTTGCCGTCGATGTAAATCGGGCTGCCGCTCATGCCGGCCGCGACCCCCGTGTGTTCGACCCTCGGATCCTCGACGCGCATCAGGATGACCGACTGGCGCGGCAAAAAATTGCGAAGCACCGAGACCACCTTGACCTTGAAGCGCTCCGGTGTGACGCCCTGGAAGACCGTGAGCCCGTAGCCTTCCATGCCGGGCTTCACGTCGGCGAGCGGCATGATGGGCTCGCCTGAGGGCTTGCGGACTGCGGGCTTCTCAGCGGCGCGGGCAGACCTGACGGTCCGGGACAGAAGCAGCGGTGCCAGGGCGATACACGACAGGAGAGCCAAGCGACCTCGGAACATCGATCTCAGCACGCCTCGAGCCTGAGCGGCTCCCCGAGCACTGTCAACGTGAACTGGCTCGTTTCGTGCGCATGGCCACCTGCAAAGCGTAGACTTCGAGAGTGAAGATCACGCAGAAGGCCTTCAAGGCAGCCGTCATCGGCGGTAGTGGCTACGGCGGCGCGGAGATGATTCGGCGGTTGCTCATGCACCCTCACGTCGAGCTCGTGCGCGTGGCTTCGGCTGACCACGTCGGTGAACTCTTGGGGGCGGTTCACCTACCCCTCACGGGCCGAACGAACTTGCGCTTCGAGAACGTGACACCCGCCGTGGCAGCCCAGGGTTGCGACGTCGTGCTGCTGGGTTTGCCCCACAAGATCTCCGCGCGCGTCGCGCCCGACCTGCTCGCGCTGGGTGTGCGCATCGTCGACATGTCGGGCGATTTTCGGCTGAGCCGCGCCGAAGACTACGAAGCCTACTATGGCGGTCCCCACCCTCACCCCGAGTTACTGGGACGCTTCGTCTACGGCTTGCCGGAACTCAATCGGGGGCGCATCGCCTCGGCCGAGGCGGTGGCCTCCCCGGGATGTTTTGCGACCTCGATCGAGCTTGCGCTCCTGCCTCTCGCACGGGCGGGCTGGTTGACGGGCGCGGTGGCCGTGCAAGGCATCACGGGTTCCTCCGGCAGCGGGATCTCACCGTCGGCGGGCACGCACCACCCCACCCGCGCGGTGAACCTCAAGAGCTATAAACCCATGGCCCACCAACATACGCCCGAGGTGGAAGAGACCCTTCGCGCGGCGGGCGCGCGCGATTTCGAACTGCGCTTCGTGCCGGTCTCCGCCCCCCTGTCGCGCGGCATTCTGGTCACGGCGTTCGTGGAGCTACCCGACGACATCTCGGACGAGGCGCTTCGCAAGGCTTACACGGACAGCTACGCCAACGAGCCGTTCGTGCGCTTCCTCGAAGGACGCCTTCCGGAAGTCGCCGCCGTGGCCCACAGCAACTTCGCGGAGGTGGCGGTGGTGAGCGGGCCCGTGCGCAACGGCAGGCGGATGGTCTGCGCTCAGGCGGCGCTCGACAACCTCATCAAGGGGGGCGCGGGTCAAGCGATTCAGAACATGAACCTGATGTTGGGCGTCGACGAAGGCACGTCGCTCGAGGACAGCGGACCCTGGCCGTGAATCACTGACAGGTGAGGGCGCGGGCGTCGCACTCTCGTTGCTCACAGGTGGTGTCCTGCCGATCGCAGGCGCCGTTGTCGCAGACGTACTGCGAAAGTACGCGCCCGTTCGACCCGCAGGTGGCAGAGCGGCAGCTCGTACCGTTCGCCGCGGGGGCACAGCGGCCGACGGGCTGCCCTGGCGCCTGGCAGGTAAAGCAGCTGCCGAAGCAGATCCGGTCGCAGCACACGTTGTCCCGACACGCCCCCGAGACGCAGTCCGTCCCCCCACCACAACTTTCACCCGCTTGCTTTTTCTCGGGAGAGGGCGAAATGCCCGAGCCTCCCGCGCCCCCACGTCCGCTCGCGCCTGCGTCGACCGGGGGAGCTGCGGCGTTCCCACCGGCCCCCCCGCCCTCCCCTCCCGTGGCGCCGTCCGGCACGCCGCCGTCGCCCGCCGCCGGCGCCCCCCCTTCAGCGCCGAGGAACCCCGGCATCAAGGTCACCACGGCCCCCACTTGGCGACCGGTCTGGGGCACCACCTCCGCCAGCCCGGAGGACACCACCTGCCCACCCCGTCGCCCGAAGACCAACACGCGGAGCCGAGGCGTCTCGGGCGCGGGGTAGATCACGAGATCGCCGAGAGTCACCGAGGTGCCGCTCGCGACGAGACGCGATACCGACTGTCGCACCTGAGTGCTGCTGCCCTCGTACAAGTCGATCTGCACCTCGTTCGGCCGCTCGAGCCCGGGAGCGTTCTTCACGGACAGCAACACGCTGGTCCCGGGGGTGTCCGCGCCGCCCCCACACGACAGGGCAAGCATCCCCCAAAGCAGGAAAGCCGGCAGTCCCCCCCGTACCGGAGCGTTCATAGCCTCAACTCTCCCCAGCTGCCGTTCGTGCGGCCTGGGTCACCACCCCCGCTCAGCGCCACGCCCACGACCACGCCGGCCGCGACCAAGGCCCCCAAGCCTGCCCAAAAGTACCAGCGTTGCACGAGGGGTGGAGGGGCGGGGGCCGCGCTCGCGTCGGCGTGCATGACGACCGGGGGCGCGGCCTGAAACGCAGGAGGGGCATCGGCTGCCGATGGCAGGGGCGGCCCGGACGTCGCCTTGAGGGCGTCTTCTTCGGCCAAGAGCGCGTCCACCTCCTTGACCATTTGTTCCGCCAAGCTCCGATCGGCGGGCTTCGGATCCGTCAACAGGAAGCGCTTGTAGGTCGCCAGCGCCTCCCGCATCTGCCCCAGTTTGCGCTGCGTGTGGGCCACGTTGAGAAGAAAGCGCGCCCGGTGAGACAGCTCGTAGCCCTGTTGAAAGGCGGTGAGTGCGTCCTCGTACCGGCCTTCCTTGAAAGCGAGGTCCCCGGTCGTGTACGCCTGCCGCGCGGCCTCGCGCTGCTCCGGCGACTCCGCCCACGCGGCACCCGCCCCCGCGAGACACATCAGAAACGCTGCGACAAGGACCGAGAACTTCATGGTGACATCCAACATCCAAAAAAGGAGGGCCATGCCCTGTGGCCCCCGCGGACCATCGGCAGATCCTCACTCTCGTTTGAGTCGTGGGTGCGTCGATGTAGCCGAAGCCCCGCCTCGCGGATTCGCGGAAAATCCGTTAGCGTTGAACATCTGGTGGTGGCAGCAGCAGTCAAGATGTCCGTTCAGCCCGAAAGGTACGGTCGCTACGTTCTGCTGGAAAAGATCGGCCAGGGCGGCATGGCGGAGGTGTTTCGCGCCGTGGCGCGCGGAACACAGGGGTTTCAGCGCGTGCTCGTCGTCAAGCGGATCTTGCCGGAGATGTCCCGGGATCCACGCTTCGTTCAGATGTTCATCGACGAAGCCAAGATCTGCGCGCTGATCTCGCATCCCAACGTCGTTCAGGTCTACGAGTTCGGTCGGCTCGCCGACACGCACTTCCTCACGATGGAATATGTGCACGGCCGTAACCTGAGCGCCGTGATGGAGAAGCTTGCCGTCGACAACGAACTGCCTCCTGCCGACGTGATCTGCGAAGTCGCTCGGCAAACGTGCTTGGGTTTGCATCACGCGCACATGATGACGGGAACCGACGGAAACCCCCTGCAGATCATCCACCGCGACGTCACCCCGGCCAACATCATGTTGGGCTTCAACGGCGCCGTGAAGGTGCTCGACTTCGGCATCGCGCGCGCGGCCGAGGAGGTGAAGGAAACGAAGACGCAGGCCGGGGCGGTCAAAGGCAAGGTGGCGTACCTCGCGCCCGAGCAAATCCACCGACGCCCCGTCGATCATCGCATCGACGTCTTCGCCCTGGGCGTGGTGCTCCACGAGTGCCTGACCGGCCAGCGGCTGTTCAAGGCGGACCACCCCCTGGCGGCGATGAAGGCGATCCTCGAGATGCCCGTGCCACCACCATCCAGCATCAATGCGGGTGTCACCCCCAAGGTGGATGCCATCGTCGCCAGGGCGCTCGCGCGTGACCCGGACCTCCGCTATTCAAGCTGCAAGGCGATGGCCTTGGACCTGGAGACGGCCTTGCACGAGATGCGCTACTTCAGCCAGAGGCTCCCGAACTTTCTTCGCGAACTCTTCAAGGACGAGGTCACCGAGAGCAAAGATCGCATTCTGCCCAAGGAGCTCTCGGCCATCTCGCTGGCGTTGGCCGAAGCCGAAGACGCCGCGGCGGCAAAGGGCCACGAAGACGCTCCGTTCGAGGACCCGCCGTCAGGGCGCGGAGTTCACGATCGCCATGACACCGCGTTGCCAGCGCGGACGAGCGCAATCTTGCTGCGGACGCTTCGCTGGGTGGGCCAAAGCCGAAGGAGAACGCTGGGGATGGGGCTCGGATTGGGCACGCTGCTGGCTCTGTGGGCCTTCGGCGTTTCGAGACGAGCGGCCCCCGGGGCGGCGCCCCCGCCCGCATCGGTCATCCCCGCGGCCCCGCCGCCTCCCGCAGAGCCTCTGCTTGCCCCCACCACGCAGATCTCGGTGGACTCCTTTCCTCAGGGCGCAGACATCGTGGATACACAGGGCACTCTGCTTGGTACGACGCCGCATACCCTCTCGCTCGACCGCAGCGCCAGCCCGCTCGACCTCACCCTGCGCCTCGAGGGCTTCGAGAGCGCCCAGCTCCGGGTGATCCCCGATATCGACAAACCCGTGTTCGCCAAGCTCGAGGCGCTGCCCGTGAAGGCGAAAGCGGCCCGACGGCCGTCGCCAGGCCAGCGGCGGCGCGCGTCAGCCATGCCTCTCGACCCCTTCGCAGAGTGAGGCGACCATGGGCTGCATCGTCGTCAAACTGGGCGGAGACGTTTTGGCGGACGGCGTGCGGACCGTCGTGGCAGAGGACATCGCCCGCGCGGTGGCTGAACACCCGCAACATCGTTTTGGGCTCGTCCACGGAGGAGGCCCCCAGGTGACCGCTCTTGCGCGCCGGCTTGGCGTCGACACGCAGACGGTGGCGGGGCGCAGGGTCACGGACGCCGGCACCCTGGAGGTGCTCACCATGGTCGTGGCGGGCCAGTTGAACGTCCAGCTCTGCGCCGCTTTGCTAAGGGCAGGGGCGCGGCCCGTGGGTTTGCACGCGGGCAGCGGGGCCGTCCGGGCGGGGAAGCGGCCTCCGCGCGTCATCTCGGGAGGGCCCCCGGGCCCCGTCGATCTCGGGCTCGTTGGTGACGTGGTGGGCTTCGATCTGGCGCTCCTCGAGACCCTGTGGGGCGACGGACGCCTGCCGGTGCTCTCCTGCCTGGGCTACGCCTCCGCTGGTGAAGCGCCCGTTCTGAACCTCAACGCCGACCTCGTCGCCAGCCGCCTCGCCGAAGCGCTCGCCGCGCCCACGTTCGTGGCGGTGTCGGGCGTCGGTGGCCTACGAAAGGACGCCAGCGATCCCGCAAGTCGCCTCAGTCACCTCACCGTAGCCGAGGCCCAGGCGGCCATCGCCAGCGGGTCGGTCACGGGCGGCATGATCCCCAAGCTCGAGGAAGCCTTCGTCCCCCTCGGGGCGGGAGTCGGGGCGTTTCACATCGTGGGTCCCGGGGAAGTGAGAGCGGCCCTGGGCTCTCCCGGATCGGTGGGCACCCTGCTTTCGCCCTGAGGACGGTGAGGGACAGTCCCTCGCAGGGGCGTAAGTGGGGCTGCAGGGGCTCAGGTGCGACGCCAGTCTACACCGTTGCCGATAGGCCCATATGGCCCCCTACGCAGGCCTACGTGCGTCCAGTTTCCCCCCCACGAAACGGGCCATCGAAAAGCGACCAGCGCGCCTTTCGGACGCGGAGATGAGCTGTCACTATGTGGCGGTTCTCATGACGTTCACGCGTACGATACCCATCCTGCCGCGCTCGGCGGAGGGCCGCGCGCTGCATCTTTTGGTCATGGGGCCCGACGCTTTCGAGACCCATGCCCTGCCGGGCTTGGGCACCGTGGTCATCGGGAGGGACCCGGAGGCCGACGTGGTGCTGCTCGACCCGCAGTCGTCCCGGCGGCACGCCCAGGTTCACGTCACCGAGACCTTGTTCGAGATCGAAGACCTCGGGAGCTTCAACGGCACCTGGGTGCGGGAAGAAAAGCTCAAGCCTCACGTGCGGATGCGCATCTGGCCGGGGGAAGGATTCCGCATTGGCACCTTGATGCTCATGCTGCAAAGGCACCGTCCGCGGCTCGAAGCCCGCCGCGTGTGGCCCCACGGCCACTTCGAGGCGTTGTTGGCCTATCAGTGCGACCGTAGCCGCATGGCAGGGGGGGCGTTGGCTGTGGCCCGGGTGAGGGTCGACGAGCCCATCACCCCTGCCCGCTTCGCCGCCACGGTGTCCGCGACCCTCCAGCCCGCCGACTTGTTGGCTCTTTACGCAGCCAACGATTTCGAGATCTTGATGGTGGGTCGGGCCCCGGAGCTCGCCCGCCGCGCGCTCGAGCACATGAGCAAAGCGCTCGAAGCCGAGGGGTTCACCACCCGCACGGCCCTTGCCTGCCATCCCCAAGACGGACGCGACCCGGAGGCCCTCATGGCTGCCCTGCGGGACCGCATGCTGGGCATAGAGCGCGTCAGCATGGGCGGCGAACGGGTGCTGGTCGACAGCGAGGCGATGCGCATCACCTACAACATCGCGATGCGGGCGGCCGCGTCGAACATCAACGTGCTCATTCTCGGCGAGACCGGAAGCGGTAAAGAAGTGCTGGCCCGCTCGATTCACCGGGCCTCTCCCCGCTCCAAGGCGCCCATGGTCACGCTGAACTGCGCGGCCCTGCCGGAGACCCTGATGGAGAGCGAGCTCTTCGGGCACGAGCGGGGCGCCTTTACCAGCGCCGACTCCTCCAAGGTTGGCCTGCTGGCCTCCGCGCCCGGTGGCACCATCTTCCTCGACGAGGTGGGCGAGATGCCCTTGTCCACTCAGGCCAAGCTCCTCCGCGCCATCGAAGAAAAGGTCGTGGTGCCCGTGGGCGCCGTACGCCCGGTGCCCATCGACGTACGCTTCATCGCTGCCACCAACCGGCCTCTGGAAGAAGAGGTGAAGCAAGGCGGATTCCGCCCCGACCTCTTCTTCCGGCTCAATGGCATCAGCCTGACTTTGCCACCGCTGCGGGAGCGGGTGACGGAGATCCAGCCCTTCGCGCGCCTCTTCTTGTCTCAGGCCTGCGCCGAGATGGGCCGCACGGAACGTTTGCAGCTGTCGCCGCAAGCTCTCGAGTGGATGCAACGATACCCTTGGCCTGGCAACGTACGCGAGCTCCGCAACGTCATCGAAAG
The DNA here is from genome assembly GCA_022184915.1 of Myxococcales bacterium. Lineage (NCBI taxonomy): Bacteria > Pseudomonadati > Myxococcota > Myxococcia > Myxococcales > Myxococcales bacterium. The sequence continues at coordinate 1,580,664 of JAGTJU010000001.1, read as the reverse complement.
GGCCATCGTGCTCTGCGAAGGCGAGACCATCGGGCTCGAGCACCTGCCGGTCGAGCGGATGCGCGATCTCGACGTGAGCAGCGAGCCGATCGACATCCTGGGCGTGCCGGAAGGTGAGCGCAAGGAGCGCATCGTGCGCGCGCTCGACAGCTTCGCGGGAAACCAGACGCGTACGGCGGGATTCCTGGGGATCTCGCGAAAAACTCTGCTGACGCTGCTCGACCGCTACGGCATTCCGCGACCTCGGAAGCGCTGACGAACGCCGTCCTTCGCACGAGAGACGACGTGCGAAGGCGCTCCCGGCCGTTGGCGAACTTGCGGAACGCCGACGGCGTTTGATAGTTTGCCGCTCATGCTCGCATTTCGTCCGCGCACGATCGGCCGCTCCCTCGCGGGGCTCATCGGCTTGATGGTGACCGCTCTGTCAGTCGGCGCATGCGGCTCTTCCGACGAGCGTCGTGACCAGTTTTACGGTACGGACGCCGCAGCGGACTACACGGGACCCGATGGGGGGCTTTTCGAGGCCGGCGCCACGCCAAGCCAGGCCGATGCCGCGGCCGACGGCCCTGGCACTCCGGAAACCGATGCCCTTGGCGAGGGGACCTCGCCGAAGGATACGGCGGACCCCGCCGATGATACCCTCGACGCCGGCGACGCGGCCCCCGGCCTTTGACCTCAACTTTGCGACCCTCGGAGACTCCTCGTGCAAACTGCCCCATCTAACGCCCTGGAATGGGAAGGCGGATCTATCGATGATCTGATCCACATGCTCGCGGCACCCGCGTTGGCGGTTCGCGTCGAGGTGAGAACGCCTGCGGCCGGCAAGCCCCGCAAGGTAGGCGAAATTCACATGGTGGCGGGCGGCGTCCAGGAGACGATCGCCGGAGAGCTCCGCGGCGACGACGCCATGGAGCAGCTTCGCGGCGTGTCTCCCCTCAGCTTTCGGCTGCAGCCCCGGCTCCCCAATCCGGACGATGGCGGGCTCTTGATTCCGGGCCCCGGCGAGGGCACCTTGGCCGAGAGGCCCCCCGCCGAGCTCATGCGCTATTGCGAGCTTTACGTGCTCACGTGCGTGCTCGAGGTGTGGCGCGACACCGACAGGGCCTCGATCGAGTACAAAAAAGGCGACATCGGCAAAACCATCGTGAACGGCAGCGAGTCGTCGGATCGCCTGGCCGAGGTCATCAATTGGGATAGCGGTGGCTACCGCATCGTCCTGCCGGACCTGTCCTTGCCCGAGCCCCCCCGGCCCGTGCAGCGAGCGGCGCCGCAGCCGGCCAAGACCATGTTCGGCTATCCCGCGGCGGCCGTGACCGCGCCGCCCTCTCAACCCGTCGCCGTGCAGACGGCCTCGGTGCACGCCCGCGCGCCCCAGGCAGCGGCCGCCGAGGCGGCTCGCCCCACGCCCGTCAAGCCGGCGCCCGGGGTGGCCCCCGAACCCGCGCCCATGGCGTCTCCTCCACCCCGGATCGTGGCCCGCGAGCCAAAGTCCGAATCGAAACCGGCTTCGGTGCAGCTGCCCGTCGAAGCGGCGCCCGGCGCTGCGCCCCCGAGCCCTGCACCCGCCAAGGCGGAGAGCAAGACGGTCGAGGACCACAAACCCGAGGCGGCGCCGGCGAAGGAAGCCCCCCCGCCCGACCCGCGCAAGACGGAGTCTCGGAAGACCGAGTCCCGCAAGGCCAAGAAGAGCAAGCCTCCCGAAAAGCGCACCGACGACAAGCGTATCGAGGGGGCGGCGCCGGCCCCGATGGTGGCAGCACCTCCCAGGGAAGGCAGCATGTGGTCGGCCATTGGCCTTGGCTTGGTGGTGGGGCTGGCACTGGCAGGGGTTTATTGGCTCATTCGCGCCGTAGGCAATTGATCGTCCTTTCGGCGGCCCCGTCCGTTTGCTAGGGGGCTCGACGTTCATGTTCGCCGCGATCGCCGACGCTTACCGCCGAACCCGCAAGCCCGTTGATCTGGTCTTCAACCGCTACGTGGCACGGCCGCTCGCCGCGGTGCTCGTGGTGGCCGTTGCGAGCACCCGCCTGACCCCGAACCAACTGACGTTCGGCTCTCTTGGTCTTTTCGTGATCGCGGCAGCGGGCGTGGTGCTCCTGCCAAGTCACGAGGGCCTCATCGCCAGCGTGGCGCTGCTCGAGCTCTCCTATGTGGTCGACATGGCCGACGGTCAGCTGGCGCGGTATCGAGGCACCTCGTCTCCCGTGGGCGCCCACCTCGATTACATGGCCGACGAGCTCAAGGCCCTCCTGCTGGTCGCGGCGTGCGCCGTGCGGCTGTGGCAGCCTGCGAGCGAGCCCCGGTGGTTGCTCGAAGGGCTGCTCGGAGCGGTGACGGTCGCGACCGCGGTCACGCTGACCTCGTTTCTGAGGCGCCCCGAGGTGGTCAGCACCGCCGGCGCTCTCGCGGCCCCCGCAGCGGGCGACTATGGGCAGGGCCTGCCCACGACCCAAGGGCCCGTGCGCGGGAGCGGTCTGGCGCGGGCTGCCCGGGCCCTCGAGGCCGTGGGCAAGTTCGTGGTTCATTACCCGACCTACCTTTGGGCGGTGGCCCTGCTGGACCGCCTCGACCTTTTCCTGCATGCGTACATCTTCATGAATTTGGCCTACGCGGGCCGCTGCCTCCTACTCACCCTCTGGCGTCTCGGACGCCTCGCCCCCAAAACATGACCCCGGAATCTGGCACCGAATGGCTCGATCGCCTTTCCGCCGAGGACTGGCTCGCGGCCGCCCAGAACGAGCTCGCCCATAGCCGGGCGGCGCTCGAGCGGCGTGGCTACCGCCCCGGCATCACCCACGCCCGCCGTGCGGCCGGCATGGCTCTCAACGCGGTGCTCCGGCTCGCGTTCGACGCATCCTGGGGCCGCAGCTACATGGACCACGTGGTGGCGATCGCGAAGGACGACCAGCTCCCGCAGGTGGTGAAGGTGGCGGCCCAGACCCTGGTCCAGACGCCCCCAGCACCCCCGGAGTTGGTGCCTCTCGGGAGGCCGGACCTCGGCACGTGGGAGGCCGCGGCCGAAATCGTGGGCTGGGCACGAAACCGGGTTCAGACGCTACGCGCCGCCCGGACGTCGTGAGCGCCCCTGTCAGCTGAGCGCAAAGGGATAGGTCACCACCTGGCTGCCCCGCGAGGCCGGGAATTTCAGACCCATGACCACGTCCTTGACGCACCCGTAAAGGCCGCCTTGCTGCAAGATGGCAGGCGCTTCGACCCGCACCCCCCGCACCTGACCATTGCGCTGGATCCGAAACTGGATGCTCACCTGGCCGGGCACGTAGGTCGAGGGATCGGGCCGGGCCGTCTCGATACAGTCGAGGATGGCCTCTTGCCGCGCCCGAAACCGGTCGTCGATGTCGGACTGTTCCAACTCCGGGAGCTCATCGCCGCTGCCCATGTCCAGGTGCAACACGTCGGGACGGGAGAGGTTGTCTCCCCGGGCCTGAGGCCGAAGCTCGGCCGCCGTGAGCTGCCGTTGGGGGACCTCTTCCTCAAAAGTGGAGTCAGACCCACCCGGCTGGTTTGGGTTTTCTACCACCTGACGTGCCCTGCGACGGGTCCGTCGGATGCGCTTGGGCGCTGCGGGCTCGGCCGCGGGCTCGACCCGTGCCTCCTCCGTCCGTTCCGGTACTGCAGGCCGAAGGAACACGAAGTAGTACCAGCCCGCGGAGGCAAGCGACGCGCCCAGTAAAAAGCCAACGAACCCCTTCATGCGGACCTCTTCACATGCACCTCGACGTAACGCTGCAGGTTAACAGGACTCGTGGGAAACGAAAGTCAGACCGGCCGACCAGGGGATCCTTCCTCGAAAACGGAGGGAAAACGTGAAACCCCGGGCACCTCCGTCTGCGGGATGCGCCGCGTCGCTCCACAGTGCCGCTTGACCTCCTCGTCTTCCCGGGACTATCTTTACCGACCAGTGGGCGGCTCAAGCCCGATTTTCGTTCGGAGTTGGCATCAATAAAGACCTCGTCGTCTCGGCAGAAGCAAGGCTTCCTTACGTCGCCTTAGGCTGTAACTGTCGCGTTCCCGCCAACACATGAACCCGTTCTCAGGAGAGTTTCCTCAGTATGAAAAAAGCAGATCTCGTCGACTCGGTGGCCCGCCAACACAACTTTGCGAGGCCCCAGGTCGAGACGATTGTCGACGCAACCCTCGAGGCCGTGGCCGCCGCGATGGAGCAAGGTGAGAGAATCGATTTTCGCGGCTTTGGTGCTTTCCTCGTCAAGGAAGCAAAGGCGCGTACGGCGCGTAACCCTCGCACGGGCGAGGCGATCACGATCGATGCGAAGCGGGTGCCGACGTTCCGCCCCGGCAAAGAGCTGAAAGACCGGATCAACAAGCCGCAATCCGAGTAACGACGTCAACGAACAACCAAGGAATTCGCGGATAAGGCACGACAGGTCATGGGTACCCGTCTTTTCGTTGGGAACCTCTCCTACAACGTTACCGAGCAGGAGCTGCGAGACACCTTCACAAACGAAGGTGTCCAACTGCGAAGCATTCGTGTGGCGCTCGATCGTGAGACCGGGCGACCACGAGGTTTTGCGTTCGTGGAGGCAGCCACCGACGCCGACGCGCAAAAGGCGCGTGAGGCCCTCTCGGGACGTCTGCTTCAAGGTCGTGCCATCGTGGTCGAGGAGGCGCAGGAGCGGCCCGCGGGTCCTCGACGCCCGGGCGGCCCTCCTGGACCGGGAGGTCCCGGCGGCCCGGGTGGTCCGGGTCCCGGGCGGCCAGGCGGATTCGGAGGTGGCTACCGGGGTGGGCCGGGGGGCCCGGGTGGTGGCGGAGGAGGCTACGGAGGGGGTCCTGGCGGCTTCGGGCCTGGTGGGGGCGGCGGCGGGGGCTATGGCCCCGGCGGCGGCGGCGGGGGTGGGTACGGCGGGGGTGGGTATCGGCCGGGCCCGGGACGAGGTCCTGGAGCCCCCGGCGAGCCTTACCGGCGTGACCCATTTGCGCAGGAACCTCCCCCTCCTCCCCAGGATGACGCCCGCGGTCCGGGTTTCCTCTCGCGGGACGAGGACGAAGAAGCCCGCAAAGCCAAGAAGGCTTCCAAGAAGGAGGTCAAGAAGCGCTCCAACCGGCCGCAAGAAAAAGAACGCGGCAACTGGCGTTGGAATGGCATGGTGGACGAGGACTAGCCTGCGTCTTCGACCCCAGGTCCCCGTCCGGCGTGCGGCGCCGGGCGCGGGGCTGGCCTGGCTGCCATGACCGCAGATCCCCGCTTCCCCACCGACGGTACGGAGGTGGAGTCTGACGGCGCCGAGGAGGACGTCCTGGAAGGCACCGCCGCCTCGTGGGCAGCCGCCGAGGGCTCTGCCCCGGCCGACGTCATTTCCCTGCGGATCCCCGTTCCACCCATGTGTGACGGGTGGCGCCTCGACCACTTCCTCAAATGGCGCATCGACCGGCTCTCGCGCACGAAGGTGCAAGCCATCATCGACACGCAGATCCGCTTCGCGGACGGGCGAAAAGCCCGCCCCAGCGCCCGGGTGCGCTCGGGCGAACTCGTGCACCTGGAACGTCCTGCCCCCATCGAACCCGAGGTCCCGCGGTACTTCGATGTTTTGGCCGAAGACGAGCACTTCATTGCCATCGACAAGCCAGCCGGACTCCCGATGCACACCACCGCCAAGTTCTGGCGGAACACCCTGACCGCGCTGCTGCGGGAACGCTACCCCGACGAGCCGATTCAGCTCTGTCACCGCATCGATCGCGAGACATCGGGTGTTCTGTTGCTGGCGAGGCATGCGCGCGCGGCCTCGAGCCTAAAAAAAGCGTTTGCGAATCGGCGGGTCAAGAAGAGCTACCTTGCCCTCGTTCACGGACGCGTCGAAGCCGACCTGGGCTTGATCGACGCCCCGCTGGGGCTGCTCGACACCCCGACCCACTTGATGATGGGCGTGGTGAACGAGGGGCTCGAAGCCCGCACCCGTTTTCACGTCCGTGAGCGGTTTCGGCACCATACCTTCGTGGGCGCCGAGCCGGAAACGGGACGCCAGCATCAGATCCGGGTTCACTTCGCGCACCTTGGGCACCCACTCGTGGGAGACAAGCTTTACCGCGCCGGTGAAAAAGCGTTCATGGCTTATTGTGATGGTGGCATGACCGACGAGCTGCTGGCGCTCTTCGACGGCCTGCCCCGCCAGGCGCTGCACGCACACCGGTTGAGCTTCCCCCACCCTGCCGCCGGCGAGCTCGTCACGGTGGAAAGCCCCATTCCCGCTGACCTGACGGCGTACATGCAAACCCTCTAGGTGGTGCGCGGCCCGGCCCCGTACGGAAAAACAGCAAAACGGGGACGGCTTGGTTTAGAACCGCACGACCACACCCTCGCACACCGGGAGATTCAAATGAACGCACGATCGATTCTACGCCTTGCGGGCTTCGGCCTGGCCTTGACCCTCGTCCTCCTCGCCGGCCCAGCCGCGCAGGCGAAACAAAAGAAGAAGCCGGAAGCGCCAAAGGCCGAAGCTGCGCAGGTGGCCGAGCCGGTCCCCGCGCCAGCCCCCGTCGTGGAGCCGGCCGAGGAGATCCTGGCGGACCTGCCGAACCCCGACAAGGCCTGCAAAAAGGATATCGAGACGCACTGTGCGCAGGTGAAGTATGGCGACAATCGCGTTGCCAGCTGCCTGCGGGCCCAAAAAGACGGTCTCAGCAACGGCTGCAAGAAGGACATCTACGAGTATCTCAAGAAGCGCTTCGAGCAAGCCTGCAAGGCCGACATGAAGAAGCTTTGCCTCAAGGAATCCACGCAACAGGGCGGCCTCATGCCCTGCATGCAGAAGAACGCCGAAAAGCTCTCGGCTGCGTGCGCGGACGTACTCGGCCTCAAACCTGCCGCCGCAAAGTGAGCGCGGCAAACCCGCGTTCGCCACACCTATCCCGGAAGACCACATAACCTTCGGCGCGCCCGGCCTCTTTACCGGCCGTGCGCGCCGACCGTTCACTCAGGAGGAAACGAACCGATGAAGAGATCACGACTCTGGCTGGCGTTGCCGTCACTGCTGGTGGCCGCTGGATGTGTCACTTCGGGCACGTACAAAGCCAAAGAAGCCGAGCTTGCGCGCACCCAGAAGACCTGCGCAGAGCGCGAGCAGGAGCTCAGCGCCGAGCTCGACAGCACCCGCCAAGCCCTGGCCGCACGCACGGGCGAACGCGACAAGCTCAACCAGCAACTCGATGACACGTCGGCCCTGGTTGCCGAGCTCAAGCGCCGCCTCGAGCAGCTGGGACAAAACGTGGAGAAGCTGGCAAGCGAGAAGGGGCAACTCGCAGCGGGGCTCAACGATGCCAAGGAGCGCCTCGAGGAGCTGCGCCGGCAAAAAAGCGGCCGCCGAGGCCCGGGCAGCCACCTTCCGTGGCCTCGTGGCGCGCCTCAAGGCGATGATCGACGCCGGCACCATCAAGGTCACGATCCGCAACGGGCGCATGCTCTTGGCCTTGCCCAACGACGTGCTCTTCGACTCCGGCAAAACCGCCGTGAAGCCCGATGGACAAGCGGCATTGCAGCAGGTGGCATCGGCATTGGGCTCAATCGCCGACCGCCGCTTTCTCGTTGCGGGGCATACCGACAACGTGCCCATCAAGACGTCGCGCTTTCCCTCGAATTGGGAGCTCTCCACCCGCGCGCGCCGTGGAGGTCACGAGGCTGCTCATCGAGTACGGCATGAAGCCCGAAGTCCTCGCGGCTTCCGGCTATGGTGAGTTCGATCCCGTTGCTGCCAACGACACCACGGAGAACAAGGCTCAGAATCGGCGCATCGAGATCGTGCTCGAACCGAACCTTTCGGACCTGCCCTCCCTCGAGGGTGTGCTCGAGGGGAACTGACGGGTCTTCGGCCAGGCAAGGGATCCTCCCGTTTCGGACGGCCGTTTCGGACGGCCGTTCCGGACGGCCGTTCCGGACGGATCCCTTGTCGTGTCCTCAGTAAGGTCGCACCTTCTGAAGTTGGGCGGCGAAGCGGGCCGGATCCGTGACGGGCAGTTCACACCGCCCCTCTTCGCAGACGTAGGCGGTAGCCCGCCCCCCCTCGGGCTCTTTCCCGGAGACGAACGGCACCCACCGGGCGAGGGCTTCGAGCGATGGGCCTGCTTCGGCGGTCACCAGGGCGCGATTCGGAACGAAGGCCCTGCGCACCACGTCGATGAGCGGCTGGGCCGTGTGCCGCTGCCCCGGAGGCCAGACGATCACGATCTCGCGGGGCTTGTCCGCATGACGATCGAGTGCCAACAGAGCCTCGGTCAAACCCAGGCCGCTTTGCACGAGGCGAGGCTGAAGGGACGCGAGACCCTTCTCGGCCACGGTCTTCCACGCTGGGTCGCTCGCGAACGTGTAGAGCCGCAGAGCGTTCATGATTGCCACCGAGGTGCCCGAGGGCTCGGCGCCATCATAGGCCGGGCGCTCCCGCGCGAGCAGAGGCTCTCCATCATGCGCAGACGTGAACCATCCCCCTCGCTCCAGGTCGGCGAAATGCTCTTCCGTGGCCTGCGCCAGGCCCTGTGAGGCCTCCAGCCAGCGGGGGTCGGCCGTGGCCTCGAAGAGGTCCAAAAGCCCCGCCGCCACGAACGCCTGGTCTTCGAGGAAGCCCCGCGGCTGAACCCGCCCCTCCTTGTAGCTACGCACCATGCGGCCGTCTTTGCGCATGTGCCTGAGCAAGAAGTCCGCGGCGCGGGTGGCGGCGTGTACATACCTGGGCTCATCCAGCACCCGCCCCCCCACCGCAAAGGCGGAGAGCATCAGACCATTCCACGCCGCCAGGATCTTCTCATCACGCAGAGGCGGTGGGCGAAGGCGACGCGCTTCGTACAGCTTCTGACGCGCGCCCGCCAGGGCTCCCCAGGTCGCCTCGTTCGGGACCAACACGTGCGGAATGTTGGCGCCCTCGAAGTTCCCCTGCCGTGTGATGCCATAGTGCTGCGCGAAGGCCTCGGCCTCGGGGCCCAGCACCGCTTCCAGTTCGTCCAGCGACCACACGAAGAAGACGCCTTCTTCCCGGCGTCCGTCGGGCCCGGGCGAGTCGGCGTCGGTGGCCGAGTAAAAGCCACCTTCGGGTGAGGTCATCTCGCCGAGCACGTAGTCGAGAACTTCGCGGGCGACGCGGGCGAAATCTTCGCGGCCGCTCTGCTGAAAGCCCTCGAGGTACGCGACGGTCAGCAGGGCATTGTCGTAGAGCATTTTCTCGAAGTGGGGCACGAGCCACAGCGCATCGGTCGCATAGCGGTGAAAGCCGCCACCCACCTGATCGTAGAGGCCTCCCGCTGCCATCTTCTCGAGCGTCAGCAACGCCATGTGCAGCGCCCGTTCGTCACCCGTACGCCTGTGGTACCTGAGCAAGAGCCGGATCGGCACATTCGAGGGAAACTTGGGCGCGCGGCGCAGGCCCCCGTAGACCGGATCGAAGGCGTTTTTCAGATATCCGACGGTGGCCGCAATCACCTTGGGCTCGGGCACGCCGCTGCCGGCCGCGTCGGCCGCACCCTCCATGTCGTCCTTGACGGCCTTGACCAAGGCCTGCGCGGCCTGACGAACCTGCGCAGGATCCTTCTTGAAGGTCTCACCCAGCTCACGCACCAGCGTCAAAAACCCTCGACGCACGCCCCGGACGCCATCCCGCGGCGGGAAGTACGTGCCCGCGAAGAACGGTTCACGATCGGCGGTGAGCCATACGCTCATGGGCCAGCCCCCACCGCCCGTCAGGTTTTGCACGGCGCTCATGTACACCGCGTCCACGTCAGGGCGCTCTTCTCGGTCCACCTTGATGCACACGTAGTGCTGGTTCAGGTAAGCTGCAATCTCTTCGTCCTCGAACGACTCCTCCTCCATCACGTGGCACCAGTGACAGGTGGAGTAGCCTATGGAGAGAAAAACGGGCTTGTTCTCACGACGCGCGGCCGCAAACGCCTCTTCGCCCCAGGGGTACCAGTTCACCGGGTTGTGCGCGTGCTGGAGCAGGTACGGGCTCGGTTCGAGGACCAGGCGGTTCGTATAGCGGGGTGCACCCGCGTCCAGGTGCTTGGTGCGGGGGACGTATGAAGGCCCTTTCGCCGAAACGGCTTGCGCCAGCTCTGCCACCACTGCGCCCGGCATGAGCGGTCGGCCCGGCAGATTCGTTTCAATCGGTTGCGTCATGGTTTCGTTGCCTTCGCGCGAGGGCGTATGCAGGACCCGTGCGCAGCCGCCCCGGCACGCGGCGGCCACGAGACCCATGGTCAGAAGAAATAACGGCCAGGGAAGCCGGCGCATCGGCGGGCAGCATAGCGCGACCCGAAGCCGGAGCCCGGTGCGCAAGAGGTGTACCCGCGTATGCTATGGCCAAGAAGCGATGTCACACGCCCCTTCTCCCGCGCGCGTCCTCGACGCGGGCTTTCGCTCTTTCGAGGAGACCTGGGCTCTGCAAAAGCAGCTCGTGGCCGCACGACAGGCCGAAGCGATCCCCGACACGCTCGTCTTGGTCGAGCACCCTGACGTGCTCACGCTCGGGCGCGGAAGCCACGCAGAGAACCTGCTGGCTCCCGGGGATATCCCCGTCTTCGAGGTCGAGCGCGGCGGCGACGTCACCTACCACGGTCCTGGTCAACTCGTGGGATACCCCATCTTTCACTTGAGGGAGGGGGAACGAGACCTGCACCGCTACCTGCGGAACCTGGAGGAGGCGCTCATCCTCACCGTCGCGCACTTCGGCGTCACCGCCGGGCGCAACCCCGGCTGGACGGGAGTTTGGACGGAGGCCGAGCCGCGACGCAAGCTGGTCTCTCTGGGCGTCGCCTGCAAGAAGTGGGTGACCTATCACGGCTTTGCGCTCAACGTCGATACGGACTTGAGCCGGTTCACGCTCATCAACCCCTGTGGGCTCGAGGCCAACGTCATGGGATCTCTTTCCCAGCTCTGCGGCAGACGGGTCGATCTGTCAGAGGTGAAGCCGCGGGTCGTAGAGGCCTTCGGTCAGATCTTCGGCCGTTCGTTCGTCTGAGTCACCAGAAGTATCCGAGCAGACGCCGCCAGGCCGAAGGCGCGTCGCGGCGCTCGTACGAGGCAAACGCGAGGGGCGCCATCACCGTGGCCACTTCGATGGCGAAGGCATCGGACTCCCAAGACGCCACCCCCGAGGGGGGAGGGTCCCGTTCGTCGCGAGGGCTCGGGAGCATGGACCTACGCTACCGCCACGGCCCACGCCGCGCACACCCGCATTTGCGAAACGATTGCGTGACGCAGCCGTGCCGGCCCCCTGGGCTCAGTCCCGCAAGTAGTGGCAGGTGTAGCCGCCCGGATTCTTTTGGAGATAGTCCTGGTGGTAGTCCTCGGCTGCCGTGAAGGGCCCCGCGGGCAGGATCTCGGTTACCACGGGACGTTTCCACTTTCCCGTGGCGTCGATGCGGGCCTTCACCGCCGCCGCCGTCTCCTTCTGCGCCTCGGACGTGTAGAAGATGGTCGAGCGGTACTGGCTTCCCACGTCATTACCCTGGCGGTTGGGCGTGGTGGGATCGTGCATACGGAAGAACCAGCGCTCGAGGAGCTCCGCGTAGGAAAGCTTGCTCGGGTCGAAGAGCACCTTGACGCTCTCGGCGTGGCCGGTTTGCCCCGTCTTCACGTCGCGGTAGGTGGGGTCCGCCGTTTTCCCCCCCGCGTAGCCCACCTCCGTCTCAATGACCCCTGGGATGCCCCGCAGAATATCCTCCATGCCCCAAAAGCACCCGCCGGCCAGAACCGCCTCCTCGACGGTGGCGTTGCAGTTGGCGCCCGCACCCGCATCACCGACGGCACAGACGTTGTCATGGTGAGGGGGAAGCGACGCCTTTCCCGAAAACAACGACGCGTAAGCCCCGTAGCCCGCCGCAGCCAGCTCGGAGACGGGCACGAATCGAAGGGCCGCCGAGTTGATGCAGTAGCGCAGCCCGGTGGGGGCGGGGCCGTCCTCGAACACGTGGCCCAGGTGCGAATCGGCGGCGGCAGAGCGGACCTCTACCCGACGCATACCGTAACTCGTGTCGGCACGATCAACCACGCGGTTCGGCTCTACCGGGCGCACGAAACTCGGCCACCCCGTGCCCGAGTCGAATTTATCGGTGGAGCTGAAGAGCGGCTCACCCGAGACCACGTCGACGTAGAGCCCTGCTTCGTGATGGTCCCAAAAAGCGTTGCGGAACGCAGGCTCCGTCGCGTCGTCCTGAGTGACCCGGTACTGCAGAGGGGACAGCTGCTTTTCGAGCACATCCCGAGGCGGTTTCGAATACGTTTGGCTGGACACGGTCTTCCACTCCCTTTGCAAGTTCGGTTCTGGGGCCGGCGACGTCTTGCGACGAGCGGCACACGAGCTCGTGGCCAGTAAGATGATCGCGAACGGGAAGACGATCCAAAAGTGGCGCATGTCGACGAACCTCGCTGGGTATACGCTGACACGCAGATCCGGGTTACGCCGGTTCCCGCGACCGCGCTACCCGGCGCGGAACTGGAAGTCGCGTTGACCCACGATCGTGGAGGCGTCGGGATCGACCACGAAAGCCGTTCCCTCACCCACCATGCCGTTAAAGTTGCGCAGAAACCACACCTCGACGGCCCAGCTCGGGTGCCCCGTCTCCGCGGGCGAAACCCATTGCGCCGATTCAGGGCCGCCCAAACCGACGGGCCGGTCTTTGGCCGCCTCCCTCAGGACTTTGTAGGCCTCCGATTCGCGCACAACCTCTTCGGCGCGCCGGCCGACGCTGGCCGCTACGGTGTGGCGCCAGGCGCTCGTCAGACGGTAACGCTCGGGGGGAACGCCGCCCACCTCGAACTCCGCCTCGTACGCTTCATCGGCGTCGAGACCTCCGAAATCCGGAACGTCGAACTCCGGAAAGAGATCCTGACGGGCAATGGCCTCCGACCGTACCGCGAAGCTCCGCTCGCCGGCGGCCAAGCGGTGTTCGTCGTAGTAGGCGTACAAGCGCACCACCACGTTTTTCGACGGGAGCCGATGGTCCCAATCGAAAACCCAAAACGCCCCGGCGTAGCGGCGCTTCTCGAACGCGACGAACGCCGGCAATGCACGGGCCAAGGCGCCAACGGCCTCGGGCGCCGCCAACAGATCTTGGTGCGCGATCCGGGAGTGGCGCTTGGCCATCCCCAGCAAATGTTTCAAATCGACGCCCCCCATGGGTTAGTGCATTTTCACCGAGGCCCGGGAAAGGTAAAGAGAAACGTTCGGTGGCACCGCCCTTCGGCTAAAGCACCTTGGCCAGTCGGTTGGTCAAATCGTCGATACGGGCTGCAAACAAGCGGCTCGACGCCCGCCCGACGCACAGGCGCGCGCTCACCTGCATGATGGTCTCCACCTCGACCAGGTTGTGCTGGCGCAGCGTTTCTCCGCTCGAGACCAAGTCGACGATGCGGTCGGCCAGCCCCACGAGCGGGGCGATCTCGATCGAACCGTACAGTTTGATGATCTCGGCAACACGGCCCTGGGCCTGCAAGTACCGGCGGGTGATCTCGGCGAACTTCGTGGCATAGCGCTCGTGAAGGTGGCTGCCTGCGCCGAGGGGCTTCTCTGCCGGCTCGGCCACCACCATCCGGCAGCGCCCGATTCCCAGGTCGAGCGGCTCGTAGAGGTCTCGTCCCTGCTCGTCGAGCACGTCGCGCCCGGCGATGCCGAGGTCGGCCGAGCCATACTCGACATAGGCCGGCACGTCCGTGTCGCGCACGATGAGGACCGTCATGTTCGCGGCCTCGACCGGCACGATCAGGCGCCGGCTCTCCTTCGCCTTCACCACGGCAGAAAGGTCCACCCCCGCCTTGGCGAAGAGCGCCACGGCCTCGTCCATGATGCGTCCGCGGGGCATCGCGAGCACCAGCGGCCGGCTGCTGCCCGGCGGCACGGGAACGGTGGGAGCGGGAGAGGTGCGTTTTCGTTGTGCGGCCCCCGCGGGCAGGCGCGACCGCGCGGTGACGGACGCCGCGGGCGACGAGGCCTTCTTGGAAGCCTTCTTGGGGGACACCTGGGGGGGCGGTGCCGCCTTCGTGCCGCGCGGAGCCCGGCCCTGGGAGACCGGCTGACGGGCCCCCGTCTTGCCTTTCGCTTTCATGTGTTCACGGTCCTTTGGCTTTGGCACGGCGAATGTCGGCTCCGAGTGCGCGTAGCTTGCGCTCGATGTGTTCGTAGCCGCGGTCCAGGTGGTAAATGCGGTTGATCTCGGTGGTACCTTCGGCCACCAACCCAGCCAGAACCAGGCAGGCAGAGGCCCGAAGGTCTGTGGCCATGACCCGTGCCCCCTTGAGCTTGTTCGGGCCGCGCACGATGGCAGTCCGCCCGTCGATCAGGATCTCGGCGCCCATGCGCTGCAGCTCGGGCACGTGCATGTACCGGTTCTCGAAAATGTTCTCCGTGAGAACCGACTGGCCCTGGGCGCGCGTCATGTAGACCATGAACTGGGCCTGCATGTCGGTGGGGAAACCAGGATGCGGGCGCGTGACGATGTCGGTGGGGTTCACTTCGGCGAACCCGCGCACCCGCACCCCCTGCGGTTCGATCGAGACCTCGGCCCCAGCGGCCCGTAGCTTGGCCATCACCGCGTCGAGGTGCTCGGGCACACAGTCTTGCACGAGCACGTTACCCCGGGTCATCGCCGCGGCCACCATGAAGGTGCCCGCCTCGATGCGGTCGGGGATGATCGCGTGGTCCACGGGCGCCAACTCGTCGACGCCCTCGATGTTGATGACCGACGTGCCGGCGCCCTGGATGCGGGCCCCCATCTTGTTCAGCACGCTGGCGAGCTCTTCTACTTCGGGTTCGCAGGCCGCGTTCTCGAGGGTGGTGTGACCCTTGGCCAGAGCGGCGGCCATCATGACGTTCTCCGTACCCGTGACCGTGACCACGTCGAACACGATGAGCGCCCCCCGAAGCCGGCGTGCCCGGGCGGTCACGTTACCGTGCTCGAGCTCGATCTTGGCGCCGAGCGCCTCGAGTCCCTTGAGGTGCTGGTCGATGGGCCGGGCCCCGATGGCGCAGCCCCCCGGCAGCGACACCCGCGCCATGCCGTGCCGCCCCACCAGCGGGCCCAGAACGAGGGCGGAGGCGCGCATCGTCTTGACGAGCTCGTACGGCGCCTCGAAGTTGTTCACCTTCGCCGTGTCGATGGAGGCCTTGTGGCCAAGGCCCGAGACGGAGCTGCCGAGCTGCTCGAGCAGCTGCAACATGGTGGTCACGTCGTTGAGCAACGGGACGTTCCGATAAACCGACTTGCCGCTGGCCAGCAGGGAAGACGCCAAAATGGGCAGGGCGGCGTTCTTGGCACCCGAGACGCGAACCTCGCCCCTGAGCTTCTTTCCGCCGTTGATGACGATCTTCTGCATGGCTGGTTTTTGGGGCGCCGGCGTGTTCCCTCAGGCCCCGCGGGACCTGCGGCGGCGATGGGACCGCTAAAATGGTGGACCCTCGCGCGCGAGTCAAGGGGAGAGCCAGGACCGGCAGGCAGGCTCCCGGCGCCGGGTTCTTCGCCGAGCGCATGGGATGGCAATCGGTGCTACCGTGAACCGGTGCCAGCCATCCCCACTCGCCCACCCCTCCGCCCGACGCCCCTGGTTCTGGGGCTCTGGCTCGCAGCTTTCGCCTCCGCATGCTCCACCTCGCACGCAGCGCAGGCCGCCGAGAAAGCCCCCCACGGGGCCGCCTCACCCGCGGGCGATACCCGTCTTTCCGTGCTGAAGGCCCTCAAGACCGAGCTGGCCCGCTCGCAGGAGAAGCTGCGCCTTCCGGAGGAGCCCGGGCCCTACTTCATTCGCTACCTCGTGCGGGACTATCACGAAATCGATTTGGCCGCCCGCTTCGGCGCCCTCATCGAGGACAGCCAGCAGACGGCGCGGCACGCGTCGGTCGAAGTGCGCGTGGGCGACTACAAGTTCGACAACACCGCCGACGATGGCGCCGCACACGGGTTCGACATGGACGACTTCGATCGTTACGACCCCCCGATCGTCGCGCCCCTGGGCGGTGATCTCGAGGCGATCCGGGGCGCGCTCTGGCTGCAGACCGACGCCCAGTACAAGCGGGCGCTGTCGAGCCTGCACAAAAAGCGAGGCAAACGCGTCACCGAGGTGGTGGAGGACGAAACCCTCCCGAGCTTCTCGAAGGAGCCCCCGACCCGACAGATCGACCCACGTCTCGTGCCCACCTTGAACCGCGCCACATGGGCAACGCGGCTCGAGAGCGCCTCGCAGCGCTTCAAGCGTGACCCCAAGATCTTCGACGCCACGGTGAAGCTGAACGTGAGCCACCAGGTGCGCACCGTGGTCACCACAGAGGGCACGGAGCTCGTCAACGAGCGGCTGATCTACGGGCTCCATCTCAGCGCCACCACGCGCGCCGACGATGGCCTGCTGATCAGCCACGGCAAGAGCTATTACGGCGCCCAGGAGAGCGAGCTTCCCGATGAGGCGACGCTGCTCTTGGCGACAGGCGCGCTCGTCGAGGAGGTGGCGGCGCTCAGGCGAGCTCCCATGCTGGACCCCTACAACGGTCCCGCGATCTTGCTGCCCGAGGCAGCCGGGGTGTTCTTTCACGAAGCCCTCGGCCACCGGCTGGAGGGCGAGCGCCAAAACTCGAACAGCGAGGGGGCCACCTTCAAAGGCCAGGTGGGTAAGCCCATCTTGCCCACCTTCATTTCGGTCTTCGACGACCCCACGCTTGGCAAAGTGGGGCCTGTCTCGCTGAACGGCCACTACGACTTCGACGACGAGGGGGTGGCTTCTCGTCCGGTTACGCTCGTCGAGGACGGGATTCTTCGCGACTACCTCAAGAGCCGCACCCCCGTAAAAGATTCGCTGCACGCGAACGGCCACGGGCGCGCCGAGGGAACGGCAGACCCGATCGGGCGGATGGCCAACACCATCGTGCGCTCGAAGAAACAGCTCCCCTATCCCGCCCTCAAACAGTTGTTGCTCGAGGAAATCAAGCGACAAGGCAAAGACTTCGGCCTCATCATCGCCGACATCACCGGGGGCCAGACGAACACCACCACCTACGACTTCCAGGCCTTCAAGGGTATGCCGCGTATCGTTTACCGGGTGGATGCCGCGACAGGAAAGGAGACTCTGGTGCGGGGCGTGGAGTTCGTGGGCACACCGATCGGATCCCTGAACCGCATCGTGGCCGCCGGAAACGAAGCCGGGGTCTTCAACGGTTACTGCGGCGCCGAATCGGGCTTCGTGCCCGTCTCCACGGTCGCCCCTGCGCTGCTCATCAGCGAGATCGAGCTGCAACGCAGCCGCCGGGCGTTGGAGCGCGCCCCTATCTTGCCGCCGCCCTGGGCCATGCCCGAGGCAAAGCAACGCTAGAGCACGAGAGAGCCCTTCGTGACGGACGCCTTCATCATCGACGCCGTTCGGACGCCCGTGGGTCGCCACGGCGGGGCGTTGGCCTTGGTCAGGCCCGACGACCTGGCAGCCCTGGTGATCGCTGCGCTCGTGACACGCACCGGGGCGCCTCCCGAGGCGATCGACGATGTGCTCTTCGGATGCGCAAACCAAGCCGGAGAGGACAACCGCAACGTGGCCCGCATGGCGCTCCTGCTCGCGGGCCTGCCCGTCACGGTCCCGGGGGCCACAGTCAACCGGCTGTGCGGCTCGGGGTTGATGGCCGTCGCCGACGCGGCCCGGCTGATTCAGTGTGGCGAGGCGGATCTGGTGATCGCGGGTGGCGTGGAGTCCATGTCACGTGCGCCTCTCGTTCTGCCCAAGGCGGAGGACGCCTTTGCCCGAGGGCACGTCACCGCCTTCGACACCACGCTCGGCTGGCGTTTCGAGAACCCCCGTATGGCGGAGCTCTATGGCTGTGACTCCTTGGGAGAGACCGCCGAGCGGGTGGCGGAACGGTACGGCGTGTCTCGCGAAGCGCAGGATGCCTTCGCTCTCGAGAGCCAGCGTGCGTGGGCCGCAGCGCACGCGGCCGGCCGTTTCGCCGAGGAGCTCGTCCCCGTGCCCGTACCCGGAAAAAAGGGCGTGGCGACGCAGGTCGCGGTGGACGAACACCCCCGGCCCGACCTCGACGAGGCTGCCCTTTCGCGGCTTCGGCCGGTATTCCGGGCGCACGGCACCGTGACGGCGGGGAATGCCGCCGGCATCAACGACGGTGCCGCCGCGCTGCTCTTGGCCTCGGAAGCCGGGGCCGCGCGCCTCACAGGGGCACGGCGAACGCCTCTCGCGCGCGTGGTGGGTGGCGCCGTGGCGGGCGTCGAGCCCGGCTTGATGGGACTTGGCCCCATTCCGGCGACGCAAAAGCTGCTCGGCCGCCTCGGCCTGTCCGCGCAGGACGTGGGGCTCGTCGAGTTGAACGAAGCCTTCGCGGCGCAGGCCTTGCCTTGCATCGACCAGTTGGGGCTCGACCCCGCGGCGGTCAACGTGAACGGAGGCGCCATCGCCATCGGTCACCCCCTCGGATGCTCCGGCGCACGTCTCGCGTCCACGCTCGTGCACGAGATGAACCGCCGGGGAACGCTCCGCGGACTGGCCACGATGTGCATCGGCGTGGGCCAAGGCATCGCGCTGCTCTTCGAGCGCACCGCGACCTACCCGTGATCGGCAGTGCAGATTTGGCGCGACGCAAAGTCCTCGTGATACGGTTTCGGGGTGCCCCCTCGCGATCCCAAGGTCACGCCGATCACGCGCCACGAGCCACGTAAGTTTTATGCCACCCGCGTGACCCGTACCCGGGCCAGCGAGGTCTGGGATCTGTGGGCCGTGCAAGACGGAAGGCGGGTGGGGTTCCTCTCCGTCGTGGACGATGGCCACGTGGTCTACGCGTTGGCGGCCGTCCGCAGGGGGACCGACCACGAGGAGGTCGTCGATCTCGTCGAGGGGTTCTTTTCCCCCTCGTCCACGGACGCACACAACATCGAGATCATCGTCTCCGATTACGACGAAGAGCCCACGCTCTTCGAGTCGGGCGTGAGAGAGGTGTGAAGCCCTGAGGCCGTCCCCGCGGGGCGCGGCACCCTAGCCGCACGTCGCCCCCTGGGCGCGCCGGCTCAGTTCATACTGCTCGGCTCGATACGCCGGAAGTCTTCCCAGACGTCGTACTCGTCGGCGTACATGTCCGCCGCCCGCTCGAAAAACGCGATCTCCACGGGCGTGAAGACGTCCTCGAGGGGCGCCGGCACGGGCGTTTTTTCGCGGCGTCGTTTGCGTGCTTTCGGCGGCGCAGACGCGCTGTCACGCGAACCCTTGCCGTGCGCAACCGTCTCCGGTTCGGGTCCCGAAGGCGGGCCCTCGTGGGAATGAGTTGATTCGGTCGCGTCCGCGGCGGCTGCATGTCCGGTGCGCGCACGCTTCGTGGGGGGTGACTTTCGTTTTTTCGGGTTCAAGGCATGCCGCGGGGAAACCGGTTTTGCGCGTAGTCTGCCAGACGCAAGTGCCTCGTCCAACCTTCTCGTTCGTACGAAATCCTGGCCGCGTCGACTCCTGGGCGGTGCCCCGGCGCGGCTCGCTGGCGAGGCCGCAAAATGCGGCCATTCCTTGCTTTTTTCCCTGCGCGCGGCGGCAGGCCCGGATATTCTCGGGCCGATGATCCTGTCAGGCGTGGCTGCGACGGGCCCGTTTCGGGGGGCCCTCCCCTTCGACGAATCGGGAAGCAGCGTTTTTTTCGGCCGTCAGGTCGAACTGGAGGCTCTGTACACCCAAGTTCTGCAAGACGGCGTGCGTGTTTCGGCGCTCACGGGTCCGTCGGGGGTGGGTAAAACCTCGCTGTTGCGTGCAGGCCTGCTTCCAGTCCTCGCCAGCGAGGGCTACCTGGGCCTTTACGTGGGCGACTACGAAGACCTCGATCAAGAGCTCATCCAGGCGGCCAGCCGCAGCCGCGCCGAGCCGCCTCACGCCGGCGAACCCATGGTGGACTACGTGGCGCGCTTGACTCACGCCTCGCGGGGCGGCGCGGTGCTCATGCTCGACCATCTCGAAGCCGTGGTCTCGGACAGCGCGCCGGCGGATGCGATCGACAAGATCAAGCGCTTCCTGTCCGGCGTGCTCGCCGCGGGCGGGGCCCGGTTACGCCTTCTGTTTTCGGTCGACTCCGACGCCTACCACCTGCTGGGGCGGCTCTTGCCTCGCAGTGTCCTGGCCGCCACGGGCTCGACCTTCGAGCTGCGCACCTTCGACGAAGACCAAACGGCGGCCGTCATCGAGCAAACGGCCCTGCAAACCGGTACGTTCATCGAGGCGGGTCTTGCCGGGAAGATGTCTACCGACCTGTGCCGGGAGGGGACGCTGTTTCCCGCTCGACCTGCAGATGGTGGCGCGCACGATGATGGACCTCCGCCTGACATCGGTGCGGCGCTACGAACGAAGCGGCGGCGCGGTGATGCTGGCCCAGACCTTCTTCGACCGCGTGGTCGCTGAGGCAGGCGGCCGTATCGGGCAGCGCGTTTTGCTGGACGTTCTCGACCACGGGCTTTCGAGCGTCGAGGAGATCGCCTCACGCAACCAGCTCTCGCGGCCCGACGTCGAGCGCGCCGTCTCGACCTTCGTGGGGCGAGGCGTGTTCGGCAAGCGTGAGGCGGAGCGCGCCGATCGTTTTGCTTTTCTGCACCCGGCGCTGAGCGCGCGAGCGGCCGCGTATTGCGCCCTGGATCGGGCGAAGGTCGCCCGCATCCGGCGCCGCCTGAGGCAGCGTATGCTCGCCGGGCAACGCTTGACCACCCCCGAGCTGGTCTCGGTGTGGCGGCACCTGGGACGCGCGATTTCGCCCGATGAGCTGGCGACGTGCAAGCGGAGCATCCAGCGCAAGGTGTTCAACGCCAGTCTCACGGCCCTCATCGTCAGCGCCGTGGTGGTGGTGCTCTTCATCGAGCTGCGCTCGTCGTATTCGCTCGGCTTCGAGCCACCCGGGGGACAGGGACAGGCGCGGGTCGTCGTCAGGATGGGCCGCCCCGGACGCCCGTTGGTGTC
Organism: Myxococcales bacterium; assembly: GCA_022184915.1. NCBI lineage: Bacteria > Pseudomonadati > Myxococcota > Myxococcia > Myxococcales > Myxococcales bacterium. The sequence goes on along the minus strand of JAGTJU010000001.1, from coordinate 1,559,756 downwards.
CCTGCTGCCGCACGACCCGCCCTTCGGCTCCGTGCTCGCGGATACGGGGTTTGCGCGCGCGGGGCTGGCCGAAGATCTACGCGATCGCATCGAGTCGGAGCGCGCCAGCGGGAAACTCGAGCGGGGGCCGGAGCGCCAAGTTGCCCGGGTGGCTTCACACGGTGCTGAGCGGCTTGCGCCCCGTGCAGCGGGGGACGGCGTCGATCCTCTTGGGTGAGCCCGCGGGGATCAAAGCGCTTCAGCAAGCCTTCGCCGAGCCGACCTTGCGCCGAGAGACGCTCGACGTGCTCGAAGTGGTTGGGCAAGGCGGCGCGGGAGAGGAAGAGCTGCTGGCCGCGGCGTTGGCCGACCCCTCGGCCGAGCTGAGGCGGAGAGGCGTGGAGGTCGCGGCCGCCATCGACCGGCGCCTTGGCAGGGCTTCACACGCCGCCACGCTTCGTGCGGCGCTCTCCGATCCCGATCCCCTCGTGCGCAACGCCGTGTTGGCCAATGCATCCGCGTTGCCTCCCCAGGAAGCCGCCGACGTGCTTCGGGTGGCCCTGGCGCACGCCGATCCGAACGTGCGCGCCCACGCCGAAGGCGCTCTGGTCGAGCTCGCGGCCCGGGCGCCCGCCGAAGCGGCGGGGGCAGCCGCCGAGGCGGCCAAGCACGACGATCCCTACCTGCGACGCGCAGGGCTCTCGATGCTCGAGCGGGTCAGCACGCAGGCGCCCTCCCAGGTGAGTGACGTCTTGGGAGCACTCGTTGCGGACGCAGCCGTCCCCGAAGACACCCGCGTGACGGCGCTGCGCCTCTTGCGACACGGCGGGGCCTCGGCGGAAGGCCTGCGCCCCGTCATCGAGCGGGCGATCTCGGTGGAGGGATCCCCCCGCCTTCGGGCCGCGGCCCTGCCCATCTTCTCGCGCACGCTCGAGCCCGACCAGGCCGAAGAGCTGGCACGCACCGAGACCAAGGGTCCCGTGTTGTCCCGCGCCGCCGCCGCCGCGATCTGGGGCACGCTGTCTCAGGCGCGACCAGAGGCCACGGCAAAGGCCCTCAAGGTGGCGTTGTTGGACCCAGCGCCCGAGGTGCGCGCCGAGGCGGCCCGGGCCCTGGGGGGCCTCAAGCGCGACGGGCTAGCCCTGCTGGCCCGCACCCTGCTCGACAGCCACCTCGAGGTCCTGCGCGGGGGGCTCGACGCCAGCGTCGAGCTGGCGACGGGCAATGCACCTGTCGTCATCGACACACTCACGAAAGGGCTGCGGCTCGTGCGGCCCGCCTGGCGCAGCGAAATCGTGGGAGCGCTCGGCCGCGTGGGCGACAAACAAGCCTCCCTCGTGCTGCCGCCGCTCATCCGAGCCTTCAAGGAAGGCCCCGGCGACGCCAAACGCGCCGTGGCCCGCACCTTGTGCGATCTCTCCCGCAGCGAGCCCCAGGTCACGTCGCCCTACTTGCGTTTGGTGGCGCGCGACACTGACGGCTCAGTCCGGGCCGCGGCCGCGGCCTGTCTCGACGACCTTGCGGCGGGCGATCCCAAGGGCGCCGCCCGGCTTGCACGGGAGCTGGCCGTCGCCGAGGATCCCGCGGTGCGAGCAGCCGCCGCGCAGTCCCTGGGCCGACTCGCCAAGGCGGCGCCCGAGCTCGTGGCCGCCCCCCTCCTCGCCCTCGCGAGCGATCCGCAGGCGCCCCCCCCGACAAGCCGCCCTCCTGGCCCTCACCGATGCCGGCGAAAGCGGACTGGTGTTCGAGCGGCCAGAGGACGCCGAGCGGGCGCTCGATGCCTTGATTCGCCAGGGTGACCACCAAGAGCGCAAGCTCGCGGTGAACGCCGCCGCGGCGCTTGGCCTGGAAGGTCTGGTTCGGCAAGCGGCGCTCGATCGCGACGAGACCATCCGCCTCGAGGCTCTGCGCGGCGCCGCCCGGCTGAACCCTCCAGCCGTCGACCTCCTGCGGGCCGCCGCCGACAGTGGTTCGCCTTCGGTGCGGGCCGAAGCCATGCGCCTCTTGGTTCTGGCGGGTGGTGAGGCGGCCGCGCAGGTGCTCCCGATCTTCCAGGCCATGGTTCACACGGGCAACCTCGAGACCCGCCGCACGGCGGCGCTCGGCCTGGGCGAGCTGGTGGGTGCCGAGACCGAGGCGGTGCAGGCGCTGGCGCAGCTCATGTCCAGCCGCAGCGAGACCATCCGTCGCAGCGCTGCCGAGGCGCTGTCAGCCGTCGCAGGACGCGAGGCCACGCTGGCCCGCCCCCTGCTCGAGCAAGCACTCGGAGACTCTGCCCACGACGTCCGTGAGGCGGCGAGCCGGGGTCTGGCCGTGGCCTGGGCCGCCGACCAAACGCCCGAGGCCTTGGCGGCGGTCTTACGCGACGCCGAGGCCGATAGCCGGAGACGCTTCGTGGCCCTCGAAGCCCTCGTCAGGCGGGCCAAAACACCCGAGGCACGTACCGCCGTGCTCGACGCCCTGAACGGCGTCGCCACCTCGGGTCCCTCGTTGGCTCGTCTGGCCGCCCGGGTGGGCCTGGCGTTCATCGATAGCCCGGCGACCGAAATGCGCAGCTTCCTCGACCGGCTACTCGGAAGCTGATGCGAGCTTGGGGCCGGCAAAACACCGCGGCCGGTGATCCCGCGCAGGGACACCGGCCGTGGCTCTCGAACGGCACCTACGGGCCAGCGGTCGTCAGCCGTTCGTGCCAGCGTCAGTGGCGCCTGCGTCCGCCCCGGGCGTGCCCCCCGATCCTCCCAGGTTCGTGCACTGACCTGCGAAGTTCACGGACTGGGTACAGGTGGACGTGAGCGGATTGCAGAGCAGCGTGCTCTGGCAATCATCGTGTGACACACACGCCGCGCCCATGCCCAGGCGCTCCTGACACAGGCCGCCCGAGCAGCGCAGGGTTTCGGCGCACAACGCGGTGGCACTGCAAGCACTACCGAGGGCGGCACGCGCCGCGCAGGCAAAGAACCCGGTCGTGGCATTGCGTGTACAGGACTGAGTCGCGGGACATACCTCACCGGGATTCGAGCACGGCGCATTCGCCGCCACGACGCGTGTGGTGCCACAAACGCCCTTGTCACAGACCAACGGGCTCACACAGTCGAGGTCGACCGTGCACGCTTCGTTGGCCTTGGCCAGGCCTTCGAAGGTACGGGAACAAACGGAGCGCAGTTTTTTCCAGTCGGCCGCAGAGACAATGGGCGAAAACGAGCGACGGGTCTCGGCGAGACAAAGCTCTGCTTTGGCTTCTCGAAAGTCCCGCTTGCCGGGGACCCGAAGGGAGGCAGCCTCTTGCACGCAGACTTGCTTGCGCTGTGCCTCACAGGCGGCCAGTGTGGCGCCCATGAACCCGCAGCCCGAGACGAGCGTCCCGCATTCGATTGCGGCGGTCTGGTTGCAGAACTCATCCTCCGTGAGGGGCGTTCCGCCGTCGCCGCCTCCACAGGCACTCAATCCGGCGGCTCCCAAGGCGAAAAACGCGGCTATCCACTGGGTCGATGTCTTCATGGTCACTCCTCGATTCGAGTGTTGAGCTCGCAGTCTCGCCAGAATCGGCCGTGCGAGCAAGGGTGACCGGGACGTGTGCCCCGGCCCCAACGATTCGATCTCCTCGACGCCGCGCGCGCGCCGTTTATTTCGCGTAATCGGTCGCGCGCGTCTCTCGCACGACGGCCACTTTGATTTGTCCCGGGAAAGCCAGCTCGGTCTCCACCCGCCGCGCGATGTCTCGTGACAGCAGCCTGGCCTGGTCGTCGCTCACCCGGCTGTTCTCTACCAGCACCCGCACCTCCCGCCCCGATTGGATGGCATAGGCCTTGGAAACCCCTGAAAACCCGGTGGCAATGCGTTCGAGGTCTCCCAAACGTTGAACGTAGGATTCCAGCATTTCTTTGCGGGCGCCCGGGCGCTGACCCGAAAGCAAATTGGCGGCATCCACGAGGTGGTCTAGCACGTCCTCGCTCGGCACGTCCTGGTGGTGCGCCTCGATCGCATGACAGACGGCCGGCGATTCGCCGTACTTTCGTGCCATCGCGGCGCCCACGGCGGCATGCCCTCCCTCCATCTCCTGGTCCACCGCCTTGCCGATGTCGTGCAGCAAGCCCGCGCGCCGAGCCACCTTCACCGAGAGCCCCAGCTCACCCGCCATGGCGCCGGCGAGGTAAGCCACTTCGATCGAGTGCTGCAACAGATTCTGGGCGCTGCTGGAACGGAACTTGAGCCCCCCGAGGAGCACCAGGAGCTCCGGATGCAGCTTGCCGAGGCCCAGGTCGAAGAGGGCCTGTTCAGCGGCGTCGCGGCACTGCTGGCCCACCTCCTCCTCGGCTTTCTTCACCATCTCTTCGATCCGGCTCGGATGAATGCGGCCATCGGCGATGAGCCGGGTGAGCGCGATACGGGCGATCTCCCGCCTTACGGGGTTGAAGCAAGAGATCACCACCGCCTCGGGGGTGTCGTCGATGATGAGATCGATGCCGGTGGCCGCCTCCAGCGCGCGGATGTTGCGGCCCTCCCGCCCAATGATGCGGCCCTTCATGTCGTCCGAAGGCAAAGCAACGGTGGACACGGTTCGCTCGGTGACGTACTCGCTGGCGTGACGCTGAACCGCGGCGGCCAGGATGGTGCGGGCCTTGTCTTCGGCGTCCTTGCGGGCGGCGTCTTCGATGCGCTTGACCTCCGCGGCGGCCGCGGCCCGTGCCTGCTCCCGCTCGCTTTCCTCCAAAGCGCGCCGCGCCTCCTCCAGATTCATCCCAGCCACTTTTTCGAGCCGCGTCCGCGCCTCGGCAGCCAGCACCGTAGCGTTGCGCGCCACCGCCTCGGTCGCCTCTTCGCGTGCGTCGAGGTCCTTCTGCTTGCGCCGAAAGGCCTCGGACTCGGCCTCCAGCTCCTTCTCTCTGCGCTCGAGGGCGTCAGCCTTCGCCGACGCTTCTCCGATCTTCCGCTGCAAGTCGGTCTGCTGCGCCCGCAGGGCCTCCTCCACCTCGGACTTGCTCTTGCGCGCGACCTCGGCGGCGTCGAGCTCGGCCTGCTTGCGGATGGCAGCAGCTTCAGCTTGCGCGGCTTCGACCACGCGGCGTTTTTCCTCGTGACTTTCGGGGCGAGCGGGAGGACGGCCGCTGCGACCCATGGCAAAAGCGGCCATGCCTGCAACCAGGGCGGACACGACGGCGACGAGAACGGTCAATGCACTCATGTAGGGGACGATTGGCGAAGGGCTTGGCAGGCGATGGTCTGTCGATCGGTGACGATCCAATCGATCGGCGCATCGAAGGACTCGTGGGGGCAGCGGCTCACGACCTGGAAATCGTGGGCCACCCCGAGTAGCAAAACACGTTGGCGGACTGGCAGGCCGGCGATCAACTCGTCGTAGTAGCCTCCGCCCCACCCCAGGCGATAGCCGCGCGGATCGAAAGCCAATCCTGGGGTGACGAAGGCGTCGATCGCCGCCACGGGTACCTCGGGGCAGCCGGGCTTGGGCTCGAGGATCCCAAAGGGGCCATGGCCCCAATCGTCAGCCCCGCTGACCCTGAAGAACGCCAGGCGCGGCTTTCCTCGACCCACCCGCGGCCAGACGATCACCACGCCTTGAGCCGCAAGCGCCTCGAGCGCCGGTCGCGGGTCGATCTCCCCTCTCACGGGGACATACCCGGCCACCACGGCGGCGGCCTGAAGAGGCGCAAAACCTTCGAGGCGCTCCGCCAACGCGCGAGCCGCCTTCGAGCGGGCCAGCGGAGAGCAGACGCGACGCCGCTCGGCCATCTCGTGCCGCAGACGACGTTTTTGCTCGGACACCGAGCGACCGGGGGTGGAAGACACTGCCATGGAGACGGGCCGGCCGGTCGCATCAGGGAGCGGCCGGGGGCGCCACTATAGCCCCGAAGCGCGTGAAAACAGAGCCCAATCGTGGGTTGATGGTTGACGAATCGAGAGGCGCCCCGGGGCAGCGCCACGCCAGGCCGCTCAAACCAGCGCGTGTCTCTCGATGAGCGCCAAAAGGGCCTGGCCCCGCGTGCGGACATCGGCTTTGAGCTTGGCGTGCAACAAGCGTTCGCGCTCGAGCGCTTCAGCCAGCTGCAGGGCCACGAGCACGGCGACCTGTTGCGTGTCAACGCCTCGGCCGCTCTTCATCACGGCCCGGATTCGCGCGTCGACGTCGGCCGCGAGGCGGCGTACGGTGGCGTCGTCTCCGTCGCTCCGCAGAGGATACGTCCGGCCTGCGATTTCGACGGACACGGAGCGCTTCATGCGTCGAACGTACCAGATCTCCAACGCCCGGGGCGAGAGAGCCCCACCTCGTTTCAGGCGTATCCCGTACGGGCACTGCCCTGGCTTCCCTCGAGCAGCGCGGGAAGGCTGGCCAGCAGAATCCTGTCCTCGAGGCTCACGTCCACCAGGCGGATGCCCATGCCAGACCCCAGGGGCGCGTCGTTCACCCAACGGACCTCACCCCGCAGCTCGAGTGGCTCGGGGCGCGCGGGCAAAAACACGGACAGTCTTGCCATCTCGCCGCGCGCATCCAGAAAATCACTGGCGAAGAACAACCCCTCGGCGCTCACGTCGGTCACGACCCCCTCCAGGGCCAGGTGGGCGCTCAGGTAGCGGGCGGTCACGTGGATGCGCCCGCGGCTGACCCGGCGTTTGTCGATGGAGCGGGAGAAGGTGGGGAACATGGGCCTGCGACCCGGCGAGGCGCACGGGCCAAGGCCCATCATGTCCACCTTCGCCCATGGCTTCAAGACGCAAGTGCGAGCCGGCCCCGGGAATCGCCCCTTCTGCGACCCCAGCCCACTGCCCCGTACCCGGCAATGCGGCACAGCGTCCCGGGCACCCGGTCATTTTTTCCCATTCCCGCACGGCCACTAGGCAATTTCTTCCCTGGTGCCCCGTCGAGGGTATATAATTAGTCAGGAGAATTACTTGACAGGCCAGCGCTTCCCTCTGCGCTGAACGCAGACGATGCCCTTTCCCATCACATACAGCCCGGACCGCAGCGTCCTGGCGCTGGGCCCCACCCAGCCGCCGAACCAAGCGATGGGTTCGCTGCTGCCCGTCTCGGCACTCAAGGGTGTGCGCGAGCTCGCAAGCGCCCGCGACGAGGTCATGGGCAACCTCGCGCAGCAGGTGTTCGCGCGCCGAAAGCCTCACGAGCTGGCAAGCCGAAGCCGCGCGGGCGCGAGCGCCACGGACGCCGTATCCGTGCGCGGGGCGTCCGACCACGTGGTCACGGTTCACCAGACCGCGCGAGCCGCCCAGGCCGCGTCGGCAGGGTTCGCCGAGGGAGAAACCCTACGCGCGGGGTCCCTGTCCTTGAGGCTCGACGACGAGCGCGTGACCGTCGCAGTGGCAGAGGGTGGCAGCCTCTCTCAGCTGGCTCAGGCGATCCGGGACGCAAGTGCCGCGATCGATGCCGAGGTTCAGTCCGAAGGGGAGCGACAGCGCCTCGTGCTGTCGCGCAGGCAAACGGGTTACGACGCTCAGCTGGGCGAGAGCAGCGCGCTCGAAATCTCACAGACCTTCACGGGCGGAGAGGGGCGCGAGCTCGGCCTCGCGGTCACGCAAACGGCCCAGAACGCGCGCCTCACCGTCGACGGGCAAACGATTCAACGCCGCTCGAACACGATCAACGACGCGATCGTCGGTACCACGTTGCGGCTGGACGCGTTCGACCCCGGCGGCACGCTCCGCGTGAGCGGGCAGACCGCGCCCCCCAGGCCCCGCCTGGCCGATGGCTCCGGCAGCGCGTTCACGGTGAGCGTCGAGCAGATCGCGGCCGCCGCCCAGGCCCGCTCGGCGAGCTTCTCCTCAGCTTACGAATCAGTGCAGGCGGGCAAGGTTCTCATCTCCGTGGACGGAGGTCGTTATCTCATCCCGGTGGCCGAGGGCGCCACGTTGCTGCAGGCGGCGGCCAGCATCCAGGCTTCGGAGGCTCCCGTCGACGTGAGCCTGGAAAAAAACGCCGAGGGCGTGGCCCTGGTCCTCACGGGCAAAACTACGGGGCATGCCCCCGCTTTCGACCCCGAAAGCGCCTTTCAGGTGGCCTTCGAGCCTTCGGTGGCCTCCGGCCAAGCGCTGGAACTCGAGGTGGTGCAGGCCCCACGAAACGCCCGCGTGGTGCTGAACGGCAAGAGCCTCGAGAGCCGCACGAACGAACTGCAGGGCACGGGCGGCGTGGCGTCGCTGTCCTTGCATGCGCCCACGGAAGGTGCGCAAACGGTGGTGCCCGAGGGGCCCGAGGGTCTGCCGTCCGGTCGCGCCGAGCGGAGCCAGGTGGACGTTCGCGTGGCGCGGCTTCTTCAAGACCAACTCGTCATCGCAGCGCCGGCCCAGCGCGAAGCCTCCGCCGCCCAGGCGCGCAAAGCCTACGCCGAAACGAACGAGGGCGGGGCCGGGGGATCCAAGAAGCCAAACGCAGCGCTGGCACCGCCACGACCTGACGCCGAGCGCGGGGCGTCTGTCCCGAAGGCCCCCGGGGCCACTAGCTCCGCCGCCGAGGGCGCGTCATTCGAGCCCGCGGCACGCACGCCCGCTCCTCCCGCCGGCCTACCGGGGCCGGGGACCGCCTCGCTCCGACAGCGAACCCCCGAGGGCACGAGCTGGCAAAAGGGCGAAGAAGAGGAACTACTATTTCGGCGGGGTCTCGGACGCCGCGCACGGCGCGCCTACGAGCCGTTCGCGCCGCTGTGAGCCTCGCATTCGGCTTTGCACCCACCGGCCCACGGCGATACGCTGCCCGCCCATGAGCCAAGGCAGGTCCACGGGCCGTCCCGCCGATCCGAGGCCCCGCGGGGCGACCGGCAGCAAAGCCGTGAGAAGGTGGGTCATAGGGGCCGTGGCCGCCGTGTTCGCGCTGGGGGTGGGGCTCGGCTCGGCCCCCGCTCAGCAGCTCCCCCCTGTCCCGCGCCTGACCTGGTATGGCCAGTCTTGCTTCCTCTTGGAGACGGCCCAAGGCACCCGGGTGCTGATGGACCCCACCTCCCACGGCGCGGGCTTCCGGCTGCCGGACGCCGTGCCGGCCGACTTGGTGACGGTGAGCCACGAACATCCCGACCACACCAACCTGGGTCTGGTGTCGGGCACCCCCCGCGTGCTCCGGGGCCTCACACCCGACAAAAAGGGTTGGCTAAAGATCGATGAACGCTTCCGCGACGTCTCGATTCGTACGATCGGCGTTTATCACGACGACGAGCTCGGCACCCGTCGGGGTCTCAACGCCATCTTCGTGTTCGAGACGAGCGGCGTGCGCGTGGCTCACCTCGGCGACCTGGGACACACGCTGACCGATCAGCAGCTGTCTGAGCTCGGGCAGGTCGACGTGGTCTTGGTGCCGGTTGGGGGCACGTACACGATCGATGCAGAACGCGCCGCCCGCGTCGTCGACCAGATCAGGCCCCGGCTCATCGTGGTGCCGATGCACTACAAAACGGAGACATCCGCCGTCAAAGAGTTGGCCCCGGTCGACGTCTTCACCTCGGGCCGCCCGCACGTGCGCAAAGTGGAGGGAAACATGGTGGCCGTGCGGTCACTCAAGAGCCGCCCGGGTGCCGAGGTCGTGGTTCTCTCCCCACCCTGACCCGCAGCCGTATCCTCCCTTCGGTTTCAATGAAGCTCTCGACTCTCCCAGAGCACCTTCGTCGGCTGCGCCACGACCTTCAGACGCGGGTGGGCGCGTGGCTCGAAGATCCCGAGCGCGAGCGGTCGGTCTTTTTGGTCCTCACGCTCCTGATCGGAGCTGTGGTGGGTGCCACCACCGTGGCGTTCATCCTGGTCACGGAGCGCTTGGGCGCCCGCCTTTTTCCGCTCGATAGCTCGTCCTGGCGCCGGCTCGCCGTCCCCACCCTGACGGCCGGGCTGGCCGGATTTCTGCTTCACCGCTATTTCCCCGAAGCACGAGGCAGCGGGATCCCGCAAACCCGGGCCGCCCTTCTGAGAGACCGTGGCCGCATCTCCTTGCGCACGGTGCTGGGAAAGTTCGCTTGCACGTCGGCCACCATCGCGGGGGGGGTGCCGCTGGGGCGGGAGGGCCCTTCCGTCCACGTCGGTGCCGGGGTGGCTTCGGTGTTCGGGCAGTCTTTGCGCCTTTCCACGAAGAAGGTGAAACAGCTCGTCCCCGTGGGGGCAGCCGCCGCCATCGCCGCAGCGTTCAACACGCCGGTAGCGGCCGTGCTCTTCACCCTCGAAGAACTGATGGGGGACCTTCACGCCCCGGTCATCGGAAACGTCGTCCTGGGCGCTGCCACTTCCTGGCTGGTGCTACGTCTGATGCTCGGCAACGAACCGCTCTTTCACGTGCCCCACTACGAGCTGGTGCACCCCGGTGAGCTCGTCATCTACGCGGTACTCGGCTTGATCGGAGGCCTCGTCTCGGTGGGGTTCGTCCGCATGCTGCTGTCGCTCCGTTTGCGGTTCAAAGCCCTCCCCGCCCACACGCGCCCCTTCCAGCCCATCGCGGGGGGACTGCTCGTGGGGGCCCTCGCGCTCTTCATTCCCGAGGTGCTCGGCAGCGGGTACCGCTTCATTGGCGACTCGCTCGTGGGCCGCATGGCCATCACCGTCATGGCGCCGCTGCTGCTGCTCAAGCTTCTCACGGTGGCGGTGGCGTATGCTTCGGGGAACGCGGGCGGCATCTTCGGTCCGAGTCTCTTCATGGGTGCGATGACCGGGGGGTGCTTGGGCACCCTGGCGCACTGGTTGCTGCCCAACCACACGGCGGCGCCGGGCGCGTATGCGCTCGTGGGGATGGGGGCGCTCTTTGCCGGGATCGTGCGCGCGCCGTTCACGTCGGTGGTCATGATCTTCGAGCTCACGCACGATTACGCGATCATCGTGCCGCTGATGGTGAGCAACCTGGTCAGCCTCTTCGTCTCGCGCAGGCTGCAGCGGGAAACCGTGTACGTCGCGCTGTCCAAGCAAGATGGCTTTGCGCTGCCCGAACACGAAAGCCGGCGCGAACGCACCCTTCGGCAAATCATGCGGATCGCCACGAAGGAAGAGGCGGACGTGCTCGCGCTCCTCGACGACGATCGGCAAGGCCCTCGCTTGGACCCTGACGATTCGCTCGAACGCGCCCTGGAAAAACTGGGCGCCGCGGGGACCTCGCTCGCCCCCGTGCACGACGACGATCGTCCAGGCCCGAGCCGCTACGTGGTCACGCTGTCAGACATCCTTGACGCCTATGGCGTGGGCCAAAAACACGGAGCGGGTCACCACGGCGTGCCTTCGGCGCCCCTGAGTGAGGGGAGCCGTCAGAGCGTCCGCTTCGAGCTCGGCCCACGCGACGAGCGCGGCGCGCCTGCGGCCGCGCAGGCCTCACCGGGCGCCGATGAGGGCGGCGGCGTATGGGAAGTGGAAGACCTTGCGCCCGACGGCGTGCGGTCCGAACGCGAAGCGCCGGCCTCTGCTGCCGACGAGGCCTCTCGGCCCGGTCAGCCCTCTGGCCCCCCGCCTTGGATACCGCGTGGCTGAGGAAAAACACCGCCGCCGCCCAGAGTCACCCCCAGGCCGCACGCCCGGCTTGACGGCGCGCGGCCGCATGCCCAAGCTGGGGCGGAGGTTTTTCGTGAACGACCGTTTTCGATGTTTGGCGTGCGCGGTGGCGCTCGGAGCCGCGGCCCTGTCGGTTGCAGGGCAGGCCTACGGGCAAGAGACGGTGGTCTCGCGGGGCGATCGGTACCGCTCGCCGAAAAACTGGGCCATGGAGCTGCACCTTGGGCCTTACCGTCCGAATATCGATAGCGAGTTTGGCAATCTGCCGGAAGACGAGCGTCCCTTCGCGCTCTACTTCGGCGATGACCGCAGGCTGATGGCCCGCGCAGAGCTCGATTATCAGATCTGGAACGGGTTCGGGTCGGTGGGGCTGGGCGTCTCCGTAGGTTACACGCGCCAGTCGGCCAAAGCCTTCGTTGAGCCTGAGCCCGGAGCCCTGCCCGAGACCCGATCGGGAGACGATACGAAGCTCATGCTGTTGCCCACGTCGGTGTCTCTGGTTTACCGCTTCGACGTGCTGGCTTTGCGCTGGAGTCTGCCACTCGTTCCCTACGCGAAAGCCGGCTTCGACTGGGTCTACTGGTCGATCTCGAACGGCAACGGCGACGTGGCCCGCGACGCCGCAGGTAACCGCGGCCGGGGTGGCACGTCCGGCTACCATCTGGCCGCCGGGCTTTCGATTCTGCTCGACGTCTTCGATCCGGGATCCGCCCAGGCGTTCGACGCCGAGACCGGAGTGAATCACACCTATGCGTTTGCCGAGTACCGCCACGCTGTGATCGACGGACTTGGCTCGGCCAACCGCCTTCACGTGGGCGATAGCACCTGGTCGGCGGGTCTGATGTTCGAGTTCTGATGAGCGCCGGACCCGATCCCGTTACACGCACGCTGCGTCTGCTGGTCGAATACGACGGAACGGCTTTCTGCGGCTGGCAGCGCCAGGCGAGCGATCGCACGGTTCAGCAGAGCATAGAAGAAGCGTTCGAGGCGATGTTGGGACACCCCGTAGCGGTGCGAGGCGCCGGACGCACCGACGCCGGCGTGCATGCGCATGGCCAGGTGGCCGCAGCCGACGTGGTGGAACGCATTCCTGTCCTGGGATTTCAGCGGGGTTTGAACGCTCATCTGCCCCGCGACGTCGCCATCGTGGAGGTCTCCGAAGCCGCGCCTGGATTCGACCCACGTCGCCATGCGCGGGGCAAAATCTACCGGTACACACTGTGGAACCACCCCACCCGCTCGCCCCTCAATGAACGGACTGCCTGGCACGTCAAGCGTCCCCTCAATCTCTCGCTCATGCGGCAGGCCGCAGCACGCCTCGAAGGCGAACACGATTTTCGGGCATTTCGAGCTGCCGACTGCCAGCGCCCATCCACGCGCAGGTTGATCCGGCGGATCGACGTGCGAAGGAGCGGCGCTCTCGTGACAATCGACGTCGAGGGCACGGCGTTCCTCAAGAACATGGTGCGCATCATGGCGGGCACTTTGGTGGGGGCGGGGCATGGCGAGATTCCTGCCGCGCAGATCGACGAAGCCCTCGTGCTGGGCACGCGCACCAAGGCAGGGGTGACCGCTCCGCCCCATGGACTGGCCCTGGTGCAGGTGATCTACTGACGGACGGCGGCCGGACGCGCCGCGACCGGCCGTTCTTCAGACGCTGCGAGGCGCGCGGCCACCATCGCTTGCACCCGCTCGACCAGGTGTGAACGTTCCGTGTCGGCGAGCCCCTGGGTGGGGACGGGGGGCGCCAGCACGACCTCCACCGGCCCCGGGCGGATCCACAGGGTTTTGGGAGGCAGAAGCGCGAAGGTGCCTCGCACGGCGACGGGCACGATGGGAACGCCGGCATTCACTGCCAGATGGAAGCCGCCCTTTTTGAACGACCCGAGCCGCCCATCGCGAGATCGTGTGCCCTCGGGGAAGATCAGCACCGACACACCTCCTCGGATGCGGCGAGCCGCTTCGTCGATGCTGCGGCGGGCAGCGTGCGGATCCTGCCGGTCGATGAAGACGAAGCGGCCGGCACGCAGCGCCCAACCGAAAAAGGGAATCGCACCGAGCTGCTTCTTGGCGATCATCCGGACCCGCACCGGCAAAACCGCGTAAAGCGCCCAAATGTCGGCGGCCGAGACGTGGTTCGCCACGAACACGTAGGGGCGTCCGGGCTCGAGGGTTGCCTCGCTTCGCAGCGTCACGCGCATCCCCGTCAAAAAGGCGAGCGTCTTGCCCCAGACGTGGGCGAGCTCGATGACTTTGTCGCCGGAGTTGTCTACCAGGCGCGCGACGTAGGCTAACAAGGAAAACACGAAGGTGGACAGGGCCACCAACAACGTGTTGAAAACGCTACGGACGAAGACCAAGACGGCCGCATGGTATCCTCGGGCCGTGGATTTCCGGAAGACCTTTTACATCCTTCCCAACCTGTTCACGCTTTCGAGCGTGCTTTGCGGGTTTGCCGCGCTGACCTACGCGGCCTCGGATCGAGACGAATCGGATCTCTACCTGGCCGCGTTGGCGATCTGTTTCGGCTTCTTCTTCGACACCTTCGATGGGCGGGTGGCGAGGCTGACCCGCACCCAAACGGACCTCGGGCGGGACCTGGACTCCCTCGCCGACCTCATCACCTTCGGCGCCGCCCCGGCGTTGATGATGTACAAGTGGGGACTGACCCGTTTCGGCAAGCTGGGTGTGTTCGTGGCAGGTCTCTTCGTCTGTGCCGGAGCGCTGCGTTTGGCGCGCTTCAACGTGCTGGCACGCCGAGACGGCGAGCACGAACGCAACAAAGGCCCGGGAAAGTACACGTTGGGTTTACCCATCCCGCCGTCCGCTTCGGTGCTGGTGCTCATGGTCATCGTGAGTCACAACGCGGGTCAGTACCGCGCGGTGAGCGAAACCTCGACGGCGGCCGTGGTGATCGTGCTTTCCGTCTTGATGGTGTCTCGTGTGCGGTTCCGGTCGTTCAAGGATCTGCGCCTCACCCGGCGCACGGTGGGCGTGTTGCTTCTCCTGGCCGGCGCGTTCGTGGCGACGGTGCGGGCGGGCATCGAGAAGAGCTTCGTGTTTTTGGTGTTGGTGTCCGCGTACATCGGGCTCGGCCTGGCCGAGGAGGTAGTGTTCTTTCGCTCGCGTCGCGCCGAGCGCCTCGTGGCCAAGCGCACGAAGGCTCAAAGCGATCACGCCGACCGCGAGGCGGACGACGCCGTCCTGCGAGAGCTCGGCGCGTTTGAGCCTCACGGTGAGGAGGCCTCCCCGAATGACGCGAGCAAAGACCCCTTGGGCCGGCCCGCCTAGAACCGCGGCGCCTGGAAACGGACCGGCGGGGCCAGCCCGTCCAGGGTGGCCCGCACGATCTTCAGCAGGTCTTGCGGAGAAAAAGGTTTGAGCACGAAGTTTTCTCCGGGTGTCAGTGCCCGCGTCTCGAAGATGGCGCTCTCGGCGTAGCCCGACATGAAGATCACACGGAGGTCCGGGTACCGGCCGCGCAGGCGCTTGACGATCTCGGGCCCCCCCAGCCCGGGCATGACGACATCCGTGAGCAGGAGATGAAGGGGCGCCGCGTGGGCTTCGGCCACACGAATGGCCTCAGGACCGCTGGCGGCTTCGAGTACGCTGTACCCCTGCCGCACGAGAATCCGCTTGGCCAGCTCTCTGACCAGCAGCTCGTCTTCCACCAGAAGCACCGTTTCGGTGCCGCTCGGCAAGGCATCGAGGGGTGCACTGTGGCTCCCCGTCTGCGCGGGGAGCGCGGAGGCAGCCGGTTGCGTGGCCACGAACCGCTGCTGCAGGAACCGCCTTTCGGTGGCGTCGATGCCCATGCCGGCCAGTAACGTGCGGCCGCTGTCTCGCAGGGGAAATTTGAGAGTGAAGAACACACGTTCTCCACCCGGACCACGGAGAGCCTCTTCAACGGCCTTGGGAAGCCCCGTCGTGAGGACTTCTCGATCCGACACCTGGATCGGCCCTGCCACCTCGGCCGGCCACAGATCGTGAGCGGTCTGCCCAACCCAACCTGAAGAGCTCAGACCCAAGCTGTCCACGAAAGCGGGATTGGCGTAGACGAAGCGTCCTTCCTCGTCCTTGAGGAAGGCGATGGCGGGACTGTTGCGCATGAAGGCCTCGAAGCGGGCCTCGCTGTCCCGCCAGGCCGCCTCGGCGTTCTTGCGCTCGGTGATGTCGATGCAGTACCCCGTGCACTCGAAGGGCTCGTGGATGGGATCGGCCTCGGGTAGTAGGCGCACCTCGTTTTGCAGCCAACGGTAGCCGCCGTCGCGGTGCTTGAAGCGGTACTCCCAGACACGGCTCCCCTCGGCGAGCAGACTAACCGCACCGCGCTCAGGCAAGCGCGAGCGGTCGGCCGGATGGAGCCGCGACAGCCAAAGGGCAGGATCGGACAGGATCTCTTCCGCCTCGAAGCCAAGCACCCGCCTTACGTTGGGACTCACGTACGAGAACGTCCACAGGCGGCCGAGCGTGCAGGTGTAAACGATGGCGGGGTTGTGCTCGAGCAATCGGTCGAGCTGCTGGCCGCTCACGCCTGTCCGGCGAAAGCTCTCCTCCCACGCCCCCACGCTCACTTCCCTTTGGGCTTCGCCTTCGGGTCGGCGGTCGCCGCGGTCCCGCCGCCGTCGTCCACTTCGACGAGAACGCCGTACACGATGCCCACCACAGCCCCGAAGAGGAAAGGAACATCGACGAGCGGTGTGCCCGCGGAAACGCTCAACGCCTCGGGAAGGGGCAACGAAAAGCCGCCCAGGAACTTGCGGGCTCCGAAGTAGACCAAACACGACAGCCCCGCACCAACCAAACCCTTGACGACCGGCGTCCACAACGTTTCCTGCCGCCACAGCGGCTTGCCGCAGATGACCCCGGTGAAAAAGCCAACGAGAGCGTAGACCAGATAGCCCGTACTCCCCGCGCCCAGGCCCAAAGTGTAAGCCCCGTAGCCAAGGCCACCGCCAACGATGCCGCCCTTCAGGAGACCAGTGATGACGCGAAACATACTGCTGGCAGTATAGCGCCGAACGGAGGGAGGGGGGCGGGGTTCCGCCCGTCCGTACGAGTTGCAGAGTGGGCGACTTGTTGCACCACCCCGCAGGTGGGTCAGTTCTTGGCCAAGACCCCGTCCAGGGCCTCGAGTTGCCGCTGCCAGGGCCGGATGGCCTCGCGATAGGTGGACGGCCGCGCCACGGGTCGATCGCGCATCCCCTTGACCTTCATGGGATCCACGAAGGAGCCATTGAGGGTCAAGCCGAAGTGCAGGTGAGGCCCGGTGGATAGCCCCGTGGTGCCCACGTAACCAATGACCTGCTTTTGCGATACGGTCAGACCTGCCTTGAGTCCCTTCGCGAACTTGCTCAAGTGGTAGTAGCGGCTGGCGTAGCCGTTGTCGTGGCGAATCACGATGGTGTTGCCCGAACCGCGCTTCATGGCGGCTTCCACGACCTTGCCACTTGCAGCGGCCCAAATGGGAGTTCCCACCGGGGCGGCATAGTCGACGCCCAGGTGGGCCTTCGTCATATGCAGCACGGGATGGAAGCGCTTCGTGTCAAACTTCGAGCTGACCCGCACGTAGCGAAGTGGTGTTTTCAGGAAGCTCTTCGTGATGGCCTGACCCTTTTCGTCGAAGTAACCCTCCTTGCCTCCTTCCACGTGACGGAACGCACGAAAGGTTCCCACCTTTCCGCTGTACTCCGCCGCCAGTACGTGACCGTAACCCTGAAACCCGCCGTCGAGGTACCGCTTCTCGATGACCACCTTCCAGACGTCCCCGGGATGTTGGTCCGTGTAAAAATTGATGTCCCAGGCAAAGAGGTCGACAAGCTTCGCAACGAGCGCGGGCGCCTCCCCGGCTCCCTGGATCGATCCGTAAAGGGACGAGTCGATGCGCCCGGCCACGTTCTCGGTGCGTAGCTCGACGGGCCGCTCGTGCTTGCTCGCCGACCAGCCGCCATCCGCCTGCCGGGTCACGACGTAGGTGAGGATGGCGCTTGGACGATATTCCATGCGTTCGGGTTGGCCCTCCTCGTCGAAACTGAGGGCAAACCTGTGACCCGGCCAAATGCTCTTTGGGTCCACCACCTTGCCGAGCGCGGCCGAGACCGTCAGGGCAACCTCGGCCCACCCCTCCCGCGCCAGCACGGTACTCAGCGTGTCGAGCTTGCCGAACTCACCTTCCACGACCCGCCCCTGATTCTCGGCAGCCGGATCTGTCGGATGTCCGTCGTCTTTGGCGGGTACCTGCCCCTGCCCCGCCTTGTCAGTGATCTCCGCGATCGACTCGGCCTGATTCTCCGCCATGGTGCGGGTCATGGAAGACGCCTCGAGCAACTCGGGGACGGCCGTGTCCTTCTTGAAGTAGAAGACGTAGACGTTGATCCCCGTCAGCCCTGCAAGCAGGAGGACCAGGCGTATCGACCCGCGCGCCGAGGCCCCCATGCGAGGGCTGCGGCGGCGGCGTTTTCCGGTGGTGTGCGGGCGTGCCACGGAACAACACCAGCACGCGAGGTCCGAGCCGTCAACTTAAGGACGCGCGCCTTCCGATCACGCGTCACGCGCGGCGCCTCTGCCGCGCCTGCTTGAGCTGCAAACGGGCGCCGCGAGCGCGGCGCAGCATCTGGCGGGCATGCTCTGCAGCCTCCGGCGTCGGTTCGATGCCTCCCAGCATGCGAGCGATCTCCTCCTCCCGCTCGGCGAGCTCGAGATCACGCACGCGCACGAAGGTTCGCCCCTTATCGGTGACCTTCTCGACCCGCAGATGGCGGTCCGCGTGGGCCGCGATCTGGGGAAGATGGGTCACCGCGAGAACCTGCCGCTCCGCCGCGATGGCCCTCAGCTTGAGTCCGATCACCTCGGCAACGGCTCCCCCGACGCCTGTATCGACCTCGTCGAAGACGTAGGTGAGCGTACGGTCCGCCCGGGCCAGGGCCTGCTTGACGGCCAACATCACGCGCGACAGTTCACCGCCCGACGCGATCTTGGCAAGAGGCCGCGGGGGCTCGCCCGCGTTGGGCGCGAACTGAAAACACACGCGATCACGTCCCTTCGGACCGAGCCCTTCGTTGCCGCGGTCTTCCACTTCGACGAGCACCCGCGCCCCCTTGAGGCCAAGCTCCTGCAGGGTCTCATCGATGGCGCGCCCCAAGCCTCGTGCGACCTGGCGACGCTTCTGTCCCAGCTCGACCGCGAGAGCATCGGCCTGCTCCCGTGCACGCGCCAGGATTTGCCGCCGCTCTCCCAGCGAGTCTTCGTAGGCCGCCAACTCGGAGAGTGAGCGCGCCAATTGGTCGCGGCTGGCGATCGCCGCCTCCAGCGAGCCGCCGTGCTTGCGCATCAGCCGGCCCAGCAGATAGAGACGTTCCTCGATTTGCTCCAGGCGTTGAGGGTCGAAACGGACGGTCGAAGCGTATCGGCCTAGCTCCCGCGCCACGTCCTCGACCACGGCTTGGGCATCGAAGAGGCGCCCCGCCGCCGCACCGAAAGCGGCATCCAAGGGTGCGAGGATCTCGAGCTCCCGCGCCACCGACCCGATCATTCCCACCGCAGCCGCTTCTGCCGAGTACAGCACTTGCTCCCCCCGCGCGGCGGCTGCCAGAAATTTCTCGGCGCCCCGCACGCGCTCCCGCTCGGCACGAAGCGCCTCGTCTTCCCCTGGAACCAGGTTGGCTTCTTCGAGTTCCCGGATTTGGAAACGAAGAAAGTCCTCGCGTTCAGCCCGCGTCCTCGCGTCAGCCTCGAAGGCCGCCACCTCGGACTCGGCATGCGACAACGTGCGGTGAACGTCCTCCATGCGGGACAGCAGCTCTCCGTTCTGAGCGAACGCGTCGACGATGGCGAGCTGGCTTTCGGGATCCATCAAGGACTGTTGGTCGTGCTGGGAGGTAATATCGATGAGTCCCCCCACGGTCTCGGCCAACTCCGCGGCCGTCGCCAGGCTACCCCCGAGGTAGATCCGCCCCTTGCCACTACGAGGAAGCACACGCCGAACGAGCAAGCCTTCGTCCGTCTCGTCACCCGCAGCGCCGGCCGCGTCTTCGTCTGGCGCCGGTTCCGGCGCCGGCTCGCCCCCCTCGGACGAGCGCCCGGCCTCAGCCAGCGACCGCCAGCGCGGGTCGTCGGGGCGCAAGGACCACACAGCTTCGACCTGCGCCTCTTTACAGCCCGTGCGCACGAGGTCGGAGCGCGCCCGCCCACCGCGAAGCAGGCCGAGCGCATCGACGATGATGCTCTTGCCCGCGCCCGTTTCGCCGGTGACGACCGTGAACCCCGGCCCCAAAGGCAACTCGAGCGACTCAATCAGGGCCAACCCAGAGATTCGAAGAAACGACAGCATACTGATTACCTGTTCACCTGTTATTGTGTTCAGTATTATCGGTCGAAAGTCCAGTGGGTTGCGGATTATTTTTCCGGGATCGTCGGCAGTCCCTGCGATCGCGCGCTAGCCCTGTCGTTCGCCCCAGCGCAACTTCTGGCGCAAGACCGTGAAGAACGGGTGGTTCGGGCGATAAAGACGAGCGGGGCGCTCTGCCTTGCTCACTTCGACGTGGGCGCCAGGTGGCAACTCGCGTCCCCACTGCCCGTCCAACGTCAAGCTCACCATGGACGGAGAGACGTTCTTCACGATGAGGCGGCGGTCGGCGCGCAGCACCACCGGACGGTAGGTCAGCGTATGCGGACAAATCGGCGTGAGCACCATCGCGTCCACCTGCGGCGTCAAGATGGGGCCCCCCGCGGCCAGGCTATACGCCGTACTTCCCGTGGGAGATGCCACGATGACCCCATCCGCTTTGAAGCTGGCGATGGGTTGCCCATCTGATTCGGCTTCCAGGTCGAGGAGACGGGCCATGCTCCGCTGCGTGAGCACCGCCTCGTTGAGTGCGTTGCGCTCGACGACAGTGGTGCCGTTCTCGACGACCGACACGCGAAGGCGCATACGCTCCTCGACGTCGAGCTGGCCGGATGCAGCCGCTCGGACCACGTCCCTCGCCTCGGGCAGCGTCCAGTGGGTCATGAATCCCAACGAGCCCAGGTTGATGCCGAGGAGCGGGACACCATGGTCTGCGACCAAGCCTGCGCCGTGGAGGAAAGTGCCGTCGCCCCCGAGCACCACCAGAGCATCGATGGCAGGCCCCAGCTCCTGGCCAGGCACCAAAGTGGCTCCCGGGAACTCGGTCGCATCGCCGGCCACGTCCTCTCGAGGCATCACCGACGCACACCCCAGGGACCCGAGGAGTTCGATCAAGTCGCGCGCGACGTGGCGCGCTTCCTCCTTACCGCGCTTGAGGACGAAGCCGAACCGCATGCGGTCGCATCATGTCACGTGGGTCAAAGCGGCGAAAGCAGAGCCTGCGCTGTGAGCGTTTCGCCGCGTAGATACGCGTGCAGCGCCGGAGCGTAAGCCCCGGCGCTGCCGCTGGAAAACGGGTGACCGCGGGAACGGGCCCGGTCTACTTCTCGTAGAACAACGTAATCGTCAGGCAGTGGAACTCGCTGTCCGAACTCTGAGTGACCACCTTGTTGGTGACCCGAACATCGGGGTTGTCACGCAGCCAGCGGGTGACGGCCTCACCCAGTTCGTCCCGCTCCCTTGCCTTGGTCGCTGTGAATACCTTGGCCCCCAACATGTGTGCTCCTTTTCGTGTCTCGCGCTATCGCCCCGCCTTCGGCGGTTTGCGGTACATACCGCAGAATTTCGAGATGTGTAAAGAAAATTAACGTTAGTGGGAATACATTCGGCAAGCAGTCACATGCGTTCAGGTGCGACTTGGACCAAAAGAAAGGAGCTGACGCCCACGTTCACCAACTCCTGACCCTCTTTCGTGTTTCGATGCCTGTCAGCCTTACGAGGCGTCAGACGATTCCATCCTTTATGAAGTGACTCCCGAAAAGCGAGCAGCACCCCCCTCCCTGGCGAAATCCGGCGCTTGACCCCCATGACCATGAGTGCTTTACTCCCGCGCTCACTTTCACCGCGCACGAACGCATCTAACTGGAGTTTTTGTTTGGAGACATTGGTCGGAAAACCCCTCGAGGTCGAGGTACGGGATTCCATCGACAAAGCCGTCAAGATCCTCAAGCAGCGCCTTTCGAAAGAGGGCGTGCTTCAGGAGCTGAAACGACGTCGGTATCACGAGAAGCCCTCGGTCAAGAAGAAGCGCAAGATGCGCGAGGCGCGCAAGAGGCGTCGTCGCGAAGCCAAGCGCAAGGTCATCCGCTGAGGGGTCGCGAGCCGCGATGACGAAGGACAAGCCCCCCGGCCTGTCCACGTTGGCGGTATCCGCGGGTGGCCCAGGCCCCCGCCCCGGTTCAGCTGCACACGGCGAGTCACTGGCTCCGGACTCGGCTGGCAGACCTGCTCGCGTGCAGGGCGGCCTTGGTCCTGCGGGTGAGCGCCCGCACGTCGCCCCGATCTACCAGACCTCCATTTACGAATACGCGGACGCCTCCGCTGCCGATGCGGCTGCGGAAGGCGGCGCGTATATCTACTCCCGCTACGCAAACCCCACCGTGGAAGCGCTCGAGGCCGCGGTGGCTTCGCTCGAAGGAGGCGACGAGGCCTGTGCCTTTGCGTCGGGCATGGGGGCACTCGCCGCCACCTTGCTCGCCCTCGGCCGTGGCGCCCACGTCTTGGTTTCAGACGGCATCTACGGCGGCACCACCGAGTTGGCGACGGGGCTCGGGCCTTCCCTGGGCTTGGCCGTGGAGTCCGTGCCGGCCTGGGACCTCGACGCAGTCGAGGCGCACCTCCGAACCGAAACGCGGGTGCTGTTGGTCGAGACCATTTCGAATCCCTTGCTGCGCGTGGTCGACCTGCCCGCCCTCGCCGCGCTTTGCCACCGCAACGGCACGGCCCTGGTGGTGGATTCCACATTCGCCTCTCCCGCCCTCGTCCGTCCGCTGGCCCACGGTGCCACCGCCGTCGTGCACAGCGCCTCGAAGTACCTGAGCGGGCACGGTGACGTGATCGGAGGCGTGGTGGTGGCCGCACGCCCAGTGCTCGAAGGCATCCGCCTCCGCAGAAAACTGCTGGGCGCCAACCTCGCGCCCTTCGAGGCGTTCTTGACCTTGAGGGGCCTTCGCACGTTGGGCCTGAGGCTGCCTCGGCAATGCGACAACGCCGCGGCCGTGGCTCGACACCTGCAAGGGCACGAGAAGGTCCGCGCGGTCCACTATCCTGGTCTTTCCCACCACCCGGACCACGAACGCGCCAGCCGCCTGCTCGCACGGCCGGGCGCGATGGTGAGCTTCGAGGTGGCAAATGTGGCGGAGGCGCGGAGGTTCTACGACCGCATCCGTGTTTTCCACCGCGCCGCCAGCCTGGGCGACGTTGCGTCGTTGGTCACCCATCCGGTGTCGTTCTCGCACAGAGGCGTTCCTGCCGACGCGCGGCGGGCGGCGGGCATCACGGAAGGCCTGCTGCGCCTTTCGGTCGGTATCGAGGACGAAGCCGATCTGCTCGACGACTTGGACCAAGCCCTGGCGTAAAGGAGCCTGACATGTGGACCGAAATCCAGATCGAGACCACCGAAGACGGCGCCGACCTCGTGGCCGCGACGCTCGCCGACCTCACCGGAGGCGTTGAAATCCGGGACGCGCAAACCCTCATCGCCGCCCAGGTGGGGCGCGCGGTGGTGGTGACCTTGTGCGCCCCCGAACGGCAGGGGGAGGTGCTCGAAGCCACCGAAGACGTCCTGGGATTCGCCCGCGAGGCGGGCACCACCGTCGACCCGGTGGCCATCCGCACGCGCCAAGCCCACGAAGAAGAATGGCGGGACGTTTGGAAGCAGTTCTTTCGCGCCACTCGCATTGGGGCGCATTTCGTGGTGCGCCCCTCGTGGGATCCGGGCACCCTCGTGAGCGGTGACCACGTCATCGACCTCGACCCGGGACGAGCGTTCGGCACGGGAGCGCACCCCTCGACCCGCCTCGTGATCGGCGCCTGCGAAGCCTTGGCCGACGCAGGCAACAGGCCTGTGCGCATCCTGGACCTCGGCTGCGGTTCGGGCATTTTGGCCATCGCAGCGGCGCGCCTGTGGCCTGCGAGCGAGATCTTGGCCGTCGACAACGACCCGGAAGCCACGGCCTGCACCGAAGAAAACGTGGCACGCAACGCGGTGACGAACGTCCGCACCCAAACCGGAGTTCTTGACGACCTAAGCGCTTCGTTCGATCTCGTGCTCGCGAACATTCAAGCGGACGTGCTGTGCCCGCTGGCGCCGGCGCTCTGGAGCGCGACGGCGCCTGGCGGGCACGTCCTGCTCTCGGGGATCCTGGTCGAGCAGAAGGACGACGTGAGACAAGCCTTCGCCGCCGCGGGTTTCGAGCCCCAGGAGAGCCGCGACGAGGGGGAATGGACGAGCTGGCGCTGTCGCCGGCCGGGCTGAGGCGAGCCCCTCCATGGCGGCGAGGCTTTTTTGGCCCCCCGCGGGCCACGCGGTCGACGGGAGCGCGCCCGAGCAGCGGCTGCCCCCCGAGGCGCATCGGTACCTCGCCCGGGTGCTGCGCCTCCGCGTGGGGGATACCCTGGTGGTATTCGACGGAGAGGGGCGGGAATGGGACGCCACCATCGTCAGGTCGCAGGACGAAGAGACGTGGATCCAGCTGTCGAACGGACGCCAAACGGCCGCACGCGGGACCACGCTCACCTTGCTGCAGGCCCTGCCGAAGGCGGACCGCATGGAGTTCGTCGTCCAGAAGGCCACCGAGCTGGGCGTCGACCAGATCGTGCCGGTGCTGACGAGTCGCGTGGTCGTACGCCTGGATCCCGACAAGGCTGCGGCACGGCAGCAGCGATGGCAGAAAATCGCGCAGGAGGCGGCCCGGCAGTGCGGCCGGGCTGACGTGCCGCGGGTGCACACCCCCAGCACGCTCGCAGACGCCTTGGGCAACTTGCCTCCTGGCAAGCGCCTGGCTGCCTGGGAGGACGCGCACGGGCAACCGCTGCTTGCCTGCGTAAACCCGAACGACGAGCACCTCCAGATCCTGATCGGCCCCGAAGGAGGTCTGAGCCGTGACGAAGTCGCTCGTGCCGAGGCTTTGGGCTTCGTGCCGGTGACCCTGGGACCCAGGATTCTTCGCACCGAAACGGCGGCGCTGGTGGCGCTCACGCTGGCGCAGGCCGGTACGGGAGGCCTCGACGAGAGCCACGAAGCACGACGCGCCCGCGCGTTGACGAGCGCATGAGTAAGCGAATACTTGACCCGGGTGACCGGCCGTCTTGAAAATCAGTCCATGACGTCTCACGCCGCCACGCTTGCGGCTCCTGCAAGCCACACCCTGCCCCGCGATGAGCGGGTGCTGAAAGTTCGAGCGGCATCCTTTCCCCGGCGCTTCGTGGCCGTGGTGATCGACACCGTCTTGGTGGTGGGGACGGCGCTGGGCGTATTGGCGCTGCTGGCGTTGGCCCTGCGCCTGGAACTTCCAAACGTCAAGGAGCTGGGCCCCGACCTCCTGGTTGCCGGCGTGCTCGATCGCAACCCCATGGCCGTGGGAGCGGTAGGCTTGCTCTTCGGGCTGGGCGCGCTCTACCACGTCTACCTCGCGGGCGTGGCGGGGCAGACCTTGGGGTTGCGGCTCATGGGACTGCGCATTATCTCGGTGCGCGGCACGCTTCCGGGGCCCGCGCGGGGCTTCCTGCGCTACCTCGCGCTTTGCCTGGCCGTGCTGCCCGCGGGCCTCGGTTGGTTGTGGTGTCTCTTCGACCGGGAGCGAAGGGCGCTGCACGACCACCTGGCGGGTACCTTCGTCATCTTCGACCAGTGACATGACCGCCGGCCGGGGCCTGGAAGAGCGGCTGGTTTCGAGCGGAGCCCTGCGCCGCGAAGCCGTGCTGATGGCCCGACGCCGTCAGCAGGTCTACGGAGGCGGTTTCGACACCGTCTTGCTGGAGATGGGGCTGGTCGACGAAGGCACGCTGTGGGCCTTGTTGGTCGAGGACAGTGGCCTTCCCCCTTTGCCCCCGGCCCTGCTCGAAGGGCCGATGATCGAGCCTGACGTGCTCGTGCGTCGCGATGTGGCGCGGCGCCTGGGCGCCTTTGCGTTCGAGTCCGAGCGGGGGGACTCCGAGCGGGTTCAGGTGGTGGCCCGTCCCAGTTTCGACACCGAGGCCGTGCGCGCGCTGCTCTCCGGGCGCGACGCCGACACCTACATCGTTCCTGAAGTGCGCTTCGAGGCCCTGCTCGGGGCCTTTTACGGACACCCCGTTCCGCCCCGGTTTCTGTCTTTGCTTGGGCGGCTCATGGGGGCCGAGCAGGTGCGCCGCTGGGCGGCGGCGCGGTCGCCTCGGCCACGCCTTTCGTCGCCCCTGGTCGATCTAGGCCCGCGGCCCCGTCCGCAGCCGGCTGCCCCAAACCTGCCCTCGCAGCCCGTGGCCGCGCCCGTCGAGACCACGCCGGCCCCCGCGGATCTGCCGCCTCGAGGCGCTCCGGACCCCGAAGCCAGGTCGGCAAAAGGACGCGCCCCGAAGGCCGCTCCCGCGGACACCCCGGCCCCAGGGGCCGCCCCTGCGGACACGCCAGCCCCGGAAGCTGCCCCCGCAGACGCCCCGGCTCCCGGCACCGCGCGCGTAGACACGCCTCTCACCGACGCAGCATCCGGTCACGCACCACGCAGCGAGCCGGTCCCGAGCGCCCTTTCGGCGCCGGAAGCCGAACGGCGGGCCCTGGAAAGGGAGGTGGAGGCGGCGCTCGACCGCATCGCCCCCCCACAGCCGGCATTGGCACAGGTAGCCCCTGTCCCGGGAAGCCCGCAGGCCCCCGACGAACTTTTGGGCGCGCTCGATCTCGTGGCTGAACTCGAGGGAGGGCCCCGCGCGGCCAGCGCCAGCAGCGCCATCCTTGCGCGGTATTCGGCCGAGGAGATCTTCGCGCGCCTACCGCAATTGGCCCGAAGGGGCGAAGGCGTTGCCCGGGCCGCCTTACCCCTGGTGGCCCAGGCGGCCCCCCTCCCGTGGCTGTTGGGCCGCCTGAACGCCGAGAGCCCACGCGAACGCCAGTGGGCGGCGTCGGCGTTCGGGTACCGGCTGCAAGGTCTCGTTGACCCTCCGGGCCCGGAGGCGCTGCAGACTCTGGCACGCCGGCTGGCGGATGAACCCGAGCGTGAGGTCAAAACGGCCTTGGCCCGGAGTCTTCGTCCCTTTGCGACGCACCCGGCGCTTCGCTCTACCATCACCCGCTTGGCGGCCGAGCTGACCGATTCGAGCGCACTCGACCCCGGTCGGGCGGCGGCCGCCTCCGTCCTGGGGGAGCTCCGCAGTGACGCCCCTGAGATCCGAGACCCGCTGGTGGAGGGTCTCGGAGCCAAAAACCTCGAGGTGATCGAGCTTTGTCAGGGGCAGCTGTTGCGGCTGACGGCGCACGACCACGGACGAAGCCGGGGCCGCTGGCAGCGATGGTTCGGGGCCCACGGGGACGAGGGGCGACAGACGTGGCTGGTGGAGGGGCTTGAAAGCAAACGCCCAGACTTGCGCCTGGTGGCCATCACCGAACTCGCGGAGCTCACCGGGCAGACGCTCGGCTACCACTTCGACCTGTTGCCAGGTCCCCGGAAAACGGCCGTAGCCCGCTGGCGGCGCTGGCTCGAGGACGGCCCACCCCGGCCGCCCGTGTCCCGGCCTTCGCCCTGACGCCCCCCCGCCGCCCGGGCCCGCAAACCCGGATCCACTGTGGTAGAGTCCGCGGCCCCATGTTCGAGACGCTCACAAAAGGCTTCCGCTCCGCCCGCCAACGCTTCCAGGGCCTCGCCGAACTCGACGAAGCCACGGTCGACGAAGCGCTGAAAGACGTACGCACGGCTCTGCTCGAGGCCGACGTCGGCTACGACGTGGTTCAGGACTTCTGCAAACGGGTGCGAGACAAGGCCATCGGCCAGATCGTGAAGGTCAAGGCCGGCACGGCCGACAAGACCCGCAAAGTGAGCCCCGTCGATCACTTCGTCAAGATGTGCAACGACGAGCTCGTCGAGCTCATGGGGCCGACGAACAGCGAGATCACCTTCGCGAAGAAGGGCCCCACCGGCATCATGATGGTAGGCCTTCAGGGCTCCGGCAAAACCACCACGGTGGGCAAGCTGGCCTTGTTGCTGAAGAAGCGGCACAAACGCCCCCTGCTCGTCGCCGCCGACGTTTACAGGCCGGCCGCGATCGATCAGCTCAAGGTGCTGGGCGAAAAGCTCGAGGTGCCCGTCTACGCAGAGCCGGGCGGCAGTCCGCCTGACATTTGCGAGCGGGCAATGAAGTTTGCCGCCCAGAACGGCCGTGACGTCATCATCTTCGACACGGCCGGCCGTCTGGCGATCGACGAGCCGTTGATGAACGAGCTCAGCGAGATCAAGCGGCGCTGCAACCCTGCCAACATCTTCTTCGTCGTCGACGCGATGATCGGGCAGGACGCCGTGGCGACGGCGAAGACCTTCAACGATCGGCTCGACTACGACGGCGTCGTACTGACAAAGCTCGACGGCGACGCGCGTGGCGGCGCCGCGCTGTCCGTCCGCGCGGTCACCAGCAAGCCGATCAAGTTCGTGGGTATGGGTGAGTCCTCGGAGCGGCTCGAAGAGTTCCGCCCTGACGGCATGGCCAGCCGCATCCTGGGCCAGGGCGACGTGGTGGGCCTCATCCAGCAGTTCGAGGAGGTGGTCGACCAGGAGAAGGCCGAGCAGGATGCGATGCGCATGCTCAAGGGGAAGTTCGACATGAACGACTTCCTCGAGCAGATCAGCGTGCTGCAGAAGATGGGCTCGCTGCGCGAGATGGTCGAGATGATCCCCGGAATCGCGGATCACATCCCAGAAAACGCGCAGATCGATGACAAGGAGCTGGTCAAGATCAAGGCGATCATCTCGTCGATGACCGACGACGAGCGCAGGCACCCCGAGCGCTTCATCGTCACCAGCTGGGAAGAGGTGATCGAGGGCGAGCGACGAAAAAAGAAGCGCAGCGCCTTTTACGACCAACACCGGCTGCGCCGCGTGGCCCGCGGCTCGGGCCGTCGGGAGCAAGATGTCGCCGACATCCTCAACCGCTTCGCGATGATGCGGCAGATGATGCAGCAGATCGGTCAAAGCACGGGCCTGCTCGGCCGATTGCCCGGATTCAAGCAGCTGGGACAGCTGCGCCAGATGGGTCAAATGGCGAAGATGGGTGGCCTCGACATCAATCAGCTGGCCAGCATGATGTCGACGCCCAGCATGGAGCGCGGTCACTTCTCGGCCCCAAAACGGAGCGTCGAGAAAGTGAAGATGAAGCAGAAGCGCCGCGAACAGAAGAAAGCACGCAAGAAGAACCGCAACTAACGTGCGGCCTTCGGCCTGGCGGAGACGGAGCGCGCAACGCCGTCGGGCGTGACGAACGCGGCGCCACCGCCTCAGGTGGGCGGGAACTTTGGGGTGGCGGCGAGCACCTTGAAGTCATCCGTCGCGGCCACAGCCTGCCAGCCCCCGGCCAAGGCGGGGACGAGCGCGGTCTGCATGGGCCCCAGGGCCAACGTACCCCCTTCCGTGACGAGCTGCCCTCGTCCCCCGAGGCAGGTCACGATCGTGCAAACCCGGGCGCGCGTGGGCGTGGACGCCGTGACCTGACCGCTTCGCTCGAGCAGACGCTCCTCGACGGCGAAGTACGCGCACGACGCCAGGCTGCGCACCAGTCCACCTGCCGGGTGCGCCTCGCACGCTGGGCGCACGGGCCCAAACCCGGTACGGGCAAAATCGATGGTCGCGAGCGACTCGGCCACGTGCAGCGGACGAGGCTGGCCGTCGAGCCCCACACGCCCCCAGTCCCATACGCGGAACGTGATGTCGGAGGTCTGCTGCACTTCGTAGAGCAAACACCCCCGCCCCAGAGCGTGTACGGTCCGTGCCTCGAGGAAAAAGAAATCTCCGGCCCGCGTCTCGAACCGGTTCAGAGTCTCCTCGACACGCCCCTCGCCCAAAGCGGCCTCGAACGCGGCGCGATCCACGCCGGGTTGCGTTCCCTGAAAAAGTTCGCCTCCCTCACCCACCATCAGCCAACATTCTGTTTTGCCGTTCTGCCCGAGCCCCAGGCTCTGGGCCAAGGCGTCGTCGGGGTGCACCTGCACGCTCAGGCGATCGGCGGCATCGATGAGCTTGACGAGCAGAGGAAACGGCCCCCCCGCGAAGCCGTCACCCACGAGCGCCCTGCCAAACCGCAGCGTCAGCTCTCGCAGCGTTTCACCCGCCAAAGGTCCCTGGGATACAACGCTCATGCCACGCTCTTGGTCCGCAAGATCCCAGGACTCACCCACGGGCCCTTCGGGCAGATCCGTGCGGTACGCCTCCATGCGGCGGCCGCCCCAGACGAGCACCTGGTAGCGCGGGCTAAACACCAAAGGAGCGCGAAGGGCGGCAACAAGGTCGGTCATGGGGCGCAGAATAAGAGCCAGAACCCGCGGCCGCAATCACATCGCCAGCACCAGCACCAGGCCCGCCAGCGCCAGCAGCACGCCGCCGGCGAGCAGCCCAAACCACAAGGCGACACCACGAGCCCGAGGCTGCGGTAAGCGCTGTGTGCGCCCGGCTGGCGGATGCCCTGCCGCGCGCAAGGGCTGACGGGCAGGCCGCGCGGCGGAACCCTTCCCCGCAACCGCCCGCGGCGTGCCCGCCTCGGGTGTTGGGGCCGCAGGAGGCGCGGCCACCGGGTTTTCGGGCCCACTGGGGTCCTGCATGACCCGCAGGTATCGGTCTTCCGGATCGTCGAGGCGCAGGCGGGTGGCGCCCAGGACCACGAGCGTGCCGTCTCCCAAACGCACGGCGCCTGCGATGCGCTTTCCTTCCACCATCACGCCGTTTTTCGAGCCCAGGTCGGTCACGAAGATCCCGTCCCAGCGGCGCTCGAGCGCCACGTGTTCACGGGAGGCGTCCGCGTCCGACAACACCAGATCGCAGGTGGCGCCACGCCCCACGCGGTACACCCGTCCGCTGTCCGGCAGGGGAAGGCGCTGCCCACGGTCGGGGCCCTCCACGACCTCCACCACGGCCACCTCCGTGGGGCGCACGGCCCCGAAGAGGTCCGCCACCAGACGCCGCGCGATGGTGGTGGTGCCATGCACCTCGCCCGTGCCCACCGGGGGCGCGGGGCCGTCGCCCACGACACCTGCGAACACCACGGTGATGTCAGCCAGGCGCAGCTCGTCTCCGCCGCGCAGGGGCTCGGGGCGGTGCGCGCCGATGCGGCGAGGGCCAATCCAGGTGCCATTGACGCTTCCAAGATCTTCAACCCACCACTGTCCGTCGAGCGCAAAGACGCGGGCATGCAAGGTGGAAACGGTGGGAAACGGCAGCGTGAGACCCAGGTCGGGCCCCCGACCGAGACGCACCTCGCCCTGGGCCGCTTCCATCTCGACCATGCGTTCGGTGGCGCGGGCGCCCCCGAGCAGCGCAGGGGGTCGCAACACGAGGCGGATGCGCTGGTTCATGGGTCAGGACGAAGCGGGGTGCTTGCGCTTGCCCGCCACGGGATCGATCGACCAACGCCACTGCCCTGGCCGGTCGAGCCCCTGCGCCAACCGGATCCTCAGCGCCTCGCCCTTGAGGAGGCCCCGGCCCAAGGGGCGCCCGAGGAGCAAGCCCGCCAAGGACGAAAGGATCGGCTCGTGGGCCACGAGAGCGATCCGGCGCGCGGGCGCGAGCGCGCGCACGAACTCGATCACGGCGCGCGGTGAACGTTCGGGCTCGAGGCAACGATCCACGACGACCTGGCCGGCGTGGTCCAGGCGGGCGATCACGATCTCGGCGGTCTGCACGGCCCGCACCAGGGGGCTCGAGACCACCACGTCGAAGCGGGTCCCGGTGCGCAGCAGACCTCGGCCCACCCGCGCCACCTCTCGCCTCCCGCCCGGGGTGAGCGCCCGGTCACTGTCGCGATCGGCGTCGTGGGCGGTGCCGTGACGAATGAGCGTGAGGTGGATGGGCTTTTCGCGGAGGGACGGCGGGTTCGCTTCGCTCATGCGCTCCCTCACGCCTGGCCGGAAGGGTCAGAGCCACGAACCCCCGTGCCGGGCGCAGGCGGCGGTTCTTCTGCCGCCAGAGGGCCTGGGTCGATGCCATGGCGCTGCAGGGCCGCAAGATAGTGGTCGCGCTCGGCCTGCGCGCGCAGCAGCCGGGTCCGCATGACGTCGTTGTTTTTCTTGAGCCGTTCGATCTCCGAGATGTCGCGCATGCGGGTCGCGTCCATCTTGGAGGCCCGTGAGAAGGCCTTGAGGAAGTCGGGCAAATCTAGATCCGCGATGGGGTTGGCGCGGTACTTGCCCACGTCCACCTTCTCGATCGCACCCTCGGCCCCAAGCCCAATCAATGTGCGGGCCACTTGCGGCTCTGCCGCCCCGATCGCCAACGCCACGTCCACGGCGGAGAAGACCTCCCCGCCTTCTGCGCGCTTGCGGAGCTCGTCGAAGAGCACCTGTCGATCGACCTTCACACCGCTGCTGTCGGACCCGAGCGTGGTCGCCCGCGTGCCAGCACTGCGCTTCATGCTCATCGCTGCCTCCCCGTTTTGCTTCTTATACCAGCAATCGCGGGCGAGGCCCACGCGGAGCCATCGCGTCAAGTCGAACCAGAGCGGACGCCTCCCTTGTCCCACAGCCGAGAAGACGACGGATCCCGCCGGTGTTTGCGCACGAGCACCCGAGACAGCCCCAGGGCGAGCAGCACGGCAGTCATCCCGATGGCTTGCGAGGTCGAAAACGGCCCCACCTGGCCCCGCTGGTCGTCATCCCGCAGGATCTCGATGAGGGGACGACCTATGCCGTACCCGATCACCCAGGCCAGGAACACTTGGCCTGAAAAGCGGCGGCGGCGCCGCACGCCCAGCAACAGGGCAAAGAGGGCAAACCCCAGGAGGGACTCGTAGACCTGCGTGGGGTGCACCGGCAAAGAGCCCGCAGCGTGTGGCTCGATGAATCCCCGTCGGATGTGGGCGTCCCAGGCGGGGCTGCCGTTCGGAAAGACCAGGGCCCAGGGTCGATCCGTCGGTCGGCCGTAGTCACATCCGTACAACAAACAACCGATCCGCGTGATGCCCGTGCCCAAAGCAACGGACGGAGCCGCCACGTCCGCCCATTGCAAGAGAGGAAGCTTGCGACGCACGCAGCACCACCAGCTGGCCAAGAACCCTCCGATCATGCCTCCATAGGCAACCATGCCACCCTTTTGAACCATCAACGTCGCCATCAGATCGCCGGGGCGATTGAAGGCTGAGAGGTTCGTGAGCACATAGAGCAGCCGCGCGCCCACGAGCGCCCAGACCGCGGTCCACATGTAAATGGCTCCTGCCTGTTCCTGCGGCACCCCGTCGGCCTTCGCGAAACGAAGCGCCACAAACCATCCCAGCACCAGCGACGTACCCAACATCGTGCCATAGGCGTAGATGGGCAGAGCGACCCAGGGCTCTCGGAAGGTCGCCACCCTGGGCACGAACGCGCCGCCCCGCAAACCCATGAGCGCCCAAGCCCCGGCCAGCAGAAGCCAGGGGGTCGAGGAGGCCTTGGCGCCCGGACGGCCGCGGGCCGCCCAGGCTCGTACAAAGCTCGCGCCGGCAAGGATCACGGCCAAGAGCGCCAGCACCTTCGAGGGCAGTTCGAGGAGGATCGGGCTCATGAGGGGCACCTGAGCCTAGCAGCGGGCTCACCCCGCGACAGGCGCAGCCACTTCACGCGGATTCGAAAGACGACAGCGCGCCGGGATCATCCCGACGCGCTGCTGATTTCGTTCCCGAGCGGCCCGTACGTACGGGCTCAGCTCTTGGGAGCGTCGGTGTACTCGGCGTCAATCACGCCATCGTCGTCACCGCCGCCGCCCGCGGCGCCGGCACCCGCACCGCCGTCGGGTGCGCCGGCCGCCCCCTTGTACAGGGCCTCGGCCATCTTGTGCGACGCCTTTTGCAGCCGCTCGAAGGCGCCTTCGAAGACGTCAGCCTCCTTGGGCGTTTTGTGGTCCTCGAGCACATCTCGGGACTCTTTGAGCGCGGCTTCGAGGTCGCTGCGATCGCTCTGCCCAATCTTGTCCCGGTTTTCCTCGAGGTGCTTCTCGACGCTGAACACCAGACCTTCGAGCTGGTTCCGCTTTTCGATGGCTTCGCGGCGCTTCTTGTCTTCGCCCTCGTGCTCCTGGGCCTCGCGTACCATGCGGTCGATCTCGCCCTCGGACAGACCCGACGACGCCGTGATGGTGATCTTCTGCTCCTTGCTCGTGGCCTTGTCCTTGGCAGACACGTTCACGATGCCGTTGGCGTCGATGTCGAAGGTGACCTCGATCTGCGGCACGCCTCGTGGCGCCGGCGGGATGCCTTCAAGCCCGAACTTGCCGAGCAGCCGGTTATCGCTGGCCATGGGACGCTCGCCCTGGAACACCTTGACCTCGACCGAGGTCTGGTTGTCGGCCGCGGTCGAAAAGGTTTCGGACTTCTTCGTGGGGATGGTGGTGTTGCGCGGGATGAGCGCGGTCATGACACCGCCCAACGTCTCGATGCCGAGCGAAAGCGGCGTCACGTCGAGCAGCAACATGTCCTTCACCTCGCCCGAGAGCACGCCGGCCTGAACCGCCGCACCGAGCGCCACGACCTCGTCCGGGTTCACACCCTTGTGAGGCTCCTTGCCGAAAAACTCTTTGACCGCTTTTTGCACGAGCGGGATGCGGGTCGAGCCCCCGACCAACACCACCTCGTGGATGTCGGAAGGCTTTTTGCCCGCATCGGCCAAGGCCTTCTTGCAGGGCTCGATGGTGCGCTTGACCAGATCGTCGATCAGCTGCTCGAACTTCGCGCGCGACAGCTTGATCTGCAGGTGCTTCGGGCCCGAAGCGTCAGCCGTGAGGAAGGGCAGGTTGATCTCCGTCTCCATCACCGACGACAGCTCGATCTTGGCCTTCTCGGCCGCCTCGCGCAGACGCTGAAGGACCATCTTGTCCTTCGAGACGTCGATGCCCTGGTCTTTTTTGAACTCGTCCATCAGCCACTGCATGACGCGTGAGTCGACGTCATCACCGCCGAGGTGCGTGTCGCCGTTCGTCGATACGACCTCGACCACGTTCTCGCCCACCTCGAGCACCGAAATGTCGAACGTGCCGCCACCGAAGTCGTAGACCGCGATGAGCTCGTCTTTTTTCTTGTCGAGACCGTAGGCGAGCGCGGCAGCGGTGGGCTCGTTGACGATGCGCTTGACCTCGAGGCCGGCGATCTTGCCCGCGTCTTTGGTAGCCTGGCGCTGCGCATCATTGAAGTAGGCCGGGACCGTGATGACCGCCTCGGTCACTTTTTCGCCCAGGTACTCCTCGGCGGCTCGCTTGAGCTTGCCGAGCACCTTGGCAGAGACCTCGGGAGGCGCCATGCGCTTGCCGCGGGCCTCGACGTGCACGTCGCCGTTCGGGCCCTTGACGACTTTGTAGGGAATGCGCTGCGCTTCGGCCTGGACCTCGTCGAACCGACGGCCAATGAAGCGCTTCGCGGAAAAGACGGTGTTTTCGGGGTTCGTGATGGACTGCCGTTTGGCGATCTGGCCCACCAGGACCTCGCCTTTTTCGTCCCACGCCACCACCGACGGCGTCAGCCGGCTGCCTTCCTCGTTGGGGATGACCTTGGGCTCCTTGCCATCCATGATGGCCACCACGCTGTTCGTGGTCCCGAGGTCAATACCAATTATCTTTCCCATAGTTAGCCGTCCTTTCCGCTGAGTCGGGGTGTCTTGTGACTTGAGGTGCAACGTAAGCACGGAGCCCCTGAGCGTCAAGCGACGGCCTCGGGCTTTTCGGCACCCCCGAGGGGAGAGTGCGGGCTTTGGTCGCGCCCGCGCGCTCGACAGGCCCGGACGTCAGGCCGCTTGCGCGGGGTCAGCGATGGCGCCCTGAGGGCGGCCCCGATCTCCCAGCCACAGGAGCACGGCCGGGAGCACCACCACGCAGGAGAGCGCGTTGACGAACAAGCCCGTCAGGGCAACCCAGCCAAGCGAATTGAGGCCGCTGTGGTCAGCGAGCACCAGGGCCCCAAATCCAAGCGCCGTGGTGAGCAAGGCCGCCAAGATGGCTTGAGACGTTTCCGTGATCGCCCCCAGCCGCTCCTCCGGCCGCATGCGGCGGGTCACCAGGTGAACCCCGCCGTCGACCCCCATCCCGAACAGCACCGGGATCATGACCACGTTCAATGTGTTGAAGGAAAGCCCGAGAAGCGGCAGCAGGCCGAAGGTCCCCACCAGGGTAAGCGCAGCGGGCACCAGGCACAAAACGCTCTTGCGGAAAGAACCGACGAGGAGCCACATGGACAAGAACACGAGCACGAGGGTGAGGCCCATCACGAGGGGCGCTTCGCTTGCCACCAACGAAAATACGTCGGCCAACACGAGCGGTTCACCTGCTGCAGACACGGTTCCCCCCCCCTCGAGCGGGACGTTGCGCACGTCTTCGGCGAAGCGGATGGCGTTTTTGCCGTCCGAGAGGTCCAAGCTGCTGAACACCAGGACGAAGCTGCCCGCTTCGGCCGCGAGGGGCGCCCCGCCAGGGCCCAGCTGTCGGGGGCTCTCGAACTGGCGTCGGATCTCGGCAGGAATGTCTGCGTAGCCGAAGGGCAGTGCCTTGACTCCTTGCTGCAGAGCCGCAAAGCGCGCGTGCGCATCGCCCTCGAAATCCGAGGCCTCGAGCGGATCGATCAGTTTGCCGATTCGTTCGATGACAGCGCGTTTTTCGGCTTGGTCTGGAGGAACGAAGTCACTCTTCGCCATCACGAGGTCGATGGTGCTCTTGTCTGCCCGGCCCGCCTTGCGCGCGCGAAAGCCCTCCACGATGCGACGCTCGTGGGATTGGTCGTTGGCCAGCACCACCATGGGCGTCATCGAGTAGCCGAGCAGGCCATCGAGCGCGGCGTCCAGCTTGAACGATTCGAGATGGCTTTGTGCCAGGGCCCGGGTGTCGTAGTCGAAACGCCCCTGGAAGGAAGACGCAGCCAGAGCCACGAACGCAACACCCGCAATCGCAGTGGCCACACCCGGACGCCGGGAGAGCGCCTGCACCAGGCCGCCCATCACACCCGCACTGGGCGCGCGCGGCTTCCAGCCCCAACGCGACAAGAGGGAGAGAGACGCCGGCAGGATCAACACCGTGGACAGCACCACCATGGTGATGCCGAAGGCCGCAAGGATGCCGAACTCGCGAAACGCCCGAAACTCGGAGAGCGCAAGCCCGGAGAATGCCACCAGAGTCGTCAAGGCTGCCAGAACGACTGCGCGCCCGGTGCGGCCGAACGCCTGTGCGATGGCCTCGTGAAAAGGCCGCGTCTTCAGCTCCGACTCGAAGCGCCCGAGCAAATGAATGCCGTGGTCGATGCCGAGGCCGAGCAAAATGGCACCAATGAAGCCCGTGAGAATGTTGAGGCGCCCAAACACGAGGCCTGCGAGGCCGTACGTCCAGGCCAGGCCCACGAGCAGCGGCACGAAGAGAAGAGCCGCCGCGCCCAAACGCCGAAAGTAAAACACCACGTAAACGAGAATGCCGATCAGGGCCACGAGCGTGGTCAGGCGCAGATCGCGCGTGATGAGTTCCTGCTGGTCCACGCGTTTGGTGAAGGTGCCGCCCAAGGAGACGCGGAAGTCGGAGCCGTAGCGGTCGAGATCCAGGGACGCTACCGCGGCCTTCACGTCGTCCACCACGCGCCGGGAGAAGTTCAGGTCAGAGCCGATCCCGCTTGGCTTGACGAAGAGCGCGATGAGTCCTTCTTCGCGGTCGATGTAGTACGACTCCCGCACCTTCGAGAGGCGCCCCGCCCCGCCCACCGTGTATTTGTCGACGAGGTCGTCAACCTCGACGGCCGGGGGTGCTTCGTCGTCGAGGCCCACGAAGAGGGGGTTCTTCTGCCGTTTTTCCCAGTTGACCCGCTCCGCGATCCGCTCTTCGAGCGTCTGCAAGTCCTCGGTTTCCAGAAAGTAGAGGAAATGCTCCTGGAAAAAATCCTGGGGGCGCTTGTGGTCGACGTAACGAACGGTGGGTAGCCGCTCGAGCTCGGGCGCCAGATCGTCGGCGAAGGCTTGCAGCGCTTCTGGGGATCCCCCTCTCCCCACCACGGCGACGTAGCCGAAGCCCCCGAAGCGGTCCTTGACCTGCTTGAGCGCCTGCACGCTCTCGGCATTGTCGGGCAGCAGGCCCATCAGGTCGGCGTTGAGGGAGAGCCGGCGCGCCGGGACGAGGGCAGCCAGGGTCACGGCCAGCAGCACGAGCAGGGTCGCGACGGGTCGCCGGGCCGCCAAAGAGGCTAGTCGGCCCAGGGCGGCCTCCACGGCGGTGACGATGAGGTAGGACTTTTTCGGGGTTCCCAAACGTGATTCCTGTTCGGCGCGTACGCGGGCGGGTTTTAGCCTCGGGCCCCCCGTGGGTGCAACCCGCAACCCGGGTTGGATGCGTCGAGGAGGGGGAAGATTCTGTAGCGCGCGTGTTTTTTGGCGGCTTCCGACACCCCTTCCGGCATGCGCGGCGCAACATGACGCGCAGGGCGGCGAATCGGGTTGCGCCCCGAGCCGATGTGGGTCAAGACCCGCCGGGTGCTCCGTCGCCGTTGGCTCCGTGTGCTGGGGGGCTTGGCCCTCGTGGCGGTGATCGCCTGGTTCATCCTCGTGCCCTCGGCGCGGCCACCAGGGCGCCCTGCCGAGGGCAAACTCCTCACGATCTTCCTCATCGACGGCCTGTCGCAAACGCACTACGAGGCGCTCTCGCGCGCCGGGCGTTTGCCGCACCTTGGCCGGCTCGCGGCCGAGGGGACCTCCGTGGCCAACGGGATCTCCGCCTTTCCCAGCATGACGGGCTACGGGTTTTACCCCTTCCTTACGGGCCGCGACGCCACCGGCAGTGGGCTTTTGGGTCTGCGTTGGTTTGACCGCACGCGCACGCGGGGACAGATCCGCAACTACGTGGGGCGCTCGAACCGGCACATGAATACGGACCTGGCGGCCGTACCGCCCACGCTCTTCGAGCAGGTGGCCCCCGACCACAGCTTTGCGATCAACGCGCTCGTCGATCGCGGTGTTCGTTCCAAGGTGATGACCGGCTGGGACTTCACGATGGCGAAATACAACCAAAGCTGGTGGTTGCCGCGTTGGTTGCGGGCCTTGCCCGCGCTCGGGCCTCGGGTGGCCCCCGACCTGGCGGAGGCTGAAAGGCGGGTCTGGGCAGCCGCCGTGGCCGACTTGGCTCACCAACCGAAGATCCAGTGGGTCAGCTTCACCTCGCCGGACGCCCATGCCCACCTGCACGGCATGGACGCCGGTTACGATGCCCTGCTCGAGACGGTCGACGAGCTCATCGGACGTTATCGGGCCGAAAGCCAGGCGCGGGGCGAGGAAGGGCGTCGTGTGTATGCGGTGCTGACCGACCACGGCCTGGTGGACGTCCACGCCAACGTAGATCTGCGGAACTCGCTCGGTCGCGCGGGCATCCGGGTGGATCGCGAAGAGGCCACGCGGGTGGTCGACGACACTTTGGACGATGACCTCGCGGAACGCCTCGCGGGCGCAGATCTCGTGTTGCTCGTGAACGGCAACAGCCTCAATTACCTTTATGCCCGCAACCCCGAGGCCCCGCCCGACGCGGGCGACTTTTCCGTGCGGGTGCCGCGGGAGGCGCTGCGGGCGTTTCCCGGCCCGAGGGGCAAAGCCGTGGATCTGCTCGCCACCGTGCTAGCCACCCCGGGCGTCGACATGGTGTTGGCCCGCGACCGTGGCGGCGACGTCTTCGTCCACAGCCGCGACGGCGAGGCCCGCATCACGAAGACGGAGGGCGGCTTTGGGTACGAACCGCTCGGGGCCGATCCGCTCGGCTACGTCCAGGATCCCCGAACGGCCGCACTCATCGATGGACACCCCCACCCCGGAGACACCTGGCTCGCCGCCTCGGCACGGACTTCGTTCCCGGATGCGCTCGTGCGGGTGCACGCCCTGCTCTCGCAGCCGGGGTGCGGCGACATGGTGGTGCTGGCGAAGGCCGGTTACGACCTGGCCGCAGACTACGAACGCTTCGTGTCCAACTACCGCGGGGGGCACGGCGGCCTGCGCGCGGAGGAGCTGCGCGTGCCCTACCTCCTGGCGGGGCCCGGCATCGCGCGCGGTGTGACGGTCGAGGTGGCCCGGGCCGAGGACGTGGGCGCCACCCTGGCCGCTCTGCTGTCCCTCGGCCAGGCGCCCCGTGCGGAGGGACACCCGCTTGCACGCGCCCTCGCCCCGGCAGGGCCCTGACAGCGCCGCGTGTCGCCCTCAGAACGCCAGGCGGGCCCCCGCCACCACACCGATGAGGCCCCGATCCGGCATCACGTTGACGTGGGTGAAGACCCGCAACACGGTCAGGTTCACCTGAACGCCCACCAAGCTCCGCAGCTTGCCCGTGGTGGGGCTGACTGACTCACGGGCGGTCAGGCGCGCCGTGCCCACATTCACTTTGTCCCCGACCTGAGGCACCACACCGAGCAGCGTGCTGTTCAGGTCCATGCTGAGTTCGTTCGTGCCGAACTGCCAGTCGTAGCCGAAGCCGCCATAAAGGGACAGAAGGTAGAACAGCCGCACGTTCGTGGTGACCTCGATCGGCACCGACCAAACGCGCATGTCCGCGTTGAACGAGCCCGATGTGTTCGCCTCGATGTAGGGTGCGCCCGCGCCACTCGCAAGCGGGATGCGGCTCGTGACCGCATCGGCCAAGGTCAGCGACAGCCGGCCGTATTGAAGCCCCGTCGTCACGTCGATGCCCCCCCACCCGAACACCGAGCTGCGCTTCGGGTCGTGCACGTCCTCGAAGAGTTTCACCTGCCCGTGAACGCCGAAGTTTTCGGTCGTGCCGTCGAAGCGCTCGTAGGCCCCCGAGGCGCGAAAGTA
Source organism: Myxococcales bacterium (assembly GCA_022184915.1). NCBI lineage: Bacteria > Pseudomonadati > Myxococcota > Myxococcia > Myxococcales > Myxococcales bacterium. The sequence goes on along the minus strand of JAGTJU010000001.1, from coordinate 1,519,467 downwards.
GTTCGCGTAGATCGTGACAGGCCGCAGCCCCGCCCAGTCGAGATTCGTGCCGGCCATCACGGAGAAGTTGGCCCCCACGCCGTCGATGGGAGGCTGGCGGCCGTTGCGGCTGTCCACGTAGGCCTCGTCCGTGGTGGCCGAAACGTTCACCGCAAAACCGATGATGAACTTGCGAGGGTTCGAGGCATAATCGGCGCCAAGCCCCCGATTGGCGAAGGCCTGCGCGTCACCGAAGGCTTGAATGTAGCGTCGCGCGTCCGAAGCGCGGTAGAGCGCCTCGAGTTCCGTGCGGAGCGCGCTTTCGATCTGGGAAAGAGGCACCCCGGCCTCCGTCGCGTAAGCCGCCCCGGGCCCTGGCTCGAGCTGGACTGAGATCTCGCCTGCTCGGGCCATCCCGGCCCCTGCGAGGGCCAGAGTGCCCCAAAGACAGATCTTTAGGACGAACGAACGGGACCCCAAACGAGCTCGCTTCATGTGAACCTCAGATGCGGAACAGGCTGCACCCTGGCCAAGCCTGGCCGCGAAACGCACCAGCGGCAACAGCTCCCCGCACCGGTGGGAAAACTGTTGCCCTTGCGCCTCCCGTACGGGACCCAAGGTCCCGGAACAGAGGTCAGGCCGAAGGCGACGTGACCTGGGCGGGCGTGATGGAGCTCGTCATCGAGCCGACCAAGGTCGGCATCTCGGTGAGCGCGAGCGGCAAGATCTCGTCCATGCGCTTGACGTAGATGATCTCGATCTCCTTGCGCAGGTGCTCCGGGATGTCGATGACATCCTTGCTGTTACGCTCGGGCATGATCACCCGCTTGATTCCCGCCCGGTGCGCGGCAAGGAACTTTTCCTTGATGCCCCCCACGGGCAGCACCAGGCCCCGCAAGGTGATCTCCCCGGTCATGGCCACGTCCGAACGGATGGGCTTGCCCGTCAGCAGCGAGGTCATCGACGTGAACATCGTGACGCCGGCCGAGGGGCCGTCTTTCGGGATCGCGCCTGCCGGGATGTGCAGGTGGATGTCCGTTTTGTCGAGGAAGTTGTCGTCGAGCCCCAGCCAGCGGGAGTGCGAGCGAATGAAGGAAAGCGCCGCGGTGGCCGACTCTTTCATGACGTCACCCAGCTGCCCCGTGAGTACCAGGTTGCCTTTGCCGTTCATACGCGTGGCCTCGATGAAGAGGATGTCGCCGCCCACCGGCGTCCAGGCCAGGCCCGTGGCCACCCCTGGTTCGCTCGTGCGCTCGGCCACCTCCGGAAGGTGCTTTTGCGGCCCAAGAAAATCGGGGATGCGCTCGAGGGAGAGCACCTCCTTCTCCTTGGCCTTGTCCTCGGCCACCAACACGGCCACACCTCGGACCACGGAGGCGATCTCGCGCTCGAGGTTGCGGACGCCGGCCTCACGCGTATAGGCGTCGATGATCTCGGCCACCGCGGTGTCCTCGAAGACCACACGCTCTTCCGTGAGCCCGTGCTCTTCCAGCTGCTTTTTGATCACGAACTGTTTGGCGATGTTCAGCTTCTCTTCGCGGGTGTAGCCAGGAATCTCGAGAACCTCGAGACGATCCCGAAGCGCCGCGGGGATCGGATCGAGGATGTTGGCCGTGGCCACGAACATCACCTTCGACAAGTCGAAGGGCACCTCGAGGTAGTGATCGGAAAACGAGAAGTTTTGCTCGGGGTCGAGCACTTCGAGGAGCGCCGCTGCGGGATCACCACGGAAGTCGTGCCCCAGCTTGTCGAGCTCGTCGAGCATGAAGATGGGGTTATTCGACCCGGCCTTTTTCAGGCCCTGCACGATGCGGCCAGGCAGCGACCCCACGTAGGTGCGCCGGTGGCCCCGAATCTCGGCCTCGTCGCGCACGCCACCCAGGGAAATGCGCACGAACTTGCGGCCCAGCGCCCGCGCGATCGAGCGACCCAGCGACGTTTTGCCCACCCCGGGCGGACCCGCCAGGCAGAGGATGGGACCCTTTTTGTCGGCCTTGAGCTTACGAACCGCCAGATACTCGAGGATGCGCTTTTTGACCTTCTCGAGGTCGTAGTGGTCCTCGTTCAGGATGTCGCGGGCCTTGGCGATGTCGAGCTTGTCTTCGGTGCTCTTCGACCAGGGCAGCTCGACCAGCCACTCGAGATAGGTACGGGTGACCGTATACTCGGCCGAGGAGGGCTGCATGACCTTGAGACGGTCGAGCTGCTTGAGCGCCGTTTTCTCGGCGTCGTGAGGCATCTTGGCCTCGGCGACCTTCTCGCGGAAGTCGTCGAGATCCCCGCCCGAATCGTCAATCTCGCCAAGCTCTTCCTTGATGGCCTTGAGCTGTTGGCGCAGCACGTACTCGCGCTGGTTGCGGCCCATCTCTTCCTGAACCTGGGTGTTGATCTTCTCGCGAACCTTGAGCACCTCGTGTTGCCGCGTCAGGAACTGCAGCACGCGCTTGAGGCGGGCCTTGAGGTCGAAGATCTCGAGGACCTCCTGCTTCTCGTCGACCTGCACGTCGAGGTTGGAGGTGATGAGGTCGGCCAGCTGCCCCGGATCGGTCACGCTGTCGACGAGCGCGGAGGCTTCCTTGGGAAGCTCGGGCATCAGCTTGATGACCCGCTTGGCCACGTCCTTCAGGTTGCCCACCAGGGCGTCGAGTTCGACGTTCGACTCGGTGGGATCGGGCACCGGCTGCACCCGCGCGGTGATGTAGGGATCTTGCTCGCTGATCTCCAGCATGCGGATGCGAGACACGCCCTGGAGAATGACGGAGAAGTTGTCCTTCGCGAGCTTGATGACCTTGAGGATGCGGGCGGCACATCCCACGGTGTAGAGGTCCCCCGGCTCGGGGTCTTCGGTGCGGGCATCGCGCTGGGTGATGATGCCAATCACCGGCTTTTCCTTGCTGATCGATTCCTCGATGAGCTTGACCGAACGCTTGCGGCCCACGTCGATCGGAATGATCGAGCCCGGGAACAGCACGGCGTTGCGCAGCGGCAGAATCGCCAGCTGGTCGGGAATCTCCACGGGTCCCTCGGGGACGTTCTTCTTGGTTGCCATTGATCGGATCGTAATATGGGGGGAGGCGGCGCGCGACATTATTTGGTGAGCTGCCGACGCTCAACAACGCAGAACCAAACGGATCTTTTCAGGAAGACCGGCGGTGCCTTTTGTTCGGCGCACGGAATCCTTGGCGTCAACGGTAGGTCCGTACGATTCCGGCGCATTCCCCCGCAGGCCTGCGTTGACGCCCACCTGGAGCCGGGCGGGCGCACCCCGGATCTTGGGCGCTTCGAAACGAGTGCGGCCCCAGGGTCCAGGGCCGCACGTCTCTCATTCGTTATTTTGCTTACGATCTTTACCAAGGCCTGTAGGCAAGCCGATCCACGAGCGGCTCAGGCCGAGGCGGAGGTCTTCTTGCCGGACTTGCCCGTTTCGGCCGTGGCCGCCCCCACCGCCGCGTCCCCGAAGTCGCGGTTGATGCCATTTTTCGCCAGGATGAGGCTTTCGATCCGGGCGGCCGTCTCGGGATGCTCGCGCAGGTAGGTCTTGACGTTCTCCCGTCCCTGCCCGACCCGCTCGCCCTCGAAAGAGAACCACGCCCCAGCCTTGTCGACGATGCCGCTCTCGGCGCCGAGGTCGACCAGGTCGCCTTCGCGGCTGATGCCTTCGCCGTAGAGGATGTCGAACTCGACCTCGCGGAAGGGCGGCGCCATCTTGTTCTTCACCACACGCACCCGCGTGCGGTTACCCACCACCTTTTCACCATCCTTGAGCGCCCCCACGCGGCGAATGTCGAGCCGAACGCTGGCGTAAAACTTGAGCGCGTTGCCACCCGTGGTGGTCTCGGGGCTACCGAACATCACGCCGATCTTCATGCGGATCTGGTTGATGAAGATGACCAGGGTGTTGGACTTTGCGATCGTCCCGGTGAGCTTGCGCAGAGCCTGGCTCATGAGCCGTGCCTGAAGGCCCACGTGGGAATCCCCCATCTCGCCCTCGATCTCGGCCCGCGGGGTGAGGGCCGCCACGGAGTCGACCACCACCACGTCCACCGCGTTCGACCGCACGAGCATGTCGGCGATCTCGAGCGCCTGCTCGCCATAGTCGGGCTGGGAGACGAGCAGATCGTCGGTGCGTACGCCCAGCTTGCGCGCATACCCCACGTCGAGCGCGTGCTCGGCGTCGACGAAGGCACATACGCCGCCGCGCTTTTGCGCCTGGGCCACCACGTGCAGAGCCAACGTGGTCTTGCCGGACGATTCCGGGCCGTACACCTCGACGATGCGGCCCTTCGGCAACCCTCCCACGCCCAGCGCAATGTCGAGACCCAGCGAGCCGGTCGAGACAACCTTCACCTCGGGCGCGGGCACGCCCTCGCCGAGGCGCATGATGCTGCCTTTGCCGAACTGTTTTTCGATGCTGGAGACGGCGAGGTCGATGGCCTTGTCCTTCTCGGCATCACGCACCCGAGGGACTTCGGCGGCCTCCTTGATGACCTTCGAGGCGTCACGGGCGCCGTCATGCAGGGCCTCGCTCGACACCTCTTCCGCGGCGGCGCCGCTGGCTTTTCCGTTTTTCGACTCCGTCTTTTGCACCGTCGCCATGGGTCTCTCCTTCGTCTTCTCTTCCTGATGGTCTGCGATTCTCTAAAATGTGGGCTCTAGCGCTCGCCCGAGCGCCCCAGCAGCGCCTGCCGCGCCAGATCGAGGGCTGCGAAGGCGGCCGCGCGGCGGATCCGATCGCGGCCGCCTGAAAACAACCGTGTGAGCGTGCGCGTCTCGCCTCCGTAAGTCACCGCGAAGCAAACGGTTCCCAGAGGTTTTTGCCCAGGAACGTCGACGGGCCGCGTGCTGCCGTCGCGCGAGTCGCCTGCGATGCCCGTAATGGCAACGACCACGTCTGCACCCAGAAGCCGGCGTCCGCCCTCGGCCATGTCACGCGCACACGGCTCGCTCACGGCCCCGTGCGCGGCCAAAGTCTCGACGGGCACCCCAAGGACCCGGGTCTTCACTTCGTTGGCATAGGCAACGACCGCCCCCAGAAAGACGGCGCTGGCGCCTGGTTCTTCCGTGAAGAGCTCGGCCGCGTAGCCTCCGGTGCACGATTCGGCGAAGGCCAAGGTGCGGCCACGCGCGCGGAAAAGCTGCTGCACCACCAGGGGAAAGGTGTCCTCCCCCGTTCCGTAAACCGCCTGCCCCAGCCGAGACGTGACCTGCGCGTCGAGTGTGCCGAGCGTGGCCGCGGCCGCGGTCTCGGCCTCGGGCGTGGGCTCATGCCGGAGCACCACCCGTACGTGACACTCCGTCTGGGCCGCGCGGAAATGCAATGAAGCCGATTGCCCCTCGGGCAGCCCCTCCAGCAAGCCGGTGAGGGCGTGGTCGATGTGAGACTCACCCATGCCGTAGACGTGCCAGGTGCACACCTTCGTAGGCAGGCCCCCCGCCCGCGCGATCAACCCCTGTAGGTGAGGCACCACGCCCCCCTCGAAGATGCGGTTCATTTCCCGGGGAACCCCCGGCATGAAGTACGCGGAGGCCTCGCCGAGGCGCACGTGAAAGCCGGGGGCCAGGCCCACGGGGTTTTGCAAGGGGTCTGCGCCCGCGGGCACCCGCACCTGGCGTTCGTTGTTGGGGGTGAGGTGGAAGTTTTGGCGCGCGAAGCGGGCCCGCATGGCCTCGGCGGAGGGCCCGTGCAGCTCGGGCTCGACACCCAACATGCGCGACACCACGTCGACCGTGCGATCGTCTTCGGTGGGGCCGAGCCCGCCCGTCACGAACACGACCGCGTGGGACGCCGCAAGGCGCCGGAGCGTGGCCTCCATGACGAGGGGATCATCCGCCACCACCGCGTGCTCACCGGGGACGAGCCCCATGCCGAAGGCCCGATCCGAAAGAAACGCCGCGTTCCCGTTCACGATCTCCCCACGCAGAACCTCGTCACCGATGGCGAGCACGGCGAAGGAAGGCAGGGCAGCGGGGGACTTAGACATTTGTTCAGTACAGTAGTGAGCCCCCTGCGGCCTGTCAATCTCGGGATGGGAAACTCGCCTGCACGCCCCGCCGAGAGAGGGACCAGACCGAATGTAGGAGCCGCACCTCCTCGGATTTAACGCGCGTCGCCTTCCCCGTTCCGGCAAGCGTTACAACGTGTTATGAACGAGAGCGATGCGCATTCGCTACGCCGCCAAGACCGACCCGGGCCTCAAGCGGAGTCATAACGAGGACTTCTTTTCGCTCATCGAGGACGAGCAGGTTTTCCTGGTGGCCGATGGCATGGGAGGACACGCCTGCGGCGAGGTGGCCTCGAAGATGGCGGCCGATGTGGTCAAGGAGTTCTTCGATCGCACCCAGGACGAAGAGAACACCTGGCCCTTCAAGATGGACAAGAACATGTCCTTTTTGGAGAACCGTCTGGCCGTGGCGATCAAGATGGCCAACAAGCGTATCTTCGAGTCCGCCGCCCGCGACGCGAAGCTCAAGGGCATGGGCACCACGGTGGTCATGGGGCAAATCACGGGCGACAAGTTCTACGTAGCTCACGTGGGCGACTCGCGGTGCTACCGCATTCGCGGCGAAGAGGTGTCGCAGCTCACCCGGGACCACTCGCTGCTGGAAGACTACAAGGACGCCCGCCCCGACATGACGGACGAGGAAGAAAAGCGGTTCCCCCACAAGAACGTCATCACGCGGGCGCTCGGCATGAAAGAAAACGTTCAGGTCGACGTGAGGGCCGACGAGATCGCAGACGGAGACGTGTTCCTGCTCTGCTCGGATGGCCTTTCAGGCATGATCTCGAAGGAACTCATGGCAGAGACGGTGCGCAACGCCAGCGACCTCGAGGCCGCCGTGGCGGGTCTCATCGACGAGGCCAACAAAGCAGGCGGTACGGACAACATCACCGTGCTCGCGCTCGAGTGCCGCAAGCTTTGAGCGGGGAACGTGCTCACGCTGCGGCCGCGAGGCGCAGGCTGACCACGAACACGGCGCCCTCGCCCGGCAGAGGAGGGACCACCTCGAGCGTGCCGCCAAACGTCTCGACGATGGCCCGGCAGATGGAGAGCCCTAGCCCCGTTCCCTGGCCCGGGTCTTTGGTGGTGAAGAAGGGATCGAAGATGCGACGGTAGAGCTCACGCGGAACGCCGGGCCCCGTATCGCTCACGCGCACCAAAAGCCAATCGCTTTCGCGCGAGGCGCTGACAGTGACCTTCCCCTGGCCCTTCATCGCGTCGGCGGCGTTGAGGAACAGATTGACGAAGACCTGCCGCAGCCGCTCGGGCGAGGCCACGACGGAAGCCCAGGCGGCGGATGCGTCGATCTCGATCCCCGTGTGGCGCAAGCGGCTTCCCATGGGCGCCACGAGATCGCGCGCTGCCTTGACGACCTCGAGCGGCGAGGTTTTACCGGCTTCCTCGCGGCCCGGGCGGGAGTAGGCGAGCAGATCGGAAATCGTTCGGTGAATCCGCTGCGTCTCGGTCTTGATGCGGCTCGCGATGGTGTGGCGCTCGTCCGGGCTGAGCCTGGCTTCGTCGGGCGCGGCCGCGTCGCCCCTCAAGAGGTCGGCGTAACCGAGGATCGCCGCCAAGGGGTTCCCGATCTCGTGCGCGACGCCCGCCGCGAGCTGCCCCACCGAAGCCAACTTCTCGGTGCGGATGAGCTGCTCACGCTGGCTGGCCAGTGAGGCCGTCATGAGGTTGAACGCGTCGGCCAAGCTGACGATCTCGCGCGGACCCTCGACGACGATGGGTGTCGGGTCACCGCTGCGCACGCGCGCCGACGCCTGCTCGACCCCACGCAGGGGACGTATGACGAGCGCCGTGAGAAGGAAATACCCCAGCGCCACCAGCAAGACCGCGTTGCCCAACGCGAGGCCCACCAGCGCCGAACCCGAGGACGCCAAAAAGCCAATCATCGGGGGCGGGGCGCGGGTGACGACCCGGACCAGCCCCACCACCTGCCTGCCGGACAAAACGGGGGCGTAGGCCAAAAGCTCCGTGTCTCCCTGCGTCCCCTTACGGTAGTGGAGCACGGCGGGCACACCCGACAGCACGGCACGGGCCGCAGGCGGGTCACGGTCGCTCGCCTCGCGCGGGGGGCGGGACGCCACGAGGTTCTGTGCCTCGTCGAGGATCGAGACTTCCACGAGGGCACTGCCTTCCAGCAGCTGCCTCAGCAGGGGATCGAACCGGTTCATCGCTCCGCCTTCGGCCAACGGGCGCTCGGGAGGGGTGGCGGCCGAGATGGCTGACGCCGCGGCAGCGGCGAGCGTCGAGGCCGTGGCCTCTCGTTCCTGCCGAAGGGCATCCGCCGCCGCCCACAGGGCCAGCGTGCCGGTGGAGATGACCGCGAAAAGCGCCACGACCGCAAGTCCCAGCAGCACCTGCGTCCGCAGGCCGAACGCGCCGCGCCTCTGCGGCAGGCGAATGGCCGTCTGCGTGGCTTCCCCGGGCAGCCGCGACCACGAGGCAGGTTCCGAACCCGGGCCCGTGCGGGGCTGCTCGCCTGGCGCCTTGCCGGTCAAGAGGGCTTCCTGGGTGGATGCGAACTTAACGCAGCCTCAACGCTTCTTGGCGCGTTCGGCGGGGCAGGTGCCTTCGGGGAGGCCTCGTGCCTTGTCGCATAGACCAAACAGCTCGTGCCGATGCTGCACGATCTCGAACCCATGACGGCGCGCGATCTTTTCCTGGAGCGCCTCGATCTCGTCGCTCTCGAACTCGACGATGTAGCCGCATTCCTTGCAGATGATGTGGTCGTGGTGCTCACCGACGACCGCGATCTCGTAGAGGGTCTGCCCCGACCCGAACTGTCGAGACAAGGCCAGGCCGGCTTCTTCCAGGAGCTTGACCGTGCGGTACACCGTGGCAAGCCCGACACCGGGGTTCTTCTCGCGCGCCCGCGATAGCAATTCCTCGAGGTTCACGTGGCCCGAGGTCTCGAGGAACGCATCGACGATCGCCTCGCGCTGCAAGGTGGTCTTGAGCCCCTTGCGGCGCAGGTACGTTCGCCACGGTTCTTTGCTGCCAACCTCGGATTGTTTGCCGCCCACAGGACCCTCACGGGCTTGTCACGAAGACCTGACACGACGTTCCCGGTACGGAGAGCGGGGTTGCGAGGGGCCAAGCCGCGATAGAGCCCGCAATCATTACCAAGGCCTGCGGTGGGATCAAGACCATGTCGGCGACGAGAACGGCGGGGGTGCGAGCTAGACGCAGAGCAATAATCCGAACCCTGTCTCCCGAAACGGGTTTTTGATGATATAGAAGGCCCCAATTCCATGGGGCTGCTGGACATATTCAAGTCCAAGGACGAGCGCGCCGAGAAGTCGCGGGAGAAGGCCATCGCGCGATCACTCAACAAGTACGCGCAATCTCCCGATCGGCTTCGGGCGCTCGAAGCTTTGGCGCAAGATGGGTCCGAGGAGGCGCTCTTTGGCATGTTGCGTCGATTCGGTTTTCAATACGACAAGTCGATCGACGACGAGCAGGAAAAGGAGTGGGTGTTCGAGACCCTGGCGGGCAAAGGCGACAAGGCGCTGGCCCCCGTGCGCCGCTACCTGAAAAGCGCCGATTCCGTGTCTTGGCCCTTGCGCCTGCTGTCTCAGATTGCGGCTTCGAGGCAACAGGAGGTGGAGGTCTTGGGAGAGGTGCTCGAACGCCACGAGCCCGGCTATGAACGCGATCCCACGAAGAAGATCCAAATCTTGACTCATCTCGGCCAAATCAAGGAGGCGGGCATCTCGAAGCTGGTGGCCCCCTACCTGGAAGACATGGACGAAGGGGTCCGCTACGCCGCAGCCGAGGCGCTCTTGCGCCATAAGGAAGAAGCCACGAGCCGCACGGCGCTGCTCACGGTCTTCGTGTCGGAGGGCGAGGACAGTGTGCGCCTGCGCCGGCGCATCGCCGAGGGGTTCGCGGACCTCGGCTGGTCCACGGGCGAGCTCCGCGCCGCCGTGGAAGCCAAGTTGCCCGACGGATTCCAGCTGGACAAAGCCGGCCACGTCCAAAAGAAATAGCCCCCATCAACGCCCGAACCCGAGCCTCCCTGAAGATGCCGAAGCGAACTGACATCAAAACCGTCCTGCTCATTGGCTCCGGCCCGATCGTCATCGGGCAGGCCTGCGAATTCGACTACTCGGGCACCCAAGGTGCCAAGGCTCTGCGTGAAGAGGGCTACCGGGTGGTGCTGGTGAACTCGAACCCCGCCACCATCATGACGGATCCCGAGCTGGCCGACCGCACGTACGTCGAGCCGCTCACCGTCGAGATTCTGACGAAGATCATCGAGCGCGAGCGCCCCGACGCCCTGCTGCCCACCCTGGGCGGGCAGACGGCCCTCAACCTGGCCGTGGCGCTCGGCAAGGCCGGCATTCTCGAAAAGTACGACGTCAAGCTCATCGGTGCGCAGCTCGACGCCATCGAAAAGGCCGAGGACCGAGAGCTCTTCAAGCAGGCCATGGCGAAGATCGGCCTGGCCGTCGCAAAATCGGGTTACGCCCGCTCCCTCGAGGAGGCCCGCACCATCCAACGCGAGATCGCCGAGCAAACGGGCGAAGGGTTCCCGGTCATCCTGCGCCCTTCGTTCACGCTGGGCGGCTCGGGCGCCGCCGTGGCCTGGAACGCGGAAGAGTTCGACGCGAAGATGCTGTGGGGCCTGTCGGAGAGCCCCCGCGGCGAGGTGCTGGTAGAGCAGTCCATTCTCGGCTGGAAAGAGTACGAGCTGGAGATCATGCGTGACCGCAACGACAACGCGGTCATCATCTGCAGCATCGAGAACCTGGATCCGATGGGCATCCACACGGGCGATTCGATCACCATCGCGCCCGCGATGACTCTGACGGACAAGGAATACCAGTACATGCGCGACGCCTCCATCGCGGTCATCCGCGAGATCGGCGTCGAGACCGGCGGCTCGAACATTCAGTTCGCGGTGAACCCCCGCACGGGCGAGGTGGTGGTCATCGAGATGAACCCACGCGTGTCGCGCAGCTCCGCGCTCGCGTCGAAGGCCACGGGCTATCCGATCGCAAAGATCGCAGCCAAACTGGCCGTGGGCTACACCCTCGACGAGATCACCAACGACATCACCCGCGAGACGCCCGCCTGCTTCGAGCCCACGATCGACTACGTGGTCACGAAGGTCCCGCGCTTCGCGTTCGAGAAGTTCCCGGGCGCGGACACGACGCTCGGCCCACAGATGAAGTCCGTGGGCGAGGTCATGGCCATCGGCCGCACCTTCAAGGAGTCCCTGGGCAAAGCCCTGCGGTCCCTTGAGATTGGCCGCTGGGGCTTCGACTACACGAAAGAGGGCGAGTCCCTACCCTCGCTCGAGGAGCTCAAGCGCAACATCACGAGCGGAGGCCCCGACAGGTTGTGGCAGTTGGCCGAAGCCATGCGCATGGGTCTCTCCGTCGACGAGGCTTATCAGCTGACCGCCATCGATCCTTGGTTCCTCACCCAGATCGCCGAGGTCCTCTCGGAGGAAGAGACCGTGCGCGGCAAGGGCGCCAAGCTGCTGGAAGAGCCCACGGCGCTGGCCCGCGCCAAGCGGGCGGGCCTGGCAGATCGCCGGCTGGCGACGCTCACGGGTACGAAAGAGGAAGACGTGCGGCAGGCGCGGCAGCGCCACAAGATCGAGCCGGTGTACAAGCGCGTGGACACCTGCGCCGCCGAGTTCGAGGCCCACACGCCCTACCTTTATTCCACCTACGAGTCGGGTACCGTCTCCAACAGCGCGGGCAGCACGGCCCCCGAAGACGAAGCGCAGCCGACACAGAAACGCAAGATTGCGATCCTGGGTGGTGGGCCCAACCGCATCGGTCAGGGCATCGAGTTCGACTATTGCTGCGTGCACGCCGTGCAAGCGCTTCGCGCCGAGGGGTGCGAGGTGATCATGGTGAACTGCAACCCCGAGACTGTCTCCACCGATTACGACACCTCGGACCGCCTCTACTTCGAGCCCCTCACCCGGGAAGACGTGCTGGAGATCCTGAGGGTCGAAAAGCCCGAGGGCGTCATCGTGCAGTTCGGCGGGCAAACGCCGCTGCGCCTGGCGGTGCCTTTGCAAAAGGCAGGCGTCACGCTGCTGGGCACCAGCGCCGACGCGATCGACCGCGCCGAGGACCGCCAGCGCTTTGGTGAGCTCGTCACAAAGCTCGGCCTGAAGTCGCCCGCGTGGGGGACGGCGCACGGCTTGGCCGAGGCCCGCGCGATCGCGGATCGCATTGGCTATCCCGTGATGGTGCGGCCCTCGTACGTGCTCGGCGGGCGTGCGATGGAGATCGTGTACGACGGAAGCGGCCTCGAGCACTTCGTGGGGCGGGCTTTCGAGGCGTCTCGGCGCGAGGCCCTGGCTTCGGGCGGGGGCGGCGGTGACGAGGACGCGCCCATCCTGATCGACCAGTTCCTGGACGACGCGATCGAGCTCGACGTGGACGTGGTGGCCGACGGTGAACGTGCGGTCATTGGCGGCGTGATGGAGCACATCGAAGAGGCCGGCATTCACTCGGGCGATTCGGCGTGTGCCCTGCCGCCCTACTCCCTGGCGGCCGACGTGATCGAGATCGTCAAAACGCAGGCCCGGGCCCTGGCCATGGAGCTCGGTGTGCGGGGTCTCATGAACGTGCAGTTCGCCGTGCCCCGGGACAGCAAGGATGTGTACATCCTGGAGGTGAACCCGCGCGCCTCGCGCACGGTGCCGTTCGTCTCGAAGGTCACGGGCGTGCCGCTCGCGAAGATCGCCGCCCGGATCGCGATCGGACAAACCCTGGCCCAGATGGGCGTCAAGGAAGTCACGCCGAAGCACGTCGCCGTCAAGGAAGCCGTGTTCCCGTTCGTGAAGTTCCCGGGTGTGGATACGCTGCTCGGCCCCGAGATGCGCTCGACGGGCGAAGTGATGGGCATCGACACCACTTTCGAAATGGCGTTCGGCAAGAGCCAGTTGGGCGCCAACACCCGCCTGCCCTTCGCCAAGGAGGGCAACGTCTTCATATCGGTCAAGGACCGAGACAAACCGGCAGCCGCGAAGGTGGCTCTCGAACTCGTGAAGATGGGTTACGGCATCGTGGCCACGGGCGGAACGTGGGAATACTTGAACCGCCAGGGCGTCGCCGCCGAGCGGGTCAACAAGGTCCGCGAAGGTCGGCCTCACTCCGTCGACAAGATCGTCGACGGCGCGATTCACATGGTGATCAACACCACCCAGGGTGCGGAGGCGATCCGCGATTCGTTCACAATCCGGAGAACCGCTCTCGTCAAGGGTCTCCCCTACTACACCACCATGTCAGCAGCCCGCGCAGCGGTGGGTGCGCTCGCAAAACTACGCTCGGGCGCCATGACCGTGTGTTCCCTGCAGGAGTATCAAAATGGGTGATCGCATTCCCATCACGCCGCGAGGGCTCTCGGCCCTCCGAGAAGAGCTCAAGCACCTCAAAGAGGTGGAGCGGCCAAAGAACGTCCTGGACATCGAAGAAGCAAGGGCCCACGGCGACCTGCGCGAGAACGCCGAATACCACGCCGCCAAGGAGAAGCAGGGCTTCATCGAGGCACGGCTGCGTGATCTCGAAGGCACCATCGCCCTGTCGGAGGTGATCGATCCGGGCAAACTCTCGGGCTCGAAGGTGGTGTTCGGCGCCACGGTGCATCTGACCGACCCCAACACCGAGGAGGATGTCACCTACACCATCGTGGGAGACTCGGAGTCGGACATCAAACAGGGCAAAATCGCGATCTCCGCGCCGCTGGCGCGCGCCCTGATTGGCCGCGAGGAAGGTGACGCCGTCACCTTGCGCACGGCCAAGGGAAATCGCGAGTACGAGATCGTCAAGGTCGAGTTCATTCCTCAGTCATGAGGCGTGGCGAGCGGGAGCTCGCTTCCTTTTGCGCTCAGGGTTTTGCCTCCCCGGAATTTCCGAACCCGTGAGGATGATGTAAAACGGGGATCCGGAAACCGCGTGCTCAGCTCGACCCGAAAGATTGCCTGGATCAGCGCCGTGACCCACGGGCTGGTCCATGGGGCCGTCTTGTTGTTGCCACCGCTGCTGTCCGACCTGCGCGCCGAGTTTGGTGTTTCGCTTCTGGCCATCGTGGGCGTGGCGAATCTGATGCAGCTGGCGTTCGGCCTGGCAGCGATTCCGGCGGGGCGCTTGGCCGATCGCTACGGCTCGCGCAGCATGCTGCTCCTGGCAGCGGGAGGCTGCACGGCCTCTCTCACGGCTTTGGCGCTGGCGCCTTCGTTCTGGGTGCTCTCGGCGGCGCTCGTCACGCTGGGGCTTTCAGCCGGCATTTACCACCCGAGTGGACTGTCGATGCTGTCTCGGGGGGTCTCTCGCCACGAACAGGGGCGCGCGATGGGGATCCATGGGGTCGGAGGCAACTTGGGCGCCGCCCTGGCGCCCGCCTGGTCGGCGTTGTTCGCCGCGCAGCTTGGCTGGCGCTTTGGCTTCGCCGCGGCCGCCGTGCTGTCGTTCGTGTGCTGGGCGCTCACGATCACGCTGCCGAACGTGAAGGCAGAGGCGCCCGTCGTTCACAGCCACCGGGCCGGGCTGGCGTCCCTGCGGGATCTGCTCCTGGCCGTGCGCGCCCTGTGGCGCTCGCGGCCGCTGCGGTGGCTCTTGGTGTCCACCACGGCCGGGGGCTTCGTCTACCAGGGCGTGATCACGTTTTTGCCTTTGCACCTGGCTGACAGCGCGGGGGGGATCCTCAACGCCTCCTTCCTCATGTCCCTGGTGCTGCTGGCCGGGATCGCTGCCCAACGCTTCGGGGGGGAGCTGGCCGACCGGCTTCCGCGGGAGCGATTGCTCTTGGCAGAGATGGCGCTGTTTGCGCCCGTGATGCTGCTTTTGGGGCTGAGCTCGGGCGTGGGCCTCATCGCCCTGGCGTTGTCGGCGGGTTTCCTTTGGTTCATGGCCCAGCCCTTGTCCGCCGCCATGGCGGCCGCCTATGCCGACCATCGCGATCACGGGTTGGTGTTCGGCCTGCAGTTCGCCGCGACCTTCGGGGTGGGCTCGTTCGCGTCGACGCTCGGGGGCCTTTTGGTGGCAAAGGGCGGAACGCCCCTCGCGTTTTTGGGCTTCGGGGTCGTGGCGCTCCTGCAGCTGGGGGCGGCGATGGTGTTGGTGGCCTGCGCGCGCCGGCCCGCGGTCGAAACGCGCTGAGCGGGCCGCCGGAGGGCCCGGACCCGCACGCGCCTAGATCGTCCCCGCCGCAGTCCCTTGGGGTGATCGCCCCGCCAGCTCCTGAGCCTTCACGAGGGCGATCCCCAAGCAGAGGGCCATGGCGGCCGCCACCAGCACGGCCGCCGCGGTGATCCAGCGGGGCGTGGGAACCGGCTTGCCTTGCGCGAGCGCATCGGCCGCCGCGGAGGCCGAGGCGGTGCGGTTGCCGAGCCAGCCAGACAACGCCAGGGCCAAGCCCACCGCCCCACCGCCGAAGTGAGCCCGCAGGTCGATGCCCGGGACGAACGACAAGGCGATGTTGATGAGCAGGGGCGTGGCCAGCCCGCGCTTGAGGCGCGACGCAATCACGGGAGGCAAGATCCCGGCGGGCTTGAGGGCCAGCCCAAAGCCCGCCGTCATCAAGCCCCAAATGGCGCCCGAGGCGCCTACGGACGGAACCTCGCCCCCCAGAAGCGCGCTGGCGGCACCCGCGCCGAGGCCCGAGAGCCCGTAGATCAGTAAGTATCGCGCCCGCCCCACCACCTGCTCGAGGAACGAGCCCAGGAAATAGAGCGACAACATGTTGACGAGCAGGTGGGTCTGGCTGCCATGCAAGAACGCGTAGGAGAGCAGCCTCCACACCTCGCCGGCCGTGACCGCAGGTCCGTAGTTCGCGCCGGCTCCGAAGATGGCGTTGGCCATGCCGCCGCTGCCGGGCGTTCCGCCCCGGAGGAACACCAGCACGCACAGCGCGCCCAGGATCAGGCTGACCAAAGGAAAGCGCCCGCGGGTCTGTTGGGCGAAGCTCACCGCCTCGGCGTGCCGCTTCTGTGCCCGCTCGACCTCGGCCGAAAGCTCGGCCTCGCTCACCGCGGGCCAGGTGGCCAGCTTCTTGGCGGCTGCCTCCAGGGGGCCGAGGTGGCGACCCTCGACGTGCGCGAGCGTGCCCGCTTTGACCAGGTGGTAAAGGCCCAAGCTGCGCAGCTCCGGTGCCTTTCGCGCCACATCTTCGAGACACGCGCGCATGGGGGCATCCTCCCCACCCACGATCACCAGGTAGAGTGTTCCCGGCTGCGCCTGCATCACGGCGAGCAGCCGGTTACCAAAGGCTTCGAGCGCTTCGCCCCGGTAGGTGATGATGGCGACGGGGGCCCCGGTGGCACTCACGCCGAACAGAGCGCTGGCCGCGTCCACCCGCACCAGGGCCAGCTCGTCCTGCGCGGTCTGCAGCGTGGCGGCCACCAGGCGGTTGCGTAAAGCCAGCGTCTCTGCGGCCACCGACGACGTTGCGGGTTCAGGATCCAAGATAGCGGAGGGTCTATCTCGCGTGCCCTCCCCTGTCACGGCCCTTCGCCCCGACAGGTGCTGCGAGGGGCTCGTCACAACGGGCGTGAACCCCGGGGTCGTGTCGGCTAGATTCGAATGAATTCCGAAATCTGAATCACATGCGCCGCGGCAAGAAGAAGCAAGCCGACCCGAAGGATCTGGCTCTGGTCGTGGGCCCCACGGAAGACCGCAAGGGCTACCAAGTGCTGCGCCGGCGCAGTGACGACGCACCCCTCGAGCTCGGAACCGTGCGGCCCCTCGAGGAGGGCAAGCCCATCGAGGGCGAGGTCGTGGGCATGAAGCCCCGGCAAGAGCATCCTCTGCTCTTCGAGGTCAAGACCGAGCTCGACACGCGGGCAGTGGCCGCGCCCCGTGGCACCTCCGTGGGTCCTGCGCAGGTGGCCACGGACCAGTACCGCCGCGGCTGGGAGGCGATCTGGGGCCCCCGCGACAAAGATCCGAAAGTGCTGAACTGACGGCGGCTCAGCCGGTGGCGCTGCGGGCGAGATAAGTCGCCGCAGCGCCCGTTGCGGTCCGCGTGAGCCGAGGCAGGGGGTTGGTCCCGAGCAGGTGGGCCAATGCGTCCTCGAGCTTGTCGAAGCGAAAGGAAAAGCCCGCCCGCGTGAGGCGTTCGGGCCGCATGAGCACGCTGCTCATCGCCATCTCCCCCATTTCGCCGAAGGCAAGCTTCAGGGCGGCCGCAGGCACCGGCAAGAAGGTGGGGCGCTTGAGAATGTGGCCCAGGGTCTCCGTGAAGACCGCATTCGTCTCGGCGCCAGGAGCCGCCACGTTGAAGGGTCCTTCCAGGGATTCATCGACGAGCGCGTGATGCAGGGCCCCCACGAGGTCATCGAGGGCCACCCAGCTCATCCATTGTTTGCCGCTGCCGAGCCGCCCCCCCACCCCCGCCCGCACGGCCGGGAGCAGCTTGCCGAGAACACCTTCACGAGGGGCCAAGACGAGGCCGATGCGCGGCATCGCCACGCGGATCCCCGCCCGCCGGGCGGGTTCGGTGGCCGCTTCCCAGTCCTGACAAAGCTCTGCGAGGTACCCCGTGCCCACGGCGCTCTCCTCCGTGAGCGGCTCGTCGCCCCGGGGTCCGTAGATCCCCATGGCGGACGCGTTGAGAAATACCTTGGGCCGCGGGTTCATCGCAGCGAGGGACTCCGCCAAAAAGCGCGTGAGATCGACGCGGCTCGTCCGGAAGCGCTTCTTGCGCGCATCGGTCCATCGCCCGCCGGCGACATTCTCGCCCGCCAAGTTGATCACGGCATCCAGGGGCGGCAAGGCCCTCACGTCCAAGATCCCCTCGCGCGGCTGCCACGCCACCCCGGTCCCCACGGCGTCGGCGGGCACTTGCGAATCGGGGCGGACGAGCCGGTAGACGTCGTGGCCACCCGTCGACAAAAAGGCGCAGAGCGCGCGCCCCACGAGGCCGCTGCCGCCGGCCACCAGGATGCGCAAGGGTGGCCCGGTGTACGCGGCGTGGCGTGTGAGATCGGCCGCCAGCGCTTCGTGGCGGTAGCTAAACAGGCGCAGCAGCTTCGCTTCCACGCTGCCGCGGCCGAACGCCCGCCCCAGCGCCCCGCCGGGCACCTGATAGTCCACCAGGTCCTGGATGGTGGTCCCCCCCGGGGCCGGCGTGAACCGATGCGTTTGCACCCACCGCGAAAAGGGGCCGCGCACCTGCTCGTCCTTGAACTCGACCCCGGGCTCGAAACCGAAATGGCGCGCCTCCCACACCAGGCGCAGGGGCCCCGCCTGCACCTTGAGCAAGGCCACGTCACCGTCACGGATCGTGCCCTGGCGCGCCAGCACCTCCACCGTCTCCCACGGGGGCGTGAGGCGGGAGAATGCTCCCGGCCGCTCGTGCCAGGCGAACACCTGGGCTTGGGGGTGGGGAACGAAGCTCGTGGCCTCGAACGAGAGCGCGCCGCCCGTTTCGCTTGTCGTCACCGCCATGCTCCTTCTGATGCCCGCCACCTTTGCCTTGCATCAGGCGCGCCGCCGGATCCGGCGCGCCTCGTCGCAACGGCTCAGAACCGGATCTTCTCGAAGTGCACGAGATCGGCGAAGGCGTTGAAGCGCTCGCGCACGGCGGTCAGGTCGAGGCTCTCGAAGCGGTCCAGGCTGAAGTCCTCCACGCAGTAAGAGGCCAGCACCGAGCCCAAGATCAGGGCGGTGCGGATGTCGGCCGGGGTGGTCCCGCCCATGCGGGCCAGCCAGCCCATGAAGCCACCCGCGAAGGAATCACCCGCGCCCGTGGGGTCCACGACGGTTTCGATCGGGTACGCGGGTGCGGCGAACACCCCCCCCTCGTGAAAGAGCAACGCGCCCGCGTCGCCACGTTTGATCACCACGGCGCTCGGGCCCATCTTGCGGATGGCCCGTGCGGCGGCCGGCAGGTTCGAGAGGCCGGAGAGCTGACGCGCCTCCTCGTCGTTGAGCAAGAGCATGTCCACCTTGGCCAACAGGCGGCCCAGGGCCTCACGCTTACCTTCGATCCAGAAGTTCATGGTGTCGCAGGCCACGAACCGAGGCTTGTTGACTTGCCCGAGCACGTCGATCTGCAACTCCGGGTCGATGTTGGCCAAAAACACGAATTCAGAGTCGGTCCAGGCGGGGGGCAGCTTGGGCTTGAACGCCTGGAAGACGTTGAGCTGCGTGTCGAGCGTCGTGCGTGAGGAAAAGTCCGGAGCGTATCTGCCCGACCAGCGGAAGGTCTTGCCCTCGGCCACCTCGAGCCCGGCCAGATCCACGTGCCGGCTCTTCAAGAAGGCGACGTGCCGGTCGGGAAAGTCGCTACCCACCACCCCCACGAGCCGGGGCGGTGCCAAAAACGAGGCGGCCACCGACGAGTAAGACGCAGCGCCACCCAGGATCTCCTCCCGGCGGCCCACGTGCGTCTCCACGGTGTCGAGGCCCACGGAGCCCACGATCAGCAGCGAGGAAGGAGAATGGGGGGTGTGTGCGCCCGCACCGGGCGAGTTCTGGGCTGTCATGCCCTTCTGCTACCATAATCCGAACGCTTTCGGGTCGGCTCGTTGTGCCGGGCCGCCCCCAACGACGGGGCACGTTCCGTACGCCCGCACCCCATGACCCGCCCAACGCCCCCGCCGACTGCCTCAGCCTCGTCGCTCGATCCCGTCGACTTTTTGGTGCGCGCAGGACGGCACGAAGACGCCGCAGCGCTCGCCGAAGCCGAGGGGGACCTGGCGCGCGCCCTGGCGCTCTACGAGAAAGTATGGCGCTTCGACAAGGCGTGGCCGCTGGCCGAGGCGCTCGCCGACTGGCCCCGGGCCGTGAGGCTGGCGCTGGAGGCCCGCGCGCCGGCCGAAGCCGAACGCATCGCTGACCGCCTCGTCGGTGCGGAGGCCTCCACCCTCGTGCGGGTAGCCGAGGCCTTCGCCGGCCGAGGCCACTTCGAGAGAGCGGCGACCCTGGCGCAAGAGGCAGGCGACTTGGCGCGTGCCGCCGACCTCTACCGAAGAGCGGGTCTGCCCATCGCCGCCGCCCGCGCCCTCGCCACCGCGGGTCGCCTCCGGGATGCCGTCCGCATGCTGGAGAAC
Source organism: Myxococcales bacterium (assembly GCA_022184915.1). NCBI lineage: Bacteria > Pseudomonadati > Myxococcota > Myxococcia > Myxococcales > Myxococcales bacterium. The sequence goes on along the minus strand of JAGTJU010000001.1, from coordinate 1,499,454 downwards.
GTGATCGCCACCTCCGATCCCGCAGCCGGCTTGCCGAATGCCCGTGAGCGCGCCCGCGCCGAGCTGGCCATGGGCAAACTGATGAGCCGGCTCGGGCGTCCCTGGGAGGCCGCCCGCGCTTTGCAAAGCGCCGCGCGCCACGAGGACACCCGCGCCGATGCGCATCGACATCTGTGTGGCGTTCTGCTCGAGCTCGGGCTTCGGCACGCGGGGGACGAGGTGGCCCGCCGCCTCCGTCGTGAGCATCCCGAGGCGCCCCGAGGCGCCCTCGAAGTGGCCGCCACGCTGCCCGCCGACGCCCGCGAGGTGCCCGAGCGCTTCGCGGTGGAGCGCCTCCTGGGGGCGGGGGCGATGGGGCGTGTCTACCTGGCCACCGACCGCCTCTTCGACCGGCCCGTCGCGCTCAAGGCCCTGTCGGTGGGGGCGTCGGGCGCCGAGGAGCAAGCGCTCGCGCGGTTTTTGCGCGAGGCCGAGGCCGCGGGACGGCTGCACCACCCGCATATCGTGGCGCTTTACGATGTGGACCTGTCGGCCGGCCTGCTGGTCTTCGAGTATCTGGCCGGCGGCTCCCTCGCGCAGGAGTTGGCGCTCGGCGAGCCCCTGCCCCTCGCCCGGGTGAGGCGACTCGGTCTCGAGCTCCTCGAGGCCCTGGCGGCCGCGCACGATGCCGGCATCGTGCACCGTGACGTCAAGCCGGCGAATGTGTTCGTGGATGCGGCCGGCGGCGCCAAGCTGGGGGATTTCGGCGCGGCGCACCTGCTCGACTTCGGGCAGACCCAAACCGGGGGGCTCATCGGCACCCTGGCGTATCTTTCCCCCGAGCAGGTGACGGGGGACCGCATCGGGCCGCGGGCGGACCTTTACGGGTTGGCCGCGACCCTCTTCGAGGCGCTCACGGGACGGCCCCCCTTTCTGGGCCCCGACTTCGTATCGCAGCACCTGGCCGATCCCCCCCCGCGGCCGAGCGCGCTGCGTCCCGACCTGACGGCGCTGGCCGCCGAGGCCGTGGATGAAGCGCTGTTGCGCGCGCTCAGCAAGGCTCCCGAAGACCGCTTCGAGTCCACCCGCGCGATGGCCGAGGCCTTGCGGGCGTGGCCCGTGGACGTGGCGCTCGACGCCCGGCGGCCCCGCGCCCCGGCCCCGTGCGAAGCCGAGGCGCTCGCGCCCGTGCCGGTGTACACCCCGCGTGAGCGCCTGGGCGTGACCTGCGACGCCGACGGGCGCGAAACGGGGGTGCTGATGCGTGCCCACGACGGCCGGGTGGATCGGGTGGTGGTCGAGTGGCGCCCCTACGAGCCGTTGGGGCCCGCGGCGCTCGCGGCGTGGCGTCACGCCGCAGCCCTCGGAGGCCCTCACGTTCAGCGGGTCTTGGGCCTCGCGGAAGGGGCCCGCGATCTCGGCCACGTGGTGATCTTCGAGAGCCTCGACGGCGAGGTCAGCGCGGTCGCAGGGGCCTCCGTGCCCCCGGTCGTGGTCCCCGCGCTCGCGCGCCTCGAGGCCCTGTGGCCGGGTTTCCTCGCCGAGGCGCGGGTGGTACACACGGCAGCCGGGCCGGTCCTGCTGGTTCAGCCCCTGGCCCTCTGAGTCCCGCTGCGCGCGTTGCGCCGCACGGGGGGGCCGCTAACCTCCCGCCGTGCGCCTCTGCCTGCTGCTCTCGTGCTTCGCCTCGTGCTTTCTGGTTCCCGAAGCGGCGAGGGCCCAAACGCCGGAGGTCTGGACCGGGCCGCCCCGCACCGTGGTGTATCTGCCCGCGCTCGACCTGGAAGCCGGGGGCGCGTACGCCGACACCGGTGGCGGCTTTGGCACCGTGGCCCGGGTGGCCGCGGGCGTGCACCGCCTGACGGGCAACGGCATCCTCAGCTTCGGCCCCGAAGCGACCCGGGAGACGGGCCGCTGGGTCATGGGGATCGGCGGCGAGGCGGCCCACATCACCACGGGCCTCAGCTTCGCAGCCGTGGCGCTGCGGGATCTGTCCTCTGAGCGCTGGGGGGGCCGCGCCTCGCTGGGGCTCTCCTACCTGCGCTTGGGCGCGGCCGTCTACGGCGGGGGCGTGCGCACCTACTCCCTGTCCTTGCGCGTGCCCCTCGGCCTCGTGGCGGCGTGGGCGCTGGGCACGCTCTAACGGGCCTAAAACGCGGCGAACAGCGTGGTGACGTAGTACACCGCGCCCCCGTTCGGGGCCGTGCCTTCGACGACGCCCACACCCAGATGCGAGGCCCGCGGCTCGAGCACGTTGCCGCGGTGGGCAGGGCTTGCCATGAATCCCTCGTGGGCACCGGCCGCCGTGGACGCGGCCCCCACGTTTTCAGCCACCAAGGAGGGGGCGAGCCCCGCCGCGCGCACACGGTCGGCCGCGTCTTCGCCCTGGGGCGATAGGTGCGACACCTCTCGTCGGCGCGCCATCGCCTCGCTGTGCGCACGGGCCACGTCCGCCAGGCGCCGATCGGCCACGAGCGCTGGCAGCTTTCGGGCCTGCCGCTCGCGGTTGACCGCCGCGACGAAAGCCGCCTCGATCGCGCGGGGTTCCGTCACTGCGGGAAAGGCATGCGGCTTCGCGAGGCTCAAGCGGTCTGGCGCGTCGACGCCGCAGTAAACCGGGACGTTGGCCATCACCTCGGGGCCGCGCTTGTGTGAGGCCATGAGCTCGACCTCGTATCGGCCGGGGCCCTCCACACACGAAAAGCGGCCCGAGAACGCACGCCCCTTGCTCTGCACGGGCAAGCGCCCCACCCGGCCTGCGGGCGTCGTCACCACGAGCGCAACGTCCTCGTACCCGGGAGGCAGCCGGCCCGCGACGGGCGCGCCCCCCGCAGCGGGCAGGCTGCGGGGCAAGGGCGCAAGCTCGAGGGCCATGGGGCTCAGCAACACCACCACCTGCATGCCCGCGGGCCCTCGCGACACGCCCACCCCCACCCGGGCCCAGGCGCTGCCCGTCAAGGCCGTTGCCAGTTGCTCAGCCACGAGGGCCACGGCCTCCCCTTCGGGCGCGTTGGTGCCCACGGCTACCACGGCCGGTTCGGGTTCAGGCAGGCCCTGGGCCCGGCTGACGAAGGTGACGAGCTCGTGCGTGGCGGGGCCCCCCAAGCGCGCCAGCTCGGTCGCGGCCCTGTCGAGGCGGCCATCGCTTCCGGGCACCGGATGGCCGGCCTTTTTGGCCAGCGCCGACAAGCGCAGCCGCAGCTTCGCGACCAGCGGGTCGGCATCGTCGGGGGGCGTCGGGGGGCCGCCGTAGGCGGGGCTCGGGGGATGGGCGGGCACGTACTCGGCGGGCAGCGCCTGCGGATGGGGCGCCTCCACGGGCTCGCCCACGCCTACCGCCCCCGCGCGCGGCCGCCCCTCGGCCGCTGCGACGGCGCCACACGCGCTCGTGGTCGGGCTGCCGGCCACCAGGAGCCAAACGACTCCCGAAAAGCGGGCTCCCTTCGGCAAGGCGCGCGACCGCGTGGAACGCATCTGCGAGGTTTTAGCCCATGCCGCGGCCGCTTGCATGCCCGCCGTTCCCAAGCAGAATGGCTCCTGCTTGCCCTCGATCCCCGATTGCCAGACCTGCGGCGCCTGCTGCGCAAACCCCCAGGAGAATAGAGACGAAGGTTTCGCCGATTGGGTGGAGATCGACCCGCGCGACCTCATCCTCGCGCGGCCGCGCCACAAGCACCTGGTGGTGTTGAATGCGGCAGGCGAACCCCACATGCGCCTCGACCCGGCCGGGCGCTGTGCCGCCTTGCGGGGGCGCCTGGGTCAGCGGGTCCACTGCGCCATCTACGACGTCCGGCCGCGGGCGTGCCGACGGCTCGAGGCGGGCAGCCCGCGGTGCCTGGCGTATCGCGAGGAGCGCGGCTTCGCCTGATCTGAAACGGCCCGGAGCGCAGAAGCGCCGCGGGCCGCTCGTGTGACAACCGGCAGGCTACTCCCCGCCCGGCGTCACCTTCGGAACCTCGCCCTTGCCAGCCGGCTTTGGCATGCCCTCGAGCGCGGCGCCGAGCCGCTTGGCCTTGAGCGCGGCCCGCTTCGTGGCGGCTTCGTCCTTGGCGGGCGCCTCGGGTGCCTTGTCGCCTTCGACGGGAGCGGCCGACGCCACGGTCTCGCCCTTGTCGTCGCCGAACACCACCGTGCCAAAGCGATCCAGCTTGTGGAAGTCGCCCACCATCGGCGGGGACCAGCCCTGGGCTTCCTGGCCGCTCGCCTTCGTCACGTCCAGGCGAAAGAGATTCACACGCCAGGTGTCGCCGATGGCGGGCGGCACCTTCACGGCGTCGGCGCCCTTGGCCATCCCACTCACGTCGGCCAAAGGAATCGCGATCTCGGCCACCCACCCCTTGTCCGTGTCCTCGCGCTTGCCGAGGGTTCCCTCCACCGTCACGGCCGCCTTCAGACCCGAATTCCAGGAGAAGGGCTTCGCCTTCGGATCGAGTGAGTCCTCGTACTTGCGGTACTCGGGCAGGTACGTATCGAAGACCGTACCTTTGGGCGAAACTTGGTACTCGGTATAGGTTTTCCCGTCGCCGTTGGCGTCGATCATGATCTCCACGGCCTCTTGCTGCCAGAGCTTGTCGTCGCGCTTGTCGAAGTCGCCCCAGACGTCGTCGTCTTGGTTCTGGAAGGCGAGGTAAACGAACTTGTCGTCCCAGAGCATCTTGGCCTCGGTGCGCTGGCGGACGGGCTCCCCCGTCAGGGTGTTGAGGAACACGCCCATCGACGGCGCTTCGGCCCAGATCGGCTCATCGAGCTTGCCATCGAGCTTCGGCCCCTTTTTCACCTTCCGGGCCACGTAGCGGCGTTCGAGGGGCGGGGCCTTGCCCGCCACGTCGAACTTGGCGACGAGCAACCGGTTCTGTCCGTCCTGCGCCCCCGCCTTCACGGGCATACGGACCTGGCCCTTCCAGAGCCCCGTGTAAAGCTCGACGGTGGTATGCGGCCAGGTGGGTGGCAACCGAATGAAGTGTTCGTCGCGAATGATGTCCCCAGCCTTCCACTGGCTCACCGGGTACTTGCCGCGAATTGGCGCGTGATCGTAGTTCTGGAAGCCCTGATTGTTGGGCCCCGACAGGTGCGTGAACGTTCGCCAACCGTCGCCAGGAGGCGAAATCACCTTCCAGTAGTGCACGATCTTGACGTCTTTGCCTGGCTCCGCCGGCAAGGGTTCGGCGTCGACACCCAGGTAGATCACCTTGCCGTCGAAATCGCCATTGACGACCCGCGCGGGCGTGGGCGCCGCGGACAGCAGGTTCTGCTGGATCTGGGCCATGTCCTCGGCCGTGGGTTTGTCTTCCTGCTGTTCCACACAGCCGGAGCCGCACAGGACCAAGCCAACCGCGGCCGAGCCGAAGAAAACAGGACGGGACACAAACGAGAACAGACTTTGTTTTCGGGGCATTCAGGACTCCTTCCGGCCGCGGCGCATCGGAATGCGGCCGAAACCGAGCTGGCTTTCTACAGAAGGTCAGTGCCGAATGCAAACCCCTGCGCCGGGCCACAAGTGGGTAAAGGCAGGGCCGGCCGGGGGCGAGGTCCCCAGCGATCCATGACAGCGCCCCCTTGCGGTCCGCCCACCCGCACGTGGTAGACGATGAGGGTGTCGCGTCTTTGCAACGGGCTCGCCCGTGCCGCCCTTTGGCCACTCCCCCGCACGGGACCCGTACATGCCGGATAAACGGATCGTCCTGGTGGGCGGCGGGGTTCGCTGCGGCAAGAGCGCCTTCGCGCTGGCGCGCGCCCAGCAGCTGGGCGAACGGCGCGCGTTCATCGCGACCGGCCAGGCCTTTGACGACGAGATGCGGGAACGCATACGCCTCCACCAGGCCGAGCGCGACGTCACCTTCGAGACGCATGAAGCCCCGACGCATGTCCGCGAAGCGCTCGAAGCGTGCGCGGGTCACGACGTGGTGGTGATCGACTGCCTCACCTTGTGGCTCTCGAATCTGCTCGGCGCTCAAGCGTCGGACGCGGAGATCGGCGACGCCGTCGCAACGCTCGCCGAAGCCGTGTACAGGAGCCCCGCGAGCGTCGTCATGGTCACGAACGAGGTGGGGTTGGGCATCGTGCCCCCCACGCCGCTCGGCCGCCGCTTCCGCGACCTGGCCGGCCGCACGCATCAGCGTCTCGTCGCGCTGGCCGACGAGGTGTACTTCGGCGCCCTCGGCGCCATGCTCCGCTTGCGTCCCGGTCCCGTCACGTTGCAAGGCCCCTCTGCCACGCCTTTTTCGGAGACCCCATGACCAAAGACCCGCCCGTCACCGCCTTGTCGTCTTCGGCGAACGCGCCTCACTGGCTCGTGGAGCTCACGTTGGCCGTTCGCGCGGTGGACCCGCACGTGGCCACGCGCACCCAGGCCTTGCTCGACGGCAAAACGAAGCCGCCCGGAAGCCTGGGCCGCCTCGAACGCCTGGCCTGCCGCCTGGGCACGATCACGCGCACGCCCTGTCCCCCCCGTCGCACGAAAGCCATCGTGGTGATGGGGGCCGACCACGGCGTCGCCGATGAAGGGGTGAGCGCCTACCCTCCCGAGGTCACGGCGCAGATGTTGGCGAACTTCGCGCAGGGAGGCGCGGCCATCAACGTGCTGGCCCGGCAGGCGAACGCGCGCGTGGTGGTCGTGGACATGGGCGCGCGAGTCCCCGTGAAAAGCCCCGCCGTCCTCGATCGACGCATAGCCGCGGGCACCCGCAGCGCGAGCCACGGCCCGGCGATGCAGGTCACCGAGGCTCTCCAGGCCATCCAGGTCGGCGCCGCGCTCGTCGAGACGCTTTGTCACGAGGGCATCGACCTCGTCGGACTGGGTGAGATGGGCATCGGCAACACCACGAGCGCCGCCGCGCTCACGGCGGCTTTGTTGGGCCTGCCCCCCGCGCAGGTCACGGGCCGCGGCACAGGGATCGACGATGCGATGTGGGCGCGCAAGGTGAACGTGATCGAGAGCGCCCTGCAGACCAACCGCGAAGCGCTCGTGGATCCCTTGCACACACTCGCCGCCCTCGGGGGGTTCGAGATCGCCGGGCTGGTGGGCGTCTGCCTCGGGGCGGCCGCGGCGGGGGTGCCGGTGGTGCTGGATGGCTTCATCACCACGGCGGCCGCGCTGGTGGCGGTGCGCCTCTGCCCTTGGGCAGAGGGTTACCTTCTGGCGTCCCATCTGTCCGTCGAACGCGGCCACCGCGCGTTGCTCGAGGCGTTACGGCTCGAACCCCTCTTCGACCTCGAGCTGCGGCTCGGCGAAGGCACCGGCGCGGCGCTGGCGTTTCCCTTCATCGATGCCGCCCTGGCGATCCTGCACGACATGGCGACCTTCGAGAGTGCCGGGGTGAGCGGCCCCGCGCAGGACATCACCGAACCCGACACGGCACCGCTCGGCGCCCCGGGCGGCTCTGCTAAGGTCCCGCCGACCTCATCGTGATCCGTGCCTTCGTCACCGCCTTCGGGTTTTTGACCCGTTTTCCCGTTCCTCAGGTGAAGAGCGACGGGCGGTCGCTTGGGCGGTCCCTCATGTTCTTTCCCGTGGCAGGGGCGGCCATCGGGGGCTGTTTGACGGGCCTCGCGGGGCTGTCGTTGCTCTGGGTGTCACCGGTGGTGGCGGCCTTCGTCACCGTGCTTCTGTGGGCCTGGGTCACCGGAGGGCTACACCTCGATGGCTTGGCCGATACCTTCGATGGACTTTCCGGGGGCCACGGGGACCGCGAACGAACGCTCACCATCATGCGCGACAGCCGCATCGGCAGCCACGGCACGGTGGCCCTGGTTTTGTTGCTGCTCGGCAAGGTGGTGTTGACCAGCGAGCTCTTGGCCGCGGACGCGGCCACGGCCCTGTGGCTCGTGCCCACCGCAGCCCGTGCAGCGGTCGTGCCCGTCGTGGCCTTCTTTCCGTCTGCCCGCAACGAAGGGCTCGGGCGCGACCTCAAGCGTAACCTGCGGCCCGGAGGCGTGGGGGTGGCGTTGCTCCTGGCTGCAGGGGCGTTCGCGCCCACGCGCTTCCTGCTGTGGCCTTGTCTGGCGGGGGCCTTCGGCGTGGCGCTCGCCTGGGCCGCCCTCCTCACCCGCCGGCTCGGGGGCCTCACGGGGGATGTTTACGGCGCCGTCATCGAGGTGAGCGAGCTCGCGGGGCTCGCGGGCCTGCTCGTCACGCTCGATGGGCCGCTCTAGCGCCTGACCGCGTTCATTTTGAACGCTGACATTGCAGCGTGAGCGGGATGGGATCGCCCATCTTCACCACCTCGAAGTCGCGGGGCTTGAGGGCCTGCAGATCGCGAGGTGCCAGGTGGTCGGCCCACTTGGCTTTGGTGCGCCGATCGCTGCGTGCCGTCAGCGTGATGTTGCCACCGTCGGCAAGCAGCATGCCGTACTTCTGGAGGGCCCGCGCCACCACGCGGGCGCCCTCGTTCGGGAGCGTGTCGAGCGGGTAATCGGCGCGCAGGCGCAGGCGCACGCCGTAGGGGGGCGCCGTCTTCGGGCCCGTGGTGGCGCGGGTACCGTGCGTGGCCGGGCGTACGTACTCACCCTTGCGGATGCGCGCGTTTGGCAAGATGAATCGAAGCGCGTGCGGGATCTCACCCGCGGCAACTTCGTCCGCCGTGAAGAGCAAAGGCGCGATGGGAAAGCCCGCCGCGTCGGCGCTCGAGCACTGATCCCCACGCCCTTCCGGCGGATACACCCGATTGAGCTCCCAGCGCGCCAAACAGCCCCCAACGAAGGTGTTGCCCCGCACGTCGGCACGCCACATTTCGTAAAGCGCCTTGTTGGCCTCGTCCACGACGATGAGGTGGCAATCACCGTCGCCCTCGCAGGCGTAGCCGGACTCACCTTCCAGGCTGCCCTCGCTGGGCAGCGGCAGGGGCACCTCGTCGCAATCGGGCTCGAAAAAATCGTCGGTGGGCTCGAAGGTGCGCATCACGCTTTTGTCGTCGGCCCGCAGGATCTCCAGTGAAAAATCGATCTGCATGCGGCCAAGGCCAAAGCCCTGTCCGTCGAGCCAGGAGATGATCGCCTCACTTTCGGGATCCTTGGGCGCCTTTGATACGTCCTGGTTCCAGGGCGCTCCCGGCGGAAAGTAGTGGGACTTGGCGCTGGTGCCGCTGTTGCTCGGCCCTGGCGCAGGCCCCTCGGCGCCGCTGCCGCCGGCTGCAGACCCGCCCCCTCCCGCCGCCCCCCCGCGGCCGCCCACCGCCGGTTCGGCGTCGTCGCCTTCATCGGCCTCGCCGCTCTGACCGCCGGCCGGATCGTCAGAGGGGCCGGCCGCGTCCCGTTTGCTGCAGCCCGAAACCGCAGTGCAAGCGCCGAGGCCCGCAAGCCCAGCGAAGGAAAGAGACCAGAGCAGCCGAGCGCGCAAGGAGACAGTCACACGTGACATGGCCCTGGTAGCTTAACACCACCCGTGCCCTCCTCCCGCACGGTCCCTTGCGTTCGGTCGGACCCCGACGCCAGGTGTGCGACAGGTCCTCACGAGGAGGAGGACGTGTTGCGTGCGGCGCGAAACTCCTTGAGGCCCACGGTGGCGGCAAGCCACACAGGCAAGAAAAACACCTGAAAATGCAGGGTCTCTTGACGAAAGCCCGGCAGAAGCTTGAGGACCACACCTGCCAACGACACAAGCAACGTCAACCGCACGAGCCCGTACGTTCGGTGCAGGGCGCGCGGACGCCCCCGCGCCACACCGAGCCCCCACACAGCCAGCGCCAGCAGCCAAGGCGGTGCGAGCAGCAGGTTCTCGTTGGCCTGGCTGCTCGTGTGGTTCGTCGCGAGCCACACGAAAAGCAAAAACGCGCCCGCAAAGCCCACCACGCCCCCGAGCAGCGCCAAGGTGCCCCCCAGCGCCACACGCGCGGCCCGGTGTCGGTGCGCGAGGCGCGCGGCGCCGTAAACGAAGGCCGCCACGAAGAGCCCGGACAGAAGGAACCAGCGCGTGCGCGCCGGGGGGCGCTCGAGCGGAGGCAGGCGGCCGGGCGCGGGGTGCAGCACCACCTCGCGCTTCACGAGCGGCACCTCACCTTCGGGGCGGGCCAGCTTGACCTCCCGCAAAGCCTGCTGGAACACCTGAGGCACGAAGCTTTCCTGCCACCGCGTCGGCGCAAAGTCCGTGCGGCCCGACAGCGCAAAGTCGAGCGCGGTGTACTCCCAAGGAACGTCCGCGGTGAGCCGAAGCGCGTGGGCGCGGTAGCTCTGCGTGCCCGGCACGTCGAGCGCCCGCGCCAACGCCCCGCCGAGCGCGCCATCGATGGCATCCCGCACGCGCGTGGAGCAGTTGTCGACGAAGTAGTCGTAGAGATACTCGCGGTTCGCAGGTCGCGCGTTTTCGTCGAGACGCCGGGCCAGCTCGTGGGCCTCGGCGGGCGTGAGGTCGAGCTCCTGAGCTTCGATCGTTCGATTCGCCTCGCGGTACACCCACAGGGTTTCTTCCAAAGAGGCCACCGAAAGCCAGTAGTAGAAGCGCCCCATGATGAACTTCGGGATCAACGCCGGGCTGTCGAAGGCGAAGGTGCCGAAGTTGTAGACCTGACCACCGCCCCCGGGGGGCTCGATCCAGATCGCATTGTGCCCGAACTTGAAGAAGGGGTGATCTCCCGGGCCCAAGGTGAGCACCCAGGCCCGCGGCGCCGGCGGCTGGGCGTGGGCCACGGAGGGCCGGCCGCCCGCCGCAACGACCAGCGCCACGAGAGCCAACGAGGAATACGCGCACAGCCTGCGAAGCCAGAACATGGAGCGCGAAGCTAGCATCGAAACCCGCTTGCGGTTCAAGGCGCTTCGTCCTGGGGCCGCTCCTCCGCGGGCACGAATTGCACCTCGAAGAGCTTGGGCCAGTTTTTGCCCGTCAGGAGAAACTTGTCCGAGTCGGGAACGTGCGCGATGCCGTTGAGCACGTCCGTACCGGCCCGCTCGAGGGGCGTCAGCAGGCCCGAAGCGTCGATCCAGGCGGTCACGTTGCCGGTCTTGGGATCGATGCGCGCGATCACCTCCTGTTGCCAAACGTTGGCATACACGTGACCTTCCACGCATTCGAGCTCGTTCAAAAACGTCACGGGCGCGCCGTCTTTACGGACCCGCACCTGGCCGAGCGCCGCGAACGAGCGGGGATCGCGAAACGTCAGGCGATCGGAGCCATCACTCATCACCAAACGCTCGCCGTCGAAACACAGGCCCCAGCCCTCTCCTTCGTAGGCGATCTCCTTGTAGGGCCGCAGGCTCACGAGGTCCCAATAGATGGCCTTCTCGTTGCGCCACGTGAGCTGGATGAGATCTCGGTCGACCAGGGCCAGGCCTTCTCCAAAGAGATCCGTGGGCAGCTCTGCACGCTGCTCCACCTCGCCGCGCGTAAGCTCCACCCGACGCACCCCCGAGCGGCCATGCAAGCCCGTACTCTCGAACACCTTGCCCCGGTGCATGAGAAGCCCCTGGGTGAAGGCATTGGGGTCGTGCGGGTAAGACGCCAGCACCCGCACCTTCAGGGACTCCGTCCCTTCGAGCACGGGTGGCGCGTGGCGCTGGCAGCCACCGAGGGCGATGGCCACCAGCCCCCCAACGAAAACGAAGATGCGGCGCACGCGCCCCAGTGTACACAACGGCAGACGCCGGGGCCGCTGGCAGCGCGTGCGATGCATCCCCGCGTTAGAAGTGCAGCGCGAGGCCCAGCCGGCTGTGCGCCCGTGACCGCGCGAGGCTGCCCAGCGGCACCGCCCCGGTGGGCAGTTCGTCGGGACCCACGGACGGCGCCACGCGGAAGTCATAGGAACCCGCCACCGTGTAGCCACCCTCGACGAAGGCGGAGAAGGCCAGCGTGGGCCCGCCCGGCCACCACACCTTGGAGGTGGTGACCGCCCGCACGCCCCCCGAAGCCGTGCCGAAAGGCAGGCTCACGTCGTCGCGCAGGGCCGAGGCACCATAACCCAGGCTGACATCGGCGAAGGACATGCCGCCCTGCAGCTGCACGTAGGGGCGCAGGTGGCGAACCAAGAGCACGTCCACCACGGCCCCCAGCGCCACGTTCGTCTCCTCGAAGCTGGTGGTGTCGCGCTCCCACGCGCTCTCACTCTTGGCGCTCGCAAGCACGCCCCCTAGCGACAGCCCCACGCGCCCGGCCGAGACCACCCGCACCTGGGCACCAAGCCCCCCGCCTTGCAGCGAAGGGTTCTGCGACACGAGCGCATAGCCATCGCCCCGTAGGTAGCCCGTATGCACGAAGCCTTCGACACTGAAGCGCGGCAACGCACCTCCTGATGACGCCTGCAGTGTGGTCTCGGGCGGTTGTCCGCTCGGCACCTGTGCATGCGCAACGCCGCTCGTCACACCGCACAGGGCGGTGGCTGCCAACGTGAATACCAGGCGTTTCATCGAACGTTCCTTTCCGTACGGGAGAGCAGGTCCTGGGCCCAAAAGCCCTCGAGTGAACGGGCCGTTGCGCGGCTCGGCGCGGCGGCATCGAGCGCCGTCACGTGCCCGAGCGGGTGAGGATGAGACACCAACACCCGGGGTGTGCCATCGGTGTCGAGCGTCACCATCACGTCGTCCACGGGCGCATCCAGCCGCACCTCACCCACGGCCAGCTGCCCGGCGCTGAGGTTCAAAAAGCCCAGGCGATCGCTGGTTGAAAGCAGCCACAGCAGATTCGGCAGCGCAGGCCCGGACCGCACCGCGAAGATTCCTGACCCGCTGCCGATCGGCAGCACCTGCCGCGCGGCCAGGTCGAGCACGGTGAGCCCGCTGCCTGCGTGCCGAAGCACCACTCGCAAAAGCGGCGTGTTCGGCACCACGTCCGACGCGGGCGCGGCCAAGTTCACCACCTCCAGATTGCGGGTCTTGAGCGTCTCGAGGCTCACGAGGTCCACGAACGTGGCCTTGGGCATGCTGCTCGAAACCAACAAGGCCTGAGCCGTGGGCATGACGTTGCCAGGGGAAGCCCCTGCCCAGGTCACGATCGAGCCCACGTCGTGTTCGAGCGGCACCTTGAGGCTGCGGCTCGACACGGGGTCCACCACGGTCACGTCCGGGTCGGCACCGGCCACCATCAGCCGTAGCCCCTGACCCGCATCGAAAAGCGCCATGTCTCGCGGCGCACGACCTGCGGCCAACTGACTCAGCACGGGGCGAAAGTCATGCCCTCCCGGCTGCCGCTCGGTGGGCGCCAGGGGCATGAGGCGTATCGAGAAGATGTCGCTGCCGCCCACGACGCGCACGAACACGAAAGGCCCCATGGGATCGAAGAGGACCTGGGCCGGAAGAAGCACCCGCGGATCATCCGAAAGGGTGAGCGGGATCGTGATCGGCGTGCGCAGCGGCTGCCCCAAATCCATGAGCGTCACGTAGTTGCGCGAGCGCACCAGCACCAACGAGCGCGCCCCGTCCGGCAGGACCAGCGCGGGCGAAAAATCGATGCCCGTGGGCACGCCTCCCAAGCTGGGGACCAACCGCGGTGAGGCCACCGGCGTGGCCTCGGCCAGATCCACCACGGCCAGTTGATTGGGATTGAACGCCACGGCCGAGCCGCCGGGATTCATGGCTCCGAAGAACATCACGACGAAGCGGCCGTCAGGGCTCTGCGCAAATTGGTCGTAGCGGGCATCGAGGGGGACCTTCACCGGCGGAGCCTCGGCAGCGGCCGGCATGACCCACAGGGCAGGAGCTTCTTCTTCCACACCCCGTGCACCCACCACCCCCTGCGTGAGCACGAGCAGGTGATCGAGGGGCCCGTGGCGGCGCTCCGTCTTCACGGCAAAGCGGCCCACTTCCCCCACCCGGGCCTTGGGCGCGCCCGCCTCTACGGACACGAAAAAAACGGTCCCGGTGTCAGGCTCGACATACGCCCACCCCCGGGTCAACGCCACCCGCCCGGGTGGTTGCACGCTCTGCGGATGAATCTCCCTGTAATCCCCGCACGCCGTGGCCAGCGCTCCTGCGAGCACCAGCGCCGACAGCCAGGGGCCTTTGCCTCTCTCAGTGACGAACGTCATTGGCGAATGCCTCCATTCAACTCGAACCCGGTGACCGACTGGACCTCACCCGAGACCCAATCGATGAAACTGAGGCGCCCCGCGGGATGCATCTGACTGACGAACACGCGGTTGCTGCCCACCAAGGTGGCGATCGCCAGCGGGGGGCTACCAAGGACGAAATCCTTCACCAAAAAACTCTGCAGATCGATCTGCTGGGCCACCCTCAGATCGCGCGCGTCGTCGCGCAGGAGCACGAAGGCGCGGCTCGAATCGGGCACGATCGCCAGCGGCCCCGGCTCGGCCGCCGTGAGCTGCAGCTTCGCAAACCCACTGGCCAGCGCGACCACGGAGTAACCGAAGGCGCGATCAATCTTGCTCTCGACGTCGAGCCCGGGCGCTTCGGGATCTCCGGCCTGCTTCGTGTGCAGCACCACAGCGGCGCCGCCCGAAGGTGCGATGGCCACACCACGCACGCCCTTGCGCAGAACCACCGCCCGCGGCGCCGCCGTGCCGTCTACCGCCACCAACAGCGCCCGCTCGGCGTCTCCCACCGTGGTGTAGAGAAAGGCCATCTTGCCATCGGGGGTCAACGTGGCCGAACCCACCACGTCGTCGGGGAAGGTCTGCACCACCCGGGCGTTGGCGTCGGAGAACCCGAGCGGCAACGGCAAGGTCAGCATCTGCTTGGCTTCGCGCAGAACGGCCACGGCGAAGGTGCCATCCGGGGCCAGATCGAGGTCCGTCACGGCGGCGCCGAGGGTGAGCTTGGTGGCGATCCCCGTCTGCAGATCCACCAGCGACACCTCCGCGCTGCCCTCTTTGCGCCCAAGCGCAAACTTGCCATCCGGCGTGATCGACACATCGGCAGCGCCCATCTGTGCCGCCGCCTGTAAAGGCACCAAAGGCACCACGGCGGGCGCCGTGATCTGAGCGAAACGAACGATCGAGACCCCATCGTCCGTCACCACGAAGGCCGATGTGTCATCCGTCGAGAAGCTCACGGCGCTCGGCCGAAAGCCCACGGTGAGAGGAATCGCCACGTCGCCCTGGGGCGAGAGGCGAATCAGCGACACGTCTTGAAAGCTTCCCGCGCCCCCAAGGCCCCCGTCGATACGGCTGTCGTACCAGGCCAGGGCGTGGGAGCCGGACGGCGACACGGAGATGCGGTTGACTCCCGCGCCTACGGGCAGCGTGCTCACGCTCACCGCAGTGGGGGTGGCGCGCAGCACGCTCAGATCGGCGGAGCCCGCGTTGAGCGCCAGGGCCACGTCTTTTTGATTCACGGTCACCAGGGCGGCCGGCTTGTCCCCCACCTCGACGGTGCGGATCGCCAGATTGCTCGAGTCGATCACCGCCACCGTGTCGCGACGAGGGTTGGCCACGAACACGTACTGCGCCCCAGCGCGGGGCACCTCGAAGTCCACCTGCACCTCGGTTTCGGGCGGCAAGGCCCCGGCAGATCCGCCGCTGCCGCTCGTGCCCGCGTCCGCGCCGCCGCCCGGGTCCGTGGGCGGTCCGCTCGGGAAACCGGAACCGGGGCCATCATCGAACTCCCCGGAGGTGCCGCTTTGATCGGCATCGCCCGCACAGGCGCCCACGGTCAGCAAGAGGCCCCAGAGGGGCCAGCCCTTCAACGTTCTCAACGCGTGTCTTGGCATGTCACCTGGCCGTTACAGCAAGGCGCATGCCGCGACGAAAGCCTCCAAACTCACGAAATGTGCGGCACTTTTGCTTCCGAAGCCCTGCAACCGCGGCACGTGTGTCGCGGTTGAGTCGTGCCGCCCACGGGCCTCAGTCGCGGCGGCCCATCACCAGATCCACCAGATCCGAAAGCGGGCACGTGGCAAGCGCGATCGAGGTGTCACACACGCCGTAGTAAAGATAAACCAGGCCATCCTTCACCACGTTGGCCGTGGGAAAGACCACGTTGGGAATGTAGAGCCCGAACTTTTCGTAATAGGCCTCGGGCTCCATCACGGGGAAGGGATAGCGCGCGATCACCTTGCGCGGGTTCTCGAGATCCAGCATCAGCGCCCCCAGGCGGTACACCACCGTCTTGCGCGTCGGATCGCGGGTCTCCACGCCGTGGTAAAGAATGAGCCAGCCCTCATCGGTCTTGAGCGGCGGGGTAGAGCCGCCAATGCGGTTGTTCTCCCAGTCGAACTCGGGCTCGACGATGATCTCGGGCGGCGACCAGGTCTCGAGATCCGTCGACTCGGACAGCTGGATGTACCCCTTCATCGGCCCCTTGTGGTTTGCATCGACGAAGGGCAAGGGACGACGCAAGACGAAGTACTTCCCCCCGATGCGCTCGGGGAAAAGAATCACGTCGCGGTCGTCGAGATCCGGCGCGGTGATCCAACTGTGGAAGGTCCAGTCGTAGAGGTTTTTCGAGGTCGCCAGGCCCGAGCGCGTCTGGTTGTCCCGCGGGTTGCCCGAAAAACCGGGAAAATCCGTTTGATGCGACTCCGGCACGCCCACGCCCGTGGGGTGCGAGCTCCACGCGAAGGGCCGGAACGCAAACGTCATGTAGAACGTGTCGTCGATCTTCACCACGCGGGGGTCCTGCACGCTGCCGTACTCGCTGCCCGCCATCGTGGGTGTGAACACCGGGTCCGGACGTGAGAGTGTGAAGTTCACACCATCGTCGCTCTCCAACATGCCCACGGTGCAAATGAACGGGCGCAGGCTGCCGGCGGCCCGCTCGTACATGTAGAAACGGCCCCCTTCGTAGATGACTCCGGGGTTGAACACGGTGGCCAAGCGCCACGGCTGCCCGCCGGGCGTGACGATCGGGTTTTGTGGGTGGCGCGCGAACGAGACGGTCTTGGGCAACGGCATGGGGCGGTGAGATCACCGCGCCCCATGCGAGCTGTCAAGCCCGCGCAGGGCCCCGGCCTCCCGTGCGACCCCGGGCCTCAGCGCCGCCAGCCGCTGCCGCCGCCGCGGCTGCCGCCCCCACCCCCGCCCCCGCGAAAGCTGCCGCCCCCGCCGAAGCTTCCGCCTCCGAACGAGCCACCCGGAGAGCTCCGAAACCCGCTGCCCCCACGCCAGCCACTGCTGCTGGCAGGCGCACGGAACGTATCGCGGCCGCCCCCGTAATAGCCGCCCCAGCCGCCACCCCAGCCGCCCCAGCCGCCCCAGCCCCAGTAGGGGTATCCCCACCCTCCGAACCAGGGGTCATATCCCCAACCCCCGGCCCACCCCGCGCCCCACCCCGCGCCCCAGTAGGGCCCCCACCACCAGCCGGGTCCCACGTGCAGATGCACCCGCGAGGAGTAGGCCGGGCTGTAGGCGTATTGGTACGCGTAAGGCTCGCGCCCGCTTTGCCGTTCGAACACCGTTTGCTGCGCGATGACCCCCCGCGAGCCCTTGACCTGCCACGCAAAGGTGAGCTTGGGGGGATCACCCTCTTCGGGCAGGGGATAGTAGAGATCCAGGTTGCCCTTTTGCCCGGGCGGGATGCTGACGATGGGGCTGCCCCCCGAGCCCTCGGCAAAAGCGGGTCCCATCGAGCCCTGTGACTGTCCCTCGCCCAACGTCACCATCTGGTCGCGCGCATCGAGCACCCAGGGCCCCTCACCTTTTTCGTTGGCCACCGCGATGCGCAGGTGCAGATAGTTCGAAGGCCCGCCGTTGCCCACGGGCAGTTTCTCCCCGCCGAGGGACATGATGTACGCGGTCCCCTGAGGTGCATTCTGAGGAATCGCGTAGGCCGAGGCGCTCGGCGCGGCCTGGCCGGCGGGGGCGTATTGAGTGCGCGCAGTGGCGCAGGCACCCATCGAACCCACCGCCGCCACGACCAGGCTCAGCCGCAGCCAAGACGCCAGAGGTGACGCCGGGCGTCCGGAATGCGCGGCCTCGAGAGGCGCGGCCCTGACGACGGGCGGGGAGGGAAAGGGGCGACGAGCAACACGCGCTTTCATGGCAGCTCTCCTAAGCACGAAGGCCGAAGGCACGAAGGCAATCACCTTCGGCACCCGGAGAAATCTATTGCGTTGCCGCCGCATGTGCCACCCCATCGCTCGCCCCCTCCGCCCAGGCCCCGCGGGGGCGGTCCCCCTGTCCCTGGCGCGTCCCACGCGGCCAAGGACTTGGTCGCCCGCGCCCGGTATACTATGCGGCCTTTCTTCTTCGCTCCCGTTCGCGCCCGCGGGCCCCGCGGGGCGTCCCGGCGATCACCCCAGCGCCAGCGGTGCCCCTTCTTTCGTGCGCCTCCGTGCCTTGTCGACCCAGCTCTCCCCGATGCCCATGACCTCAGAAACGCAACCTGCCCCCCACCCCGCGCACGCCACCGCGGCCCCGCCCCGCGGCGAGCCCCTGCCCCTGCGGCTCGGCTACGTTGCCTTGAACCTGGTCCAGGCGGCCTTCGTCGCGGTGTGGACCGCCTTCTGTGTGTCTGCGGCCTGCGTGGCGCTGCTCGTGTCGCGGCGGCTGCCGCTCGTCATGGCGCGGCACCTCTGGGCGCCGCCCCTCGTCAGGATCTCGGGCGCGCGCCTCGAGGTGAGCGGCCACGACAACGTGCGGCGGGACGAACCTCAGATCTTCGTCAGCAACCACCAGTCGATGTTGGACATCGCACTCGTGTTTCAGGCCATTCCCGTCAACCTGCGCTTCGTGCTGAAAAAAGAGCTGGCCTATGTGCCGTTCATCGGGCTCTTCGCCTGGGCAACCGGCATGATCTTCGTCGACCGCAAAAACCGTCGTGCCGCCGTGGCCAGCCTCGAGCGCGTGGGCCGCCTGGTCCGCGCGGGGCGCACGATCATCGCGTTCCCCGAAGGAACGAGGTCGCGGGGCCAGGGCATTCTGCCCTTCAAAAAAGGTGTGTTCGTCTCCGCCGTCGCGGCGCAGGTGCCCGTGGTGCCCGTGGCCATCGAGGGCGCCGATCGGGTGCTGCCGAGCGACGGCTTTCGCGTCCGTCCGAGCGTGGTGCGCGTCAAGATCGGAACCCCCATTCCCACCCAGGGTCTCTCGCAGCCCGACGCAGAGCACTTGATGCGGCAGGCGCGTGAGGCCGTCACATCGCTTTACGACAGCATTCGGCTGCCGCCCGCCTCCTTGCACTGAACGGCCCTGCCATGGGCGGCCTTGCGCGGTATGCTTGAAGGGTCGCCCATGAACGAACAGATTTTGGCGCCTGGGTTGTTGTTGGCCTCGCCTCGTCTTGGGGATCCGAACTTCGACCATACGGTGGTCCTGCTCGGGCATCACGATGCCAAGGGCGCACTCGGCTGGGTGATCAACGGGCAGCCGCTGATGACCGTGCGCGAGCTTTTGGTCAGCTCGGGCCTGTGGACCCGGGGCAAGGATCTGCCACCCAGCCCTTCGTTTGACCGCTTGGCGCGTGTGGGCGGGCCAGTGGATCCCGTGACGGGCTGGCTGCTCTACCGGGAAAGTCACGAGGCCATGGCCAACGAATTGCCGCTCGGCCCCTCCCTGACGGTCTCCGGCGACACGGACTCACTGCTGTCCGTGATGCGGGGAGAGGGCCCCCACGAGTTTCGGATGGTGATCGGCTATTCCGGCTGGGGCCCTGGCCAGTTGGAAACCGAGATTCGGGAGGGCGCCTGGCTTCCGGCACCCCTCGATCCGGCCCTGGTGTTCGATACACCCAGCCACACCGTGTGGCAGGAAGCCTACCAACGCGCGGTGGGCACCAGCCCCGGCGCATTTTCCACCGGGCGCCGCGGGCAGGCCTGAGCCGCCGCGTGCGCGCTAGGCATCAGGCGCGCCGCCGTCCGGACTGGGTAGCGGGTTCTCTTCAATTGGCGCCGGCTCCGGCTCCGGGGGTGCGATCTCGGCCGGGCTCAGCGTTTCCGGAGGGCCAAGCGGTGAGAGGCCCAAGAGCTTGCGGCGGGTTTGGTAAAGCGGCGCGCCGAAGAGCAACTCCGACAGACAGATGTGGTAGGGCAGCGGGATCATCTCGCGGCCGGTGGTGCCGATGGCCGCGTCCTCCGTGGTGACCACGCGCCGCACCCCGGCGCGTTCCGACCACCGCACCTCCAGCTCCACGCGTTCGGCCTTCATGAGCTCGTTTGGCACCCGCTTCCAGTTTTCCCGGAGCAGCCGGCGCAGCGTCTGTAGCTGAAAGGGCGCCTCGAAGGCGAACGTGGTCCGGCCGCCGCTTTGGCGTTTGCCGTCGGTGCGCTCCATCTCGTTCGCGGTGACCACCTCGGGCGGCTCGGCTTTCTTCAGCACGAGCGTGTCGTGGTACTCCTGAAGGCCGCAGAGATCGTCGTAGACCACCGCCTGCGGCGTGGTGTCGCTCAAGTCACGTTGGATGGCGATCCCGCAGCCGGCGAGCCCCACGAGGGCCGCTCCCAACCACCACGTTGCTCCCGTTTTCGTCATGCGCGCGTCGACCCTCAATCGGTTGTTGCAGCGCGTACATTAGCGCGCCCTGGGCCCAGAACGCAAAACCGCGGCACGCTCAGCGTCGGGTTTTCGAGGCGCCCCGCAGGGCCCGGGCCTGCTCGGGGTTGATGACGGGGGGAGGAGCGACCACCGGCACGCCCGCGTCGGGGGCGCGGGCCTCTGCGGCGGGCGCGTCCGCGGAGGCTGGATCCGCAGGAAAACCGGCAGCCGGCAGGGTCTGGCCCACCTCGCCGCCAGCAGGCCCGAGATCAATCCCGCCCTCCTCACCGTCATCGCCCCGCGTGGCCTGATTGTAGTCCACGCCCGGCTTGCGCACGAAGGCCGTGATGGGCTTGTCGAGCTTGCCGATCAGGTTGCCCTCGAGCACCTCGACCTTTAGCGGCTCTTTCAGCCGAAAGTAGTAGCCACGGCTGCCGAGGGCGTACTCGAACACCTCCCCCTCGTGGCTGAAGCGCTTGCGAATGCCGAGCTTCTGATCGCCCAAGCGCTCGAAAGGCGTGTGGCGTAGCACGAAGCCGAAGAGCCGCACCGCCCGGATGTTCACCAGGCGGTGACACCCGTGCGAGTAGCGCCGGGCGATCGAGGTGTAATCAACGGAGCCGTGGGTGCGGATCTGGTTGTCGAACAGGCCCCCTCCTGGCGTCACCTGGTGATGAATCGCCATCACCAATCCATAGGCCGATTGAAAGCCCGGCCCCACCACATCGGTGTTCACCACCGTCTCGGGCTTGGCCACGGGGCTCCACTTCTTGCGGGTGAGCATGTCCTTCGGGGGTGTACCGTCCGGCGGCACCCATACGGGCGAGACCACGATATGCTTCCAGATCCGCGGCCCCACGTCGCTGTTTTTGTACTTGTAGTACACGTTGCCATCGGGGTGGCGTTCACTGCGCCACGAACCGATGGTGGTGCGCCAGCGCGCAAGCGGGATCCTCTGCTGGTTCCAGGTCACGAACAAGGTGAGATGCGGGTAGCGTCGCCGCGGCTGCGGCACCTCCTTGCCCGCTTCATCGAAGGGAAAGTCGTACCAAACATCTCCCCGATCGATCTCGGCTTCGAGCTTCATCGTGGGTCCGTAGTAGGGGGGCTTGGGCGGGGCCTGGAAGGCCACCTTGAAGGTGCCAAGCGCGTTGCCATCCACGGCGTCGAGCAGCGCCTCCACATCCTCGGCAGAGCGCACGCCCAGGGCACGCACGAACGCCTCCCGGTACGCGCCCAGAAGGTCGTGTACGGCACGCTCTTGTCCCGTCTCGTCCCGGTACCGCGCCGCTTTGCCCAGCAAGGCCACGCTTTCGTCCTCGATGATCCCGGCGGCATCGGCCAGCCGCTCGGTGACGACGCGCAAGAAGGTCTCGTATTCCAGCGTGAGCGGGGCCGCAGCCAACGCGGCGGTGGTCTCCCCGCCCAGGATGCCCCAGGAAAAGATGTCGTTTTTGCGCTCGAAGAGCGCCAGCGCCTCGTGCGTGACGAGATCGAAGAGCCCCTCCGTGAACTTGTCGCCGGGCTTGATGAGCCCCTCACAAAGCAAGCGCTTCTGCGCGGCCCGAATGGCCGCAAGCCGCAGGCGCGCCTCGCGGGCACGCAGCACCCGGGGGGCTTTATCGGGGTGCGCCGCCAGAGCGTCCTCGTCGCTGCCCGCTTCCCCGCGGAAGGCGGCGGCCGCCGCCGCGTCGGTCACCGCAAGCTGCTGCAGCGTCGCCAGCTCTTGCGCAAGCCAGGCGGCATCGGCCTCCGCTTGCTGGAACTCGCGCTTGGACACGGTGAGGCTTTGGTACGAAACGCTGCCGCCGAAGGCCCGCAGGGCCGCGCTGTCCACCTCGGCAAAGCACGAGGCCCGCGCCCGGGCCTGCTGCACGCGCTTGCGCAGCACCGACAACGTGGGTGGGATGCCATAAGGCTCGAGGTAGTTGTCGACAGGCTGGGCGGCAAGCCGCGCCAGATCGCGCTGGCGCCGGATCTGCCGCTCTTCCTCGTAGGCTTCACGCTGGCGCGGCGTAAGCCCGGCGGGCACCGAGGGGATGACTTTCGTGGGCCCGTCGCCGCGCAGGTAGAGTACGTCGGGGTCCACCCGGTCGTTGGCAAGCTCGATGAAGATCTGCCGGTAGGGCTGCGGCTTTGGTGCCGCCCCATCGGGATCCTGTTCACTGAAGATGAAGGGCGCCCACTCGTCCCCGAGGTCCACCACCGTATAGCCCGCGGCGCGTGCCTCGGTTTCGTCCATCACCTGCCCGGCGCCCTCGCGCAGGGCGTAGACTTGCCCCGCCTCCAAGGGTCCGCGTCCCTGCCAGGGCGGCGGCGTCTTCGGGGGGGGCGGTTCCTCAGGCGCCGGCGGCGGCGCAGGTGGGGACGGGGGCCTCCCCCGTTCGGGACAGGCCGAGAGCGTGCCCAGGGCCAGCACACAGGCGGCTAGGCGCAGGGAGACAGGACGAAGAAACACGCGGCGAGCATAGTCGCCCCGAACGCGACCGTCGGTTTTTCCACCACGCCCGGCCTCACTCCCGGAAGTTCGTGAACTGAAGATCGATGCCGAAGTCTTCTTTGCGCAAAAAGGCGATGACGGTTTGCAGGTCGTCACGGTTTTTTCCGGTGACGCGCAGCTCCTCCCCCTGAATCTGGGCCTGCACCTTGAACTTCGCGTCCTTGATGGCCTTCACGATCTTTTTGGCCGTTTCGATCTCGATGCCCTGCTTGATCTTCAGGGTCTGACGTACGGTTTTGTGGGTCGCCTCCTCCAGCTTCTGGGGATCCAGGCAACGCGCCGAGACGCCTCGTTTCACCATACGTTCCCTCAGGATTTGCACCGCGGCGTCCAGATGCGGCTCGTCGGAGGTGCGAATGATGATACCCGCCTCCACCTTCTCGAAGGTGGTGTCGGTGCCGCGAAAGTCATAGCGCGTGGAAACTTCCTTCTGCGCCACGTTGAGGGCGTTGTCGATTTCCATCTGATCCACTTTCGAGACGACATCAAAGGATGGCATGGGCGCGTTTTTTAGCAGATTTCGCCCCTTGGCTGAAACCGCCCCGGATCTGGGGCATAGTGAAGTAAGGACCGGCAACGTGCGTCCCGCCTCTTGCCCTCGGTCCCGAAAGGAGAAGGTTCCATGCCCCCATCGGCGAAACTCCCCAGGGTGGTGGCCATGTTCGATCGCGAGGCCGCGATCCCCCAGGGCTACTCGGCCGGGCGGCACATCGCCCAGACGCTGCTGCTCAGCACGGTCATCGTCTCAGGCGCGCTCTATCTGGCACGGGGGGCGGCGCCCCTCGACTGGCTGCTGCTGCCCGCCTTCTGGGTGGCGGGAAACTTCATCGAGTGGGCGTTCCACAAGGGGCCGATGCACCGGCCCACGAAGGCGCGGATCCTGTACGTGAACCACACGCTCGTCCACCACCGGGCGTTTCTGCACGACACCATGCCCGTGCGGAGCTTCCGCGAGTTCGGCCTCATCCTGATGCCCTGGTACACGATGATGCTGCTCCTGGTCCTGGCCTCGCCGATCGCCGCTTTGGCGTGGGCCTGGCGTGGTCCGGGCGCGGTGGGCATCTTCTACCTCTTCGCGATGGGCTACTTCCTGTCGTACGAGGTCCTCCACGGGCTGTACCACGTGCCCGAAGCCTTCGCGCAGAAGCTGGGTCTTCACAAAAACCGCGTGTTCCAATTTTTGAAGGCACACCACGCGCACCACCACCGGCTGGACCGCATGTCCCACAGCAACTTCAACGTCACCATTCCCCTGTGGGACAAGCTCATGGGCACGCGCGAGGTGCCCGCGCTGGAGGCCGACGCGGCCGAGACGGCCAAAGCCTGGGACGACCAGCTCGGTCCCAAAGAGCGCCAGGTGGCCGAAGCCTCTTGACGCCCGCACCCTGAACGCAGACGCAAAAACGCCGGCGCGCCCCACCCTCTGTGGGACGCTCCGGCGGTGATGAGGCCCGCGAAGGCCTAGATGGTCTCGGCGGCGTCGACCTCGGCGGCGTCGACCTCGCCTGCGTCGGCAGTCGAAGCGTCACCCGCGCTTGCGTCGGTCGCAGCGGCGTCGCCGACCGGGGCATCGACAGACGCGTCACCCATGGTGCCGCCCGTACCCGTGCCACCGGTTCCCGTGCCACCCGTGCCGGTGCCACCCATTCCGCCCATGCCCATCGGGGCGTCAGCGGCCGCATCGAGCGGTGCGCCCGAGACGTCGTCGTCGTCCGAACAGCCGGCGATCGCACCCACACCAAGAAGAACCGCTGCGAGAAGATACTTTTTCATCTGTTTATGCTCCTGAATTCGTTACCCAAGCTAAGGGCTATCTAGATTCAAACGGACCATAGAAAAGGTTCACCAGAATGTCAAAATAGACTTTCGGGTCCTGTGCTATCGGCCCCCCCCGTGAGGGCGAGCACCCGCGGAGCAACCGTGGGCTTTGCGCCCCGGCCGAGCTGGCCTATCTTCCTGCCATGGCCGCCGTGATGACCGCCCCTCGCCCGTTGCCCGTCGTGTCGCGCCCGCCCCCGTCACGCCCCGGCCCGCGCGTTCGGCCGCCGGCGGCTCGGTCAAGGGCTGGCCGCCGCGGCCCTGGGCATCGCCTCGACACGAGGCCCCCGCGCTGAAGGCAAGCCTGCGGCGCCCGCGCTCAAACTGGGCCTGGCTTCCTATTCGCTGAGGAAGCTCTCGATCGACGAGCTCATCGCGGCGTGCCAGTCGCTGGGCCTCACGCACCTGACGCTCAAAGAGATGCACCTGCCCCGGGAGCCGGAGGCGCTCGCGGCCGCCGTGGCGAAGTACGCGGCCGCGGGCATCACGGTGAACGGCGTGGGCGTCATCAACATGAAGAACGAGCCCGAGAAGGTGCGGCAAGACTTCATGTACGCCCGCGCGGCGGGTGCGCCGCTCATCATCGCGGCGCCCGAGCCCGAGGCGCTGGACCTGGTGGAGAGCCTGGTCAAGGAGTTCGGCCTGCCGGTGGCCATTCACAATCATGGTCCCGAGGACAAACACTACCCGGGCCCTTCGGACGTCATGAAGCACATTGCCAAGCGGGACAAGCGCATCGGTGTGTGCATGGACGTGGGCCACACGGTGCGGGCGGGGGAAGATCCCGTGGCCCTGGTGAGCAAGCTCGGGCCCCGCCTGATGGACCTTCACATCAAGGACCTCCTGAAGAACAAAACCGACAAGGCCAGCCAGGTGGAAGCGGGCCAGGGGGCGATCGATCTGGCGGGTCTGATGAAGGCCCTGCACCGCCGCCGTTACGCCGGCCAGGTGGGGCTGGAATACGAGATTCACCCCGAAGACCCCTTGCCGGGCATCCGCGCGTCGCTGGCGTACCTGCGGGGCGTCAAGGCCGGGCTCGAGGCCTGAGGGGGCGTGCGGTCGCCCGCGGGGGGGTCAGCCCGGGCTGATGACGATGGCGCCCTTGTACATGCCCATGCCGCAGGTGAACTGGATTTCGCGCGCGTCCGTGGGCATGACGGTCACGGTCACCTCCTCGCCGAGGGGCAGCGGCTTGCGGAGGTTCTGCGCCGGGAACACGATCTCGTCGCCGCAGCCGACGTCCGAGACGCGCTTGAAGACGAGGGTCACGGGTTTGCCGGGGGGCGCGGCGATGGTGCTGGGGGTGTAGCCGTTCTGGTCGACCTGCACGCGCACGCTGCCGTCGAGGCCCACGGGCGCGATCTTCGGGGCTTCCGCCTCACGTTTGCAGCCGCCGACGGCAAAGAGAGCCAGCAGCAACCCTGCGAAAACGCGTACGATGGAGGTCATGACCCGGGAAAGCCAAGCAGGGTTTCGGGGGCTTTCAACCCCCACCGGCGGGAGGGCGGGCGGCCAGGGCGGCTGCCTCGAATTCCCAATAATTCAGGATTGACACCCCGTTTCGACGCCCTTATATCTACTCGCCCTGGCTGACGGCAACGTCCGCTCTGGCCTAAAAAAACTTAAGATTAAGGGGTGGTAGTTAAGTCGGTTATAACGCCGGCCTGTCACGCCGGAGGCCGCGGGTTCGAGTCCCGTCCACCCCGCCTCGAAAGCTCCGAACCTTCAGGTCCGGGGCTTTTCGTTTTTCGGGGGTCATGTGCCCTGGGCGTGCGTGGCGCGGTACCGCCTGGCTCACGGACCGCGGTCGCGTCGGGGGGAGACTCAGACCTCACGACGCCGCGCCTTCGGCGTCGCGCTTGATGTGCTCGAGCACGCGCAGGTGAATGGCGTGCACGAGGCCCCGCGCCATCAGATGCCAATAGGGCGCGGGCTCCATGTCCAGGGTGAACCAAGTCGTGCCCTCAACCCGGGTGCGTCGGGGGCCCTCGGGGTAGAGGCGGAACTCGCCCCGGCGGCTGCGAAAGGTCGAGGTCAAGTGAGGCGCCAGCACGTGTTCGTAAAAGCTCAACTCCGTCATGGTGGGTGGCTGCTCCCTCACGTCGAAAGCCAGATGGGTTGGAGGGCTCCACACCGTGATCGGCTCGACGAACGCACCGGTCGAGAACTCGCAACGGCGTACGCTGCCGACGCCTTCTCCCAGCAGCCGCGCCCGAACCGGGTAGGCAACACCCGCACGAAAGAGCCAACCTGGCGCTTCCGTGATCTCTGTGAAGGCCACCACCTTCGACCAGGTCTCTTCGGCGCTCGCTTCGATGGTGATGGACGAGGTCACACGCGTCTCCGTCAGCGGAGGCGTACCGAACCCAGAAAGTGCCGTCAGGCCCGTCAGCAACACGGCCCACGCGGTGAGCGGCCCCGCCAGGCCCAAGCCGCGCCTTGCGGCCTGGCGTCCCAGCAGCGCGCCCAGCAAGGCTGGCACCCAGGCCAGCGGCAGCGCCATACCAATGCAGATCACTCCGTCCAGCGCTGAAACCAACAGGCCTCCCGCCGAAAACAACAGCGCAAGCGTCATCACGCCAATGGTTGAGCTCACGTCACGGGCACGGCCGCGGTTGAACATCCAGCCGGCCACGGCCCCCGTTACGAAGGGGGTGCCGAGGAACAGGCCCATGGAATAGCTGTTGAACGACAGCGTCGAGAGCGCCACCAGGACCACGGTCACGGCCGCCGAGAGCAGCGCTGCGCGAATTCCCGAGCGGGGCTGCTGCGCGGGTGATTCCACCAGGTCGGCGTCCACCTCGCGACTAGGCGCGAGGGCCAGGAAGAGGATGATGGCCAGGTTGATGACGGGCAGAAAGAACAGCAGGGAAAGCAGCGGAGACATGCCCGCGTCCACCGATCGGCGGGCCGTCATGGACGCCCCTACCCAGGCAAACGGCAAGCTCGAGGCCACCAGAGCCACCATGAGCAAGGGCGGCAGGGTCTCGAAGCGCGCCAGCAGCGGGTTAAAAAAACTGAGGGGGGTCCAAAGCCGCTGCGCCCCCGCGTACACCAGCGCCACCTCCAGCCCGTACTTCAGGGCCATCAGCCCCACCCCGCTCGCCAGGTAGCGCCGCCGGTCAACGCGCAAGGTGAAGCCGAACCACAGCCGTAGCAAATCCCTCATGAAGCTTCCTGGGGCTGCAGCGTAACCCAAGCCAAGCCAAATGGCCGCTCGCCACCGAGGCGTGTCCTAGGGCTCGAGCCGGATCACCTTGGCCTGCGAGGCCTTCGCCCACGCCCCGATGCGCTGCACGTCTTCGTCGTGAGCCAAGCCCACACAGCCGTCGGTGGTGTCGAACCAGTTGACGGCGCCACCCAGCCAGCGCACCCGTCGGTCGGGGCCATGGACGCCCACGGCGCCCCCGGTGTACCCCAGTTGCCTCTGCATCGGGGTGGGGTAGCCGATGGGGATGAACCATCCGTAGGGCTTCGACCTGCGGATGGGGCCCAGGCTGTATTCGCCCACGGGCGTCTTGCGGTCGCCGGACTTGCGCTTGCCGTACCCGGAGGCGCCGATGCGCACGGAAAACGCGGGGCCCTCTTGCTTGCCGTTTTGGCACTGGAGCAGCTGGTGCTGTTCGAGGAGCACCAGCAGGTGCGGCCGTCGAAGCGAGCCGCATCTGTCGTCACGCGCTTCAGGGGCAGGGGCAGCGCAGGTCAGGGCAAGCGAAAGAGCAGCGACGACCGTAACGCGGCGGCAGGGCACGTTGGTTCTCCTTTTGATGTCTCGACCTCGTCCGCAACGCGCAAGAGTTGGTATGCAAGCCATGGCGGCACAGCTGGAGCTGCGCATCGGCATCCACGTTGCCAACCTTCCACCTATAGCCCACCTTACCGTACTCTACCTGGATCTTGGCTCACAACGGAGACGACATGACTCTCAAGCCCCCAGCGTTGGACCCTTCCACAATCGCGCCACGCACGACGTCTACGTACCCAGAGGTCTTTCGGTCGCGTGTGTTGCCGCGCGAAAAGCGCGCGCTTGGCGATGCCCTTGGTCTGACCAAGTTCGGCGTGAACCTCACCACTTTGTTCCCGGGAAAAGAGTCTTCACTGCGGCACTACCATTTGCACGAAGACGAGATGGTGTTCGTACTCGAGGGGGAGGTAGTTCTTCGCACAGACGAAGGGGAACAAGTGCTCACCGCAGGCATGTGCGCCGGCTTCCCCGCAGGTTCAAAGAACGGTCACCACCTCATCAACCGTAGTGAGCATCCGGCGCAATACCTGGAAATCGGGAACCGCGATCCAGCTGACTCCGCCAACTACTCCGACGTTGATCTCACCGTCAGAAAGAACGCGGCAGGGGCTTGGGTTTACGCCCGCCGTGATGGCAGCGAATTCTGAGGGGCATCCCGGCGTGCGAAGCCTGAAGCGGCGACAGAAGATAGCTGAAGAACCACATTGGCTCACGTGAGCAAGCAGAAAGCGGTTGTTCGCCTTCTGCAGTCTCTGGTTGTTTTGTTCCGCCAAGAGCCAACCGGAGGGCGTGGGTGGAATCTCGGGAACGGCCACGGCTGCCGCAGAGTATCATAGCGGGAGGACCTCGTGTCCGGCATCTTGAAAATGCCACGGGTGCAGTCGCCAGGCACGGGGTTGACGTCCAGCCTTAGGTGTTGTGATCCCCCAAGTCTTGCCGCATTTGGGGCTTGAAAATCGGGAAGAGCAGCACGGGTAGCAGGGGTGGGCGCCTCACGAGCCGGAGGTCATGCGGAGCCGTGAACACTGCGCGCGTTCGGTATCGCGTCCCGGGGGCAGCGGCAGCAGCTCCGGCGTGGCCCCCTCCCCTGGGGTGCCCGCAGCGAAGGGACCGACGAGCTCGGCCCGAAGTGCGCGGATCTGGTGTCCAATGGCTCCTGACCCATGCGCGGTGCTTTCCCGCCCACCTTGTGAAGGAGGACCGAGGCGTTTGGCCAGATGGCAAGCTTGGTCGGCGGGGCCGCCTTGGGCAGGCGCAGTGTTACCGTAGAAAAAGTGGGCACCTTTTCTGGCGAGGCGGCGATAACCGGGTGTGAACCGATACCCAAGAGTCGGACCGCGACGCCGCGACGGTCACCACGGCCAGGATGCTAGACCAGGGTCGGCGACCATGACGGCCAGGCTGAATCAAATCCGGATCGAAGGCTTCAAGTCCATACGAGAGGCCGACCTGGAGCTGCGCCGGCTGAACGCTTTGATTGGGGGCAATGGCTCGGGCAAGAGCAACTTCATCGGACTGTTCGGCTTCCTGAACGACATCGTCGAGGGCCGCCTGCAGCTATCGGCAAGGAAGGCGGGAGGGGCCGATACGCTTCTGCACTTCGGGCGCAAGCGAACGCCCAAGATGGCGCTGCACCTGCGATCCGGAATGAACGGCTACCGGATCGAACTGGCGGCCACGACCGACGACGGGCTGGCGTTCGAGCTCGAGCAGTGCGAGTTTTGGGGGCAGGGATACGACCAGCCCGATGTCCATCCCGCAGAACGGGGACACCTCGAGTCGGTCCTGCCGGGGGCGGCGAAGAAGCACCCGGGAAAGGTGGCCGACCACGTGCTTCGTTTGCTGAAGTCCTGGAGGATCTACCACTTTCACGACACCAGCGAGTCTGCTCCCGTGAAGGGTCTGGGCGCCATCGAGGACAACGAACGTCTGCGGGAGAACGCTGAGAACCTGGCAGCGTTTCTGCTCGCGGTGTCGCAGCAGGCGCCCGCGCAATACCAGCAGATCTTGACGACGGTCCGCATGGTAGCGCCCTTCTTCGATGATTTCCGGCTTCGGGAGAGCCCTCTTTCACCGGGGAAGATCAAGCTGGAATGGCGCGAGAACGGAAGCGACGCCTACATTAACGCGCACTCGATGTCCGACGGAACGCTTCGGTTCGTGTGCCTGGCGACGTTGCTGCTGCAGCCGGACCTGCCGGGCACGATCCTTTTGGACGAGCCGGAACTGGGGCTGCATCCTTACGCCATTGAGGTTTTGGCGGCCCTGTTGCGCCGCGCCGCCCAGCGGACGCAGGTAATTGTCTCGACGCAATCGGTTTCGCTGGTCAACCAGTTTGGCCCTGAGGATCTGTTGGTGGTGGAGCGGGATCAGGGGGCGACCGTGTTCAAGCGCCCAACGCCCGATGAGGGGTGGCAGGAAGAGTACGGGCTGGGCGACCTGTGGGAAAAGAACGTTCTGGGCGGACGGCCGTGGAGGTAGCGGGTGGCTCCGGGTTCCGTGTTGAGGGTGGGAACCGCTTGTCGAACGCACCCCTTGCCTTTGTCTTCCAGGCTTGGTTAGCCTTCAGCAACGTGTCGTGACAGTCAGTCGCCCATGAGCTCTACCACATCTGCCCCCAACGAAATCGTCATCGGCCTTGTCGGTCCAGTTGGCTGCGACTGGGACAAGGTCAATAAGTGCATTTCGAAGTGTCTGGACCAGTATCGGTACGAGTCACGCACAATTCGAATGTCCGAGTTCTTCAAGATGCCTGAAGTGGAAGGCATCGCGGGAAAGACCTCGAGCACCTCGGAGTTCGATCGTCTGAGTTCTTCGATGAAGGTCGGAGACGCTCTTCGAACCTATACGAAGCGGAAAGATATTCTGGCTTTGCTCGCTTCAACCTGGATTGCAGGATCACGAGAACGAGACCCACAGGATCGACCAAAGCCTTTCACGCGCAAGGCTCACGTACTTCGGTCTCTGAAGCGTCCAGAGGAGGCCGTTACGCTCCGCCGCACCTACGGAAGCCGCTTTATTCTGATTAGCGTGTTCGTCCCCAGAGAGGAACGAATCGCGAAGTTGATGCAATCGATGAAGGAGGAGGACGCCGTAAAGCTCGTCGGAAATGACGAGGAAAGCGGCGATTTCGGCCAGGCAACGGCAAAAACCTTCGAGTTAGCCGATCTATTCATCGCGGGCAGCTTGGGTGAGGAGCAGATGGTGGCGCAGCTTCACAGGCTGTTCGACCTGTACTTTGGTTCCCCCTTCGTCACTCCAACCTTGGCAGAGCATGGGATGTTCCAAGCGTTCGCGGCTTCCCTCCGTTCCGGGGACCTCTCCCGGCAGGTTGGAGCAGTGATTGCAACTCCGGACGGCACCATATTGGGCTCTGGGGCGAACGATGCGCCTTGCTACGGGGGCGGCCAATATTGGCCCGGCCCAGATGACCAACGCGATCTTGTGAAGGGGTTTGACTCAAACGAGGAGGCGAAAAGGAGGATGGCCATCGACATCCTCGGGGCATTCCAAAGGGTGCCGGAAGGTGGGCAGGATCCTCTCGAAGCAGCTGAATCGTACCTGCGGAAATCCGGCCTCTTCGACATCACAGAATTCGGAAGGGCAGTGCATGCTGAGCTCGCTGCAATCTTGAGCTGCGCTAGAGTCGGCGTTTCGACCAAAGGCGCAATACTCTTCTGCACCACGTTCCCTTGCCACAATTGCGCCAAGCATATCGTTGCGGCGGGCATCGAACGGGTTCAGTTCATTGAACCTTACGCCAAAAGCAAGGCTCTTGAGCTACATAGCGACGCGATCTCACTTTCGGATATCAAGGATCGAGTGCGCTTTACACCGTTTCTGGGAATCGGCCCGCGGCGTTACGTCGAGCTGTTCTCCTTAAGAGATTCGACGGGACAGTTAACGAGGCGTAAAGCGGGGGACGGACGTTTGGCGAAATGGGAACGCGCCGATTCGGAACCCAAAGAACCTGGTTGGGTCGTCACTTTCCTCGACCTCGAGGAGTTCCTGCTCGTTGAGGTCGACGCGGCACTGACGGTCAGTCAGAAGCCCGAAGGGGAGCCGTGATGGTTTCCGTTCCCCGAGTACCGGGAATGTGTTTAGAATCTGCTTATGGAAGCAGGCAAGCAGAGCAAATTCCGGGAAGCCGCGGACGCCGCCGCTCGTCGGGTCGCGCAATGGCCCGAATGGAAAACTGCCGCTGCGATGACCCAGAGCGCCACATTGGACATGAACGGGTCGCCGATGCCCGTCTTGGCGAAACACAAAACATCACCTTTGTCCGACGCTGGTCCGCATTCCGGCAAAAAGAGTGAGTGACATTCGCGTTCAAACACCGTCCCTCAGACGTAGATCTCCTTCTGCCTGACGCTGAAACTCGCTTCGGGCCAGACGGAAACCTCGGGGCCGGTTCCCGCACTCGGGCTGTGTGGCGCCGAGAGTGATTTCATCGGGACGGGCGACTCAAGTCCGCACAAAGCGGCAGCAGCACCTCCGCATCCAGGGCCGCATACTCCACCTGTTCCCGCCCCAGAGGCCGCTGGCGCCAGTCGCTCGCCTGCTGGCTCTTGTCCAGGTCTCGTTTCAGTTCGCGTCGCACGAGCGCCCGCAGGCTGTGGCCGCCCTCGGCCTCAGGGCCGTGCTTCTCGCGGGAAAGGGCTATCGTGTCGATGACCGGCTCGATCCGAAACCCCTGGCGGCCCAAGACCTCGCGCTCGAAGTCGGCGTTGTGAATCACCTTCGTGAGGCTCGGGTTGTCGAGGACAGCGCCTAGCGGTTCGAGGTCGGACAGCTCGCTGGCATCGATGAGGTAGGTCGTCGTGGCGCCCGCGATCTGAATCAGACAAAGCACGAGGCCATCCAGGCTCGTCTCCACATCCAGTCCCACCGGCGGTAGGCGGCCCACGTCGCGACCGTCACCGGACAGCCAACGCCACGCCCCTCCGACATCAAGCAGGTAGCTTGCCACCACCTCGCGCTGCACCCATGGAGGCATCAGCGCCTGGAACTTGGTCAGGCGGTACGAAGGCAGAGACTCGGCCACCTCTTTCCAGAGCTTCTCGTTCTCCCAAAACTCCACTTCACGCAGCTTCGTGAGCGCGGCCTCGAAACGGGTCCGGCTGACGCTTTCGCCGCGCAGCTTGATCAAGAAGTTGTCGGGCACGACTTTCCAGGCCCCTTCGACGGCCTCGAGCGCGTACCGAAGCGTGGCGTTGATGCGGCCGCCGGCGAACGTCGGTGTGTACAACGGCATCTTTCGGTTACTCCAGACTCGCGTAGATAGTTTCAAGAAAGGCTTTTCTGCTTCCCGAGAACGCGCATGGGTCCACCTCGAGATGGAACAGCTCCTGAAATTCGAGCTCGACGTCGGAACTCGTCTGCAGGAACTTCTGGATGTCAGTACGAAGGGCCACAAGCTCCTTTGGAGACGTGACTTCCCGGTATGCTTTTACGACCTCTTCGACTGTCTTGCCGTTGAGGTCGAAGTCCTGGTGAAACCAGTCGGCCATCAGGGATCTGAGGTGGGGGAGTTGTAGGGACTGGTCAGGCCTTGAATCGACTGCACCCCTCGAGCTTGATAGCTCGGTCATGTTGCCTTCTCCTCGTCAGGCTCGGAGAGTTCAGCCTCGATGGCTTCGATGGTGGGCAGGGCGGATTCGAGTTCTTTGGGCAGGGCGCGGGTGAGCTCGTACTCGGACACGCCGATGGGTTTATCCAGGCCGCGCAGGGCGTACTCCGCAAGTAGTTGCTTCTTGTCCTGGCAGAGGATGAGGCCTATCGAAGGTTGGTCGTCGGGGTGGCGAAGACGTTCGTCGACGAGGTTGAGGTACAGGTTCATCTTGCCGGCGTGCTCGGCCTGGAAGGGGCCCACCTTCAGATCGACGACGACGAAGCAGCGCAGCTTGAGGTGATAGAAAAGAAGGTCGAGGTAAAAGTCGTCGCCATCTAGGGTCAGGCGGTATTGGCGGCCAACGAAAGCGAAGCCAACGCCAAGCTCGATCAGGAACCGCTGCAGGTGCGTGAGCAGGTGCGCTTCCAGTTCGCGTTCACGGAAGGGGGCAGTGAGCGTGAGGAAGTCGAAGATGTAGGGGTCTTTCAGCGTTTGCTGTGCCAGATCCGATTGGGGTGGGGGCAGGCACTGGGCGAAGTTGGTGATGGCTGCGCCCTGCCGGGTGTGGGCCTGGCTCTTAATCATGGTGGTGAGCACATCGCGGCTCCAACCTTCGGCCACGGCGCGCTCGAGGTACCAGCGGCGGGTCTGCAGGTCCTTGACCTTCTCGATGAGGACGAAGTGGTGACCCCAGGGAAGGGCGAAGAAGGCATCGCCATAATGCGCAAAGTCATATTGCGCCACGGGCTGTGGCACTTTTGACCTCGAGGCTATTTTCGCCACAGCCTGTGGCGAAATTGGTGGGGACTCTCGAGCGCCGCGCTCCGCTGAACCATGACTCAACGCATCTAATTTCGCCACAGCCTGTGGCGAAATTGTAAGTTGCTGATATGACTTGAAGAATAGGACCATTCGGTCAAGGTTGCGCTCCGAAAAGCCCTTCATGCCCGGCAGCTCGGAAGCAAGGTCACGGGCTAGGCGCGGAGTTACCGAGGCGCCCCATCCTTCGCTCTGTTGCTTTGCGACAATCAGGCGCCCGACCTCCCAGTAGAGCAGCACGAGTTCGCGGTTGGCGGCAGCCGCGGCGCGGGTTTGCGCACCCTGGATGCGCGCCTTGATGTCCCGAAGAAGAGCGGGATATTCCGTCAGCGTTTGGCTCATGAGGCCTCCTCTTGGAGGAGTGCTGGGTCCCACGAAGCCAATGCTCGCACCGCTTCTGAGGCAAGGTTCTTCGCTCTATCGAACATCTGCCTGCTCCGGCTCGAGCACCATCGCACGCACGAGGCTTCTCTTGCTGTAAGCAGATCTCCCCCCGAAAGACATTCGCACCTTTCCCTTGTGCTGCCCTGCCTCAAGCAAGCGAGTAGGTTCGTCGTCTCTTCCGACTGAGTCCTGCAGGGCTCCCAGCAAGTCCAGATCCTGAGCACCAAAATAGGGGCTTCGAACGGCCTTCAGCTTGATCGCTCGGTCCGGCGCTGACAGTTCGATCAAGAGAGCCGGATAAGCCTCTGTTTTCTGGGCGCCGACCACCTCGACGGTCGCCAGTTGTTGAAGCAGGTGTGTGCCATCGGCCAAGCGATCCTGGATGCCACCTTGGTGGGCGTCAGACCCCGGTACGGGGCCGCCTCCACCTTCGACAATCCGCCACTTCGTGCCATGCCCTAGGCTCGTTTTGTAGATAGTTAGCCTTGCCACAAAAGCAACGCCAAGGGCAAAAGGTGCCAACGCCCATAGCAGTATGAGAGGCCGCAGCGCCCGCCTACCGGTCATCGCCCCGCTCCCGCAAGCTCGAGGGCAAGCACGCCCTCGGTGAAGCCATGCAGCTCAACGCGATCAGGGGCCGACCAACGAAGAGAGAGCGCCGAGAGGTCGAGCTGACGTCCATCCATCGCTGGCAGCGCCCATGTTTCGGTGTCACCCCGACGATTGTCTTTGATCGTTAGATATGCGATCGATCGGCGCTCCCGATGTAGACCGAGATCGACAAAGGCAAGTTCATGAACCTCCACCCGCGCCGACCGGAGGCGGTCCGAAGACTCGACGTATCGCCCCCGTTCCTGGGCGATGCTCTCGAGGTAGGTTGGCACGTCACCGCAGCGAAGCCACGCAGCTCCAACGATTAGGAAGCCGAAGAGCCCGAAGAGGAACGTTTTGCCTGAACCGATCCTCTCAAGGCGCATGGGCTCCGGCTCCCGTTCGCTGGCTGCGCGATGGCGGCTGTGACGGTTTGGCGGCAGGTCGCCACTCCTCGAAGGCGTGTTCGTCATCGACCCGCCATGTGGTGGTGATAGCTGAAGAACCACGTTGGCTCATGGAGTAAGCTGAAAGCGGTTGTTCGCCTTCTGCAGTCTCTGGTTGTTTTGATCCGCCAAGAGCCAACCGGAGGGCGTGGATGGAATCTCGGGAACGGCCACGGCTGCCGCAGAGTACCATAGCGGGAGGACCTCGTGTGCGGCATCTTGAAAAATGCCACGGGTGCCGTCGCCAGGCACGGGGTTGACGTGCAGCCTTTCTGCCGCGTCCAGACCGTCGGTGGTGCGGGCGCTCATCTGCCGAAGGCGGACATCCGGGCCAAGGGCATCGCGAGGCGCGCTTGAGCCCGGCAGCTACGCGTGCTGAGCCACGCGCTTCAACAGTTTCCGTTTCAGGTCGTCCACGGCGTCAAGCGAGGACACCATCTCCCCGCCAACGTTCGATAGCCGCGCGACATCCTGCCTCGAGACCTTCGTTTGGTCTGCGAACACAAGCAGAGAGTCGAAGGAAACGTTTGCTCGTAACCAGTGTTCGATGATCAACGCCGTCAGCTTGGCTTTTTCGTTGTTCGGAATCCCGAAGAGGAACAGCGGTGTCTCCGGATCGCGGCTTTCGAGCTTGAAATCGATCTTGTAGTTCTCCGCGTGGGGCATCCCGGGGATCACGAAGTCGCGGATCATGTTCTGCGGAGAAACCAGCGCTCGTACCTTGTGCTCGAGGTCTTCGTAGAAGGTAGATGAAACGCGCGTTCGGGTAAGGAAGCTCAGGTCGTGTATGCGCGTCAATGCCTGCCCCAGGCGAAAGACGGCGCCGCCTACTTGATCGGCAGCCGAATCGACGAATAACTCGCCTTCGTGCTCAGCGATTCCGCTGTCCGCCACCGAAACCCTGGTGCGCCAGAACCCAGGCGACAGCTAGGGCTCCCGTGGAGCCAAAGCCTGCGAGAGCCGCCCTCAGAAACCGTACGCCCATAAGTGCCCTTGGGAGGCGCCTTCGTGAGCCCTCAGACCTGCCCAACCGCGGAGACTGGAACGACGACACCCGCGAACGGCAGGTGGACCCAGGTCGAGATTTGCGCATCAGGCCTCAGCTGCTTGATGGCGTTGGCGTAGCACGCGAGCTGACCGGCGAGGGACAAAACGTTCTTCTTTGCGCCGTCGACGCTGCGGTGGCTTTTGTGATCGATGATCATCACCTGTTCGTTGTGCTCCACCAGCATGTCTGCGGTCCCGGCGACCAGAGTTCCCAAATCATCGCAGGAGCCCAGCGGCCACTCGCGCAGAACGCGCGCCCCGGGCGCCACGCGCGCCAGCCATGCCCGGAGGCGGTCGGACATCTCCAGGAGCCGTTCGGGATCCAGCGCCCCGGATACGCCATGACGGGCCAGCAAGCCTTCTGCAAGGTCCCGGCGAGCTCCGCGCGTCAGCGTGGGGGCCTCGGCGGCCAGGAAGCCGTGAAGCGCATCGCCCAGGAGATCCGCATCGGCGGCGCCAGGGACTGCAAACGCCTCACCCAGGGACTGGGGAACGCCCAGCGCCCCTGCGTCTGCGGCCACGGATGACGGTGACATGCGCGCCGGCGGATACGACGCCGTAGGCAAGCGCCCCCCCTCACCTCGCCGGAGACCGGGACCTGGGCCACGGGCTCTCGACCTGTTGCGGATGAAACTTCCACTTCGACCGGCTGGCCAGCCCAGTCGACCGTCGTGCGTCCTTGCGTTTTGCGCAGAGGCTCCACGACCAGTCCGGGGTGGATCGTCTCGAGGACAGACACGATGCCCTCCAGCATCTTGCCTGCCTGGCTTGCAAAGACCAGCTGGTCGCGCGCACGCGTCCAGCCCACGTAAAGCACGCGCAGAGCCTCCTTATCGGCCTTTTCCAGGATGCGCCGAAAAGCAGGGCTGCGTCCGTAAGCGTCCTTGATGGGGCCGCCGGCACTCTTCCAGATCGCGAAGGAGAGGATGACCGCTTTTTGGGAGCGCCTAGGCCTCCTTCGAGCCCACATTGTGCAGCATAATGCCCTGGCTTGGCGAGCGGCGCGTGAGACATGCCCCTGGGTCCCCCCCGGGGCCGTGGCTTGGAGATGCCGACCGCGGTCGACCGGACGCCTCAGTTCACTTCCGGAAGCGCCGAGCCAGACTCTGCGGCCCGGCGAATGGTGGCCAAGAACTGGCCGCGCTCAATTTCTCTCTCGAGATCGACCACGCGAGTTCCGTCGAGCGCTCTTAAATCGCACAGCAGCCGATCCCGCTCTGACTGCGAGCCGCCCTGAAGGAGATAAACGAACAAGGAGGCTTCCAACGATTGATTCTGGAGTACGTTGCGATACGCCGAGAGCCGGGTGAACACCTCGCTCGTGGTCTTCTCCACTTGCGGCTCGGCCGGAGCGATCGGCTCCATCAAGAGAACCGGGCTTCCAGGTGCACCCGCCCAGTGAGAGATGGGTTGCAGCATCCTGGCGAAATGCGGAAGTCTTGCTCCCCAAAAGCGCTCTGGCCGGAACCGCGATTTCACCAGGTTCCCGACGCCGAATTGCTTGAAAAACTTCATCCCCAACGGCGGTTGGGCGCTCTTGTGGTGCTCGAGGTTTTGCGCAGACTGTGCGGGACAGCTCCGAACCGCACTCCGAGGAGACCAAGACCATGATGAAATCTGGAAGCCGCATTCCCGCGCCCAAGGTCGAACCCATCGTGCTCGAGGGCATCCGCTATGAGCAAGTCAGGAACGGCCTGCTCGCGGGGCTGGATCAGATGGGCGGCTATCTGGCCGCCTACGACGATGCCAGCGGGCACCGGCTTTGGTTCCTGAAGGTCTACGGCAATCGCCGCACCGGGGAGAAAGAAGGGGACGCCCAGGACGTGTTCTTTCGCTCGATGGTCGCGGAAAGTGACGGCACGTTGCGAATCGAAAACGAGCGTCGCGAGCTCTTCTTGGTCGACGTCAACTCTCGAACCGTGTCCCGACCCGATTGAAGCAAGGACGGCTCCGATGTGCCACGTACCGCGCAACCCACCTCATTTGCGCTCTCGGGGACAGGCACTTCCAGTGTTTTGGGCTTCGACCCGGCTGGGCAGCGCAGATCTCATCGAGCGCCGCAGGCGCCTCTTTCACAGGCCTTGGGGTCGGCTGCGCGTCTGGTTCCCCTCGCGATGTGAGAACCCTACACTCCCAACCGGGAGGTTCGGCGCAGGCACACTTCCTTCGAGCTGCGCCACGACCGTCTTTTCGCTGCCGTCGATCTTGGGATGAAAGAAGATGATGGCGGACTCGTGACCGGGCCAGCCTGTCCACGTGCCCCAGCGAGTCGAAAGGTCCTGCACTGACAACCACGTCTCCTTGGTAGCCTCGAAGCGCACCGCTTCCGCGGGTGCATCGGGCGCGGCTGCTCGAACGGTCAGCCGGCCTCCTTCGTTGGGAAAGTCATGGCTCCAGCTGTTGGGTTCCCTGGCGACCAGCTTCAGCTCGAGGGCCTGCTCCAACTGCCGCAGGGGGGCTCGATGGGCCAAGTGCCAAAGCGCCATGTCCAGTGTGGGCACGATGGGGTCCTCAATCGTCGACCCCGCAGGCGGAGCGGGCCGCTCGAAAACCCAAACCAGGCGCTCGACATGGCCACCCTCCTCGAGGCGCCCCCAGACCCTGATGACCATCTCAGGACAGGGGTTCTGAAACCGCACGAGTGTGCTCTGTTCGTCATTCCCGAGCTCAGGGGTGAGGCCCGCCCTTGCCAGGTCAGAGAGCGCTGGGCGCGCGCTCGCGTCGAGTTCGACGGCCAGCTGCCAAGCCGGGGCGTCAGCGGCGATCGAGCCTGTGACTTCAACTTGGTGCTTCAAACCGCGCAGGTGCCAACGCTTGCGCCCCACCTGCGAGAGTTCCGCCGCACCCAGCTCTTGGCCCAGTTGCCCCGGGGTGACCGGGGCGTTGCAGGCGGCCTTGGCCATTGTTTGAACGGGGTCGGCCGGTTGAGGCGGTAAGGGTGGTGGAGGCTTGGCAGGGGGCGCAGGCGGGGAGATCTTGCAGGCTACAGTGAGGCCAAGGAGCGAAATCAGCCACAAGGGTCTAGAACTTGAGTTCACCTACCACCACGACTTTAAAGGCGCCTGGAAACACATGTACATGGTAGGGCGGTTTGCCACCTTCCCGCCTAGGAAAGGGTATGGTTTCCACGCTGTACGGATGAATGGTGAGGCGGGTGCCTCGCTTTAGATAGCCGCGGCGCACCATCTCGAGCATGTCAGCGGGCTTGAGATGTATACAGCCATGTGAGACTTCCAGTTCCACCTCCTGCCCAAGAGCCGTTGCTGACTCGTTGGGAAGAGTCGTGTGGAAGAACTCGTTGCGAACCTTCTCCTTGCCGTCCAAGCGCCCGTTCTTATTCGTATCGGCGAAGAAGTAACAGGCGTTCGAGCCGAAGGAGTTGAACACCCAGGTCTTCGGCAACCCCATCCCGGCAAACAAAGCCTCGTAAGCTTGAATCAAGTCCTCCTTCGTCACGCCCACAAACTTCGTGACGGGTTGCCAGCTACCATCCACCTTCACCATAACCACTCCGGATTCCTCTTTCAGAGGCGCCCCCCAAGGGATGCTCGAGCCGCCCGGGTACCGTCTACTTTCATGCGGTCGGCACCCGGCGATGACGAAGTCCCCCGCCGGCGTTGGGGTCATCTCGAAGCCATCGACACCCATTTGACGGGTTTTGGGTCCGCCCACAGCGCCGTAACTGCTGATGATGACTTTCATTGATGTGGTTTTCGGATCTCATGTCGGCAATGTTGCGCGAAATCGCCCTATCACTCGGGGGGGCCTTCGTTTCTTCGGACTCGTCATTCACATTCCTCCCCTCCGACCTCTGTCAACATCTCCGCCAAGAATCTCTCCAAGAGCCCATCCGGCAAACACGGCTCGAATTTGCTCAGCTGCCCGCGGGCACAGGAGGAGGCCAGGCGGAGCGCATCGGCTTCGTTTGGGCGCGATTCCATCTTGAGGCGTTCCAGCACCTGGCGAATCGCCACCTCGCTCTTGCCGGCCTGGTCCGAGAACGAGATGTAGAGATTGTTGTTGGAGATCTTGTCGCCCAGCAAACCCGAAAGGGTCTTTGCGAGAAGGTTGTTTCGCTTGCCCCCGGCAAAGGTCCAAAGACGAAATCCACTGGGGCTTGGCTCCAAGGTGTCTCCGTGCTCCTCGACAAAGGCATGCTCTTGCCGAAGCTCCTTGAACTTACGGCGGGTCCTTTGGGACCACGCCTCCGGCTCGTCTTCGGAAACCAGAACGGCCTTGATGGCCTGGCAAAGCTCCCAGCTGAGCAACTGGGGTTGCCCCTGCCACCGGGGCAGACCTGCATCCGTAACAGGCTCTACGTGAATCAGCGCCTTCGACCAGTCTACTGAAGTCACCCGCCAGGTGCGCGCCGCAAGGGTGAAGGTGAGCCTGGCCAGGTCCTCGGCTTGCGCGAAATAGGCGTCGATCTGGCCAATGGCCTCGGGACCGTGCATGGCCGTCAACACATGGGGCGAGGAGAACACGGCGTAAAGCTCAGCAAAATGTTTCGCCCCGTAAAGCTTGCGGCCGCGCTCCCCCAGGTGGAAGCGGCCCCCCTCTTGCTGAAGGATTCCCTCCTCGACCATGTGCCGGGTCAGCGCCTCGCGATCCACCTCAGCAAGACCCGAAAAGGGCGTGGCCGACGACACCCAGGCCCACCAGTCACTGGTGGGAATGCCCCCTTCTTGCTGGCTCAGCGCCATGATCTGATGTGCCAAGAGGTGAGCGGCGCGGGTCCGCAAAGGCACGCTTTCGACAAAGCCACTGGCATGAAGGCGCAGAAGCGCGGCGGCTTGAATCAGGGCCTCATCCTTCGTGCAAAGAAAGGTGCAGTTCGGCAGCGTGCCCTCTCGCCTCCCGGTGCGTCCCATGCGCTGCAGAAACGAGGCGACGGTAGAAGGCGCATCGATCTGAATCACCCGATCCAAAGACCCAATGTCGATCCCCAGCTCGAGAGCGCTGGTGGCGACAATCACGCAGTTTTGCCCCTCTTCAAAGGCGCGTTCGGCCATCGCTCGCTGTTCTCGGGAGAGGGACGAGTGCGTGACATGCGTGTCCACCCCGCGCTTGCGCAGCTCCTTGCCCAACGCCTCGACCCGGCGGCGGCTGTCGACGAACACCAGGCGCTTTTCGCCCAGGTGCAGGCTGGCGATGACCGTGGCCGCGTTCTCGAGCGAGCCGACGTAGTCGAGCGACAGTTGCGGCGCCTTCGAGGCGCCCACCGGATGAAGCACGCGCCCGGGCCGCTGCGAGCTCCCGCGCACCCACCGGAGGATGTCGTCCGGATTGCCCACCGTGGCCGAAAGGCCGATGCGTTGAACGTCACGCCCACAAAAGCGCGACAGGCGTTCCAGAACCGACGAAAGGTGCCCTCCTCTGTCGTCGCCCACGAAGGCGTGGATCTCGTCGATCACGATCGCCTGCAGCCCCCGAAACAAGCGGTGCGCGGGAACATGCTGGCTCATCAGCATCACCTCGAGGCTCTCCGGCGTGGTCAGCAAGATGTCTGCAGGATTCGCGATGAACGCCTTTCTTGCCGAAGGCCCCACGGCACCGTGCCATTTGAAGGCGCGCCTTCCGATAAGGCCTGCATACCGCTGCAGCCGCTCCTCCTGGTTGTTCAGCAGGGCGACGATGGGCGCCACATAAATGACGGAGACCGGCTCCCACCCAAGGCTATCCATCTGAGAGATCAAGGGGAAGAAGGCCGCCTCGGTTTTGCCCCCAGCCGTGGGCGCCAGCACGACGCAATTTTCGCCATCGACGATGGGGCCAATCGCATTGAGCTGAACCGGCCGCAGCTCGGAAAACCGCAACCCGTTGACGATCTGGTATTGGACAGCGGGGCTCAGCCGCTCAAAGGCAGATTCACCGGCCACCGCTGTCTGCGCCCCCCTTCTCGTCGGCGAAGTCGAGCTCGATGTCGTCCACCGAACGTTCGATGCCGGCGGCGTCCCTCTCCTCGGGGCGCATCTCGCCTGGCTGAATGTCCAGCTTGTAGTGCTGGACGGGATCGAAAGCCTCGTGCTCGTCGACCTGATCCATGACCTGCACCAGCTTTCTCAGAAAAATCCGAGGGGCCACGCCGACCTTGCCCCCCAGCTTGCCCGCCACCTGCCGGGCCAGGGCACGGATGAAGTCGTCGGAGATTCTCGCGCGGAGTCGCTCGGGATCATCGGCATCGTAGATCTCGCGCACCCGAAGGCCCGCGTCCACTAGACGGTTTTCGTCGAAGGGCAAAAGCCGAATCTGGGGGGCGCGTGTGCTGTCGAAGGTGGGATCGGGACCAAAGTCCACGTGCAACCTCTGCTCGAGCGCAGGCGCCTTGCGCACGCCCGAGGGTCCTTCGTAGAACGCCGGCGTTCCCGTGATGAGCAGGTACATGCCCGGGTACTTCCGGTCGTCCAGCTCATCGATCATCTGCCGAAGCGCGTTCAAGCTCTTTTCCCGCGAATCTGCCCGCGTGCGCTGGATGGTCTCAACCTCGTCGAGCACCAACAACAGGCCCTTGCGCCCCGTCTGCTTCAGGATCTCGAGCAGCCCCCGAAAGAAGGCGCTGGCGGCGAAGTGATCCAGCTCGCCCTTGATGCCGGCCTTGCGCTTGATGTCTGCGCCCACCGTTTTTTGGCCCATGAGCCAGGCCAGGAGGCCCTCGGCCGTGGCCGGATCGTTCTCGACGCGCGCGCGGTGGCAGGCCCGCAGGGCTGCAGAAAACTGGGAGTTGATGGCGGAGACCTCGGCAAGGCGCCCCTCCAGCAGCTCGCCCACCTGGGTGGCCAGCTCGGATTCGTCGCCCGAGAACCCCGGCCGTGCCCGCACTTCCTCTTCCAGGCTGTAGAGCCACCGGTCGATGAGGGATCTGAAGGCCCCCTCGGCCCACTCTTTCGTGGCCAGGCTTTCGACCGCGCGCCGGTAGACGGTCTCCATGTTGTAAAGGGGGGTCTTCGTCTCGGAGATCTGAACTTCCGCGGTCGCAAAGCCCTCTGCCTGGGCCAGGTGCCGCACCCA
This sequence comes from Myxococcales bacterium, assembly GCA_022184915.1. Classification (NCBI taxonomy): domain Bacteria; kingdom Pseudomonadati; phylum Myxococcota; class Myxococcia; order Myxococcales; species Myxococcales bacterium. The sequence continues at coordinate 1,455,224 of JAGTJU010000001.1, read as the reverse complement.
GCGCGCAAAGAAGGTCTTGCCGGTGCCGTAATCACCGCGAACGGCCTTGAACTTACCGGCCCCCAGGGCGGCGTCCTGGAGCTCCCGCTCGATCGTCTTGGCGAAGCGTTCGAGCCCCACGGCGTAATGCTCGAGGCCCATGGCAGGCACGGTCCCCTGCCGAAGGGCCGAGATGATCTCGCGACGCCGGGGGCGGCTGATTCGTCCGGTAGACACCTTCACTCTCCAAACAGTTGAGCCAGCAGATCCCGGTTCAGGATCACCTGCTTGCCGGCCATGTCATGCTGAATGACGGCGTATCCGTCTTCGTTGAGAAACTCGGCGGCGATCGCAACGCGGCCGCCCACGTTCCGGGGCGCCTCGTCGAGCTGGCCCGCAAAGACCGCCTCGGACAGGCTGCCCCCGTGCTCTACCAAAAGCTCCACGACGGGGATCACATGCTTGCGCAGAAGATCCCGCCGGGGCCCGCTGTCTTTGGCAAAGACCTTGGTGAGCCGCTCGGCCCAAACGGAGCGTGAGGGCGTCTCGGCTTCGGGCTCGGGAGCCAGCGCCGGAGGCAACTCAAAGAGCTTCCCTTGCTTGGGGTTTTCGTCGCCCTTGCGCGCCTTGGGGCGGTCACGTACGGGTTCAGGAGGTGCGTCGGTCTTCGTGGCCTGCAACGGCAGGGTCAGCTTCAGATCCCACCAAGGCGGCACGGGATACGACACCACGTCGAGGCTGGGCTGATCGCTCTCGTGGGCAGTCTGGGCCAGATCCTCACTGGCAATGAGAATCGCCGGCGTGATCACCTCGGCTAAACTGGCGCCACCATGTTCGCCCAGGTTCTTCTTGCGGGAGTACCGGTCGGTCTCGCGGTACAACATCGCCAGGCGCCGGCTCTTGCGGCTGGTGTAAGCGGCAGGCCCCGCCAGCACGATTTCCTGGGGCAAGGGCAGCTCACCCTCCTCCAGTTCGCGAAAGCGGGGGCTATCTGCTCCGGTCGCGTCGACCGCGGTGTGGGGCCGCGAAGCCTGCACGTGGCCGTGGTCCGCGATGAGCAGGATGGCGCGTCCGGACTCCTTGGCCAGGGCCAGCACAGGCTCGAGCGCTTTGATGGAATGCCGGTTGTATTGAACCTGGTAGCCGGGCGTGTTGGAGAGCTGGTCGTCGATGGCGTTCAGGACGAGCGCGACGGCGCGATCGTCTCGTTTGATCAGCTTGCGGGCCTCTTCCTTGAGGTGTCCGGTCTCATCTTCGGCGTCGGTCCGCAACAACAGCCGGGGGCCGGCGCGCAGCAGGTCGGTGAAGCCCTTGTGCTCCTGGAGCCACTGGGGATCGTCGGTGGTCTGCAGCGCATCCCCGGGGCGCATCAACTTCCCTGCGAACAGCGCGGCCCGGCTGACCTGGGTCATCGTGGGAAAGGCCGCCGCCATCGGCGGCAGCTTGCCTTCCCACGACGGATTGGCGGGTCGCCAACGCAGGGGCCGGAACCCCAGCTCGGCGATGTCGGTGAGGATCTCGACGGCGCTCGCCCAAGACATGCCGTCCATCACGAGGATCAGCAACTTGCGATGCGCACCCGCCTGCAGAAACTCGAGACCAAGTCGATCGAGCGCCTTTTCGATCGGCAAAAGACGCCCGAGCTTTCTCTGCTCATTCCACGCGGGGAGGCCTCTGGCAAAGAGCTCGTCCATGCGGTCTCGGTAGCGGTCCGCCGCGGCGGCGACCTCGGCCATGGCGGCCTCGAGGGCATCGCCTTCGTGCCCGCCCCGCACCAGGCGCCGCGCCCAGTCGACAAAGCCCCCTTCCCGCACGAAGTGCTCGGCCGTGCGATACACCACTTCCGTGGGCATGCCCACCGGTGCCAGGTCCGCCTCGCTGGGCCGCTCGGCCAGATAGATCGCCAGGCGCATCGCCATGTCGAGGCGCCTCAGCCCCGCGCTCTTGGCGGGATCTTCCGCCAGGCGGTGGCTCCTCAGCGCTTGATAAAGAGACAAGGCCCGCGTGACGTCGTCGCGGTTGATTGAACCAGCTCCGTCGGGGCCCACGCCGGCAACGGCCGCCGAGAGGGCGCTGGCCAGGGCTTGTTTCGTGGCGTCGAACCCTGCGGCCAGGTAGCGGCTGGCGCCGAGCTGAGGCCTGATGGCCGTTCCCGCCAGCTCCTCGGCGATGCGCAAGATGTCCCTGAGGTGATCGGGATGCGCGGGCGCGGCGACGAGGGGATCACGTGTGGGCGCCGGCGGCCTGAGGCGCAGATCCAGCTTGGGCGCCAGCTCCGCCCACCGCAGCAGGAAAGCAACATCGAGGGCCCCCGCAGACGGAAACTCTTGCAGCCTCATCTCGAGGAAGATCCGAACGGCATCGTGGGAAAGCCGCTCTTTCAGCCCGTCCAGCACGAACGCCATGGCCGCCACGTGGGGCGCCCGCCCCTTGCGCCAGCTGCGCCAGGAAAGCGCGGCCACGGGCCCGACGCTGCCGGCCCAAAACGAGTCGACCGCCGCCGCGAACTTGGCACCCGACTCTGCATGGTCCAGAGCGCGCTCGAACTCCGGGTCCATGAGTGCCTTCGAGCGGGTTGCAAAGAACGCCAGCACGAACTCTTCGCTGAGCGTCTCTTCGCTGGGCAACCCCACGGCGCGTGAGAGATACTGGCGCCACGCGCTCTCGAGGGAGATGGTGGTCACGCCTTTGGGCGGGGGCAGCGGCCTGCCGTCCTGTAGCAACACGTCGGCCAGGGGGCTTTCCAGGAGCCGCGCCTGCACGCCGCGCACGCCAAACAAATTGCTGAGGCGCCGCTCGGGGCTGACCCATTGCAGGTCACCACTGGCGAGGCGGCCCCCCAGATCGAGCGGCAGCCGTTCGGTGAAGTCGACGAGGAAGGCCGCCTGCGCATTTTCCCGCTCGATGCGCCCCAACTCTTTGCGGAGCTCGAGCTCGCACTTTACGGGAACGATCTCGAAATCGTGGCTGTCCGCCCCGATCTGCACACTCACCCGGTCCCGCTCACCAAAGCCGTAGAAGGCCGTGTTGAACGAGCGGTGCGCCCGCTTGCTCCCTTCTGGCGGCTTGTGAAAGCGCTGAAGCTCGACGGCGAGGTCCTGCCGGGTGAGGTGTGGGGCTTTCATGGTCATTCCGCGGGTTCCTTGACCACTTGCCACGTCAACACGACCCGCGCCCCGGGCCCGGCCTCCTCGAGCGCCGCCGCCATCTCGCGGCCGAGGCTCGCCAAACGGTCATGAGCCTCACGGGCCGGAAAATCGGCGCTGCCTTTGCTGACCACCTGCGCGCCCCGTGGCCCCGGTGTGACGGGAGGCACGTGGGGTGCTACCGGCCGGGCCGCCCGCTGTGCGGCCAAGGCCGCCTCACGGACTCCCGCCTCCAGCGACTCGTTGAGCTCGTCACTGGCCAGCACGGTGGCGATCCGCTCCAGGATCTGGCCCTGCTCGCCGGCGCTCAGCGGATCGAGCGCGCCTAGCGCATTGAACGCCACGTCGTCCTGCAAGGCCCGCATGGTGCCTGCGGCTGCGAGCAGGTGCCTTTGCATCGCCTTGGGTGACGTCTGCGGCTGGAAGCTGGCCAGCACCTTGGCCTGGGCCACGGGGTCCTGGGTGGCAAGGGCCCCCAGCAAGCGGCCCACGTCCTCGGCGGTCTTGAGGCGGGGCCCCTGGGCGGCGGCGTCGGCGCCAGGAAGCGCCTGGCACCGGGCCGCGAGCAGGCCGGCGATGCGCTCGGCCTTGTCGTCGAGGGCCTTGCGCACGGCCTTGTTGAGCCGCTCCGAAAGATCCCGCAGGTTGTTCACGTTCAGCGCCTTGCCCACGCTGAAGCCGAAGAGGCTGCCGGCCAGAGCCGCGGCGGCGTCCCATTCGGATTGGCTGGGCAGCTTGCTCTGCACCAGCTCCCAGTCCCGCCCGAGCTTGCCCAGCTTCAACTCGGTTTGGGGGCGCCCTGCGCTCCAGATCTCGCGATGCGTGGCCAGCGCAAAGCAGCGCACGACGAAATCGGCCACCTCGGGCAGCAGGCCTTGCACGCGCTCGGGATCGAAGAACCGCTTGACCTGATCGACTGTGGGCGTGTCGATGCCCTCGGCGCGCAGGCGCTTGTCGATTTCCTGAGTGAAACGCGGGGACAGGGTGGCGGTGGCCTCGGAGAGATCCAGCAGGCCCAGGCTGGCGGAGAGGGCGTAATCGGGCAGATCGTTGCGATCGATCGGCACGCGCCGTTCGCGGTTGCCGCACACGCGTTCGAACGCCTCGAACGCTTTTTCCAGTCGGGCCGCGGTGACCGGGCGATCGTGAGGCTCGAAGCGGGGGTGGCGGGGGTACCGCGACTCCATCATCTCGCCGACGGCGGTTTCCACGGCCTTGCCGAATTCGGTCTGGGCGGGGGTGCGCAGGCGGCAGTTGGGATAAAGCGAGAAGAAGTGCTGGTCGATGCTGCGCACCTCGTCCAGGTACCCCCCGGAATCCTGGGTGCGCAGGCCGTAAGCCACGCTGAGGGCGGCGCGCACCATGGCGTGCTTCTGGTTGCGCAGGTGTTCCAACGCCTGGCGCGTCCGCGTTTGGTCGTCGGGACGCAGGTTGGCCACGTGTCCCTTGAAGTTGAGGGGCTCGAGGATGCGATCGATGGTGACGAGCTCACCCAGGGCCTTCATGATCTTGTCGCCGAAGAAGCTGGGCACCCAGATGATGACGGGCTCGCTCTTGCCGGCCTCTTGGAGCGCGGCGATCTTGGCCCGATCTTCGTCGGGGCCGTGGCCGTCTTTGTCGAAGGGGTAATCGAGGATGACGCGGAAATCGTGATGGGGGGGCACCTGGAAAAGCACGTCGTCCATCTCGCGCACGTTGCCGTAGATCAGGCTGCCTACGCGCCGCGACCCACGCCAAATGAGCTTGTGCTCGAGTTCACCGCCCGCGTCTTCGTCCAGGCCCAGCGCCTTGTACAAGATCTCTTGCAGCTTGGCCCGTTTGGCGCCTTCGGTGTTGTAGGTGCTCTCGGCGTCCTTGATGATTTGGCTTGTGTCGATGTCATCGAGGACGAGGGTGACGCTGGGATCGGCGCCTTCGCCCACGCGCAGGTTGTGGACGCTGGCGGCCCATTCGCGCAGGCGGCTCGCCGCTTGCTGAACTTCTCCACCGGGAATGATGGTCTTGATGCTGCCGTGGTTCAGCTGCACGAGGCGGCTGACGGTGAGGTCTTTGAGAGAATCGACGCGGGGAACCAGGGCGGCCAGGATCAGGGTTTTGATCAGCCTTTGATCAGCGCGGGGGTTGCCGCTGCCGTGGGCCTGAATGACGGGCAACAGTTCGTGCTGATACACACGCTTGGCCTGGCGGAACATCTCGCGATGCTTGCCGTCCATGGGCTCTTCACCGGCGGCCAGCACGTCGTAAAGCTCGCCCACGGGCACGACTTGGCCGAGCTGGAAATCGGGCATGTGTTCGGGGATGTGCTCGACCAGCAGCTCCATGAGCACCTTGAGGGCGGTGCGCTCGCGCTGAAGCAGGTGCGAAAGGGCAATGAGGGTTTCGATCAGCACGGGGCTGAAGGGGTACACGCGGCGGAATGCGGCTTCCGTGCCTTCTTTGCCGAGGAGGGTGCCCCAGGGGTTGCCGGTGCCGAGTTCGGAGCGGAGGCGGGAAAAGGCTTCGTTCAGGCGCTTTCGGGCGTCTTCGTCTTTGGGGCGAACGACGCGCTTTTCGACGATCTCGGGCAGGTTGGCGTCGCCGAGCGTGATCTCGTTGAAGCGGCCATGCCAAAACGCCAGGGCGTCGCGGAGGTGAGAGTGTTCGGGACCGATGTACTCTTCGCTGACGATCTCGGAGATGTCGCGCTGGCGGGCCACGAAGCTGACAACGGGAACCCCATCTCCCTGCTCTTGCCGTTCCACGAGCTTGCTGAGCTTGGGAACCTCGGAGGTCATCCGGGCGCGGTTGGCGGCGATGCTGCCCAGCCACAGGATCAGCTCGTCGAGGAACAGCACCAGACAATCGGCGCCCAGCTCGGCTTTGGCGTGCTGGCACATCGCGGCCAGGCCCTTGTCGAAGCTGACGTAGCCGTCACGGCGGTCCTTGGCGAAGGCGGTGAAGAGGGTGTTGGTGAGGGCGGTGACGAGCTTGGCGCGCTCGAGGGGGTCGTCGCTGCTGATGGTGTGGGCGAACCGTTCGGCGTCCCAGCCGAGGGCGGCCTTGCGTTTGCCCCAGCCGCTGCTGGTGGCTGCGGCAGGCTGGGATTCGTTGAGCTTGGCAAAGAAGGCGTCATCACCGAGGGTCTGCCGCATGCGGGCGGCGTCGGTGAAGAGGTGGGCGTCTTCGAAGAGGGGGGGGAGCGTGGCTTCGGGGTGGTTTTCCCGGACGTATTTGACGTAGCCGCCGAAGATCTGGGCTTCGAGGCTTTCGGCGCCGATCATGTTGAAGTGAAGGCGCAGAATCTTGCGTTGCTTGATCCACTCGTGTTTGACCCGAAGATCGTGCAGCTCGGGGGTGCTCCACACGCCGGGGTGGTTGCCCAGCATGAGGCTGAGCATGGCCATGAAATGGCTTTTGCCGGATCCGAAGCTGCCGTGGAGGTAAGAGGCAACGTTTTGGCGATCGGTGATGGCGGTTTGCACGAAGCCCAGGGCGCGGTCGTAGGCGTCGTGGATCTGGGAGGTGACGGCGTAGTTCTGGACAATGCTATCGGGCTCGCCGATGCTCTTGTTCAGATCGACGACGAACTGGCTCTTCTGGACGCGTACGGGGAGGTCGAGGAGGGAGCGGAGGTCGGTCATGGGCTTGGCTCGGCTATCTGAGGTTTCGTGAGGGATCGACGTCAGCTGGCGCCACGAGGCCGGCGTCGAGCACGCGCCAGGGACGGGTTTGGAACTTGTAGGGGGCGGCCAAACCGGCGTCCTCGATGCGTTTGGCGTGCTTGTGATAGACGACGACGGTCTCCGACTTGGGTGCGACCGCATCAGGTGAACGACTGCCGTAATCGGGATTCGGGACGGTCAGGTGCTCGGAGTAGTCCCAGTCATAGATGTCCCACGCGTAAGTCATGAAGGACTGGAACGAGACGCGGACACCTGGAGACTTCTTGGTCACCGGGTGGAGAGGCAGGTCAACACCTGCCAGGGTTACAGACGAATGAAGCTGAAAGCCATGCAGTGAGTAGAGGAGATCCCGATCAGCGTCATTCCCCGCCCAGGCCGATTTTGAGCCAAGTCGAGCCTGATCCTGCGTGAGAAAAACCCGCCGGTGGTACTCCAAGGTGGATTTCGTCTGCTCATGGCCACGGAGATGTGCAGGCGCGTCTATCGTGAGGACGTCGCCCTTCTTGCGGTTCTCCAGCCACAGCCGCATCAGCATGGCTGCAAGAGACACCTCGAGCTTGCCCTTGCGTGCATCGACGCTGTTCGCGAGCCGGCCGTAGAACCCGGCTACTTGCTGGGGGGAAAGAGACGCCAGAACATCAGCCATGTTACCTGCCTCTCGGCTTTGAGCTGTTTACGACGCGGTGAATGCCGCCCGGGAGGTTCAATCTCGCGATGCCGCGCGGGGGGGCGCCTGGCTCGAGTTCTTGCTCGACCACAACTTCACCTTTGCGACTGACGAGACGGAACAAGCCACCGCAATCCGCGATGTCCAAAACCCCGTTGTCGAGGTCGCCCAGAGCGCTGCCACGTGTGACCTCGTCGCAGCTTGCGATGGTTTGGCGCAGCTCACGTGTTCCGAAGCGCACGACGAAGACCAGGCCTGATTGACGTGCGGGCGCTCCCATGATGTCTCCGCCTGTGTCCACCTCGAACCTGGCTTCCGCGATGCCGGGGGCGACCGGCGCAGAAAGAGTGCTTTCGACCGGGGCCGCATCGAGGGTGCGAGGTTCTCTCGCTTCGGTTTGGGGGGGCTGGATGGTCCATTCGCCGCGCGGATCCTTTGCGAGGCGCCCCGACGCGGACTTCCCGTAACCCGAGACGGCAAACGTCAGGGTTTCGTCTGCGGAACGGGCGAGGGAGATCTGAAAGGCGGCGTCGCTTCGCCCCTGCGGCGAGACGGTCAAGCGATCACTGCATGCGTGGGTCTCGGGAAAGAGGGGCCCGGGAGATCTGCCCAAAGACGTGATCTGAGTCGCCGCGACGAGGGGAACGCCGGCACCACCTCGCTCTATGGCAACATCCAGCGAAGACCCTTCCTCCTTGCCCCAGAGCGGCGCGGTAAGAATGGTCGCGACCACCGCACATCGCTCCTCCTCGGAAATATCCAGGGCTGGCGTTTTAGCCACCGACGAGGCTTGCCCTTTCGACGCCTCATGGTGGTGGTGGTTGCACCCAACGTGTACTGTCGCCAGCGTCACTATGAAGGAGAGCATGAGGCCGACGTGCTTCATGGCTTCGCCTCGGCCAGAGACAGCCGGAAATCTGCTGCGGCTACCGGAGCCCGGGCAATGTTTATCGGAGCCCGAGCAACTTTTATCGGAGCTCGACCAACATTTATCGGAGCTCTCCGGGCCAGGAGGGCACTTATGCTGGTGGTAGGCGAACCTACATCCATGATGGGGCACAGCCGCTTCATGAGGCGGTGGTTCCGATGGCGTTCACCAGCTTCTGAACGCCGGTACAGAAGGCGCGGAAGCTGGGGGAGCAGTTGCGAGCGAGGTCGAGGTGAGCCCCGACGCGGCGTGCACCGTCGCGTTTTTGGTAAGTGGGAATGTGCTTGCGCAACTCTTCCACGGGGTTGCTGAGAAGGTCGGGGTTCTTGTAAGTGGCTTTCCGGGACTGCGCTTCCAGGGCAGGCTTGTCGAAAGCCCTGGCCACGGCGGTCCAGTCACCCAGGATCCAGGATTCGAGCTCACGGCAGGCGACGCGCACGGTGAAGAGAGCCTGCTGGGACGCCTCGGCGAGATCGAAGAGCTTCTGGCGCACCTTGCGGCAGTCACCGGCGTCCTGGTCGCGCAGAACGACAAAGCCGGAGTTGGGCCGGCGCCAGGCACGCATCTTGGTGGTCATGCCCTTCTCGAGATCGCTCTTGCCTTCAAAGACGAGGTAGGAGGCGGAAACGTCGGGTGCGGGCACGATGCGGGGCACGACGTGCTCCAGCAGATCCCTGGCAGAGGGCTCTTCCAACAAGAACACGAGGTGCCTCACCGGGGATCGGCTCCTTCGAGCAGGCCTAGCTTCCACAGGTGGCCGAGCTTGTCGCCTTCGGCGACGTAAGCGGCAAGCTGCTCGTCGTCCCGGGCGCGTTTGATGGTGGTGAAGCCATCGGGGTTCTTCACGAGCCAGAAGGCTTCGTCCAGTTCCACGGCGTTGAGGAAGTCGGGGGAGTGGGTGGAAACGAAGACCTGGCCGCCTTGCACGGCGTAGGATCGGAACTCCTCGGCAAGGTCGGTCAGGAGCGAGGGGTAGAGCTGGTTCTCGGGCTCCTCGACGCAAAGCAGGGGGCGGGGGTTGGGATCGAGCAGGAGCACGAGGTAGGCGAGCATCTTGATGGTTCCGTCGGAGACGTACCGCGCGAGAAAGGGATCCTCGAAGGCGCCGTCCTGAAAGCGGAGCAGCACGCGGCCTTCTTCGGTGACTTTGGAATCGACCTTCTTGATGCCGGGAATGCGCCGGGCGAGCCGGGATAGGATCTCGTCGAAGAGGGCGGGATGCTGCTTGTTGAGAAACTCGATGACGAGGGAGAGGTTCTCGCCTTCCCGGGAGAGGTGTTCGGCGTACCCGATCTCTTGTTCGGGGCGGGCGCGGCTGATGTGGAAGTCGGAGAGGTGCCAGTTTTCGATCAGGTTTCCTAGGGCCACGGCGGCGGGGAAGCGTTCGAATTGGGCGAGGCCCTTGATGGCGAGGATGTCGGGGCTTTTGAGGGTCTGCGCTTCTCGTTCGAGCTGGTTTTCGTCTTGGACGGAGTCGAGTTCGTTGGTGACGGCGTGGCCGGAGCCTCGGCTGAAATCGAGAAAGTGCCAGGGTTTGCCGCTGCTGCCCCGTCGGTACTTCAGGATCTCTCGTTCGACGACGGGGCGGCCTCCTTCTTCGTCTATTGAAAGGACGTAGGTGATGAGGCTGGGCTGATTCCGCCCCAGGTCGACCCGCAGCTTGAGCTCGATTTCGATGGGGCCGGCGGATCCGCGGGACCTGACCTCCCGGATGCCGCGGCTGCCACCAAGGCGCCCCATGGCGGTGGTGACGTTGGTGGTCATGGCCTCTTTGAGGAAGTCGAAGACGGAGAAAAGGGTGCTCTTGCCGGTGCCGTTGGCGCCGACGAGCACGCAAAACCGCGGGATTTCGCGCATGTGTACGTCGCGAAAGGCGCGGAAGTTCTTCAGGCGAATGGACTCAACCTTCATACGATGGTTCCTCGGGGGTAGCCTGGCGCTTGCGGGGGCTTTTTCCAGCTTTGCTTGCGGCGGAGCGGGTGGGGGGGCGCCAGGCTTCGAGGTCGGAGATGGAGAGCTTGTGGGTGGCGAGTTCGGCGTCGAGGAAGGCTTTGAACTCGGCGGAGGGGTTTTGGCTGCCGGATTCGGGTTTGCTGTGCCACAGCTCGAGCCAGAACATGAGTTCGTGAAGGCCGACGAGCATGGGCATCAGGCGCTCGGCGGGCCAGCCGTCTTCGGTTTTGCGCTCTTGGTAAAGGGAGATGATGGCCTGGGCGCGCTGGAGGTGGTTCCAGCCGGCCCAACCGATGAGGGGGGTGGGGTCGCTGTCTTTCTCGCAGCCGGGGTAGGAGATGAAAGCCTCTTTCGGGACGTTGAGCGCTCCCCTAAGCGCCCAATAGTCCATCTGTCGGTAATCCTTCCCGATGAACTTCGGTGGTGTCTCGGCTGGGCCCTGCCCTCCCGAATCTTCCTGGCGCTGAAGATGCCAAGTGGAGAGCCAGGCTGAGTATTTCTCCTTTCCTGACTCGTTGAAAAGGTAGGCCGTTGTGAATGGCGTACTTTGGGCAAGCAGAAGACGTTCAGCCTCTTCCATCGAATCGGCGTCTAGAGCGGGGTGTACCTCTGACCAGCGCCGGAAGCGATCAGTGTGCCCAACGGCCTGCGCCACGTCTCGAACGCGCCAGACCCGCACCGATGCAGAAAGAAGCCCTTCAGACGCCTGTAAGTAGGCACGCTCGATCTCGGTTCGCACCCGGGCAGAGAAGTCAGGGGCCTGCCACCGGCGCTTATAGTCCATCGTCTCTATCAGGGAAAGCTCTGTTGAGCTCCTTATAGACTCGACCAGGCGAAGCGTGGCGGCTGGCAAATCCTTCGGGGGCCGAGAGTAGCCGCTTCTCGCAAACCATTGAGCATCGGGGTCGCCTTCCGATATTCGCTCCCAGACCAGGCACTCGAATGGTCGTTGGCCAGGCGACACGACCCATGCAGGCACGTCGTCGGACAGCCTCCGACAGCCCGAAGGCGCGGTAGGTGTACCAGTCGAGCTGCTCTTGCAGAACAACCATTTTCTCGAGAAGCCGTCGGTCGTCCTCCTCGGCTCGAGCGACTAGATCGCCCCAGTCGGCCGCCGGGGCTGCGACAGCGAGTGCGGACAGAAGCGCATTCCGCTCCTCGACCAGTGCCAACATTTTCGCCCCGAAAGGGGCAAAGCCGGAGAGGTCAGGTACGGGAAGCGGCTTAATGGCATTTGAAGCCAAGGCATACCTGTCTTGCCACTTGGTTGCCGAGAGGCGCCCCCCATCGCCCATATGGTCTCCCCCTTTTGGATAACAGACCTGTTTCATCCAGAAGCAGGCGGTGGAGCTGTTTAGGTAGGCGAGGAGGGCTAGGTGGTCGTCTTCGGTGGCGGATTCGGGGAGTTTGATGATGGGGGCTGTCTGCTTGAAGACCTTGCCGCCGCGGTCGAGGACGAAGTGGTTGTGGGTGGCGACTTCGGCGAAGGCGATGGATAGGGGGGTGCGGAGCTTGTCTGTCGTAAGACGCCCGTACTCGTACCAGCGAAGCCCGCCTTCCACCTTGGTCTTCCCGCCGAACAGCTTGTTGTTCGCAAGATTGGTCCTGTACGGCCAAAGATAACGGAGAGCCAGCTCTTCATCCTTAATCGGACGAAGATCTGAATCGTAAGGAAAGAAGGCTACCGGGCACTCCCCTACACCCCAGTCACGGATCGACTCACCAATCATCATCTCTCGGGTGTGCTCCTCGGGAACCCGATTTCGGCGAAACACATCGGCGGTCGCAAGGAAAGCATCATCTTCCAGGGTAAAGCTGGCGATGCCTATGCTGCCGGCGATGTCTCCAAGCGTCGTCGCTGTGCGGTCCTCAAGCAACTCCTTGAGCTCAGCAGCGCCGCCGCCCCCGAGCGACCATGGATGTGCGTTGAGTGTCTCCCGCCCAACTGCTGCGACCGAGACGTACTCATTCTCGAACCCAACCTCGGCACCATGTTCAGCGATCGAGCGCCAAACGAAGCCCTGTTCCGCGTCTTCAGGTGTACTCGGCTCCCCACGCTTCCCCAGCACCGCATTCACGGAACTCGAGGACGGCTTTTGGTTCCGACCAAACAGCAGCACCGTGGGCGTTCCATGCCCGGGTATGTAGGCCCCCGACGTATCGATCACGCGGGTCAGGTCGAGCCGGGGCAGCACCTCCTCGATGAGCTGCTTCCCGAACTCGCGCTTCATGAACGAGTTCGCGTTGATGAGCCCCACGAATCCGCCATCGCTCGCCAACTCAAAGAACCGCTCGGTGAACGGCGCCGCCAACGCGTACTTCCCCGCAGCACTTCGATACGCAGCCCGATAGACCTCGCGCAAGGCGCTGTCCTTGCAGGTGATATACGGCGGGTTGCCCACCACGGCGTGGTACCGCTGCCTGAACACTTTTCGGGCTCCCAACGGATCATCCAGCGCGAACATCTCTGTTCCCCACGCCGCATGATCGATCTGCCCCGAATCCTGCTCGACCAGCAGCATCTCGCGCCCCTTGCCGCCATGAAGCAACGAATCCGCCACCACCAAATTCAGCGGCAACTTCGGCGCCTGCGCCAGCTTCGTGATCCCCGCCTTCTCCAGATACGCCAGCGTCAACCGAAACCGCGCGATCGCCACCGCGTACGGATTCACATCCACCCCGTAAACCTGCTCCAACGCCGCCGCCGCATGCGTCCGCACGTCGATCCCCGGCTCCACCCGCAACCGGTGATCCACCAGCCGATCAAAAGCACCCAAAAGAAAGTGCCCCGATCCACACGTCGGATCGATCACCCGCACCTCCTTCAGCCCGAACTCCGCGATCGCCGGCTCCAGCGTCTGATCCAGGATGAACCGCTCTACGAAGTCCGGCGTCTGCAAAAGCGCATACCGCTTACGCACCTCTTCAGAAAGATCCTGATACAGATCCCCCAAAAACCGCGTATCGCCCCCCGCGAACTCCCACGCCAGCCCCTCCCCCGCCTCACCCGGCTCGCGGAAAAACTCCAACAGCTTCCGCGCCGCCTCGTTGCTTGGCGAAAGCCGCCACACAGGATTGTGCCGCGCCCCAAAAAGCTCCTCCGCCCCCGGCAAACTCCCCACCTCGCGGAACACCTCCAGAAGGTAGTCCCGCGCCGTCAAAGAAGGCGCCAATTCAAAGAACAACTGCTCACTATCCCCCGCCCCCGGCCCCGCCAGCCGCCGCTGCCCCAAAAGCCCCCGATCCTCCAACGTCCTCACGAACACGCACGAAAGCACCCACGCCGCCCCCACCTGCTCCAGCGTTCGCGCCTGCCATTCCAAAAAACCATCCGCCGTACGCTTCCCCTCCACCTCCGCCGCATGCTGGCGCTGCAAAGCCGCCTTTACCCCCCCCTGCTCCGCCCTCTCCTTCAAATCAGGCAGCAGCACCCGCGACAGGAATGAAGCCAGAGCCTGCGTGAGCGTCAGAGTCTTTTTCTTGCGTGCGTTCGTCTTCGCCATCTCGTTCACGCCGAAGGGTATCGCCCCCGGTCCAAGTTCTTCAGCCAATTGCCCGGCACCCTCAACCGCTGCGCCGGAGAGATGATCGGAATGGGCAAGTCCCGCAGCGGATGCGAGATACGCGCCCCCCCATCACCCGCAGAAGGCACGATCAGAAAAATCGCAGGCGCATCGTCGTGATCCCCCGCGTGCGCGATCAACCCCTTCAAAAACCCCGTCAGCCCATAGCGCGCCAACAACCCCGGGTTCATCAACACCAGCGGCGCCCTCTCCTGCTTCAGCGCCTCCAGCACCACCCCCGCCGCGTCGTCCATCAACCCCGTCAGCTGATCCCACTCCCCCCCCGCAGGCCCCACACGATCCGCCTCGTATACCGTACCCACCTGCACCCCATCCGCCGCCATCAGCCGATCCGCCGCCGCCAGCAATTCAGCCTCTAGATCCCGCGGCGCCACCCCCAAACGCCCCGCCAACTCAGCCCCCGCCCGCACCGCCAGCCCCGGCAAAACCTCCAGCACGCAGAAGCGCCGGTTTTTCACCCGCACCTCGATGTCGCGGTTGAACTCGAACGCCTCAGGATCAACCTTTTCCCGGTGCCCCGTGTGCGTCGTGGCCATCCGCGTGGACGGCGCCTCCGTAGACCGCACCAACACCGAAGTCGGCCTCCCGAACTGCCCCGTCGCAACATCGAAGCGATAACCCCGCGCCTCCATCAGCCCCCGCAAAGCCCCGTCTTCCGGCAAAGCCTCTGCATCCGGATAGCGCGCCGCCACGATCTGCCGCACCGAAGCCGCATCCAGCCCCCGCGGCGGCAACGAAGCCAACGAAAGATCCAAAGCCCGCCCCCCCTGCAACCCCCGCGGGTAGATCTCCATGCGCGCGCTGCTCGCCGCCTTCGTCGAAGCCGCCACCGCAAGCCCCATCAAAGGCTCGTCTGCAAGCCCCGCCAAAGACGTGCCCCTGACCGCCTGCCGCAGCCGCTCCTTCGCGAACCCCGGAGACAGCAGAGGCTCTGCCAGCGCCAGCTTGTCCGCCTCATCACCCAGTTGCTGAAGCGGCCCGAAATCGCAGCCCACCCGCCCCAGCCACAGCTGATCGCGCACCCGCCCCAGCACCAGATCCTCATTCGTCTCCACCGCCACCCGAACCAAGGCCGTAGCCCGCTTCACCCGATCCCCCCCCGCAGCCGGCCCCCCCGAAAGCGATTCCGACAGAGCCCGCGCCACACGAGACAAAGGCGCCATGTCTTCCCCCGGAGGCAAACTCGCAGTCACCAGCGCCTGCAGCTGATCCAGAAACGGCAGCGCCAACCACCCCTCCTTCAGCTTGGCCACCGCCTGGTAAATCAGCGGCCGCGTCACCCCCAGATCCGCCGCCAACTTCGCCACGCTGTCGACGTAGCCCCCCTTCACAGCATCCAGGCCGAACAACTGCCGCACGTACAGCAAAGGCTTGCCACTGCCCTTCGCCCGCGCCGGATCCGGCAAAGCCGCCTCGAGCCACGTGTCCAGCGAGCGCTGCTGCGCAAACTCGCGCACCCACGCCGCCCCCATCGTCGCCTTCAGCTTCTCCGCCTCACCCGCGCAGTCACTCAAAATCTGCGCCACCACGGGCGCACTGGCCCCCGCCACCGCTTGCAGATCCAAAAGCCCCGCCAGCCTGAGCCTGTCCACCGCCGCGGCCGAAAGCGATTCCACCACGTGCAGCGGAATCGGCCCCCCCGCATAGTCCGGCGCAAAACGCACCAGCCCCGCAACAGAACTGGCCAAAGCCGCGCGCAGCCCATCGAACTCTGGCCGCTGCACGAACTCCAAGATCTCCCGCGCCGTGCCCCGCCCCACCCCCCGCATCGCCGACAGCTGGTTGTTCGGCAAACGCAGAAGATCCTCCACCCGAAGAACCCCCGCACGGTAAAGCGCGTTTTTCGCCCGCGCCGGCAACGGCAACGCCTCGACCGACGTGTTCAGGTTCAGCCCAGGCGGCAAAGCCAGAGGCCCCTGCGGCCCCCCCACCGCCACCGGATCCGCCACCTCCGCGCTGGCCTCCACCACCCGCGCCCGCGACGGCGGTGCGATCGAACGCACCCACTCGAGCCGCATCTCATCGGCCGACGAAAACCGGTCTTTCAGACCTCGCGCCAGAGCCTTCTTGAAAAAGCCAACCAGCCCCTCGCGAATCGTCGCGTCGAAGCGCTCCGCCGCCAGCGTGATCTCGGCATCCGTGGCGCTGGCCGTGTCGTGCTCCCCCCAGCGGGGTCGCTCGCCCGTCAGAATCTCGTGCAAGGTGATCGCCGCCGCATAGCGATCCGCATGATCGTCCCATCGCCCCCGTGCCGGCAGGAAAGGATCCCTGTACGCCGGCGTGCCCTGCCGAATCTCCTGCGCGTCCGCCTTCGACAGCGAAAAGTCGAACAGCATCAAGTGCCGCTTTTTCTTCTGATCCCCCTCCAGCACCCCCAGGTTCGCCGGCTTGATGTCTCTATGCTGAACGCCCCGCTCTTCCAGGTGCTCCAGCGCCAGCAACAGGTCTTCCCCCCAGCGGCGGGCATAGTCCAGACTCAACACGCCCTCTTCCGAAAGCTCACGCGCCAACGTGCGGCCCGCGTACGTCAGCCGCAAGCACGTGCGGCCCCCCACCTTGTGCACCCCATGCAGCTTGACGATGCGATCCGAGCCCCGATCCTTGTCGAGCAACTCCAGAACATCCGCTTCGTCCTGCAGCCGCGCGTCGTGATCCGCAGAAAGCGCCACCTTCAGCGCGAACGTCCCCCCCTCCATGTCCACCCGCAGCGTGCGCGCCGTCGAGCCCGAGCCCAGCACCCCCGTGACCAGCATGTTCGGCCCGATGACGTCGTTCTTGCGCGCCTCCAGCGGGTGCACATGGCTGGCCTCCGGCTCCGGCGTGGGCGCCGTGACCGCGTCGATCAGCAGATCCGCCCATTCCGCTGCGTCGTCCGCGCGAATGACCAGGTTGCGCGACGTCGCCATCTCCATCACGTCCTCGAGCCCCCTTGACTCGACCACACCTTCAGGCCCCCCGCCAACGCCCCCCACGTCGCCCTCGGCCAAGCCATCGCGCGCCGTGGCCGGCGACAGATAGCCCCGCTTGAGCAGCGCTTCCCGTTCCACCAGGTTCCGCCCCGGCGGCCGGCCCACCAGAATCAGGTACGCCAGCGCCCCCAGCGAGAAGATGTCGCTTTGGCGGCTCGCCTTGTTCGGGTTTTCCAGCACCTCCGGAGCCACGTAGATCTCCTCGCTGACCTCCCGCCACGCTGTCAGGTGCATGGTGCTGTGGATCGTCGTCGTCGAGGTGTCCGTGACTTTCGCCAACTGAAAGTTGAAGAGCCGAATCTCGAGCTTCTCGTCATCCGGATTGCGCCGAACCAGCACCGAAGAAGGCCCCAGATTCCGGTGCAAGTAAGATTTGCGATGGCAGTAGGCCAGCGCCTCGGCGATGCGCGCGATGATCCCCGTGCGTTCGTTCAGATCCAGGTCTGGATGCGCCCTCAGGAACGCATCCAGCGGCATGCCCCCCTCGAAGCTGTCGAACACGACAGCCGGCGCGCCCATCGGGCCCTCCGTGACGTAATTGCGGAGTTTGAGGATGTTCGGGTGATCCGAGAGCACCGTCAGAACACGCGCCTCACGCTCTGCCGCCCGGATCAACGACGTTCGCTGCTCCAGCCCCGACCCCTCGGGGATCTGGTACGTGCGCACCCGCGCCTTGATGTCCTTGATCGCTTCGTTCTCGGCCAGGTGGTCCTGGTAGCCGTCGTGCTCGACCAACAGCTTTCCCAGCACCAAGTCCCCCACCTTCCGTTTGGTGGCGCTTTCGCGAAGGCCAATCTCCTGGAGAATCCGTGCCGTCTCCCGCACCTGTGGCCCGTTCAGAGGGAACTTCAACGAGCGCGCGTCGACCCCCGGGTATTCGCCGAACTGCAACGCCCGCGCGAATGACTGCCGGGTGACCACGTGGTGGCGGGCCGCCCCTTCCAGCTGCACGTCCACGTTTTCGGCTGACGCAAACACCAGCGACTGCACCCAGGGCGCCGGCCGGTCGTGGTAGCGCCAGCGCTTTTGCAGCATGCTGGCCAGCACCTTGGCCTTGTGGTTGTTCAGCCGGTTCGGGTTCTCGATGCGCGTGGTTCCCCCCTCGGGAAACGTGATCACCCAGTCGACCACGTCACCGCTGATGCGGCCCGGATGGCTCTTGATCTCCACCACGTAAAGCGCGTGGAAGCCGATGACCACCAAGTCCAGGTCGTAGCGTCTCCCACTGCCGTCGACCAAGTCGACCAGCGCCCACAGGACGTAAGGCGCCGTATCGGGCAGCGCCTTGATCGCGAACTCGACCGCCTCGCGTTCGTGCTGGTGGGGCGACGTGCCCCGCACCAAAATCCGATCGTTCGACAGCGCCATGGTGGCTAGCCCTGAACGCCGAGAGCCGCTGCAAGCGCGGCCGCCCCCTGCCGCACCTCCGGTGCCGCGTCCTGGGAGACCAGCAGCAAAGTCGCGCGATCGAAGCCCAACGCCCTTGCCTGCGTGAGCGGGTCCTGGGCCGTCACCGTACGGGGCGTCTGCCGCCCCCCCAGAAGCGCCACGCCCAGCCCCAAGATCTGCCGTTCACCGGGGCTCTGCGCGACCAGCAGCACCTGGTCGCCCAGGTCCATGTCGCTGCGGCCCTCGGCATGCTCCACGAGCGCGATCGCGGCACCGGCACCGGCCACGATGATCCGCGAGGCCGCCTGCGCCGACGCCACGGCCCCGGTGACCACCGGACCAGGCGCCAGCCCCCAAAGGTCCGCCGCGAACTTCAAGAAGGCGCCCGCGCCTGCGGCCTGGGGGGGAGTGTCCCGCGCCTCACGAAGAAGGGGTCCTGCGTCCGCCGGCTGCAGGGAGACCCAATCCGGTCCAAAGGGCTCGTCGCTGGCCAAATCAGGCAGCCCGAAGACCCGGGCCGCCGAAAACGCCAGCGGCTGCTTCACGGCCCCGTCGCGAAGGAGGAGATCCAACCGGTCTGCGTCCGTCAGCTCGCCCCTGAAGGCCTTCCAGCGCGCCTCCGCGTTCGCGGAAAACCGATCGGGTCCCAGTTGCCGATCCTGCAGGGCACGCAGGCCCAAGGCGCCAGCGCGATAGAAACGACGTTTGTCTTGCAGTGCGACTTCCATGACCGAGGGAGCTTCCGAAACAGGGCCCGAACGAGCCCCCCAACTGGGGTGCCCAGACTACCCCTGACGCAGGCGTCCGATCAATCGCGGAGGGCAGGAATCGGCGGGGGGTGGAAACGAAGGAAACACGTAGGAAGGGATACCGAACATACCTACACGCCGCTCTCCCAAATCACACGGGCCGGTGGCGACAGTGGACCCGCCCCGTCTTCTCAGCTCGGCGTGGCGAGGGGGCACACCAGTTGGAGGTTCCACTCGGCTGCCAGTGCGCTCAGCGAACGAACCAGAGCAGGAGCGATGGCCTTTGTGACCACCTCGTGCGCCGCCGTGAAGCAAAGGTTGCGAAGGGAGTTTTCGTGCGTCCGCTCAAGACCAAGGCTTGACCCTGATTGCGCATTCGGGCGAAAGTACCAGCCGCAGCGAAAGGAGCCTTCTTCGGTCAATGCCAGCTAAGTTCGTGGATGGGTACATGACCGTGGCGATCGCGCGCAACGCTGAGGTCGTCGAGGCGATAGAGCGGGTAACCGGGCTCCGGCCGGCGACAATCAGGGCGAAGCTGAGAGAAGCTCACGGCGCCACCAAGCTATGCAACCTGTTTAGCCAGTGGCCCGATCGGGCCGATGAAATCGCCGATTGGACCGCCAGCTTTGCTCTCGAAAGGGAGGCCTTAGACGAGATCGCCAGCATCACGGGTGTTGCCGCTCGGATCGCCAGGAAGCGTCTAGAGGATGCCCACGGCAAAACGCTGGTCCAGAACGTCTTTCGGGGCGAATGGCCCGGCTTCGAGGACAGTCCGGGGCGAACAGCCAGCCGCGCCCGGCCCACAGAGGGGGAGCAGATCGAGCCAGACCTCGATCAACCGCCAGACCTTCTCGAAGCGCCCAAGGCCAAGTTCTTCCGCCAGTACAACCTTGCACTCGCCCGAAGCGGCGGCCCTCGACGAGAGCCCGCCGCGCATCAGGCCGAGGCCCTCGCCAGGCTACAGGACTGGTACCGCGCGCGCCCAGCCCCCCACGCCGGTGGCATTCTCGCTTTGCCCACAGGGGGTGGAAAGACCTTCAGCACCGTGCGCTTCCTCTGCCAAGAGCCGCTGTCCGACGGCTACAAGGTTCTCTGGCTCGCACACACACATCACCTGCTCGAGCAGGCCATCGACGCCTTTGGCCCGCTCGAACCGCGTCCAGACACGCCCATAGAGGTCGCTAACATTGCGGAGCCCAGGAGCCGACTGGACGTCCGCGTGGTTTCGGCGACACCGGGGCACTGCCCTATCAGCATGATCTCCACTTCGGACGACGTTCTGATCGCGACCCTGCAGACCGTGGTGGGCGCGTACAACCGCGGTCACGAAAAGCTCAGCGCCTTTCTCAAATCTGCTGACGGAAAGCTGATCGTCGTCTTCGACGAGGCCCACCATGCCCCAGCCAACAGCTACCGAAAGCTGCTCGAGCGCCTGCGGGACGACTTTCCGGGACTCTTCCTTCTGGGCTTGACGGCGACGCCCACCTACAGCGACGAACGGCGTGCAGGGTGGCTGGCAAAGCTGTTCCCGCAGGGCATCCTTTCGTCAGTGTCCCGTGGCCGGCTGATGGCTGCTGGCATCTTGTCGAAGCCACACCTCGAGGACCGCCGAACGAACATCGCCATGGAAATGAAGCCTGGCGACTACCAGCGTTGGCTTTCCTCCTACGGGGACCTACCCGAAGACATCATAGAGAGCCTTGCCAAGAACGAAGAGCGAAACGACATCATTGCGGAGACGTACCTCGAAGGTCGTGAAAAGTACGGCAAGACCGTCATTTTTGCTGACCGGTGGTACCAGTGTGACTACTTGCGCGAGGCCCTCATCAAGCGCGGCGTCCGAGCTGACGTCGTCTACAGCCATATGGACGCGAAGCTACAAACAGCGGACCAGCGCAACAGACGCACCCGCGACGAAAACCACAAGGTGCTGCATGCGTTCAAGCAGAACGAACTCGATGTCCTGATCAACGTCCGCATGCTGACAGAGGGCACCGACGTGCCCAGTGTGAAAACAGTCTTTCTCACCCGCCAGACCACCAGCAGCATCCTTTTGACCCAGATGATCGGGCGCGCGCTCCGAGGTCCCAAGTTCGGAGGCACCCCAGACGCCTACATCGTTTCGTTCATCGACAACTGGAAACAGGTCATCAGCTTTGCCGAGTTTGACAGCTTGCCCATCGGGCAGGCCGACGAGGCGGTTGCCGAGTACGGCAAACGGCCACCGCTACAACTGATCTCCATCGAGCTCGTGCGTCGCTTGGCCAGGCAGATGTACCGAGGTTCGGCAGCCAGCGCGGCCCCCTTCGTCACGCTGCTCCCCGTGGGTTGGTACCGCGTCGAATACCAAAACCGAGAAGGCGTTGGCGACGACATGGTTTGGCAGCGCCACCTCGTAATGGTCTTCGAGAACGAGAAGGGCCGCTACGACGCCTTCATCGAAGCGCTGAGCGAGGCCGATCTGAGTGTCTTCGCCTCCGAAAGCCTCCCGGCCCAGGAAGCCCGGGATCGCCTGAAGGCGTTACAGGAGAAGTACTTCCCCACGCACGACGAGCACCCCGGAAACGAACTCATGGCGGATCTCCTCCACATCGCGCGGCACATGGGCCGAAACGATGGCGAGGAACCCACCTTTTTCCGTTTCGAGGAGCGCTCGCAGCACGACATCGACGCCATCGCTCTGGACTGCATCCAGAGAGATTTCAGGCTCCGGGAACTGGAGGAGGCCCTGCAGAACGAGTACAGCCGGGTCGATCGCTTCTGGCGGGCGCTTTATCCGAACTACGGCATGTTCTACGCCCAATACCAAGCCGCCCAACGCCGGATCATGGACGCGGGCAGGCATGGGCTGGACCCCGCTCGGTACTCCACGGTGGTCTCGACACCAGAGACGCTGCCCATGCGAGAACCGTCCGAGGCGATCAAGGCGGCCGTTTTTCGCCGCGATGGAAACAAGTGTTGTGCCTGTGGCTCCCACCGGGATTTGCAGGTCGACCATATCGTGTCCTTTTACCTCGGCGGTGCGTCCGACCTCGACCAGCTCCAAACACTTTGTGGTGTCTGCAACCGGAACAAGAGCATCAACGAGCTGAACTTCCGGATCACCCGCTCACCGCTCGAGCAGCCGCCTTCCTTGCGCACCTTCGACTTCGGCAACGCCGAAGATCCCGCAGACGCGTCAGACTGGTCGGCGCTCGTCACGAGAACCGTCAACTTCTTTTA
This sequence comes from Myxococcales bacterium, assembly GCA_022184915.1. NCBI lineage: Bacteria > Pseudomonadati > Myxococcota > Myxococcia > Myxococcales > Myxococcales bacterium. The sequence goes on along the minus strand of JAGTJU010000001.1, from coordinate 1,432,976 downwards.
CCGTTGTGCCGCAATCGAAAACGTCGAGATCGGAGAAGGAGGGTGCAACATCACGCTAAGACCCGGCGTTCAGGCCGAATGGCTCACCCCGCACTTGATGAACCTGGACAGTCATCTGTCTGACCTTCGAACGCATGCGGGGCTTGCCGCTCTCGGGCCCATTCGGCTATCGACGCTGGACTGACCCGGCCCATGCCGAAGTGGTGCGCGGCGCGAGGCCATCAGCCGTGGCCACGCCTCTTGCCCTTGCCTTGGCCCCCAGGGCAAGCACCACCTTTTCGGGCCCGGTTGGTCTCGAGGCTTGCCCTGCTCACAATGCTGCTTTCGGGGTGTGAGAAGGCGCGCATTGAAGCGCCCACGCCCCGGCCCGCCGGAGCCCAGAATCCGCGAGCCGTTCAAGCCGACGCGGGGCCCGAAGCGTCGGCTCCGCCGCCCACCTTCACCAACCTTCCCCTCGACCACGCTCCGGTTCAGCTGATCCGCCAGTTGTCGAAGGAAGCCGATGTCACCGCAGTGTGTGAGCTGGGCTCGCTCGTCGATCGGTACGGGGCGCCGAATGACATCTATCACCTGTTCGACGTCGAATGCCTGAATGCGGACGCCTGGCGCGGTCGGTTGCCGGGCTCGACAGTTCACTTTTTATGGCACGTCGAGAAGGGCGCACGCGTTCCTGCAAAGCACGAGCGCCTTCTGGTGCTTCTCGAGCGGCGCAAAGACCACCTTCAGCCCCCTAGAGACGTCGACTGGGTTGCGCTGGACGTCGGCGTCTTTCGGTTGAGCCCGGCCGCACTGGGCAAGCTCTCCACGGTGCTGAAGGCGCAGCGGCCCCCCTGACTGTGCACACCACGCGGGGAGAACCTGCGGGCCGTTCCCCCTCCCTGAACGGAGCGCGCTCGAAGAAGGCCGGCCAGAAGGAGGCTGGTGCACGTTGCCAAAGACGTGCCCCTTGTGCTCGTCCGCCTCCGCGGCGCCAAGCTGCGCGTAGCGCCCGGCAATCCGGCGGGCGATGGCGTCCACGTCTACAGGCTGGACCTCCACCTGGTGCGGAAGCAACGACGCAAAAGACACGCGGATCGCAAAGCGCCCATCGGGAGTCAACATCGCAGACTCGTACGACGCCCCGTTTGGCCCTGCGAACACAGCGGACGGTTGCGGAACACCGGAAAGCCCAGCGTCCTCACGCCCGGCTGCCGACACCTTGGCCACGACCCCTGCAAAGTGGCGGTCCGGCACCATGCTGGGGGTCGGGCGAAGAAACAGGCCGTACACGCGCTCGTGCGCGCTCCCTTCGACGGACAACGTTCCATAAACCGCCACGCCGCGTGTCACGTTCGGGGCCGCGCCCCTCCGAAACAGCTCCGGAGAGTCTGCTGCTTGCCCTGTTGCGCTTGCGCCCGCTTGCGCGCGTCGGTGCGGCGCTTCTGCGCTTCGCTGAGCTCGGCCCAGGCCTTGCGGGGCAGGTAACGCTTCGTTTCGTTGCCGCTGCGGGCGCGGGCCACACGCACGACGCCCACCCGTACCGTGTTCTTCTCCCCGTGACGCTGCCCCCGATGTAAGCTGCGGCGCTCGTTGGCTCGACACCTTATCGCCGCGCCTGCACTCTTAGAGAAGACGTGTTTCACAACACCCACTTCACCATCGCCTTGCACGTGCTGACCGCGCTCGCGCACCGGCAGGGGGAAACCCTCACCTCGGCCGAGCTCGCGCAGAGCGTGGGCACGAACCCGGCCTTCCTGCGCGGGCTGCTTGGGCGGCTCAAGGCGGCGGACCTCATCGAGGTGAGCCTGGGCAAGGGCGGCGGGGCGCGGCTGCGGCGGGCGCCTGCGGCCATCTCGCTCGAGGATGTTTACGATGCGGTACAGGAGGGCCCGGCGATGCACAAGCACACCTGCACCGCCGAGGTCTGCGAAGTGGCGCGCGGCATGGGGCCCGTGCTGGCCCGCCTCGAGGCCAACCTCGAGGGCGCCGTGCGGACCCGCCTGGCTGGCCAAACCGTAGCCGACGTGCTGAGGCAGGTCAGGCGCGGCCCCAGGCGTCCGTAAACGCTTGCAAAGAGGAGGCTTTCGACAAGACAGCTCTTTTTTTTGGCTTTTTTGTAACTGTGTCAGTGACACACCATCAAACAACCAGAGTTCGGACCAGCACGGCTGGCCCCCAACAGGAGTACGGAACATGTCCAAGAACTTCGAGAACAAGGTCGTTTTGATTACGGGTGGCACCACGGGCATTGGCTTCGCTTCGGCGAAGCGCTTTGCGGAAGCGGGTGCGCGGGTGATCGTCACCGGGCGCAACCCGGCCACTGTGGAAGCCGCGCGGCAGGAGCTCGCGGGCGTAGCCGAGGTCATCCCGTCGGACGCGGGCAACGAGGCCGACGTACGGGCTTTGTTCGCAGAGGTCCAGCGTCGCCATGGGCACATCGACGTGCTCTTTCTCAACGCTGGCATCGCCGAGTTTGCGCCGCTCGGTGTGGCGCCGCTCGCGCAGCTCGATCGGCTGTGGAACGTCAACGTGCGCGGCACGTGGCTCGCGCTCAGCGAGAGCCTGCCGCTGCTCGCAGAGGGAGCCTCCGTGGTGATCACCACGTCGGTGGTGAACCACAAGGGTATGCCCGGCACGTCGGCGTACGCAGCTACGAAGGCGGCCTTGCGCGAGATTGTGCGCGTGGCGGCCAGTGAGCTTGCGCCTCGCCGCATCCGCGTCAACGCGCTCAGCCCCGGCCCCATCGAAACCCCCATCTACGGCAAGCTTGGCCTGTCACAGCAAGCCACTGAGGCGTTCGCAAGCAGCGTGGTGGCGCAGGTACCGCTCGCGCGCTTTGGCCATGTCGACGAGGTGGCGCGTGCGGCGCTGTTTCTTGCCTCAGAAGATGCCACTTACGTCACGGGCATCGAGCTCGACGTGGACGGAGGACTTGGGCAAGTGTAAGGCGAACAGCTTGCCTCGGTTCGCAAGTCTCTCCTCGCTGGCAACGGGTTACGCGCCCCTCGCTAGGGCCCCTGACCTCAAGGCAACCCCGCGAGGAGAGGCCGGAAGCGAAATACCAACGAACGTCAGGATCCGTTGGAACGGCCACGACCCTGCTGTCAGGTGCGGAGAGCTGGGTGCCACTATGCCTTCATGGCACACCGTCGTCGTTTCTCTGCGGGCAGTTCCTCCAACCAAATCGCGACAAGCTTGCAGCGCACGCGCGCCCCGTTGGGTGCCCCGAGGGCGCGCGGACAAAGCGTCGCGGCCGGCACAGGGCTCTTGCTGTCGTTCTTCCTGTTTTCGAGCTGTCAGGGCTCGGCGGAGGGAATGGACGACGGCGACGAAGGAGGCTCGGGAGGCGGCGGCATGAGCCAAGGGGGCGCGGGCGGGGGCGGTGACAAGGCCGGCGGCTCGGGCGGCAAAGGGGGCTCGCCCGGAGGGTCGGGCGGCACCGGAGGCACGCCGGGCGGCAACGACGGCGAGGGCGGCAGCGGCGGGGTCGGCGAGGCCTCTGGAGGTTCGGGCGGATCGAACGATGGCCCGGGCGGATCGGGCGGTGCACCCGGGGGCGAGGCAGGTGCGGACGGAGGCCCCGGGGCGATGGGCGGAAATGGGGCAGGCGGAGCGGGGATGAACATGGGCGGCCAGGGTGGTACCCCCGCAGGCAACAAGCTGAACGTCGTTTTGGTGCTGTCTGACGATCAGGGATGTGGCGACTTCGAGTTCACGGGCAACCAGGAGGTCAAGACGCCCACCTTGAACGCATTGGCCGCAAGTGGCGTGCGCTTCGATTCCTTCCGTGTGTCGCCCTTGTGTTCGCCCACGCGGGCCAGCCTGCTCACGGGCCGTTACCACCAACGCACGGGTGTGTTCGGCGTGGTGGGCGGGAACGAATACATGGCTGAAGACGAGGTCACGGTGGCGGAGGTCCTCAAGACCGCCGGCTATCGCACGGCCCTGCTCGGCAAGTGGCACCTGGGGGAAAACTACCCCTTGGTTCCGCACGCCCAGGGCTTCGACGAGTTCTATGGCTTCCGCGACGGCTCGAACAACTACTTCAACACGCCGCTCGAAGATCGGGGAACCAAGGTGAACACCAACGGCTACCTCACCGATGTGCTCACCGATCGCGCGATCAAGTTCGTGGAAGACAACAAGACCAATCCCTTCTTCCTTTACCTGGCGTACAACGCTCCGCACGGTCCGTTCGAGGTGCCCGCGAAGTTCTTGGAAGCGCACAAGGATGTGGAGCCCGGCGCGGCGGCGGTTTACGGCATGGTCGAATCGATGGACGAGAACTTGGGGCGTGTCTTCAAGCGGATCGATGATTTGGGCCTTGGCCAAAACACAGTGGTGTTGTTCACCAGCGACAACGGCCCCATCTCCGTGAAGGGCGACACGAAAGACCGCTTCAATTGCGGTCAGAGAGACTGGAAGTACTCGGTCTTCGAGGGGGGCGTGCGCGTGCCTCTGCTCGCTCGCTTGCCGGGAAAATTTCCCGCAGGCAAGGTCGTCAAGGACAACACGGCCCACATCGACATCATGCCCACGATCCTGGATCTTGTGGGTTTGAACCCGCCCGCCAACGTTCAGATCGACGGGACGTCGCTCAAGCCCCTCTTGATGGGCACGGGCACGTTGCCCGAACGCACTCTGTTCATGCAGTACCCCGGCGAACAGTCGACCGGACGCGAGGCTCCGTTCCCGGGCGGCTATGCGATCAAGGGCGACAAAAAGTTGGTCCACGCCAATGAAGGCAACGGGCTGGCTCTCTTCGACCTCAGCACGGATCGAGGCGAAACCATGAACCTGGTCAATTCACAAACGGCCGTGCGCGATCAGCTCGACGCGCAGTTCAAGACGTGGTGGAGCCAGGTCCGGGGAAACCGAAAAGCAAAGCCTCCCATTCCCGTGGGCTACCCCCAGGAAAGCCCCACGTCGGTCCTGGCTCATCCAGCCAAACTCTCCGGAGGGCTGACGTTCAGGTTCCGCGAGAACCCTCCGGCGTACCGGCCTTTGGGTGTGCATGGCGACTGGATCGGAAAGTGGACCTCGGTAGGGGGTACGATGAGCTGGCCCGTTCGGATCGGCCCTGCGAACAAGATCGCCCTCAAGATGACGCTGCGGTGCCCGACGGCCAGCAACGGCTCTGTGGGGGAAGCCAAGATCGGCAACCAAACGCGGAACTTCACACTCTCCGTCTGCGCGGGCACGGGCAACCAGTGGCGGGAGCAGCCTTTGGGAGAGTTCGCCGTGTCAACGGGGGCCACAACCCTGACGGTCACGTCCAAGTCGCACACCGCGGGCGAATTCGCCGAGGTGAGAAGCGTCGAGGTGAGCGTCGTACCCTGACGTGCGCTTCCCAGGTCGTCGCGCGCGCGGTCCGGTCGTGCGGGCCGCGCGGCCTTCTCTTCACACAGGAACCCCATGCCATTGCCCAGGGACCCCAGGGGGTCGACGGCGCGTAGCGCGTCGCTTGTCGCCCAACTGCTTGCGTGCGTCTGTCTTTCGGCCTCGAACGGCTGCAAAGACTCGTCGACGCTCACGACGGCCGAAGCACCGCCGGGGCCGAGCGCGCGTCTCGAGGCGCCCGGGCCCGCACCCGCGGGCATGGCGTGGATTCCCGCGGGCACGTTCTTCATGGGCTCAGACGATCCCATGTATCCTGACGCACAACCTGTGCATGCCGTGAAGCTCCCGGGCCTCTGGATGGACACCACGGAGGTCACCAACGAAGCGTTTGAGCGTTTCGTCGCGGCCACGGGTCATCAGACGATTGCCGAACAAGCGCCGCGCCCCGAAGATTTCCCCCGTGCACCGCCTGAAGCGTTGGTGCCAGGCTCGGTGACGTTTCAGCCTCCCAACCACGACGTGTCCTTGCACGATCCGGGTCAGTGGTGGGCCTATCGGGCGGGCGTCAATTGGCGGCATCCAGAAGGACCGGGCAGCGCGATCGCCGAGCGCATGAACCATCCCGTGGTGCACGTGGCGTGGACAGACGCGGCAGCATACTGCGCGTGGATGCAAAAGCGCCTGCCCACCGAAGCCGAATGGGAGCACGCCGCACGCGGAAGCCTCGATCGTAAGCGCTTCGCGTGGGGTGACGAACTCAAACCCGGAAACCTTTGGGCGGCCAACGTATGGCAGGGGCGCTTTCCTGCTGAAAACAAGGCCGAGGATGGCTTTGTCGCTACGGCACCGGTGGCCCACTACAGGGCGAATGCCTTCGGCCTCTTCGACGTTGCAGGAAACGTCTGGGAATGGACGGCTGACCTCTACCATGCGGGGTACTACGCAGAGAGCCCCACCGAGAACCCTCGAGGTCCATCGACGTCACATGACCCACACGAACCTGGCGTAGAAAAACGCGCGATGCGCGGGGGCTCGTTCCTGTGCAGTGATCTTTACTGCGTACGTTATGCCGTTGGTGCGCGCGGCAAGGGCGCTCCCGACACAGGCTCGTCTCACCTGGGCTTTCGTTGCGCTAAAGACGAAAACAACGGCGAAGACTAGACGCTCTTCGCAGCTCGACATACGACACCCGACGAACGTCAGAATCTGAAAAGAGGCACTCAGCTCTCCTGTCAGGAGTTTAAGTTACCTGCAACTCACCATCCGTAGAACGAAACAGAGCGCGAGGGAATGCCCTCCGCGCTCAACACCAGGAGTTCCACGATGATGAGCGTTCGTAAAGGAAGACCCTACTTGTCAGCTTTGGCCGCAGCTTCGCTGTCGGCCCTGGCTGCTTGTCAGGGGCCAGGACAAAAAGCAGACGCGAGCGGGGCGGACGAGCAAACCCTCGACCCCGCAGCTCCCGAGGGGAGCCTCCCCACTGAGCCCCGCACTCCTCAGGTCGAAAGCGTCAATGACCCCGCCGATAACACGCCCGACGACCCAGAGTTGTCCCAAGACCTCGATGCGACCTACAACCGGCCCCGTCGGTACATCGTCCAGGTCGATGACGAGCCCATCTTGCCACGTGTGAAGCGGGAGATGGGCGCAGCGCCGGACGGTAACCTGCGCGCCCGCCTTCGTACACGCGCCTCTGAAGCGCGCTCCGAGATGCGCAGCCGCCTTGGAAGCCGCCGCAGCTCCGTGGAAAACGCCTTGGGCCATCCCATCGTATCCCGTCACCAGTACAGCCTCGCCGTGTCAGGCTTCGACGCCGTCCTTACGGCTGACGAGGCCGCTGTCGTCGCAGGCCTTCCCGGCGTGGTCTCCGTTCGCCCAGAGAAGAGCTACCGCATCAACACCATGGCCAGCGTCGAATCGATCAAGGCCCCTGCCCTCTGGAAAGCCGCTAACGGCCGGCCGGCCGTGCGCGGGGAAGGTGTGGTCATTGGCGTCATCGATACGGGCATTCGTAACACCCACCCTTCGTTCAGCGAACAAGGCAGCGACGGTTACGTCATCAAGAATCCTCGGGGCGAAGGCAAGTTCCTGGGCGTCTGTGACCCCGCAAACCCCAAGTACGATCCCAACTTCAAGTGCAACGGCAAGTTGATCGGCGCCTGGGATTTCGCTGACGGCAAGCTGGAAGGTGCCTTTACCGTATTCGAGGACGGCGAAACCTACTACGGGCTCGAGAACGACGGTCCTTGGGACGACCACGGACACGGTACACACGTCGCCTCCACGGCAGCCGGAAACGCTGTTCCCGCTGCGGGCATTCAAGGCGTAGCGCCGCGCGCGAGCCTCATCGCCTACGACGCGTGTATGGCCATTCGGGTTAGAAAGGCTTCGGCCACGCCTCCCGCCTCCTCGGGCGGGGTACAGGGCCAGGTCCCGAGCGAGCGTGAGGTGCCTCCTCCTCCCGTGGACCCTCCTACCGATCCCGAGCCTGAGCCTGAGCCTGAGCCCGACCCCAACCCGAAGCCCGAGCCCGAGCCGGAGCCGGAGCCCGAGCCCGACCGCATCCCCAAGGGCGGTGGGATTTGCCCGGAGTCGGCCCTCGTGGCTGCCGTGGAGCAGGCCATTTTGGACGAGGTTGATGTACTCAACTACTCTATCAGCGGCGGCACAGAGCCCTGGAACGACGTCGTGAGCAAGGCTTTTCTCGCAGCATACGAAACAGGAATCTTCGTAGCGGCCTCAGGGGGCAACGCCGGGCCCGGCGCGGGCGAGGTCAATCACCTCGAGCCCTGGGTCGCCACCGTCGGCGCGACCATCAAGCAGAAGGAATCGAACCCGATACTGAAGCTAACCGTTAAGACCAACGCGGGGAACGAGAGCGCAACCTTCGACGCCTTGAGCTGGGCGCTCCCGAAGGATGCTCCAAGAACCCTTGATACAGAGGTCGAGCTCATCAAAGCGAGTGACCTACCCTGCCCGCTCACAGACCCTGAGAACGCTGCACGCAACTGCCCGGGAGGAAAATCTGACCCCTACTGTAACTGGGGCGGACTACCCAGACTCGAAGACATCAAGGGCCGTATTCTGATCTGCGAATATTACCCGCAGCACGACTTTGAGAACGCCATCCAGTACTACGTCGACGATAAAGCAAGCGGTGAAGAGTGCGACCCAAGCAAGGACGACTGCCCGCCTCCGGGCCCTGCTCCCATTCTTCCCAAGGCCGTCATCGTCTTGGGCTCGAACCCAGGTCGTGGATTCACCTCGTCGAGGGTTCTATACCCCGACGATGCACGAAAAAGCTCCATCGAGGTGATGGGCGTGCCCTACGAGGATGCTCAGAGGCTGCTGGCGCTCTACAGAAAGCCCGGTGGTGCACGAGCCTCACATACGCCCTGGTCGATGTCGAAGCCCGCTTGGGCTCATGCAGACTATTCCTCTCGCGGACCCAACCGCTTCTTCGACGTGGGCAAGCCTGACCTCGCCGCCCCAGGGCACTACGTGCTCGCTGCGGAATCCGACCCCAACCCAAACCCACCCTTGGCGGCGGAATATTCGGGAACCTCGATGGCTTCCCCTCACGTCGCTGGCGCGGCAGCGCTGCTCCGCCAGCTCAAGCCCACCTGGACCCCCGCAGAGGTGAAATCTGCCCTGCAAACCACTTCCGACCCCAACGTCACCAGGCGCGGAACCAGCATCAAGTCCACCGCCTACGATGTGGGTACAGGGTTCGTGCAACTCGACCTCGCCGCGCAAGCCGCCCTCGTGCTCGATGAGACCCCGGCTCGCATGGCCAGTGCCGACCCCGCCAAGGGCGGTCAGCCAGGAGATCTCAACCTACCCAACATGCATGCAGACTTCTGTCCAAAAGGCTGCAGCTGGAAACGAACCCTCAGAAACGCCACGAACAAAACCCTGTCCTTCAGTGTGAAAGTCGATACCAACCCGTCTGCACTTAAGATCCAGGTCACACCCAAAACCTTTACGATCAAACCCAACGCCAAACAGCTCATCGACGTGAAAGTCGTGGTGCCCGTGGGCGTCGCGGTGCCCGATGTGGCCTTTGCAAAGCTCAACCTCAAGGACAGCTCTGGTGCGCATCCTCAGCAAGCCCTTACCCTTTCGGTTGGTGGCATGAACGGACGGCTGCCTCGGGGCATCGATCTGGCCAGCACCAAACGCTCGGGGAGCCTCTCCGTCAAGTCGGCTGGCTTGAGAGACGTTGCGCTGCCCACCGTATCGTATCGCACATCCCTCGTCACCGGCGACATCGTGGCGGGCAATGTCGAATACGGCAGGGACTTCATACGAGAGTTTAACCTTCCCGCAGGGGTGGCATTCGTGCAGGCGGATATCCTCCGCAGCAAAGCACGCGACGTGGATGTCTTCCTTATGAGAGACACGACGAAGCCCTACGGCGACGAAACGGGATGGGTTCTCGAGTGCGTCGGAGCCACAGGGGCCATTCAGGACAGCTGCCGCGTGCTCAACCCAGAAAAGGGTCTCTGGGCCGTGGCAGTCAACTCCTTTAGCCCCTCAGACCCGGCGGACGGCGTGAAGGACTTCGTCGAGGTCTCGATCGGCATCGTCAAAAAGACCGCAGGCCAAGGCCTCACCGTCACCGGACCCGCCAAGGTGGATCCCTTCACCCCCTTCGACATGCAGATCGATTGGCAAGCCCCAGGGCTCAAGCCCAACAAGCCCCACTATGGTTGGGTCGGCATCTACAAGCCGGGCGTCGAAGAACCTGTGGGGTTTGTGCCTCTGTCGATCCGCAGCGGCACATCAGCGCCACTGGTGGCAACACCCTCGGGCGCACCGACGGCCATCAAGGGGCCCCTGTCGGCTGCCCACTTGAGCTCACGTTGAGCTCCATCTGATTGAACGCCGGAGGGCGGCAGCCGAGGACCCGTGGTGAGCGGGCCCGGCTGTCGCCCTTTTTGCGTTGAAGCCCGCGTCAGGCTTTCGCTCGACACCCCGCGCTTCCCCAGACAAGCTAAAACGACGTGTTTCACAACACTCACTTCACCATGGCTCTTCACGTCCTGACCGCGCTTGCGTACAGGAAAGGCGAGACCTTGACCTCGACCGAGCTCGCGGGCAGCGTGGGAACCAACCCCGCCTTCTTACGCACGGTGCTCGGACGCCTCAAGGCGGCAGGCCTCATCGAGGTGAACCTGGGCAAGGGCGGCGGCGCCCGCCTCGGACGCGAGCCAGAGGCGATCACGCTCGAGGACATCTACAACGCGCTCGAAGAGGGTCCCGCCATGCACAAACATGCGTGTACGGCCGCGATGTGCCAGGTGGCCCGCGGCATGGGCCCGGTGCTCGCGGCGCTCGAGGCCGACGTGAACGCCGCCGTGCGGACCCGGCTGGCACAAAAGACCGTGGCGGACGTCCTGGGCCAGGTCGGGCAGCATCCCTAGCAGACGCAAGCCCTTGCAAACACTTGGCTTTGCACCCAGACAGCTGTTCGTTCTCTTTTTCTGTAACTGTGTCACTTACACACCATCAAATACGCACGAACGGCCCAGCAACGCTGGGACCTCAACCAGGAGATCGACACATGGCAAAGAATTTCGCGAACAAGGTCGTCTTGATTACGGGAGGCACCACAGGCATCGGCTTCGCTGCGGCGAAGCGTTTTGCCGAGGCCGGCGCGCGGGTCGTCGTGACGGGGCGCAACCCGGCCACCGTGGAGGCCGCGCAGAAGGAGCTGCAGGGGGTGGCAGAGGTGATTCAGTCCGACGCCGGCAGCGAGGCCGACGTTCGCACGCTCTTCCAGGAGATCAAGCGCCGGCATGGGCACCTCGACGTGCTCTTCCTGAATGCCGGCATTGCGGAGTTTGCGCCCCTGGGTGTGGCACCGCTCGCACAGCTGGATCGCCTGTGGAACGTGAACGTGCGCGGCACGTGGCTTGCCCTCAGCGAGAGCTTGCCGGTCCTCGCTGACGGGGGCTCCGTGGTGATCACCACCTCGGTGGTGAACCACAAGGGTCTGCCAGGCACATCGGCGTACGCAGCCACGAAGGCGGCCCTGCGTGAGATCGTACGCGTGGCCGCCAACGAGCTCGCGCCCCGGCGCATTCGCGTGAACGCTCTTAGCCCCGGGCCCATCGAAACGCCCATCTACGGCAAGCTGGGCATGTCACGCGAAGCCACGGAGGCATTTGCCGGCAGCGTGATCGCGCAGGTGCCGCTTGCCCGCTTCGGCCACGTGGACGAGGTGGCCCACGCGGCTTTGTTCCTGGCTTCGGAGGACGCTTCGTACATCACCGGCACCGAGCTCGAAGTTGATGGCGGCCTCGGCCAGGTGTGAAGCCTCAAACCCAAGGCCTTCTCTTCGTTTGTAATGTTCTTGCGGCTTCAGACACTCACTCATTGTCCGTCGTGCCGGGTGGTTGGTTACCCGCCACGCAACGGATCGCTCTCTGCGAGCGTTACGTGTTGGCACGCCGTCTTCATGAAGAGACGGCGAACAACGAATCCGCGAGGAGTACCATGACGAAACAAGGTCTATTCTCAACCTGCGCCCCGGCGGCGCTCATGACCCTGGCGTTGCTGCCAGCGTGCGGCGCCCCGGCGAGCACGGACCCCGTCGAGTCCGTGTCTCAGCCTGTCATAAACGGCAAGCGCCTGCCCACGAACAGCTATCGATCCGCGTTGGTCTATACCACGCCCGACTTCGTCTCGGGCTCCACGGGATGGCTCTGCAGCGGCACCGTGGTCGGGCCACACCACATCCTCACGGCCGCGCACTGCGTGGGCAAGTTGGATATGGTCATGGTCGGCACGGGCGCCGATGCCTTCGAGAAAGAAGTCTTCCGTCCCGAGGTTGCCGAGGAGATGAAGCCGGGGAAAAAGCTACGGGTGACGAACGCGCGGAGCGCATCAACGCTGGTGCAGTACAAGCCATGGCTCGACGTGACGATCAAGAAGTCGACCCTCTCACCTCCCTGGGTGCAATTCGCAAAGAGCAACGAGAACCCGGGCTACGGCGAATTGCTCGACGCGGGCCGCGCAGACCTGGCCATCATCGAAACCGTGGAAGAGATCGGGAAAGTCGTCGCGGGCATCGCGCCCGCCACCGTGGACACCCAGCCTGTGGCAGCCGATGCCGAGATCACGATGGTGGGCTTCGGTTGCGAAAAGTGGGAGCTGGATGAAGAGGGCAACGTCACTGACAACTGGGGCACCCGTGTCACCGGCGAGTACGGACGCACCAAGACGATGTCGGCCCAGCAGACGGCGGAGCTCGACTGGTCGGAGTGGGGGGATTGGTTCACCGAGAACGGCTACACCCTGGACGACGTCGTCGAGTACTACACGACGGTCAGCAAGGGCTACCGGATCACGGCGGGGCCTGCGATCCCGCCCGAACCGAGGGGAAAGCCGCGCGCGGGCGTGTGCCCGGGTGACAGCGGCGGGGGCGTGTACCGGGGAACGGGTGACTCCAAGGTCGTGGGCGTCAACAGTGGCTTCTTCTCCGACGGCGAGCCAGGGCCCGCGAGCCTGAACGTCTTCGGTCGCACGGATGGCGAGGGCGGCGTGGCGCGATGGCTCAAGAACAACCTGCCCAAGGTTCTCTAGTCAGCTGACGACGAAGTGCGGCCATCGGTCCGCGAACCCTGTCCCGGGGTCGCGCCCGATGGCCGTGAGACTACGGGCGGTCGCGCAGACGGTAGCCCACGCCCGGCTCGGTCACGAGCAGCTTGGGCCTTGAAGGCTCCGCTTCCACCTTCTTTCGCAGCTCCGCCATGTGAACCCGCACGTAGTGGGCATGCGCTGCCTGCGAGGGTCCCCAGATCTCCTTGAGGATATGACTGTGGGTGAGCACCTTGCCCGCGTTGAGCGCCAGCAGCACCAGCAGGCGGTACTCGATGGGGGTCAAGTGAAGGGCTTCTTCGGCGCGGAACACCTCGCGCCTGACCAGGTCGATCTTTACGTCGCCGAAGACGAGTGTTTGCACACCTCCCTGCTCTCGCGGGCGCGCGTGGCGCAGGGCCACCCGCATGCGGGCCAGGAGCTCGTTGACGCCGAAGGGCTTGGTGAGGTAGTCGTCGGCGCCTGCATCGAGCGCTTTGACTTTGTCGTCTTCGCGCCCACGGGCCGACAAAACGATGATCGGCACGCGGCTCCACTCGCGGATCTGCTGCGTGAGCTCCATGCCATCGCCGTCAGGCAATCCAAGATCCATGAGCACGATGTCCGGACGGTGACTGGTCAACATCATGATGGCCTCGGATGCACGCTCGGCTTCGAGCACCCGATGGCCGTGGGAGGCGAGCGATGCGCGAATGAACTTGCGCATCTGAGGCTCATCCTCGACGACGAGCACGAGTTCTCCCGGTTCGCTCACGCGTCCTCTTCCACGGCGGGCACGGGCGGGGGCGGACCGCCGTGAGGGAGCGAGATGTGAAACGTCGCCCCCTGCGAGGCCACTGTGGCCGCGCGTATCGTGCCGCCGTGGGCCTCGACGATCCCTTTGCAGATCGCAAGGCCCAGTCCGGCACCGGCAACGCCCCCGTGGGGCCCTCTGTAGAACTTGTCGAAGACCTGAGCTTCGGCACCCCGGGGCAGCCCCGGGCCGTGGTCCCTCACGAAAAGCTCGACCCGTGCGCCTTCACAGCGCGCCTCGATGTCGATCGCAGAGCCTGCCGGCGTGTACTTCTCGGCGTTCTCCAGTAGGTTGACGAAGACTTGCTCGAAGAGCACCGGATCGACGAACACGAGCGGGACCTCGGGCGGAATGCTCACTCTCACCTGGCGCTCCGAAAGGCGTGCTTCAAGACGAGTGAGCGCCGACCCCACCATCTCGTCGAGCGGAACCCAATCTCGCTTCAAGGCCACACCTCCCGACTCGAGCCGTGTCATGTCGAGCAGGTTCGCCACCAGCCGCTCGAGCCGCTCGGCTTGATCGACGATCGACTCGACGAGCTCGCCCTTGGTCTCCGTATCCAGGTCAGGATCGTCCCGAAGGGATGTGGCCGCGCCCGTGATGGAAGCAAGCGGGGTGCGCAGATCGTGAGACACGGCGGAGAGCAAAGACGAGCGCATTTCTTCGGTCTTCGCCCGCAGGGCAGACTGCTTGGCGTCTTCGGAAAGGCGCGCACGCTCGAGCGCAATGGCCACCTGGCGGCAAAGCACGTCAAGGAAGGCACGCTGGTCCGCCCGCAGTTTTGCCGAATCCCGCGGGATGAGCGCGAGTACCCCCAGCCGTGACTGGCCCACCCGCAACGGGGCGCAGCGGACCCCCGCGCCCGGGAGTGTTTCTGTACCGAGGCCTGCCAAAGCGTCGTGCTCGAAGCACCAGTCTGCCACACCCGTGTCCCTGGCGTCGAGGTTGGCTCCCTCGGGGAACGCCCCGATCGCGTGCAGCTTCCCCTCGGGCGACACAGCCAGGACGATCGCGTGCGCCGCAAAGATCTCGGCCGCATGCCGTGTGGCCACCGCCGCGATCTGGGACCGCTCGTCCGTGGAAGCCAGCTCGCGGGTGAGCGCATAGAGCACAGCGGTACGGGCCTCGCGCGTCTCGGCGTCGCGTTGTTGTCGGCGGAGCCTGCCCGTGAGCTCGCTGAGCGCGAAGCCCACCACGAACATCACACAGAAGGTGAGCACGTAGCGTCGATCTTCCACCGAGAACGTATGAAATGGCGGCACAAAGAAGAAGTCGTAGCTGGCGACGCCCAACGCCGCCGCCAAGATCGAGGGGCCTCGGCCGAACCACACCGCCGCCACCATGACGGCTAGCAAAAACAACATTTCGAGGTCAGGCAGGTCGACCGTCGCCCGCATCCCCAGGGCCAACATCAAGGTGGCGCCCACGAGCAACGCTGCCGACACGTAGTGGCCTCGACGAGGGGCTTCGTCCCATCCGCCGCCTTCACGGGCTATGGATTCGCGTCGTTCCTCGCCGCCGATGACGTGCACGTCGATGTCGCCGCTACCCCGCACGACCTCGTCGAGCAGCGAGCCGCGCAGGCGATCCCACAAGCGGGCGTGCGTGGGCTTTCCGATAATGAGCCGGGTCACATTGTGTTTCCGGGCGTAGGCCAACAAGGCCTCGGATACGCTTGGCCCTGAAAGGCGTGTCACCGTGGCGCCGAGGGTCTCGGCCACACGAAGGTGTGCTTCCAGCTGGACCCGGTCGCTCTCGCTCATCGCACGGGCCGTGGGGGACTCGACGTAGGAGGCGACCCACGGACACCGCAGGCCTGCGGCCATCCGGGCCGCTGCGCGAATCAACCGGGCAGAGCTGGGCGCAGCGCCCACGCACACCAGGATGCGCTCACTTGCCGGCCAGGTAACGGCAACGCCGTGCTCCTCGCGGTACTCCCGCACGTCGTCGTCCACACGCTGAGCGGTTCTTCGCAAGGCCAGCTCGCGAAGCGCCAGGAGGTTGCCCCGTTGAAAGAAGTTCTTCGCGGCACGCTCGGCCTGGCCCGGCACATACACCTTCCCTTCCCTCAAGCGCTCGAGCAGCTCCTCGGGAGCGACGTCCACGAGCTCGACCGCATCGGCCCGGTCGAGCTGCGAATCAGGTACGGTCTCGCGCACCTGGATGCCCGTGATCTGGGCGATGACGTCGTTCAAACTCTCGACGTGCTGAACGTTCACGGTGGTGAAGACGTCGATGCCTGCGTCGAGCAGCTCCTCCACATCTTGCCAGCGCTTCGGGTGCCGCAGACCGGGAGCGTTGGTGTGCGCCAGCTCGTCGATCAGGATCAACTGAGGTTTGCGCGCCAGCGCGGCGTCCAGGTCGAATTCGTCGAGGGTGTGCCCGCGATACGGAACCTTCAGGCGAGGCAAGAGCTCGAGGCCCAAGACCATGCGCGCTGTCTCGATTCTCCGATGGTCCTCGACCACGCCCACCACCACATCGACCTGCTGATCCGTCACGAGATCGCGGGCAACCTGGAGCATGCGGTAGGTCTTTCCCACGCCTGGCGCGAAGCCAAAAAAGATCTTGAGCTTGCCACGCTTGGCCCGCGTCTCTTCCTTGTGAACGCGCCGCAACAGGTCGTCGGGATCGGGCCTTTGGTCAAGAGCGCTCATGAGGCTTCACTTTGGGGCGTCACCGCGGCGGGCCTCCGCGTCGAGGGCGAGGTTGAGCAGGAGTACATTGACCCGCTGCTCTCCCAAGATGCCGAACGTCCGGTCCTCGACGTGAGCCAACACGATGGCGCGCACGACAGCCTCGGAGAGCCTCCGGGCCCGCGCCACCCTGGGCACCTGGTAAAGCGCCGCCGCCGGTGACACGTGCGGATCGAGACCGCTTCCCGAAGCGGTGACGAGATCAATCGGGACGGGCACCCCTCGCGCTCCAGGATCGGCCGCCCGCAGCGCGGCCACCCGTTCGCGCACGGCTTCAACGAGCACGGGGTTACTTGGCCCGAGGTTGGTGCCTGTCGAAGACGCGGCGTTGTAAGAGAAAGGCGAAGTTGCCGAGGGGCGCCCCCAGACGTAGCGGGGCTCATCGAAAGGCTGTCCGATGAGAGCCGAGCCCACCACCCTGCCCTCGGCTTCCACGAGGCTGCCTTGCGCCTGGCGTGGGAAGAGCAGCTGCGACGCACCCGTGACGGCCAGGGGATAAACAAGCCCCGTGAGCACGGTCATGAGCGCAAGGAGAGCGGTTGCAGGGCGAAGAAGAGGCATTGCTGAACCTTTCATGGCACACCCACCACCGTCAGCACCACATCGAGGAGCTTGATGCAGGGAAAGGGCACCAGCACACCACCCAAACCATAAACGAAAAGATTCCTGCGCAAGAGAGCGGGTGCCGGAGCCGGACGGTAAGGCAGCCCGCGTAGGGCGATCGGAATGAGCGCGATGATGATGAGCGCGTTGAAGATGACTGCACTGAGAATCGCCGACGTGGGCGAGTGAAGAGCCATGAAATCGAGGGCCCCCAGCTCCGGATAGGTGGCGACGAACGCGGCCGGGATGATGGCGAAGTACTTGGCCACGTCGTTGGCGACGCTAAACGTGGTGAGGGCCCCCCGCGTCATGAGCATCTGCTTTCCGATCTCGACGATCGCCAGGAGCTTGGTCGGATTCGAGTCGAGATCGACCATGTTTCCGGCTTCCTTCGCGGCCTGCGTTCCCGTGTTCATCGCCACGGCCACATCGGCCTGAGCCAGCGCGGGAGCGTCATTGGTTCCATCACCCGTCATGGCCACGAGGTGGCCTTTTTGCTGGTAATCCCGTATGAGGGCAAGCTTCGCTTCCGGGGTCGCTTCAGCGAGGAAGTCGTCCACCCCAGCCTCGGCCGCGATGGCGGCTGCCGTGAGGGGGTTGTCGCCCGTGATCATGACGGTTTTGATTCCGATCCGGCGCATCTCCGCGAAGCGCTCTTGGATGCCCCCCTTCACGATGTCCTTGAGCTTGACGACGCCCAGAACTCGTTCGTTCTCCGCGACGACCAGCGGCGTGGCGCCTTGGCGCGACACCTCTTCGACACACGCCTTGACTTCATCGGGAAAGCGGCCGCCGGCTGCCTCGACGAAGCGGACGATGGCATCTGTGGCTCCCTTGCGGATCCTGCGGTCTTGGATGTCGACCCCGCTCATCCGGGTCTGCGCAGAGAACGGGACGAAGTGAGCCCCCAGGCGCTCGAGGTCACGCCCCCGCAGCCCATGCGCCTCTTTCGCCAGCACCACGATTGAACGCCCCTCGGGCGTCTCGTCGGCCAGCGACGAGAGCTGCGCGGCGTCTGCAAGCTCCCGCTCCTCGACCGCGGGCGCCGGAATAAACGCGGTCGCTTGCCTGTTGCCCAGCGTGATGGTGCCTGTCTTGTCGAGCAGCAGCACATCGACATCCCCCGCGGCCTCCACCGCGCGCCCCGAAGTGGCGATCACGTTCGCCTGGA
This sequence comes from Myxococcales bacterium, assembly GCA_022184915.1. Taxonomy (NCBI): domain Bacteria; kingdom Pseudomonadati; phylum Myxococcota; class Myxococcia; order Myxococcales; species Myxococcales bacterium. Next base: position 1,414,789 of record JAGTJU010000001.1, on the reverse strand, counting down.
TCAGGCGATCCATCCCAGCGATGCCGATGGCGGAGAGCAAACCGCCTATGGTCGTCGGGATCAAACAAACGAGCAGAGACACCAAGATGGTGAGCGACACTGGCGCTCCCGAACCCGCGCTGGCCACGGCGTAGAGGGAGTAGGGCAACAGCGTAACCGTCACCAACAAAAAGACCAGCGTGAGGGCGGCGAGCAGGATGTCGAGCGCGATCTCGTTCGGCGTCTTCTTTCGCTTCGCGCCTTCCACCATCGCGATCATGCGGTCGAGAAAAGTTGCACCCGGGTTCGCCGTGACCCTCACGATGAGCCAATCAGACAGCACCCGCGTCCCGCCGGTCACGGCGCTGCGGTCGCCGCCGCTCTCGCGAATCACAGGAGCACTTTCCCCCGTGATGGCGCTCTCGTCCACAGAGGCCACCCCCTCGATCACCTCGCCATCCGCGGGCACCAGCTCTCCCGCAGCCACGAACACCACGTCATCGATGCGCAAGGAGGACGAGCTCACCTCGTCGAGCGCACGTCCTCGTTCTGCTGGGTCCTCCAGACGAACGGGCGCTCCCACACCCCGCTTGAGGCGCTTGGCGATGACGTCCTGGCGCGCTTTGCGGAGCGCTTCAGCTTGGGCCTTGCCACGTCCCTCGGCCATGGCTTCTGCGAAGTTCGCGAAGAGCACCGTGAACCAGAGCCATGCGGCCACGGCCAGTATGAAACCAGCTGGTGCGTCTCCGCGGGCCGTGAGCGCCGCGTGCACGAAGAGCAGCGTGGTGAACGCGCTTCCGACTTCCACGACGAACATGACGGGGTTTTTAACCATCCGCCTGGGATGCAACTTCGCGAAGGAGTCTGCCAGGGCGGACCGAACGATGGACATCTCGAAGAGAGGTCTTGAATGATGAGCAACGCGTGACATGACGATTCTTTCAGCGAGCGGAGAGCTGGAGGTGCTCGACGACAGGCCCGAGCGCGAGCGCCGGAATGAATGTGAGCGCTCCCACCAGGACGATGGCACCCACAACGAGGCCAACGAAAAGGGGCCCATGCGTAGGCAAGGTCCCCGCACTTGTGGGCACATGCTTCTTCTTAGCCAGCGCGCCCGCGATGGCCAGGACGGGAACGATGACCCAGTACCGCCCTATCAGCATGCTCAGGCCGATCGCCGTGGCATAAAAGGGCCCGCTCGCCGTGAGGCCTCCGAACGCAGACCCGTTGTTGTTGGCGCCCGAAGAGAACGCGTAGAGGATCTCGCTGAAGCCATGCGCGCCCGGGTTTCCAAGGGCCTCGACGCCCGCGGGGAACCTACAGGCGAGCGCAGTTCCGAGCAGGACAGCAGACGCCGGAAGCAGAATGACGAGCGATGCCATCTTCATCTCGAAAGCTTCAATCTTTTTCCCCAGGTACTCGGGGGTGCGCCCCACCATCAACCCGGCAAGGAAGATCGCGATGATGACGTAGGCAAGCATCCCGTATAAGCCGGAACCCACACCACCAAACACAATCTCCCCGAGCTGCATGAGCCACAGAGGGACAAGACCTCCCAGAGGTGTAAAGCTATCGTGCATGGCGTTCACCGACCCGTTGGACGCCGCCGTGGTCGCCGTGGCCCACAGCGCGCTGTTGGCGATACCGAAGCGCAGCTCTTTGCCCTCCATGTTGCCTCCCGGAGCGAAGGCCGATGCGCGCTGCTCCACACCCTCGGCGGTAAGCTTGGGGTTTCCCGCTTGCTCGAAGGTCGTGGTCGCCACAGCCAGGGGGAGGAACAAGGCCAGCATCGCTGCAAATACGGCAAAGCCCTGACGTCGGTCCTTGACCATGGCACCGAAGGTGAAGCACAGCGCAGCCGGGATGAGCAGGATGGCAAGCATCTCGATGAAGTTCGACAGCGGCGTCGGGTTCTCGAACGGATGGGCCGAGTTGACGTTGAAGAAGCCTCCACCGTTCGTGCCGAGTTGCTTGATGGCGATCTGCGATGCCGCTGGCCCCAGAGCCAGCAGTTGGTGGGCAACGTCGCCCGTGTCGGCCGTCGTGAGATCGAGCAGCCGTGCCGTGGCCGCACCGGCAAACGTCTGGATCACCCCCTGCGAGACGAGGAGAAGTGCCAGCAGAAAGGAGAGCGGCACGAGCACATAGAGCGTGGATCGCGTCAGGTCGACCCAAAAGTTTCCAAGTCCCTCGGAGCTGCGCCTGACGAATCCTCGTATGAGCGCGACCAGCACGGCCATGCCCGTGGCCGCCGAGATGAAGTTTTGTACGGCCAGCCCCAGCATTTGCGTGAGGTGGCTGAGGGTCGTCTCACCACCGTACGCCTGCCAGTTTGTGTTGGTTGCAAAGCTCACCGCCGTGTTGAATGACACTTCCGGGGAAACGCTCCCGAGCCCTGCGGGATTGAGCGGCAAGAGGGACTGCGCGCGGGCGAGCGCATACACGGCCAGCACCCCCAGAAGATTGAAAAGCAACACGCTCGCGGCGTACGTCTTCCAGGTCATCTCCCGCTCGGCGCGTATTCCGCCCACGCGGTACACGAGCCTCTCGAGAGGGCCCATGAAGCGCCCGACGAGCCGCGCCTCGCCTGAGTACACCCGCGCCATGTACGCGCCAAGCGGCAAGGCAAGCCCAACCAGCGTGCCTACGTAGACCGTGAGCTGCAAAATCGCGGACGCGGTCATGAGAGTGTCTCCGGCACGAGCAACGCGACGCCGAGGTAGAAGAAGAGCAGCACGGCCACGATGCCACCTGTGACCACGAGAGGTGTCATGGGGAGATCCTTTCACAAATGACAACGAATCCCCAGGTCAGCAGGAAGAAGGCAACGATGAGGGCGATGAAGAGAAGGTCCATCGGGTACTCCTTGAAGGTTCGATGGTCAGATGGAGGTCCCTGGTACTCTCAGGTTTAGCCCGTGGCGGATCGGATTCGGGTCAAGCTTCGCATCTCTTCTGTCAAGAAAAGATCAAGGACAAGACGCAGGACGCACACCGTGACCATCTGCTCTCGGCGGAGAATCGATGTGCAAGGCCTCGCTCCTGTTAAGTGACAACTTGACACCCAGGAGACGCTGTTGTTAAGTTGTCGCTTAACGCAACTCCGGAGGACGCATGCCGCACCTGGAATGGAGCCCGCTCACCCTGCTACTGGCCCAGATTGGCGTAATCATCGCAGTGTCGCGTTTGTTGGGCCTCCTGGGCCGATGGCTTGGCCAGCCGCTGGTCATCGCAGAAGTGCTTGCGGGCATCGCCCTCGGCCCCTCCTTGTTGGGTTTGCTGTGGCCTGACGCCATGGCGGTGCTGTTTCCGCCAGCCTCCATGCCCGTACTGAAGATGCTGAGCCAAATGGGGCTCGTCCTGTTCATGTTCTTGATCGGCCTCGAACTGGATCCCAAGCTCCTCAAAGGGCGAACGCACGCCTCGGTGGCAATCAGTCATACCAGCATCATCGTGCCATTTGGACTGGGCGTTGGTGCGGCTTGGTGGCTGCGCGACGCCTATTCCAGCCCCGACGTGGCCTTCGTGCCGTTCGCCCTTTTCCTCGGCACTGCAATGAGCGTCACAGCTTTCCCCGTTTTGGCACGCATCCTCTCCGAACGTCATCTCTTGTCGTCGAGGGTTGGGGCCATCACCATCGCGTGCGCAGCGGTGGACGACGTGACGGCATGGTGCTTGCTCGCCTTCGTGGTTTCGATTGCTCGCGCCGGTGCGATGGTGGAAGCGGTGTGGACCACAGCGCTCGCGGTGGGCTTCATCATCGGGATGATGTTTGTGGTCCGACCCTTCATGCGCCGGCTGGGCGCGCGCGTAGGCGGTCAAGACGGCCTGAAACCGTCGGTCGTGGCCATCGTCATGCTCTTGCTGATTGCATCGAGTACGCTTACAGAGCTGATCGGCATTCACGCCCTATTCGGTGCTTTCATGTTCGGCGCCATCTTGCCGAAGGAGGGCCGGATGGCCGAAGCGTTGGCCGATAAGTTCGAGGTCGTCGCGGTGGTCTTGCTCCTGCCGCTCTTCTTTGCCTACAGCGGATTGCGTACCCAGATAGGTCTCGTCGACACGGCGGCCGACTGGGCTGTGACAGCCGTGATCGTGCTGTTGGCCACTATCGGAAAGTTTGGCGGAAGTGCCGTGGCGGCCCGGTTGACAGGGCTTCGTTGGCGAGAGGCCAGCGCTGTGGGCGTTCTCATGAACACCCGCGGCCTCATGGAGCTCATCGTGCTCAACATTGGCCTCGATTTGGGTGTCATCTCCCCTGTGATGTTCACCATGCTGGTCATCATGGCGCTTGTCACAACCTTGATGACCACGCCGATCTTGCGCTGGTTCTATCCCGATGGGGAATTGGCCAAAGATCGGATCAAGCCGATTGATTCGGTACCCTTGCCGTCCTCCGTTGCGCCCTACACGGTACTGATGTGTGTTTCGGAAACGTCTCCGGGAACCGCCATGGCCGCTGTGGGATCCAAGCTGAAGGGGCAACAGCAGTCTGCCTCGCGCGTCTTTGGTTTGCACCTCTGGAGCCCCACCCACCGCCCCAGTGTGGAGCTACGCCGGGGATCGAGTGAGGCGCACGAAGGGCCTCTCGACACGTTTATGCAGAAGGCTGAGTCAATGATGCTCGAGGTTCGCCCTCTCGGTTTCGTATCGGCAGAACCCGCAGTGGATATCTGCCGTACAGCCGAGGCCAAACAGGCTTCCCTGGTGCTCCTGGGTTCTCACCCTCCAGTCCTGCTGGAAGGTCGCTTCGGAGGTACCGTGAATGACGTTCTACTGAACTCGAGCAGCCCCGTGGGGGTCCTGGTCGATCGGGGTCTCACCAAAATCCAGAACGTTCTGGTCGCCTTCTCCGGTGGCTCTGAGGACCGTGAAGCCCTTCGACTCGCACAGAAGCTGGGGGAAGGCGAGGGGGTACAGTTGACGCTACTCCACGTCGTCAAGCCAGGCAAAGCCATCGCACCGGGCGACGGACGAGCCCAGATCGATAAAGTCTTCGAGGAGCCTGATCACGGCGGCAAGATTCGGGTTAGGGTCGTCGAACACCAATCTGCGACGGAAGCGGTGCTGGCGGAATCGAGGCGAGGCTACGACCTCATCGTCATGGGAATGAACCCATCCTGGGGCCTGAGCGACGGTGTGTTCAGCCGGAAGCGGCAGCGCGTGCTGGCAGAAAGCTCTGTATCGGTATTGGTCGTGCATCCTCCCGCAGTCCAACGTGGACAACCCAGCGAGGCTGCTTTGTCGAGACTGGTCGACATGCCTTCAGTGTAGCCATGCACTTCGGCGCCACGCTTCGATTGCTTAGAATGGCCTCGGGGATGGGCCTGCGCGATCTCGCGCGCAGGCTTGGGGTATCGGGAAGCTATCTGAGCCGCGTTGAGAACGGAATCGACCCTACGCCGACTCCGAATCGTCTCGAGGCTTTGGCGAAGGAGCTCGACATTCCTCCGACCCTGCTCATGGAGTTGGCCCATCAGTTGAGCCCCTTGGTATCAGATTACCTGGACCGAGAGCCGGAGGCTGGGACGTTGTTCTTACAGATCGCACATCGTCGACTGAGCGGCGCCCAGCTGGCGAAGGTTCGGGCGTTTATCGATAACGAATTCCCCTTGGCAGCCGATCCTAGCCCTGCACAACGTAGGCAGCGAGCGGTGGACCTGCTGTCCAGCGAACGGATTGTGCTTGGCCTTACCTGCACAGACATGGACGACGTCATCGACGTCGCTGTAGGACGTATGCGTGGCGTGGTCCCAGCGGCTGAGCTGTCCAGGTTGTCGGCCGCAGTTGCGAAGCGAGAGCGCGAGTCGGGCAGCTTCATGGGAGGAGGGATCGTCGTGCCAAGCGCCTACGTCGCTCAGGCTACGCCAGCCGCGGCCATGGTCACGCTGGCTTCCCCGCTTGCTTGCGCTGCCCCCGACGCGCTGCCTGTGCGGCTGATGATCTTGCTTGTGGCCCCCCCCGACCACCAAGGACATCTAGTCAGTCTCGCGCAGATCGCCCACCTGTCTGCGCGTGGGCTCGTCGATCGCGTTTGTGCAGCTCGAACACCCGAGCAAGCTTTGCAGCAGATGGAGATTCTGGAAGCGTGGCGGGGGTAGAAGCGCTCAGGGGGCCCGGGGGCTCACGGCGGGTCCGTCACCCGTGGGCAGCTGCATCACCTTGTCGATCACGAGCCTGTCGACCTTCGCGTTCGACTCGCGTCGCTTGAGCGTGAACGTGTTGCTGCCCGCAGCGGTGACGTTGATTGTGCCGAGGTACGCCCAAATGAACGACGCGCCCAGAGTGCCACCGGAGACCAAGGTATTGGTTCCCGCGTTGAGCCGGAAGTAGAGTGAATCCGAGCTATTGGCATCGAAGCGGCGGCGCGCGTAGGCGTGGTAGGTGCCCGTACCGGTGAAAGAAAGCGCGTAATTCAGCTCCGCCGAAGCCTCGAGCGGATCGTCGGCTGCCTTGACGTTGAAGTTCGGTGTGGGCACCACCACGTAGCCCGCTCCCATGAACCCGGTGTCCGTCGTTTGCACGACCCAGTCGAAGTCGCCGTTCGGGGTGGCGCTGGTGAAGTCCTCGGCCTCGAAGACGATGCGACCCTCCTGCTCCAAGAAGGCGCCCGTCGAGCCGGCACCCACCGTGACGTTGACGGTGGCTGACTTCGTGGTTTGCCCAAGGCCGTCGTGGGCCACGGCCGAGAGCGCCCGCGCGCCCGACATGAGCGTGATGTTGGCCAGCGAAAACGGCGGGGCCGTCACTTCACCGAGTGACATCTCTCCATCGAAGAACACCACCTTGGCGATCGCGTCGCCCGTGGACGTGGCGGTGGCCTGTAAAGTCGTGGGCAAGCCCGCGGGGAGCGTGGCGTTTGCGGCGGGTTGGGTCAGCGCCACCGTGGGCGGTCCCACCAGCGTGAAGGAGACGGGCGTCGAGTTGGCCGTTTGTGCGTCACCCGTCACGGCCCGCGCCACCAAGGTGCGCATGCCCGTCGGAAGCGGCGGAAAAGATACGGTGAAGGGCGCGGTCGTCGACGTGCCGAGGATTGCGTCGCCCTCCACGATCTCGACCCGTGCAATCGTGGCGGGGGCCGCGACCGTCGCGGTCACGAGCACCTCCACCGCCATCGACCCAGGGACTTTGCTGCCGGCTGTAGGCTGGGTGATGCTTATGGTCGGCGTGGGCGCCGTCGCTCCGCCCGTCCCCCCCCGTGCCGCTGCCCCCGGTACCGCTGCCCCCCCGCACCGCTGCCCCCCGTGCCGCTGCCGCCCGCACCGCTGCCCCCCGTGCCACTGCCGCCCGAGCCACCCTTCCCGCCCGAACCGCCACCCCCCCTGACCGCCGGAGCCGCCGGAGCCACCCTGGCCGCCCGAGCCACCCTTACCGCCTGACCCTCCGGAGCCGCCCTTGCCGCCTGACCCCGCAGAGCCGCCTCCGCCAGAGCCCGCCTGGCTGCCGCCGGCACCGTCGTCATCATCGTCGTCGTCGGTGGTGCCGCCCCCGGAGGTCGAGCAGGCGAAGAGCAAAGAGGCCGCCAGGGCCAGCCCCAGGGGCAATCGATAAGAGGCGTGCACAGCCAGGTTCCGAAAAGGTCGACGCATAGTTTGTTAACCAAACCGCAATCTTGACCTCACCGTCATTGAGCCCTCTCAACCAATGACATGGTGCGACAATGTCGCTCATGCACGCCTCGGTACGTGGTCCCACCACCAGGCCTGACGCCCACCTTCACTCCCCCGGAGGAGGCGGTGGTTACGCCAAAGGCCCGTGGTCGTCGCAGTGGTCGCCGTGGGCGTGATGCAGATGGCCGCCCACCAAATAGTCCGTGTGGTCATCATGCGGAACCGCCTCGTGGCCGCAGCCCGGTGCGTGCTTGTGGCCGGCCTCGTGGCCCGTACAGGCATGCGACGGTGTGCAGTCTGCGGGGTTGCGCGCGCTGCGCGCGATCACGTGTTCGTCGCAGTGATCGCCGTGCACGTTGTGCAGATGCCCATCGTGAAGGTAATCGGTATGCCCCTCGTGCGTGACCGCGGTGTGGCCGCAGTGGGGACCGTGGGTGTGAACGTGAGATTCGTGTTTGTTGCAGCTCATTTTAGACCTCCTCGCTCTCGTCGTTGTCATCGGAAGCGCCCTCTTCGAGCGCGTGTTCCACCGTGGTTTTCACCAGGGCCGCCACGTGTCGATCACGCAGCTTGTAGAAAATGTGTTTGCCCTCCCGCCGACGGCTCACGAGCCGCTCCGCCCGCAGCGTGCGCAGACGCTGGGAGACAAGCGACATCTCATCCCCGCTCTCTTCCGCCAGTTCGCTGACGCACATCTCGCCCTCCATCAGCCTCACCAACAGGCGCAAGCGCCCATGCTCACCGGCAGCCCGCAGGAACCCGGCAGCCCGTTCCAGGGCCGCTTCGTCGAGAGGCGCGTGAACCCGCCGCCCGTGGGTATGCGGTTCGGGGGGAAGAGAGGAAGGGACTCGCTTGTTCATTTGAACGAATGTGCAAATGATAGAGCGAAAGCAGCCCCCTGGCAAGCGCACCCGGCAACGACGGGCGGGGTCAGGGTGTGGGTGTCAAACCTGCCAGGTCGTCACGCAGACGGCCTTCGTCGAGGCTCGGGCCCACCAACACCAACACGGGCTCGACATCGCGCTTCTTCAGAGGATAGGGGGAAAGCTCGACCTCGTCTTCGACCCGCTGAAACATGCGCTTTTCGCCAGGCGTATCCTGAAATTCCACCACGCCCTTGGCCCGCACCACCTGCTTGGGCAGGCCCTGCAAAAAGGCCATAAAGGCGCTGCGATCCACGGTGCTGGGAAGCGGCAAAGACAGCGCGGCGAAGTGGTGCGCGTGGTGCGGGGGCCCCGAGGCCGGGGGATCCGCCTCCAAAGAGCCCGCGGCCACCTCCACGCGGGTGGCCAGCGCGACCATCTCGGCCATGAAGTCCCCGGGCTCCACGAAGCGCGCCGCCGGGTTCACCTCGCTCACCGAAGCGATGACCTTCTCGAGGCGCGCCGCAGAGACCTCGTCTCGTCGCGAGACGTAGACGTGGCTGGCGGTGCGGAGCTGGTGCGCCTCGAGGTGGTTGCCATGCCAGCGGCGATCCCAGCGTTTGGCGTCCACCACGGACAGCTGCACGGGAGCCGTGAACGCGGGCAGCCGCACCGAAGCGGCCAACATCAGCAACAAGGCGGCCGCGTCGGTGGTGCCGTTCGTCTCCACGAACATGATGTCGCGGGGGGCATGGCGATGTCCGCTGAGCGCGCCCACCAGTTCGTACTGCGAGCTGCAACACACACAGCTTCCCGTGATCGGAATGACGCTCGCCAGCTCCGAACGCAGCCCCTCGGCATCCACGCGGGCGTTGGCAAAGTCGTTCAGGATCACGTGGGGGCGTGAGCCACAGCGCACGGGCCTCTCCGATCAGCCGTTTGAGCAACGTGGTCTTGCCGGCTCCCAGGAAGCCCACGAGCAAAACCAACGGCGTTTTCGGGGTGCGAGGCTCTTCCATGCACGAAGCAGCCTATAGGGCCCGCCCCGCCCGTCAACCGCCGCGGTCACGCCGAGGTCGCGGAGGCGTAACCCGCAGGTGTCCACAACGTATATTCCACCCTGGCTAGCTTACCCCCGCACGATCCTGCCTTAACCTCGGGGCGCATGCTCCGGCACCTCGACCCTGCGCACCGCCGCATCGCCCAGGGATTCGTGTTCCTGGGCGTCATCTGCGTGCTCTCGGTGGGCGGGTACGCGGCGCTGGGGTGGCCGGTCTCGGACGCGGTCTACATGGTGATCATCACGATCTTTTCGGTGGGCTACGGGGAGGTGCACCCGGTCACCGGCGGCGGGCGCTGGTTCACGTCTGCGGTGGTGACGCCACATCCGACGACGTGCTGCGCGCCGCCGGCATCGCGCGCGCGCGGGCGCTGGCGTCCGTGTTGCCCAACGACGCGCTGAACGTCTTCATCACGCTGACGGCCCGCAACCTCAACCCGGACCTGCGCATCATCGCACGCGCTGAAGACCCCGCTTCGGAGTCGAAGATGCTTCAGGCCGGCGCCGACAAGGTCGTGCTGCCCTCGACCCTCTCCGGCGAGCGCGCCGCTCAGATGATCCTGCGCCCCACGATGGTGGACTTCTTCACCGATCGCGACCTGTCGGTTCTGGAGCGAGAGCTGACCGCGCTGGGACTGGACATCGATCAGTTCGAGGTGGACAACCGGTCTCGCCTCATTGGACGAACGGTGGGTGAGCTCGAGAGCAGCGGCAACGGGGGATTTCTCGTCATGGCCGTCAGGCGGGCGGGTGGCAGTTTGGTCCGGAACCCACCCAAGACCTTTCCCTTCGCCGAAGAAGACAGCGTGCTCTTCCTGGGGCACACCGAAGACATCCCGGCGCTGCGCCAGGCGTTCTCCATTGCCAACGTGCGGCCCGCCGTCCACCGGGTCACCTACCGGGGCGCCCGCGGCGGCTAGGACACCTGGGGGCCCGCCGGCGGCTTGCCCCGGGCGCTGCTGCGAAACACAGCCGCGCGACCGATGACGTGTGACGAGATCGGGGCGGTCAGCAGTAAAAAAAGCGCCGTGATCGAGGCGCGCCCCACGAGGGCCACATCGAAGGTGCCCACAGATGCCAGGAGCAAAGGCACCACGCCGATGAACACGGCCTTGCTGGTGACGTGAAGGCGCTGAGGCGTGTCCGTCATGCGGACGAGGCCCAGCACCGCCACCGCCATCGTGACGAGCCCCATGCCCACGAGCCCCGCCGCGACCAGCTGTACCAGGAACCTCATCGCAGCACCTGCCCGCCTTGCAGCCAGCGCACCGCCGCCAACGTGGCCACGAACGACAGGAGGGCCACCAACATCGCCGCGTCCAGGTAGTAGGGCGCCCGCTTCACCAGCGACAGCGCCGCCAAAACGCCGACCAGCACCAGCGCCACGAACTCCAGCACCAGCACACGGTCGAGCGGATCTTGCATCCGGATAAACAGGATGAGGGCGGCGAACTGGATGCAGACAAAGCCCACCAGGGCCGCCAAGAACATGAATGCCAACACGTCATGACCTCCTTCTGCTCACGGAATCACGTGCCTTTGCGTGTGTTCGTAAAACCGCAGCTGCTCGGCCACGACCGTCGCGGGGTTCGAGGCGTCGAAGGCGTGAACGGTGTAGATGCGTCGCTCCCAATCGATGTCCACCAGGACCAGGCCGGGGGAGAGGGTGGCGATCCACCCCGTGGCCAGCACCCCGGATACGGAGCGCGCCCCAAAGGGCACCTCGACCAACCCCTGGGGCGGTATGGGCTTGCGGCCAATCACCACTTGAAAGACCTGCCAGGCCCCTCGCACGATCTGCCCCATCACCACGCCCACCAGCACCGGTGTAAAGAGCAACGCCCGGGTGGTGGCACGCCAGCGCGATCGGTACGGCCCTCTTTCGTTGAACCTCCATAACAGCGCCGTGAGCACAACCGCAAGCCCTCCGCCCATCAGCAAGTCGGGCAAGGAAAACGAGTTCACGAGGGCGCCGTAAAGGAGCGCCAGAATGAGAATTCTCAGCACCCACCGCGCGATCAAGGTCCACGCCCTTCCATGAGCTCGCGGGCGCCGCGGGCCGCGAAGGCGTAGAGGGGCGCTGGCCACAAGCCGAGCCCCAACACCAGGGCCACGAGGCCCCACGTCACGGCTCTTTGGGCCAAGGGTAAAGCGGGCGCAACGGGCGAATCGCGCCATGCCCCTCGTTGATAAGCGGGGTAAACGTAGAGAAAGGACAAGGCGCTCGCGGCCATGAGCACGACGCTCGTGACCAGGGCGCCCGCGAGCCAGCCAGACTCGAAAAGGGAGAACTTCGCCCAGAATCCCAAGGTGGGCGGCAAGCCCGTAATGCTGAAGGCCGCGATGGCGAACGACACCTTGACCATGCGTTTGTCGTTCGGCGCGGCCAAGAACCCAAGTCCCTTGTTGAGGGCGTTGGTCAGGGCGTAGACGATCGCGGCCGTGTACCCAGCCACACCCCCAATCCCCACGGCCAGCCAAATGAAGCCCGCCTGCGCCACCGAAGAATAGGCGAGCACCCCGCTCGTGGTGCGCTGGGAGATGGCGGCGATCCCACCGTATAAGGCGCTCGCGCCGCCCAACACCAGCAGGACGGGACGCCCCAGGGCCAGCTGCGCATGAAGAACCTGGACACCGAAGCGCAAAATCCCGTAGCTGCCAATGCAGGCCACCGCTCCGGCCAAAAGGGCCGTGACGGCCGTCCGCGAGCCTCTATACACGGTGGGTAGCCACAGGTGAAAGGGGGGAAAGGCCGAGCTTGAGGCTGAACGCCACGAAGAAGGCGGTGGCCAACCCCAAGGCGGCGCGGGGCGGTTGACGTGCGAGCGCGCGGGATACGTCGTTCATGTCGAGAGCGCCCGTTTGGTGGTAGAGGGCCGCGATTCCCAGCAGGAACAAGACCGAGCCCACGACGTTGACCGCCATGAACACGTACGCGGCGTGGATCTCGCGGCGCTGCCCTCCGTAGGCCGTGAGGGCGAAGGAGCTGGCCATCGCGATCTCGAAGAAGACGTAGAAGTTGAACACGTCGGCCGTGAGAAACAGGCCGTTGAGCCCCGCAAGCAAAACGACGACGAGCGCGGGGAACATGCGGTGCTCGACGTGGGCTCCGAGCTCGAAGGCAAATGCGGCCGTGACCACCGCACTCACCACCACGGCAAACGCAACGCCGGTCGCGTCGGCCCGCAAGCGGATGCCGATGCCGGCGGGCCAGCCGCCCGTCACCAGGACGCGCGGGCCGTGGGCCCAGACCTCGGCCGCCAAGATCACGGTGCACGCCAAAGTGGCCATGAGGAGGGCAAGCGCCAAGAGGCCCACAGCGCGGCGTCGGCCGTCGAGGGCGCCCAGGAGCACGCCCCCCACCCAGGGCAAGACCAAGCAGAGGGTCAGCACCAGGAGTCCTCCCGCGGATCGAAATCGTCATCGCCCACCTCGGCCCGTGCAACCTCCTGCAGCAGCAACGTCCTGTGTGCAACGAAAAGCCGATAGGTAAACGCCAGGAGCACGGCCGTGACGGCAAAACCGATCACGATGGCCGTCAGCGCCAGGGCCTGCACGACGGGATCGGCCACATCGCCTGCCCGCTCGTCGAAGGGCAGAATCGGCGCCGCCGGCGCAGCGTCGGATACGGCCAGAAGGAAGAAGATCACGGCGTTCGTCAGCAACACGGTGCCTGCCACCACCCGCAGCGCCCCCGGGTGCAGCACCAGGTACACCCCACATCCGAACAAGACCGCCACGGTCGCGGACAACAAGAGGATCACGGCGCACGCTCCGGGCGGGGCTTGGCGATCCAGTGAAGCATGGACACGAGGCCACCAAAAACCGTGAGAAACACCCCGGCGTCGAAGAGCAAGGCCGTGTGCACTTCCAGCATGCCCACGTACGTCACGTGAGCCCCGGGCGCGGGGAAATGACTTACGGGCGCCCTTCCCAGAACACCGGGGCCGAAGGTCACGGCCAGCGCCAAAGCCAGCCCCCATCCCGCGGCAGGGCCTGCCCACAAGACGGGCAGGAAGGCCTCGACACGCCGCTGCCCAAAGGCCACGTACTGCAGCAGCACACCGGTGGCTGCCACCACGCCTCCGGCGAAACCATCCCCCGTGCTGGCGTAACCGCGGACGAGCAGCGCCACCGCCGTCACCAGGATGGGAGCCAAGAGGATACGGGCCCAGACACGTACAAAGAAGCTCACCGGCGAAACTCCTGGCCCCGCATCAACGCCATCACCGTGACGAGGGCGATGGCCACCACGCTGATCTCACCCATCGTATCGAGCCCCCGGAAGTCCGCGAGCACCACGGTCACGATGTCCTTGCCGTGGGCAAGCGGCGCCAAGCGCACGTACGCGTGCACCAGATTCCGGGCTTCGGGAAATGACAGCGCCTGCCAGGAGATCACGAGTGCCACACCCGCACCCGCGACGGCAACGGCCAGGTCTTTAGGGCGGGGTCGTCGGGCCAGCGAGTCCTGCAGGGCCGACGGGGGATACAGAGCCAAGATGGACAAGAAGAGCAGCGTGAACATCGTTTCCACCAACACCGCCACCATGGCCACGTCAGGGGCCCCTAGCAGGGCGAAACTCACGGCCAGCGCGTACCCGACCATCGACAGGGCCAGCACCTGAACCACATAGGCATGCGGGCCTACGGCCACCACCGCGGAGACCACCACCACGGTCACGCTGGCCACGAGGGGCACATGCGGCCAGCTCATCGGGCCTACGACAAAGCGGGCTTCGCCGTAGGAAAAGAGGGCCGCCAGGGCCACCAAGACCCACGCGGGCGCCAAGGTCACCGAGAGGCGATCAGCGAGCTCGCGCGCCTCTTGGCGGGTCACCCCGCGGGACAGGGCCCGTGCGCTCCTTACGGTGGCGTCGTAGACACCCGTGAGCTCTGCCAGCGCGAGGGCGCGTGCCCGCAGCGCGGGCCTGCCCGTGCGCGACCGGCGCCATGAGAGGCCGCCCAGAAACAGGAGCGTGCCGAAGACATACGCGGCCAGAGCCATGAGGGGAAGCGGCGTGAGCGCAATGTGATAGCGGGTGGCCAGGTGCTGGGTTTGTGAAGACGCTTCGGTCGCCCCGCGGGCCAAGGCCGCGACGGGATCGGGCCACACACCGCCTCCGAACACCACGAGCCCAAGCAAGGCCACCACGGCCGTCATGCGCCGGGGAAGCGGAGGCAGCTTCGGCCCCCGCTTGCCCCCGAAGAGGCCCCACCAAAACCGCGCCATGTAAGCGAGCGTCAAGGCAGCAGCCAGCACGCCAAACGCAGGCCACAGGCCCCCGCGCTCGCGAAGGGAGACGAAGAACCATTCGTCCTTGAAGTAGCCGAGCGTGAGCGGCGCCCCCGCGAGCGCGAGCGCCAAGAGGCCACAGGCCACGCCCACGACGGGCATACGTGCGAAGAGCCCCTCCACCTTCGAGAGCCGGTCGGCCCCCGTGGCCTCGATGACGATGCCCGCGCAGAGAAAAAGCCCACACTTGGCCGGAGCGTGGGCCAAAACGTACAGCGTGGACGCGGCCAACGCCGTGGGCCCCGTGCCCGACAGGAGCACCACGACGTAGCCGTATTGAGAGATGGTGGAATACGCAAGGATGCGTTTGAGACCATCGGCCTTTAGCGCAAGCGCACTGCCCACCACGATCGAAGCCACGCCACACGTGGCAAGCACCGTGCGGGCCACGAAGCTCTGCGCGAGCAAGGGGTGAAGCCGGGCGAGCAGGAACACGCCCGCCGCCACCATCGCGGCCGAGTGCAAGTAGGCAGACACCGGCGTGGGAGCCGCCATGGCCCGCGGCAGCCAAAAATGCAGGGGAACCTGGGCACTTTTGGCCAACGCCGCGATCAGGATGAGCACGAGCGCGAGATCGTCGGCCGGTCCGTCCAGCTGAAGACGCGCGAGCTCGTCGACAGAGAAGGTGCCGTGCTGGGCATGCAAACCGATGGCCCCCATCAAAAAAGCGATCGCGCTCACGCCTGTCACCACGATCGCGGTCAAGGCTGCGCGGCGAGCCCTCGCCGATTGCCGGTCGAAGCCGATGAGCGCATAAGACGCGAGGGTGGTGCCCTCGAAGGCCACGAAGAGCCAGATGAGATCGGTCGCCAGCACCAAGGCGGTCATGGTGGCCATGAAGGCGAAGAACAGAACGAAAAACCTGACCAGCTCGCGTCCACGCCGCTCATGAGCGTGCAGGTGGTGCGGCATGTACCCGGTGGCATAAACAGCCACGAGCACACCGATGCCCACCACCATCAGCAGATAGGCCTGCCCGAGGCCATCGAGCACAAAGGCGCTTGCGAGGTCGAGGGCTGGCATCCAGGGACCCCTCGTCACGTCGAGCCCTCGGCAACCGCACGCGAGCGCCCCTCCGCCCCACCCTGGGACGGGACGAATCGATCTCGAGCGACGCCCCTGGCGTTCACCTGACCCACCACCACCTTCACCTTCGCTCCTGCCCGTCGCGCGCACGAAACGCGCTGCCGGGTGGGAGTAGTCTGGTCGACGGGTGGGCCCGTCGCAAGGTGGTCGCCCCCGGGCGTCGTCGCGTGCCGAGGAAACCGGGCGACGTGCGCGAGGCCGGGCCTTCAGACCCTCGGGGCCGCGCGTTTTCCGAGGTGGCGCGCTTCAGCCACCGCGCGGCCGAGAAGACGATCGAAGCCCACGCCTTCTTTGTCCTCGCTCTTCGTCAAGAGGGAGGCCAGCTCCGAGGCGACCACGCGAGCCGAAGGGTAACGCGCAGACGGTTTCGGGGCCAAGAGCTTGTCGATGATCGACAGCAGCTTGCGGGGCAGCTTCGCGCGCGCCTTGCCGAGGGGTTCGATCTCGAGCGCCTTGATCTTGCGCAGCACTTCGCGATCGCTATCGCCTTCGAAGAGCTTGCGTCCCGCCAGCGCCTCCCACAACACGGCCCCGAACCCAAAGAGGTCCGTGGTCTCCGAAGCCGGAGCTCCTGCGAGCAGCTCGGGAGCGAGGTAGGAAAACTTGCCCTTCACGATCCCCGGCGACGTCAGGCTGGTGAGGCGATCCCAGGCACGCGAAAGCCCGAAATCGGCCAGCTTCACGATCCCGTTTTGGGCCAAGAGCACGTTCGGCGGCGAGATGTCCCTGTGAATGACGCCTGCGGGACGCCCTTCCGCATCCACGCGCTCGTGCGCGGCGGAGAGGCCGCGGGCAAGACCGATGCCCATCACCACCACCAAAGGCCACGGCATTTCGCGGCCGTTCGCCCGCAACGTTTTGACGAAGGTGCCAAGGTCGATGCCTTCCACCCACTCGGTGACGAGGCAAAACAGACCATCGGTGTCTTCGCAGAAATCCAAAACCTGCACGAGGTTGGGGTGGGTGAGCTCGGCGCCTACCCGTGCTTCCTCGACGAACATCTCCAATGAGTGCGGCATGGCGCGCAGCTCGGTTTTGATCTTCTTGAGCGCGACCCACCGAGAAAACCCGGCGGCCCCCCGCACGCGGGCCCTGTACACGCAAGCCATTCCCCCTTCCCCCGCCAGCTCGAACACCTCGTAACGTCCAGCCACGAGCCTTCCCGTGAGAGACTCGGATACATCGGGAGCGACACTGAAGGGCAGATTCACGTCCGCGCCATCATACACCCAGTCGACGGCAGACAAAACGGGTTCAAAGCTTCGCGCGGGAGGCTGTGGTCCCGCCCGCGCTGCGGGAACGAACCCGTGTTTCTCGCCCGTTGCGAGCACCCCTGCGGCGGGCCGTTCCGGTGCTTCAGCGCGGTCGCACCGTCATGGGCCTCGCGCCTCGGGGACAAAAGAGGCGCACGGATCGCGGCTGGGTTCGGGGAGGAGATTGCCAGCGGCATCCAGGATGGAAAGCTCCACTGGCCCCCATCGTCCTGCCTTCATGAAACGACAGAGGTCGGGCAGCACCAGGTCGGCAGCACCTACGACAACCACCTTCATCTCATCCAGGTTTGCGTAGGGGGCAACCTGTCTTTCCACCTCATCCCTGGTCAGTCCGGCAAGCTCGTCCTCGGTATCGTCGCGAAGGGCGAGGCCGTGTACCAGGCGATTCCGGTAGAACCACAAAATTCCCTCGTTGGTCTCGAACGTCGCAGGGAGCTTCCCCGAGATCGCCCTCGTCTCGCGCGAGAACTCCTCTTGGGACAAAGGCCGTTCATGCGTACCCAAATCACGGAGCTCCTTTAACATCTCGCTCAGCGCGGGAACGGTCTTGTCGGGCTCGACCTGTGTGCGAACGAACAGACCGCTGGCGCCCTCGACATAGTCGAGCCATGCCCCAACACCATAGGTCCATCCTTTGCTTTCGCGCAGATTGAGGTTGAGCCGGCTATCGAAGCTAGCGCCCAACAGGTTGACCACCAAGGTTCTGGCTACGCGCCCTGGCGCTTCGATGGGGGGGCCCAAGCCCAGGATCATGACCACGCTTTGGACGGCGTTCGGGGCATCAGAGACGTACACCCGCAGGCCGCCCTGACGCTGCGGCCCGGCGTCCGCACTCGGACGTGGCATGGGACGCGCCGGCGAGCCTTCCCGTCGCGACAGAAACGTCCCAAGATGAATTTCCAGGTCCGCTGGCGCGATGTCTCCTGACGCCACATAGAAGGCGTAACCGCTCCTGAGCACGTCACGGTAAAAGGCATCGCAGTCGGCAAGAGTGACGCGACCGAAAGAGGTCGCTGACGCAAGTCGCCCCTCGGGATGAGTGCGTCCGTACAGGGCCGGCAGGGCGATACGGTTGGCGCGGCCGTGGAGCGTGGCTTGCTCTTGCGCGATGGTGTTTTGCCTATCCTGCACGAGCCGCGCGAGGGCATCTTCTCGCAGGCGCGGGTGTTCGACCATCGCGCGGAACAGGGCGAAGGCCTTCTCCTTGTAGGCCGAGGAGAACGATGCGTGCAACGTACTGTGCCTCGGGGAGGCAAAGGCACCCACGGACACACCCCAACGTGCGGCCTCTCGATCGAACTCTTGCTTCCCCAGACTCATCGTCCCCTGTTCGAGAAGGTTCACGCAGAGGTCGGCGCGCCCTTCTTTCCCGATGGGATCCGTGTCACGCCCCCCTTCGATCACCAGCTGCAATTCCACCAAGGGAAGGCGGGGACGCGAGACCACGAAGACGTCGATGTTGGACGAGAGGCGCGCCGCCTGCGGCAAGGGCTGCAAAAACGGTGGCTCGATCCCTGGAGCGGGCTGCGTCTGCCGGTATGCGGCGGGCAGAACGGTCAGCCGAGGTGTCCCGCACCCCACGAGCGCGATCGCCAAAAGGAAAGACCAGAGCTGACACGTCATGGTGTCGCTCCCGGGACCACGAGAAGTTCAACGTGGGGCGCCCGCAACCATCGCCTGGCCGCTTCCTGGATGCGCGTGGGCGTCGTCCGGGAGAAGCGCTGCACATCTGCATCCAGCCCGTCAGGATGATCCAGCAGTGATTTCAGCGTGTGGAGGATTTCGGCTCGCGTATCGAGCGGCTCGATAGCTCGGTAATGGCTGAGCTCACGCTCGACCACGGACGTCTGAAAATCAGCAGCGGACACGGGCGACGACACGAGCTGGTCGATGGCCTCACGGATCAACGCCTTGACCCCCTCGACGGGCGCCGCGTCGGTGAGCGTGATCGTCAAAAAGAGCAGGCCCACCTCACGGAACGCCGAGACTTTGCAGGACGAGCTCGTGGCCCAGTTCTTCTCGAACACGAGCGTTCGATGGAGCCATCCCCGGGGCCCCAACAGGTCCGCAGCCATCGCCACCTCTGCTTGCTCCGGTTGCAAAAACGCGGGCATATGCCACGCGTACCGAAGCTGGCGCAGGGTGGCAAGCTCGTCGGCCACGGTCACCGCCTTCGTCTGCGCGAGGGCGATGCGCGGGGAAAGCGCCCTGGGTGGCGCCGAGCCACGCGGGACGTCGGAGAAGAACCGTTCGACAGCGCTTCGAGCCTCCTCGTAAGCGAATCGTCCCGCCATGACGAGGGTCATGTTTCCGGACACATAGTGAGTTCGATAGAACGTCTGTGCATCCGAGAGGGTGATGCGAGACAAGGCTTCGTGCTCGCCGATCACCAAATTGTGAAACCCGTGGCCATGCGGGAAGAGCAGCTTGAAGATGGCCAACTGGGCGCGCTGATAGGGGCGCGTTTCGAACGCCTGCCGTCTCTCGTTACGCACGACTGCGATTTGGTTCCGCAGCCGCTCTTCAGTCAAACGGGGCAGAAAGAATCCAACGGAGTCGCTCAGAATCCACAAAGCGGCTTCAAGCTGATGCGACGGAACGGTTGCGTAAAAACGGGTACGTTCGAAGTTCGTTTGGGCGTTGACGTTGGTTCCACCGATGGCGTTGAAAACGGAGAAATACCCATCTTCTGGCAGGTGGGCGGAGCCTTGCAGGACGAGATGCTCAAACAGGTGCGCCAACCCGGGGTGCTCGACGCCATCCTGAGCGCTTCCCACATGGACGAACAGGTCCAACGCAACGCGAGGAGTCGTCTCGTCCCTTTGAAGAATGTATTCGAGTCCGTTGTCGAGCCGCCCTCTTTCGTACGGCAGGTCGAGACGCAAGGGGCTCGTCGCACGACCCGGCTCGGCCGACGCGGAAAGTTTCGTGCTGGCGCAGCCAACCAGGCAGAAGCAAAGAGGGAGGAGCGCGACGGGGGCCCGGAGACGGGACCTCACCGAGCCCCGGTGCGTTGTTGAGTTCATGGGTCTTGAGTGGCCGTGGCCCGCCCGCACGACGAGCGCCTGGCTCGATTTCTTGATAGGCCGGTTCGCCCGAAAGAATTATCTACAACCCTTCGTTGAAACGACCATGAGCGGCCACACAGCCTCGGTGGAGACGATCTTATGCTTACCGAGCATGCGCTCGGCCCCCTGGCCGACTTCGCCCGAGCAGCTCTATGTCGAGTACGGAGAGACTGTCTGGGGCTTTCTTCGACACATGGGGATCGGAGCCTCGGCTATCGATGACGCCGTGCAAGAGGTGTTCCTGGTGGTGCACCGAAAATTTTCCGGGTTTCGGTTCGAGTCGACCCCGAAGACCTGGGTGCTGGGAATCGCGCTCCGCGTTGCGAAGGACTTCAGGCGAAAGGCCGCGAGGTACCAGCGCCTCTTCGATCCGACGCACGACCCCGAGTCGACCACGTGGTCACGGGCCATGGCGCCAGACGAGACGCTGGCCGCTCGACAGCAGTGGCAAGCGTTGTGTGCCTGTCTCGATGAGCTTGAGCAAGGCCAAAGGCGCGTGTTCGTGCTCGTCGACCTGCAGGGCTGCGCGGTGAAGGAAGCGGCGGAAATTCTCCGCGTTCGACCTTCGACGGCATCCAGCCGGCTTCAGGTCGCGCGCCGCATTGTCAACGCATGGGTCGAGCGCATGGAACGTTAGCCAAAGGGGATCATCGGTGAATCAACGACGTAGCCACCCTTTCCGGAACGAGAGCCGCGCACGCAAGCCGTCTGACCCCACCGAGCTTTCGACGGAGGCCAGAGTGTTCCTGCAGCAAGCCCGTCGGCACGGCTGCCCCACGGGGCATGATTTGCAGCGGGTCGGGCAATCCCTACGCGCATCCCGGGACGCCGAAGGTCCACGCTCACAGGCCCGCGCGAGGCGGGCACGGTACGGAGCTGCCGCTGCCTTGCTTCTGCTCGTAGCGAGCAGGCTACTGCCCTGGGAGAGCGCCTCCCAAGGAGCCGTTTGGATGTCGGCAGCCCACGCGCCGGTTGAAGGCGCTGCGGGCGGCGGCCATGCGGGGGGCGTGGGCGGAGGCACCTGAAAAAGCGCGCCTCATCGCGTGGCTTCCCGCTTCAATGAATGAGTCCGTCCGCAGGTGCAGGGAAGGCCCGGCGGGCCTGCAGCACGAGCTGCATGGTGAACGTGGTGCGGGGCACGCCAAAGCCGATGCCGATGTCCACCACCACGCGGCCGTTGTCGACGTCTTCGGCCGTCATCGTCTCGCGGCCGCAGCGTACGTAGACGGCCTCATCGGGCGTCGCGCCTTCGATGAGCCCCTGTTGCCATTCGTGGGTGAGACATCTGCTGACCGTCGCCCGGATGCGAGCCCAGAGCGGCTCGGCAGAGGGTTCGAGCTCCACCCATCGGAGCTCGCGTGCGAGCATTTTCCGAAGCCCCTGGCAGTACTCGCGATCGGCCGGACGAATCACCTCACGAGTATAGGGGACGCGGGCGTACGTCGAGGCCTGCGTCGCTCAGAGGGTCTCACCGCGCGCTTTGGCGGCCACACGCGCGGCAGCCGCGGCAAGCCGCTGTCTCGTTTCAGACCAGAGCGTGCTGGCCGCCTGCGCGAAAAGCTCGTGTTCCACAATCGCCTCGAGCTCGGGAGGGTCCGAAAGGCGCAGCGTGGCCTTCGTGGCGCGCATCATCGGATCCACGCCCGAGGCCACCTCCCGGGCCAAAGCGCGGCCCCGCGCCGCCAGCTCAGCTTCGGGAACGCAGGCGAAGGCCAATCCGCTGTCGGCGGCTTGCCGGCCGTCGAAGGGTTGGCCGAAGAGCAAAGCGGCCGCGGCTCGTTGAGGGCCCACGCGCGCGCTCAGCATGGCCGAACACCCACCGCCCGGGTGAAGGCCCAGCCGATCGAACCCGGTCATGAAGAGCGAGCGGGGGGTGGCCAGCACCACGTCCGCCGCCAGCGCCAGGTTCAGGCCCGCGCCCACGGCGGCGCCGTCCACCAGGGCCAAGGTGGGTTTGGGACACGCGCGCAGCGCCAAAAAAGGGGCATAAAGCCGTCGCAAACGCCGCAAACGCTCCTGCTGGCCCGGCTCGTCGGCGGCAAGCCCCGCGATGGCTTGCAGCTCGGCCAGCGCCGCTCCGGCACAGAACGCAGGAGGTGCGCCGGTGACCACCACCACCGCCACGTCGGCGGCCTCGCTGGCCTGCGCCAGGGCCTGCGCCAGCGCGTCGGCAAGGCTGGGGTCCAAAGCGTTTCGCCGAGACGGATCCGCCAGCGTCAACGTGGCCACACGCTCCTTAAGGTCCACCTGTAAGCGAGGGTCGGCGGGCAACTCGGTCATGAGGACAGTCTGCCCGTCCCCCACCACCATCGCAACGCGCGACCGGGCGCGATCCACCTCACGACCCGGGCTGGGCCTTCAGGGCGGTGATCGTCAATGTATCGGACGCGATCCATAGGTTCTTTCGCAGGTCGCCGACAGGCTTTTCTATTTGCCTGGGGCGCGCGTTTGGGCGACAGATTGCAGCCGTGTTCCCACACCCGAGCGATCCGGCCATGCCCCTGGCCCCACGCCTCCTCTTGCCGTTTCTGCGCGTCTGCCGTGCGGAGGGCCCGACATGAACGTGCTCGCCGACCTCGCGGCCCAGAATCTGCTGTCACCCATGGTGCTGTCTTTTGCGCTCGGCTTCCTCGCCGGCCGGCTCAAGTCCGACCTCTCGATCCCCGAGGCGGCCAGCAAGGCGATCGCCCTTTATCTGATGGTGGCCATCGGCTGGAAGGGCGGCACGGAGCTGGCCCACGCGGGACTGACCGCGGCGGTGGCAGCGTCGGCGTTCGTGGCCGTGGGGCTCAGCCTCACGCTGCCCGCAGTGGCGTTCGCGCTGTTGCGGCTCATGACCCGCGTGAACCCCGTCACGGCCGCCGCGATCGCCGCGCACTATGGCTCGGTGAGCGTGGTGACCTTCGTCGCCACCACTGCCTTCCTGTCCGCACGCCACGTCGCGTTCGAGGGGCATGTCGTGGTGATGATGGCCCTCATGGAAACACCAGCCATCGTGGCAGGCCTGCTGCTCGCGAGGCGCTTCGCAACGGAGCGCCGCACCCCCGGTGGGCCCCTGCTCTCTCGTGAACTCGCACGAGAGGTCTTCTTGAGCGGCAGCGTGGTCCTGCTGCTCGGCAGCTTTGGGATCGCCTGGGTCTCCGGCACCCGGGGCGCACCGGACGTGCTTGCGCCGCTCGTGGGCACGCCCTTCAAGGCTGTGCTGTGCTTCTTCTTGTTGGACATGGGGCTCTTGGCGGCGCGGCGCCTCGGGGGGGCCTCGGGCTTCGACCCGCGTCTTTTGATCTTTGGCCTCGTGATGCCGCTCGTGGGCGCGGTCATCGGGCTCGGTGCCGCCTGGGTGCTTTCGCTCTCGGCAGGAGGAGGCACCCTGCTCGCCGCGTTGACCGCAAGCGCCTCGTACATCGTCGTGCCCGCGGCGATGCGGTTGGCTCTGCCCGAAGCCAACCCGGGGGTTTACGTCACGCTGGCGCTAGGGGTGACGTTTCCCTTCAATCTCGTGGTAGGTATCCCGCTTTATCACGTGGTCGCGCGGGCCTGGTTGCCGCTGCCGTGAGGAGATCCATGCAGCTTCATCTGAAAAAGCGGGTTGAAATCGTGGTGGAGGCGCCCCGCGCGCCGAAGCTGCTCGAAATGATCGACGAAGCCGGCGCCAAGGGCTACACCGTCATTCGTGACGTATCGGGCCGTGGCAACCGGGGTGTGCGGGGCGACGGACACGTCTCGGACGTCTTCCAAAACGTGCTCATCATCGTCATCGCCGCCGAGCCGATCGCCCTGCGCATCCTCGAGCGCTCGCAGGTGCTCCTGGAAAGCTACGCAGGGATCGTGACGATCAGCGACGTCGAGGTCATCCGCGACGAGCATTTCTGAAACGAGTCGGGGGGCTCGAAGGGCCGTACCGCCTCTTGTGAGCGAGCGGTTACGAACAATTGGGAAAGAGGGGCGCAAAGCTGCCGGGTTGAGTTCGACAATTTTACCGGTGGTCGCGAACCATATTCACGAGGCAGATTCCTGCTTCGCAACGGCAGCCGCGATCAGCGGCGCCTTCTTCCTCAGCGCCTCGATGCCGATCTCTCCCTCCTGGAACATGCGGTACCACTCGCGGCGTTGTCGAACGACACGCTCATCATGGCCCAGGTGCAATCGCTCGAGAACGAACTCGGCCCGCTTCTTCTCATGGGCCGGCACGTTCCGCGTGAGGACAAGCTGCATTGAAGGCAGCTGCACCTCGAACCACTCGTTCACGACCTCGAACGGATCGATGACCTGCGTTGACTTGAGCGACTGCTTGCTTGAATTGATCCAGCCTGCCGCGAAGCGATAGTTCGACCAATCGTACGCCTTGCGTCGGTCTTCTGACACGCTGATGAAGTGGTCAACGGTGCCAACGGGCTCGAACATTGCGCTGTAGGCGCACAGATCGCAAAAGGCCTCGGCAAGATCGTTTCGTATGTGCCTCCAATGCGCGGGAGGGCGCCCTGTGGCGTTCGTCTCGAGCCATGTCGTCCCTGGGATTTCGACCAGGTCCTTGAAGGTGGCTGGTTTTGGGCACGGCTCGAACCGAATCACGGCCGCCCTCCCGACTTCTCGTATTTGACGATCCAACGGGGCCAGAAGGGATCGTGCCCCGCAAGCACACGCTGTAGTTCATCGTGGATCGATTCCTTCGTCGACAATGCTGGGGGCAGAGAGGCCGCATCACCGCGCATCCATGCTTCCGCAGCCTCGACAGCTCTTTCGGCCTCGATCGAACGCGCCTGTAGTAGACCGAAGCTCTCGGACACGAGCCAGTTGATGACATCGCCCTGCATGGCCCACACCATTTCGCGGAGAGTGACCAAACGTTCTTCCATGTCGAGGACGAACAGCTTGTCCCTTTCGGAATCGAACAAGGGCTCCATCGAGGCCAGAACCAGCGGGGAATGAGTCGCTGCGATGAGCTGCACCGAAGCATGCTCGTAGTCAGTAAGCGCCTGCACGACGTTCAGGAGGGCAGGGACGACGGCCCGCTGCCACCGTGGATGGAGGTGCGCCTCGACCTCGTCAAAGAGCATCACGACGCGCGAGGAAGGTTCCTGCCCCAGCTGGTGAGATGCAACGATATGCTCCCGCCATGCCCAAGAGAGCATGTACGCGAGAGCGGCGATCCGGCGCACGCCCAGCGATGCGTAAAGGATCGGAACATCCTGCCCATAGCCCATATGGACCGTCGGAATGTCGCGGGCATCGTTCACTGAAAGCCGAGCGAAGTGCGAGCCTGCCTTGAGCGTTTCGTTGCCAACCGACGGAGCGAGGAGCGCCAGAACGGCCGCCATTCGCCTGGCGTCGTCTTTGCCTTCCCGAATCCATGAAGCCCAGTCTGCAACGAGACCGTTGCTCACGAGGGTCAATTTCCCATCGATAGGTACGCGGAGACCGTCCCAAACCTCTTTCGAGCTGAAGACATACGCGGGCAAGCGCTCCTGAACGTCGATGTTTCCCTGCTTCTTCCAGTAGTTTCTGGCAGGGTCCCATACAGCGAAACCGCCGTCCGCGAGGGCATAGATGACGAGTCCGGGATTCCAGGGCCGTCCGGCTTTCCCCTTCCACGCTTGCTCCACGGGAACATAGGGGCTTTGGTAGTTGACGTTTCCGGTCTTGCTCTTGAGCCCAAACTCGATGGTGGCCGCCTTTGTAGGGTCTATCGGGCGGGCTGCGTAGCCTGAGGTGAGATTCGCGTTGAGGTCTTGTGGCCACTTACGAGTCAGCGCCCACCATGCGACGTCGAGCAAGAAGCTCTTTCCAAGACCGTTGTCGCCCGTGATGAGGTTCAACCTGGGGGCCAGGTTCATTCTCATGTCCGGCGCCGGTCCCACGTTCTTTAGGTGCATCGACTCAAGCACTGAGCTTTCCTTTTTTGGTCTTTGGGGAGGCGCCGGCCGGGAGTGGCGCCGGCCAAGGGCTCTTTAGCGCGGATTCGGCGGCAAGAGAGGTTCGCAGCGGAAGTCCCAGCGAAACGTTCCCATCCGCCAACGCTGTCCGAAATGGCGCATTCTGTCAAATAACGTAAGTCGACTCGCCTCCTTGGCTGTCCCCTCGCATCCCTGTCACGCCGCAGGCACAGGGGTGCCACCCTGCCCCGGCGCATCCGTCGGCCGGGCAGCCGCGTGTCCCCTGGCGTCGTCCTCCTCGGCGTCGCCCCCGGGGGCGGGCGGGCCATGGGCGCGAAAACGTTGGGTCGGGCACAGGCTTCCCGGCGGTGTCCCGATCTCATCGCCTGCCAACTGCATCAAGCTCCTCCCGCAGGAGCGCTGCGTTCTCCCGAGACCAGCGCTGGGCCAACTCGAGCGGCGTCAGCCCTCTGCCGTTGACGAGCGAAGGCCGCGCACCTCGCTGGAGCAACGCCCGCACGATCAGGCGAAGCGAATCCGTATGGCCAGGCGCAAAGGTCATCGCGGCGTGAAGCGCGGAGTTGTCGGCCTCGTCGCGCTGATCAACGGGTGCGCCTGCCTCGAGTAGGAGCAAACCGATTTTCAGCCTGCGCTCCTGGCGATCGTGAAAATGCGCCCGCTCCCGGACCCCTTTGGCGCCTCCCAGGTCCGCATCCGGGATCTCTCCTCGCAAAGCCAAGTGAACGAGCGGACCTCCCGCGCATGCATCGAACGACGGAGCCTGCCGCTGCAAAGAACGCCGCACGGCTTCGACGTCGGCCCCGAGGATGGCAGCTCTGAGATCGGCATCGACACAGTCCGGTAGATCTGGCGAATGAGCTGCTTCAATGTCGCTGGCAGCGTCACCGCGGGCGAGAGGGGCGTGCGGTACGGATTCTCTCGGACCTTCGCGCTTGAAGCAGGTGACGAGCGCGCAAAGCAGAAGGAAAGCGCACAGGCCCCTCATGGGTCGTTGCAACCGCAGAACTTCACAAAAGCCGTG
Source organism: Myxococcales bacterium (assembly GCA_022184915.1). Taxonomy (NCBI): domain Bacteria; kingdom Pseudomonadati; phylum Myxococcota; class Myxococcia; order Myxococcales; species Myxococcales bacterium. Next base: position 1,387,640 of record JAGTJU010000001.1, on the reverse strand, counting down.
GGTCCGAGATGCCGTTGGATACGCTCCCCACCGGCGGCCTCAGCGCGGCCCGACCCTGACTTGTACGAACCGCCCTTCTCCCAGGAAATCGGTTCCGATGGCCACGCCAGCCTTGCAGTTGAAGAACATGCCACCTTTGACGGGCACTTCCTGGCAGGGACCTAGAAGTTCCTTGATTCGCTCCAGGGGTGCATCCGGGGGAATCGTTACGCCGGCAATGATGACCGGCATGGCCAATGCTCGAATGTCTTCGAGCCAAATGTCGACGACGAGTCCATCTTTGATTGAAGCTGAGATGCCAGGTGGAACTGTGACGGTCCCGTTCTCCTGCTTCTCCGGTCCAGGCAGACTTTCTACTGCTTGTCCCAAAGACACCTTTCCGATGGATACGCCTGGTTCTATAGGTACCCCTGCTGGCAGTTCGGTGTTCCCCATATCGTTGCTCCTAGCTTCTAAGTGCTTTACAGGCGCCTGCACATGGTCTCGCTTGTCTCTGTTGCAGCTAAAGATGCTCAACATGGCAAGCCAAAGAAATACGAATCGCCTCATTCGAGTGTCAGGCATGGCTATGGCAAATATAGAAATGTTGCCTGTACATCTGCGCCCGTGTCGGCCCCCGCTGCCCCACTGGAATAGTAAGTGGCGAAAGGCCGCCACTCAACCCCTCCTATGTCGGGCGGCCAAGGTCGTAGACCAGAATCCGTCTGGCGACCCGGTCCACGCCGGCGATCACCGTTATGTGAGCTTTGCCGTTCGTCCAAAGGGGGCCATGGGCTCGCAGTAGAGATTCGATGAGATCAAGTGACGGCGACATGGGCGGCACCACGGCGGGAGATCGATTTCGCGAAACGGGGGATCGATCTTGCGAGCTGGGGGATGGCCTGAACAACCCAACCGCAGAGGCCGCCGACCCTCAAGTGTCAGTTCCGACAAATCGCGTCCCGACACAAGGGTCTGCTTGGGGCCCACCTGTGCCGCACCTATCACAATCCGCGCAAGGTGCCCGGCGGGCGGGTCAGGCGACCAGGGCAGATACCGGTGTCCCCTAGTCCAGCTCCACGACCTGAGCTGCGAAATGAAGCGCTGGCGTCCCCTGATGCGCTTGAAGTTCTCGACCTCGAGCGAGGTCAGCATAGGGTCTCCGGGCGCTCGACCATCAATTGCCCGTCAAAAGCGCAAGTCCATGGAAAAACAAAGAAAAACGCTGCAAGGTTCAACCCTGGGACCTCTCCCGTCAAATGCCCATCAAAAGATTAAGTGCCCGTAAACATTGACATTTCTGACGCTTCGCAGGCTACCGACGACCTTGCCGTCAAATGCCTCTTCACGGGCTGGCTCCTTTCCGCGGACCCTGTTCGCTGCGAGCTGACGGCCCTCAATTTCCAAACCGTCACGTCATCCCGTCACCCTCGCCCGTTCGCCGTGCCAAGAAGAGCGCCCACCCAGCGGGTGCGGTGAAAGCGGTCGCATACGATCTTCGTGGCGGCCATGAGGGGCACCGCGACGAAGGCGCCCACGATGCCCCAAAGCCAGCCCCAAAACAGGAGACCCAGCACGAGGGCCAGCGGCCCCACGGGCAAACGACGCCCCAACACCGAAGGCGTGATCACCATGCCCTCCAGGCTGGTCAGGGTGAGGTAAACGGCCGGGGGCAGGAGGGCGTCGCTGAACGCAGGAAAGGTGACGAGCGAGACCGCGGCCACCACCACGACACCCGCCAAAGCGCCAAGGTAGGGGATGAAGTTGAACGAGAACGCCATGGCGCCCCACAAAAGCGGCGTGGGCATGTCGAGCCACCACAGGGATACGGCCACGACGCCCCCCAACAGCAAGTTGATGCCCGCGATGGTGATGAGGTAGCGCGACACGTCCGTGCCGAGCCGCTGCACGATCGCCACCACACGTTTTTTGTTGGTCATGTTCGGCAGCAGCGTCACGACCCGGCGCAAGAGATCTTTGCCCGTGGAAAGCATGAAGAAGATGAGGATGAGCACCACCATCACCGAAGACGCAAAGGCAGTCGCCCGCGTGAGCAAGCGTTCTTCCACGCTGCTGGTCTCGACCTTCAGCTTGCGCCCCGGAGACATGAGCTGCGTGACGCGTTCCGTGAACTCGGACACCTTCTCGAGCGGGCGTGACACTTGACCCAGCCGCCGCTGGACCTTGCGCAAGGTCACGGGGGCTCTTTCGACAAAGGTAGTGGCGGGGCCCGAGAGGCTCTGGACGCCGAGGTAAGTCAGGGCCACCAAGGCCGCGCAGACCAACCCTGCCGCCAGGGTGCGCGGCACCCGATAGCGCATGAGAGCGCGCACCACCGGGGCAAGGCTCAGCGCCACGAGCGCGGCCACGCACACCGGGATGAGAAACACCTGGGCGAAGTAGAGCGTGTAAAGGCAGACCAAGACGAAGAGGCCCGTCACCGCGACCGAGCCCCAGCGTGCGCCAAGGGCGTGATCGGTCGCGCGCGCTCCGGGTGGGGCTCCCACGTCTGTCTTTTCCACTTACGCCTGCGCGACCTTCCTTTGGCCTTGGTTTTCGAAGCACGCCGCGTGCCACGGAAGCTGCGGGTTGACGCACGGCAATCACGCTCACTCGGCGGCAAGGATCCGAGTTGCCCGGTTTCGAGTGCACACCCACCCTGCCTCGATGTAGGATCCCGAGATGCTGTGCGGTATTGAGTCGATCGCTAGAGTTCGCTTGGTGGTCGCGGGTGTTTTGCTCACGGGCCTTGCCTTGCCATCTGCCTGTAAGTCCGATGAGTCCTCGGACACCGATGACGAGGACGGTGAAGGAGGCGCAGGGGAAGGAGGGCGTGGCGGCGGTGGTCAAAGCGGCGGCGGTGCGGCCGGTAAAAGCGGCGGCAATGGCGGCAGCGGCGGCAGTGAGCCCAGCGGCGGTGCCGGCGGCAAGGCCGAGGGTGCAGGTGGCAACGGAGGACAGGGAGGCAGCATGGGAGGCAGCGGAGGTACGGCCGGGGGAGGCTCGGGGGGAAGCGCGGGCGCCGGTGGCGCCGCGATGGGAGGGATGGGAGGAACGCCTATGGCAATGGACTACTTCGTGTACACGAGCGGTGGAGGAAGTATCGAAAGATTCAGCTTCAATGCAGAGACGGGAATGCTGACGAGCCTGGGTGTCACCGCCCTGAGCGGCAACACCACATACCTTTCGGCCCGGCCTGGCGGTACGAACCTTTACGCAACGAACGAGTCATCCACCGGGACCGTCACGGCCTTGAAGATCGCACGGGGTACGGGACAGCTGACGGCCCAGAGCAGTAAGCCCACGGACGGCGCCCTGGCCGTCCATTCGCACGTGCACCCCTCCGGGAAGTGGCTGTTCGTGTCGAACTACAACGGTGCAAACGTCCGCGTGTTTCCCCTTGAGGACGCTGACGGCGATCTCGGGGACCCTACGGATACCCAGCCCACCGGCGCCGAGTCACACCAGATCATGCCTGACCCTTCCGGCAAGGGCGTGTTCGTCCCCTGCCGTGGACCCAACAAGGTCTATCAGTTCCTTTTCAACGAAACGACGGGCAAGCTCACGAAAAACACGCCCGACTCTGTCGACTCAGTGGACCCCCGTCACATCGCGTTCCACCCCAGCGGCAAGTTCGCCTTCCTGGTGAACGAAAACATGTCGACCGTGGTGTCGTTCGCCTACGACGCCGCTTCCGGTAAGTTGCAGAACCCAAAATCCGTCAGCTTGGCAGGAGAGAACGCAGGGTCGCACATCGAGGTCACACCCGATGGTAAGTTCGTTTACGCCGGCGGCCGCACCACCAACACCATCTATGGCTTCAGCATCAACCAAGACACCGGTGCGCTCACCGAGGTCACCAAGGCCACGCAAAACATCGCAAATCCCCGAAATTTCACGGTCGCTCCCACGGGCAAACACCTGCTGGTCGCCAACCAGAACGCCGGTACGATCAAAGTCTTCTCCATCGCCAGCGACGGTAAGCTCACGCCGCTTGCGGGCACCACGGCCACGGTGGGCGGCGTCAAGCGCGTCATCGTCGTGCCCGTGCCCAAGCCCTGAAGGCCCCCACCCCACCGCCGGCGGGGGTGTACCCGCCAGCGGTGGAGAAGGGCCCTACGTGCGCACGCGACGCCGTACGACCAGGCGGTACGCAAAGAGGAGCAGCATCGCGCCCAGAATGGAAGCGATGAGCCCCGCGGTCTCTCCTGAGCGGTAAAGGCCCATGGCCCGCCCCAGAAGCCCTGCGATCATGGCACCTGCAATGCCGATGAGGATCGTCACGATGATGCCGCCCGGATCCCGTCCTGGCATCAGCAGCTTCGCGAGCGCGCCTACGACCAAACCCACCAAGATCATCCAAAGTATGCTCATGTCGTCTCCTTGCTGAAGCACGCCGGGTTCAGCGCGCTTCTTCAGGCACAGCAGGGACCGTGCCAAGCTCAGGATCACGCACAGCCCCACGGACAAAGCAGCCCCTGGTTACGCCCCGACGACACCCGACCGAACGAGCGTTTCGCTTGCAACACGAAGCCGGCTCAGCGCCTACAAGTCCCGGGCCAGCGCGATCAGCCGCTCGATGCTGGCGCTGCGAAACTTTTCTTTGTGCAGCAAGAACGAGAAGTGACGCCGCAGATCCCGCTGGGGCACGGAACAACGCACGAGCTTGCCCTGCGCCACATGATCCGCGACGGCCAACACCGAAAGACACCCCAGGCCCAGGCCCTCCTCCACCGCCGCCCGCAACGCCTCCGTATGTTGCAGCTCGAGCAGGATGTCGAGCGACAAGCCGTGCATCGCCCTGTCGAAGGCCTGCCGCGTTCCCGAGCCTTGCTCCCGCACCACCCACGCCGCCGCCAAGAGGTCAGCGTCACCAAGACGCCGTTTGTCCGCGTAGGGATGCGAAGGTGAACAGAACACCACCAGCTCATCGTCCCGCCAGCGCGAGACACTGAGCTCGGGATGGTGCACGTCACCCTCGATGAGGCCCACGTCAATCTCGAAGTTCGCCACCAAACGCGCGATCTCCTGCGTGTTCGCCACGATGAGGCTGGGCCTTGGCCCCTCCCCCGTTCGTAAAAAACGCGCCAACAGGGGAATCGCCAAATGATCCCCAATCGTCATCGTGGCCCCCACCCGCAACGGCCCCACGTGCTCCAGGCTCGACAGCCCCGCCTCGAGCTCTTGGGCCCGGTCCAGCGTGGCCTGCGCCTGCGGACGCAGCGCCTTGCCGCGGTCCGATAGCCGCAGGCGCTTGCCGATCCGTTCGAAAAGCCGCACGTCGAACTGGCGCTCGAGCTCCAAAAGCGCCCCGCTCACCGCCGACTGCGACATGTGCAGCGCCTCGCCCGCGCGGCTCACCGACTCGAAGCGGGCCACCGCCAGGAAAACCTCGACTTGACGCAGCGTGAATCTCATATCGGCAAAACAGGACGATGATATCAGAATATCCCGATTTACCGAAAACACTCCCTGCCGTACACCTAAGTCATGGCCGCCGTGAATCAGGAAACCGTTCTGAGCGTTCACCACTGGAACGAAACGCTCTTCAGCTTCACCACCACCCGGAGCGCCGGGTTGCGGTTTCGCAACGGGCACTTCGTGCTGTTGGGCCTGGAGCTCGAAGGGCGCCCCCTTTTGCGGGCCTACAGCTTGGTGAGCGCGAACTACGACGAGCACCTCGAGTTCTACAGCATCAAGGTGCCCGACGGGGCGCTCACCTCGAAGCTACAGCACGTCAAACCCGGCGATCCCATCCTCGTGGGCAAAAAGGCCACAGGCACCCTCATCGTGGACAACCTGAAGCCGGGCAAGAACCTGTACTTGCTGTCCACCGGCACGGGTCTGGCGCCCTTTTTGAGCATCGTCCGCGACTTCGAGACCTACGAACGCTTCGAGAAAGTGATTCTGGTCCACGGTGTCAGGCGCGTGGCCGATCTGGCGTACCGGCAGTATCTCGAGAGCGAACTGCCAAACCACGAGCTCATCGGCGAGTCGGTGCGCAACCAGCTGGTCTACTACCCCACCGTCACCCGGGAGCCGTTTCGGAACCAGGGCCGCATCTCGGACCTTCTGGCCAGCGGCACCTTGAGCGCCAACGTGGGGCTGCCACCCCTCGATCCGGCCCACGACCGGGTCATGCTGTGCGGAAGCCCCGCCATGCTCACTGATCTCACGGGCTGGCTGGAAAACCAGGGGTTTGGCGAGGGCAGCAGCGGAGAGATGGGGGAGTACGTCATCGAAAAGGCGTTCGTCGAAAAGTAGCGGCTGCGTGGGCCCCTCAGGCCCGCATGCGGCGTGGGGGCTGCCGCATGATGCGCTTGCTTTCGAGCGTGCGGGCCATGGTGCGGGCCATCCGGTCGGCCAGTCGGTCGACGGCCCGTGTGAAGCTGGCGTCTACCTCGTCCAGGGTGAGCGCGCCCACGAGCGGCCCCGAGGCGCGCAGGGTACAGCGCAGGAGGGGTCCCTGCGGGCCCTCGTTCTCGTCGCGCACCTGGACGCGGACGCGGCGGAGCTCGGCCCCGTAGATGCCCAGGGCCAGGCGGAGCCGCTGGCCCAGGTAGTCACGGGCATCGGGCGGAAGCAGCTCCGAATCCACGAAAATATCCAGTCTCACGAGAACCTCCTTGTGACGTCGTGCGGGTGATAGGTCAGTGCCGCGGACGTCCTCCTTCGGCCAGAGAGGGGGCGTCGCACGGCTTTCCTGGTGCAGGTGTGTCTGCGCGGCCGTTTCGAAACCAATAGATAATTCCGACCACAGGCATCGTTCCAGCCGCCCTGCCGAACCATTGGCCTGGCCTATGCGAAGCGCTGCAATTATCTGTTTGTGCCGCGCAGGGGGCCTTCGGCATACCAGAAGAGGTCGTGCGCATGAGCCAAAACCCACCCCTTCTGGCTGGCAGCTCCCTGCGCCTTTGCGCGCCGGCGCCGCCCGACCCGTTCCTTCCCCTGGGCTTCGCACATGTGCCGCTCGTCGGCGCGCCGGCGGAAGTGTTCACCGCGACCCCGGACAGCGTGTCCGCCCTGGCGCTCGAGACGCTCTGGGAGGCCTTCGGTGCCGCACGGCTGCGGGTGGTGCTGGCCTCGGCGAAAACTGGGGTCGAAGCGGCGTTGGCCCTGGCGGCGCTCGGGCAGCGTCCCGAGGTCACGCGCCCCACCCCCGGCGAGAGCGCTTTGCGCGAGGCGGTCGTTTTGGCTATGTTGCGGCTCCAACGCCGGGACGTGCTGCTGATCGTAACCTCCGATCCGCAGCGCGCCTCGACCCTGCTCACGCAGGACGAGCGCTGGCGCGTCCAGGTGGGCGCCCCCGGCGTCCCCCGGCTCGACCCGTAGACGCAACGAGAGCAAATTAACCGATGAGCCGTGACGACAGCGCCTCGCCCCCGCGGGTCGGGGTGATCATGGGCAGCAAAAGCGACTGGGCCTGTTTGAAGGAGGCCAGCGACGTGCTGACGCGCTTCGAGGTGCCGCACGAGTGCCGGGTGGTTTCGGCGCACCGGACCCCCGATGACCTCTTCACCTACGCCCGCACGGCCGCCGAACGGGGCCTCGAGGTGATCATCGCCGGCGCCGGTGGGGCCGCGCACCTTCCCGGCATGACGGCCTCGAAGACCACGCTGCCCGTGTTGGGCGTGCCGGTGCGCAGCTCGACTCTGAACGGGGTGGACTCGCTCTTATCGATCGTGCAGATGCCACGGGGCATTCCCGTGGGCACGCTGGCCATCGGTGAGGCGGGCGCGCACAACGCTGCCCTGCTCGCCATCCAGATCCTGGCGCTGCACGACCCCGCCTTGCGGCAGCGGCTCGAAAGCTTCCGCGAAGAGCAAACCGCACGGGTCCAGCAGGAGTCGCTGTGAGCGCGGCGCCAGGGGCGCCCAAAGGTCCTGCGGCTTTGGCTCCCGGGTCCACGATCGGCTTCATCGGCGGCGGGCAGCTCGGCCGCATGATGGCCCTCGAGGCGCGCCGGATGGGCTTTCGCGTGGCCATCCTCGATCCCGCCCCCCAGGCCGCGGCGGCGCCGGTGGCCGATGTTCACGTACGGGCAGCTCTCGACGATGTCGAGGGCCTGCGCGCGCTCGCCAAGGCGAGCGACGTCATCACCTACGAAACCGAGCACGTGCCCGTGGCGGCCCTGCGCGCCGCCCTGCCTTCGGAGGCGCCCCTGTGGCCCTCCCTCGACGTGCTGGCGCACATTCAGGACAGGCTCGCGCAACGCCGCTTTCTCGAGAGCCTCGCGCTGCCGCAAACGGCGTACGCGGAGGTGCACGACGCGGAGAGCTTGGCGGTGGCCCGAAGCCGCTTGCCGGGCCCCGGCGTGCTCAAGCGACGCGAAGGTGGCTACGACGGGCTGGGGCAGGCCCGCCTTGCGGAGGCGTCCGGGCTGGAGGACGCCTGGCAGAAGCTCGGGGCGTCACCCTGCGTGCTCGAAGCGCTCGTGCCTTTCGTCCGCGAGCTTTCGATCGCGCTCGGCCGTGACGCCGAGGGACACATTCGCGCCTACCCGATCGTCGAGAACGTGCACCGCAGCGGCATCTTGCACACCACGGTGGCGCCGGCCGAGGTGAACGCAGACACCGCGGAACGGGCCCTGGCGATCGCCCGCACCCTCGCCGATGCGTTCGCCTACGTGGGCCTTTTGACCGTGGAGCTGTTCGAGCTTGCCGATGGGCGCTTGCTCATCAACGAGGTCGCGCCGCGTGTGCACAACAGCGGCCACTTTACCTGGGGGGCCTCGGCCACCAGCCAGTTCGAGCAGCACCTCCGCGCGATAGCCGGATGGCCGCTGGGCGACACCACGACCTACGTGCCCGCGGTGATGCTGAACCTGCTCGGGGACCTGTGGCAAGCCGGGGAGCCCCGCTTTGCCGAGCTCTGCCGCGAGGACGGGGTGAGGCTTCACCTTTACGGAAAGTCTCCCGCGCGCAAGGGCCGCAAGATGGGCCACCTGCTCGTGTTGGACGCCGACCGGGGGCGCGCGCTTGCAAAAGCCGAGCGCCTCCACGCCGAGCTCAGCCGGGCGGCCGGGCTGCCCGAGCGCGGCTAAAGCTCCAGGGCTTTCGCAGCGGCCCTCTGCCAGACGGGGCGCCCGTGCGTCCTCACGGCGGCGGCGCCGTGCCCTTGGGGCGGCCAGCATCTAAGGGCTGTCCGCAATCCATCGGTTTTTCGAGCGGCGCAATGATTCGAAAAAACCGATGATTCGTCACGCTAATTTTCTCTTTTTCTTTCGATCGACTTCGCGGCATCTTCGAACCATGCGCATGACCACGGAAGAGGAACTGGCCATCGTGAACCGATGGTGTGAAACCCGAGACCCGGCCGCGCTCGAACGGCTCGTGGCGTCCGTACGGCCCTACGCGTTCTTTGTGGCACGGTCGTTACGGCACGATCCCACGGCTTTCGAGGAGGCGGTGGCAGGCGCCCTCATGGGGGCGGTGGAAGCCGCCCACCGCTTCGACGCGCGCCGCGGGGTTCGTTTCATCACGTACGCCGCCCACTGGATGCGCGCCGAGGCCATGCAGGCCGCGCGGGTCGCGCTCGAAAGCCGCGGACACGAGTCCCTGCCGGACGACGTGGGCGCAGCGACGCCGGAGGGGCACTCTGACGACGCGCCCGAGCGCACGCTCGCCGCGGAGCAGGTCGCAGCCTGCACCCGCAGGTTGCTGAGCACGCTGACGCCGCGCCTCCAGCACATCTTGAAGCGGCGCTACTTCGACGACGACCAACCCCCTCTGGCCGAAGTGGCCCGCGAGCTGGGCATGTCCCGCGAGCGCGCCCGGCAGCTCGAGCAAGAGGCACTCGCCTGCTTGCGGCGCCGCTTGCGCAAGGACGAGCTCGGCGACGATCTCCACCTGGCCGCTTGACCGGACGGAAGGACGCATGCGCATGGAATGGCTCAACTACCACCACCTCTACTACTTTTGGACCGTGGTCAAGGAGGGCAGCGTCTCCCGGGCGGCCGAACGCTTGCGCCTGGCACAGCCCACGATCAGCGGGCAAATCAGGGCTCTCGAGGAGAATTTTGGCGAGGCGCTTTTGGTGCGCGAGGGACGCGGGGTAAGAGTGAGCGAAGTGGGCCAGACGGTGTTCCGCTACGCCGACGAAATCTTCACCCTGGGCCGTGAGCTCCAGGACGTGGTGAAGGGTCTGCCCACCGGGCGTCCGTTGCGCCTGGCTGTGGGTGTCGCCGAGATGGTGCCCAAGCTGCTCGCGCACCGGCTGCTCGAGCCGGCCTTGAAGATCTCGGGGCCCGTGCGGCTTTACTGCTACGAGGACACGGCCGACCGGCTGCTGGCACGCCTCGCCATGCACGAGCTCGACATGGTGCTCTCCGACATGCCCGCCAGTCCCGGGGTCTCCGTGCGGGCCTACAACCACTTGCTGGGCGAAAGCACGATCAGCTTCTTCGCCGCAGAAGGTCTGGCCAAGTCGCTGAAGCGTACGTTTCCCCGCTCGCTCGACGGCGCGCCCATGCTCATGCCGATGGAGGGCGCCGCCCTGCGCCGCTCGCTCGACAACTGGCTCGACGCCCAGGGCGTGCGCCCGAACATCGTGGCCGATTTCGCCGACAGCGCGCTCATGAAGGTCTTCGCCCAAAACGGCATGGGGGTTTTTGCGGCGCCCACGGCCGCAGCCGACGAGATCGTGCGGCAGTACGACGTGAAGCTCCTTGGGCAGGCCGACGAGGTCAAGGAGCGCTTCTACGCGATCTCGGCAGAACGCCGCATCAAGCATCCGGCCGTGCTCGCGCTGTCACAGATTGCGCGCCGCGAACTGGCACAGTCCGCTTGACCCTGCCCTCCCTGGCCGCCGCAGGCTGCCGCGGGCCGACGGAGACGCTACAATCGGCGCCGTGACCACCCACCGACGTTTCGACCGCACCGCCCGCCTTTTGGGAGACCAGGGGCTTGCCCGCCTCGCCCACTCGACCGTGACCGTGTTCGGCTGCGGCGGTGTGGGCTCTCACGCTGCCGAGGCGCTCGTACGCTCGGGGGTGGGCCGGGTCTTCCTGGTGGACTTCGACCGCATCTGCGTGACGAACACGAACCGCCAGCTGCACGCCATGAAGGGCACGCTGGGCAAACCCAAGGTCAACGTGATGGCCGAACGGCTGGCCGCCATCAACCCCGATGCGCAGATCGTCCCGCGCGCGGCCTTCTACGCCGCCAACAACGCGGACCAGCTGCTCTGCCCCGAGCCTGACCTGGTGGTGGACGCCATCGACAACATCACGGCCAAAATGCACCTCATGGTCACGTGCCTCCGGCGCAACATTCGCTTGGTGTCGTCGATGGGGGCGGCGGCCCGCGTGGATCCCACCCGGGTGCGGGTGGTGGATCTATGTGAGACCTTCAACGATCCCTTCGCGGCTGCGATCCGCAAGGCGCTCAAGCGCACCTACGGTCTGGACGCCAGCCGGCCCACGGGCATCCACGCCGTGTTCTCGGATGAGTTGCCCATCGAGCCACGCGCGCTCGACTACGACGACGGGGGCTTCCGCTGCGTGTGCCCCAGCGGCGACAACGGCCTGCACAGCTGCGAACACCGCAACAGGATCGAGGGCTCGATCGCCTTCGTGCCCGCTGCCTTCGGACTCGCGGCCGCGGCCACCGCCGTGCGCTTGCTCGTGGGAACGCCCGCCAGGCAAGCGCCCGCGCCTGCACCCAGCGCCCCTTCGCCCCCGGCCGCGACCTTTGCGACCCAGGGCGACAGCTGCGCCTGAGACGTCACGCGGTGGCTGGCGCGTACGGGTGGGCAGGGCCCCCGGGCGCTGCTAGGCTTTACAGCCTTCGATGGAACGCATCACACCCGAGCAGTTGAAGGAAGAGTTCGGCGGCCGCGGCGTGGCCTTCCCCACGGTGGTCGACCTCATCCGCGTCGATCCCGAGACAGACACCGTGGTGCTCCTGATGGTGGAGGATCGGGACTGGAGCCACGGTGAGCCGCAGCTGCGCCAGCTCCAGGAAAAAATCGATCGCTATCTGGGGTACGTGGCGGATGGATTTTTCCTCGAGCAGTACCCGCAGTACGCCGGCAAGGCGGTGCGCTTCGAGCTCGATTGTGCGGTCCCGCCGCACGGGCTCGCCAAAGACATGCTCATGGCGGCGGAGGTGGTCCTCGAACGCTACGACATCCCGTTCAAGGTGCGCGTGGTGGGAGGTCTCGTGCGTCCGGAATGAGGGCGCTGGGCCTGTCGGTAACGAGCAGCCACAGCTGGTAAGCGGCCCGTGTGGCCGCGATGTGGAAGAGGTGTCGGGACTCGTCGTCAGTCCCGAAGGTGGTGGCGTTCACGTCGAGCATCACCACGTAGTCGAACTCGAGCCCCTTGACCTGGCGAATCTCGGTGACCTCGATGCCGGGGCGAAACGCGAACTCCTGCGCGCGCACGCGCCGCAACGACGGCACCTCGGCCCGGCGCAGGCCCTCGAAGTACCGATCGGCCTGCTCGGGGTGGCGTGCAAGCAACGCCACGGTGGCCCGTGGTTCACGTACGAAAAGCGGGCGGAGCGCTTCGGCCAAAAAGGCCACCGCGGGGCCTGTGCCGGTAAAGCTGTGCACCTCCACCGGGGCGCCTGCCCGAGGGGCCTGAGGAGGCTCACCCGAAAGCAGGGGGCCCATGGCGTGGCGGGCGAGCTGCATGATCTGCCGCGTCGAGCGGTACGCAATCCTGAGGGGCTCGACCGCCACGTGCGCAAGGCCGAGGTGCCGCAGCACCGAACGCCAATCGCCAAAGCCGTTGTCCAAGAACAAGCGTTGCGCGGTATCTCCGGCCAGCGTGACCGATCGACGCTTGGAGGCGCCCCCGATCAGTACAGCCAGCTCCACGGGCGACAGATCTTGAGCCTCGTCGACGAACAGATGCGCCAGCTCCTTGCGGGGGCCGTGGAGCAACTGATGCACGCGCAAGAGCAAGGCGACATCCTCGAGATCCAGAAGGCCCCTCCGATCCTCGGTGCGCTCACCGTCCACGCCCACGTCGCCCCGAACCTCGTCGTCTTCGGGGGCGCCGAAGCGCTCACGCCGATGCGCCTCGATGCGTTCTTCGCGGCGAACCGACGCGTCTCGCTCGAGCAGGGCCGCCGTGCGCACCCCCATGTGCTCGTGGGCGGCTTCGACATCGGCCGCGGGCAAGGGCATCTCCGGGTCGCTCGTGAGGAGCTGCAGGAGCGCCGGCTTGTCGGTCATCAGCTCGGCCCAGAGCTCGAGCGTGGCCCGGCGAGACAGCTTGCGCCGATCCGCCAGGGCCTCACGCGTGCGCCGCTCGAGCTCGTGCAATACCGCCGGATGGCTCTTGACCCGCGTGACGGCGGGAGGTGAATCCTCGACCAGCCTGAACTCGAGCGCCGGCAGGCACTTGCCAAGTTCGTTGACCGCCCAGGCGCCGAAGGTCACCACGCGCACCCCCTCGACCCCGAGCGCCGGCAGCACCTGGCTGATGTACGCCGCGAGGGCCGCCCCGAAGGTCACGACCAGCATGCGCTTCGGAGAAAACGCCTCGGGGTGATTGAAGTTGAGGTAGGCGATGCGGTGAAGGCCGATCGTGGTCTTCCCACTGCCCGCACCCCCTTGAATCACCACCAATCCCGAAGAGGGCTTCGTGATGAGCTCGAACTGCCGCGGATCGATGAGCGCCGCGATCTCGGGCAAATGCCGGTCCAGGCGTTGCTGACCGCCGGGCCCTGCGCCAAGCACGCCCGTTCCGTCCGGCCTGCGGGCCGTCAGCTCCCCGCCCTGCAGGCTGGCCACCTCGGGCGGCTCGACCCGCCACCCCGCAGGCGCGGTGGCATCGGGCACCCAGACCTCCTCGGCCGTGGCCACACGCAAGAGCTTCCCCTCGGTGATCGTCACGGTCCGCCGGGCCTCGATCACACCCTCGACCTCGCGGGTGCCAAAGGTCTCGGCGTAGTCGTCACCTTCCTCGTAGCGGTAGTAAAGCTGACTGGCCGGGGCGTCTCGCCAATCGACGATGTTCACCCGCGCCTTGGGATCGATGAAGGTGGCGCGGCCGATCAGCACGTCGCGGGTCACCTCGGCGCGGCCCGCGACCTGTTCGCGGAGCCGCAGGTGACCGAAGTAAGGGGAAGCCGTATCCACGAGCAGTTCCTGCACCTGCACGCGTCGTGCGCCCACCTCCTGGAGCCGTTCCATCTGTGCCACCAGGGCCGGAACGTCCTCGAGGCGCGCCTCGGCAATCTCGTCGCGCAAACCGATGAGCTCACGCGCGTACTGTTCGGGCAACTCGCGGCGTCGGGGGCCTGCAAGCCCACGGCCTTGCAAGCTTTGGTTCACGCGCGCAAGAAGGGTCTGCTCCTCGAGCACGGGCTGGGGTGGAGGGTGCGGCGGTTGCCGATGTCCCGGTTTGTCCCGCCCCGCCATCGTCGCCTCACATCTGCTCGGGCGCTTCGATTCCCAAGAGCGCCAGCCCCTGTCCCAACACACGGGCCGTCACGCTACACAGCGCCAAGCGCGACGCGCGCACCTGGCCTTCGGCCTTCAACACCGGGCAGTGCTCGTAAAAGGCCGTGAACGTCGTGGCCACATCGTAGAGAAACAAGCACAACCGATGCGGCTGCAGCGTTTCGACGGTCTTGTCGATGACGCTCGCAAACTGCAGCAGCTGGAGCGCCAGAGCCTTTTCCTGCGGGGCTTCGAGCGTTGCGGGCCCAAGCTGGGTCTCGACCACCTCTGCCTTGCGCAGAATCGAGCGGATGCGCGCGTGAGCGTACATCAAGTAAGGCGCCGTGTTGCCATCGAAGGCCAACATGCGATCCCAGTCGAACACGTAGTCCTTGATCCGATCGTTCGAGAGATCGGCATACTTTACGGCGCCGATGCCCACCGCGCGGGCGATGGCCTCCTGGCGTTCGGGGGACAGGTCGGCAGACTTAGCGCTTACGGCCTTGCGTGCCCGCTCCACCGCCTCTTCGCCCAACGAGGCAAGACTCACGGTGTCACCCGCCCGGGTCTTGAACATCTTTTTGTCGGGGCCCAGCACCGATCCGAAGGCCACGTGCTCGAGCCGCACCGGCGCGGGTGCCCAGCCCGCGCTGCGGGCCACGGCGAAGACCATGGCCAAGTGCTGACTTTGGGGAGCCCCCACCACCACCACGATCCGCGTGGCCTGAAGGGTTCCCACGCGGTAGCGTACGGCGGCTAGATCCGTGGTGGCGTAGCCGTAGCCACCGTCCTGCTTGCGCACGATGAGCGGCACGGGCTCGCCCTCACGGCCGAGGAAGCCCTCGGGAAACACGCAGATCGCACCTTCGCTCTCGCGCGCAAGCCCTTGCGCTTCGAGCTCGGCCACCACGATTGCCAGGTCGTCGTTGTAGGCGCTCTCCCCCCGCACGTCCCGAGGTCGGAGGTCAACGTTGAGTTGCTCGTAAAGCGAGGTGAAGTGCTCGACGGAGATCGCGATGAGCTTGCCCCACAACGCCCGCGTGGCTTCGTCTCCCCCTTGCAGCAGCACCACGCGGTGACGGGCCCGTTCGGCGAACGCGGGGTCGGCGTCGAACTTGGCGCGCGAAGCTCTGTAGAGCGCCACCAACTCCTGCACGGACGAGACGGATTGCGTGGTGGCCGTATCGAGCATGTGCTCGATCAGCATGCCGAAGGGCGTGCCCCAATCGCCGATGTGGTTCTGTCGAATCACCTTGTGCCCTGCAAACCCAAGCACGCGGGCGATCACGTCACCAATGATCGTGCTGCGCAGGTGGCCCACGTGCATCTCTTTGGCGACGTTCGGGGCCGAGTGGTCGATGACCACGGTGTCGGGATTGGCGGCTTTCGCAACGCCCAGGCGGGCGTCGGCGCTCATGCCGGCAAGGCACGCTTCGAGGTAGGCTGGTTGCAGGGCCAGATTGATGAACCCCGGCCCCGACACTTCGGCCGAGGCCACCACGTCATCGGGTTGCAGCTGGGCCAGCAGCGCCTGGGCCACATCGCGCGGGCTGCGCTTGAGGCGCTTGGCGAGGGCCATCGCCACATCGGCCTGGTAGTCGGCGTGTGCGGAGCGATGGATGGCGGGATCGGTCCCGGCCACTTCGTCCCCGAAGGCGGCGTGCAGGGCTGTGGCGAAGCGTTGGCGCAGAGTGACAACCGGATCGAACATGGGCCCCGGTCGTACCATTTATGGCGCGCGCTTGCACGTGGACCCCGCGGCGTTCCTACCGGTGCCCTTCCTGGCCGTCGAAGCGCAGGCCGTGTGTCGGCCCGCTTGAAGCCCCGCCGCCCAGGGGGACGCCCGGGCGCCGGAGGTACCTGGCCCGAGCTTTGCAAAACTCGTTACTCTCGACACAGCCGTCACTCCAGCAGAAACGAGGCATTATGAAGATCGCACAGGTCGCTCCGCTCTTCGAAAGTGTTCCTCCCAAACTCTACGGCGGAACGGAGCGCGTGGTCTCGTATCTGACCGAAGAGCTCGTGCGTCTTGGCCACGACGTTACCCTGTACGCCAGCGGTGACAGCCGGACGTCAGCCCACCTCGTGCCCTGCGTGGAAGGGGCCCTGCGGTTGAGCGGCTGCACGGACGCGGTCCCTCACCATCTGGGCATGTTGGAAGACGTCTTTCGGCGCAGTCTCGACTTCGACCTCGTGCACTTCCACGTGGATTGCCTGCACCTGCCCCTGGTCAGCCGACTGGGGCTTCCCCATGTCACCACTTTGCACGGCAGACTGGACCTTCCCGCGCTCGCGCCGCTCTACAAGAACTATCCCGAAACACCCCTGGTCTCGATCTCGGATGCGCAGCGGCAGCCTCTGCCCTGGTGCAACTGGGTGGGCACCGTGCACCACGGGCTCCCGCGCGACCTCTTGCCGCTCGGCGACGGAGGGGGCGGTTATCTCGCCTTCGTGGGACGCGTCTCCCCCGAAAAGCGCCCCGATCGCGCCATCGAGATCGCCAAACGTGCAAACCTGCCTCTCAAACTGGCCGCGAAAGTGGACGCCCAGGACAGGCACTACTTCGAGACGCACATCGAACCCCTGCTCGATCACCCGCTCATCGAGTTCGTGGGCGAGATCGACGAGGCCGCGAAAGCCGCGTTTCTCGGTAACGCCCTCGGACTCCTGTTCCCGATCGACTGGCCCGAGCCGTTCGGACTCGTCATGATCGAGGCGCTGGCGTGCGGCACCCCCGTGGTGGCCTTCAACTGTGGCTCCGTTCCCGAGATCATCGCGCACGGGAAAAACGGCTTCATCGTCTCCAGCGTGCAAGAGGCCGTGGAGGTCGTGTCGGCGCTCGGACAAGTGCCCCGTAGGGCGTGTCGTGCGTGGTTCGAGACGCACTTCTCGGCGGAGCGCATGGCGAGGGACTACCTGGACCTCTACGAGTCCCTCGCGGCCACCCGTCCCGTGCGGGGTCACAAATCGGCTGTGAAGGGGCTGTCCGCCCTTTAGGCGGCATGCGTCCCGGTGCACCCAGGGGGAAATGACGTGAACGACGACGAGCCGCAACCAGGGCGTTTGGAAGACGACGTTTTACACATTCAAGGGGAGTACTACATTCGGGCGACGTCCTCACGGGCCGACGATCGCACGCGCGTGCTCAAACACGGAAACACCTTTGGGGTGTTCGACCGCTTCGGTGACGTTCATCCCATCGGCCTCGGTGAACAAGGGCTTTATGGCGGCGGCACGCGCTACCTGTCGCGTCTCGAACTCAGAATCGGCGCCCGAAGGCCATTTTTGCTGAGCTCGAACGTGCGTGAGGACAATGACGTGCTCACCGTGGATCTGACCAACCCGGATCTCATGGACCACGGAGAGGTGGTGGTGACACGGGGATCCTTGCACGTTCAGCGTCAGAAGTTTTTGTGGGGAAACGCCTGCCACGAGCGCCTCTCGGTCACGAACTACAGCCTGGCCGCCGTGACCACCGACCTCGCGATCCACTTCGATGTCGACTTCGCCGATATCTTCGAGGTCCGCGGCAACCGTCGGCCCGCGCGAGGAAGACCCGCCGGCTCGCAAGGAGACAGCGACACGGTGAGAATCGGCTATGTGGGTCTCGACGACCTCCGCCGGGACTTGGTTGTGTCTTTCTCACCTGCCCCCGCAAGGCTCACGACGCGTTCCGGTTTGTTCCGTTTGCAGTTGCGACCGGGAGCTGCCGCGCAGTTCGACCTCTGCTTCGCCTACGAGACGGGTGATACCGAGCCTGCCCCGAGGCCGACGTTCGATGCAGCTCTTGCGCAGAACCGCAGAGAGATTGCGGAGCTGCGCGGGAAGCACTGCCGTTTGACCAGTGACAGTGAGCCCTTCAATCGGTGGCTGCTGCGCTCGGAAGCCGATCTCCAGATGATGACGAGCTCCACGCCGAGTGGCCCCTATCCCTACGCCGGCGTGCCCTGGTTCAGCAATGTGTTTGGGCGTGACGGGCTCATTACGGCATTCGAGACGCTCTGGGTGAACCCCGAGCTAGCACGGGGCGTTCTCAAGCACTTGGCCGCCCATCAAGCGCACAAGTCCGATCCGTCAAGGGACGCACAACCTGGCAAGATCCTCCACGAACAGCGTGAGGGTGAGATGTGTAACCTCCACGAGGTTCCCTTCGGTCTCTACTACGGCAGCGTGGACGCAACCCCGCTCTTCGTGTATCTGGCCGGCGCCTACGTCAAGCATACCGGCGACCTCGACCTCGCCGATGAGCTTTGGCCCCACGTGGAACGGGCGCTGGACTGGATCATGAACTTTGGCGACATCGATGGTGACGGCTTCGTCGAATACGCACGCCAGAGCCGCGGCGGCCTCGAACAGCAGGGCTGGAAGGACTCCCAGGACTCCGTGTTCTACGAGGACGGGACCATCGCCGCGCCGCCGATCGCGCTGTGCGAGGTGCAAGCTTACGTCCACGCCGCTTACCGCGCGGCCGCCGATCTCGCGCACAGCCTTGGAAAGCCTGCGCGCGCCGCCGAGCTCGTGGCCCGCGCGGAGAGCCTTCGCGCACGCTTCGACGAGGCTTTTTGGGACGACGAGCTCGGCGCCTATGTCCTGGCGCTCGACGGCAAAAAGCGCCCCTGTCGGGTGCTGTCCTCGAACGCGGGGCACGCGCTCTTCGGAGGGATCGCTCGGACCGAGCGCGTGGCCGTCCTCGTCCGCCACCTGATGAGCGACCGCATGTTCTCGGGCTGGGGTCTTCGCACACTGGCCCGCGGGGAGGTTCGCTACAACCCCATGAGTTACCATAACGGCTCGGTCTGGCCCCACGACAATGCGCTCGTGGCGCTCGGCATGGCTCGCTACGGTCGCCGCGACGCCGCCCTGCAGCTGCTTTCGGGGTTATGGAAGGCAAGCACCTACTTCGATCTGCACAGGCTTCCCGAGCTTTTCTGCGGCTTCTCGTCGCGCGATGGTGAGGGCCCTACCCTTTACCCCGTGGCCTGCGCGCCGCAGGCCTGGGCCGCGGGCGCGGTGCACATGCTGCTTGCTGCCTGCCTGGGGCTCAGCGTGGAAGGAGCCCGCAAAACGGTGGTCTTCCGGAATCCGGTCCTGCCTCCCTTCATCAACGAGCTCCGGATCGAGGGCCTGGCCGTCGGAGGGAATGCCTCCGTGGACCTCCTGTTGGTCCGTCACCCGCATGACGTGGGGGTGACCGTGCTGGCCCGGCAGGGTGAAGTCCGCATTCTCGTGGAACGCTGACACGGCGAGCACTGCCGTTCGTCTCTCGTTCAATACAGCCTGGCGCAGTTTGGACCCACAGTCCCAATCACGCGGGCGGTACATAACCCCACGATGCGTTCATCGGAAAGGTCGGTCTCGCGCTGCGCACGCTCGAAACATGCCACCGGCGTGGTGTCTGTCGCGCACTGACACAGCAGGACCGCCAGGTCATCGGACAGCAAGGTGTTGTCCGTGGCCGCATCGAAGCACCGGACGGGACCAACGTCTACAGCGCCCTGACACAGCCGCAGGGCTGCATTGCGACTGAGCAGCGTCTCCTCTTGAGCTTGCTCGTAGCAACTCAAGGGACCTGCTGCCTCTGCGAACACAGACGGTGTCCACCCGAATCTCGGAAGCTCTCCGCCCTTGGGCCTGATGATCATCAAGCCGCCCAAAAGCAGGGCCACCGCAGCCATCTGCATCGTCCTCCACATTCCGCCCCTCCCTTACCTCGTCTCGTCCCCAGCGTGTAACGGACTTAAGCAAAGGCCATTCCAGACGACAAAGCTCAGCGTGGCGAAGCGGAAGACGGACGGCTCCGCACGTTTCTTCGTTGACTCCAGGTTACGAGATCGTCCCTGGGTGGCAGAAACACGCCCTGTCCGGCTCCTCCCAAGCTGCTGCTTCCGTGCGGGCTTCCGCGAAGGGATGCATGTGGCCTCACAATTGCAAGAAGCAGGAGCAGCAACATGGGTGGCGACGCGAGGAGAGGGCTCTTGGGGTCCGGCATGAAGATTGCAAAATTCGGCCTCACGGTCTCCTCCTCGTTGGGGAACGGGCACGCCACTGTTTGGCGCGGGCTCATCCGTGCGCTCACCCGCCGCGGCCACCGGGTCGTCTTCTTCGAGCGGGACGTGCCGTATTACGCGAACGTCAGGGATGTCCTCGCGCTGCCCGCTCCGTCGCAGCTGCTGCTCTACAGCGATTGGGCGTCCGTGCGTTCCCGGGCGACGGAGGTCCTGAGAGACGCCGATCTCGCCATCGTCACGTCCTACTGCCCCGACGCGCAGAGCGCCACTGACGCCGTGCTGGACGCGCCGCGCCCGCGGAAGGCGTTCTACGATCTCGACTCTGAGATGCCCTGTTTCGAGCCGCGCCGTTCATTCAACCCGAAGACCATGTGCTGGTGTGCCTGCCGGATACGCTCTGGTTCCCAGAGAACGGCCTGGCCAAGCTCGCCAACAACGACTTGTCGTTCCTACTCTTCCCCGTGGCCGATCCTTCGGCATTCGACATCGTCATCACCAACGACGACGACACCATCCGGGAAATTCAGGTCAAGCCGACGGATCCTTCGGGCAATTGGGTCTGGGGCGCATTCTAAAGCCCTGGCCACGTGTTCCACGAGCTGCACGACCCGTGGCAGGCGCGCGGGCGCCGGGACGAGTTCGTGGGAACGCTGGTCAACGCATACCTTGCTCGGGGTGGAAGAGCCATCGGCGTTCGAGGCGGCGAGGCGTACGTCGACGTGGGCACCTTGAACGGATTCCGCGAAGCCAGCCGTTTACTGCTCGGACGTGCCCCTCCTTCGGCCTCCGCTTCGTCGCGCCCTGCGTACGAACGCAGATTCAGCCCCCCGAGCGTCCCTCCCACGACGCCAACTTTTGCCATGAGCCTGGAGACAAAAACATGAGCCTTCCGTCCTCGCACCGAGCCCCAAGCGCATCATCGAGTCGTGCCGAGGTCGAAAAGAGGGTCAGAGACCTTGGTACGTGGTTCCACAACATCGACCTCAACGGCGTCAAGACGGCCCCCGAGCATTTCCTTGGGGACTATCCCGCGGTGAAGTGGAACAGATTTTCCGGCGCTTTGCCTGCAGATCTGTCGGGCCGGAGTGTGCTCGACATCGGATGCAATGCGGGATTCTATGCGTTGGAGATGAAGAAGCGAGGCGCCAGCCGCGTGGTGGCGATCGACTCGAACGATAGCTACCTCGAGCAAGCCCGCTTCGCAGCCGAGGTCACCGGACATCAGGACATCGAGTTCAGGAATCTAAGTGTCTACGACGTCGCAGCACTGGGCGAATGTTTCGACGTGGTCCTGTTCATGGGCGTTCTGTATCACCTTCGTCACCCCCTTCTGGCCCTCGATCTCATCCACGAGTACGCGCTTGCGCCGAACGGCATGATGGTATTTCAGTCGATGCAGCGAGGCAGCAGGGAAGTCAACCGAATCGAGACCGATTACCCCTTTTGGGAACTCGAGCACTTTAACCTTTCCGGATACCCGAAGCTTCACTTCGTCGAGGACAAGTACAGCGGCGACGAGACGAACTGGTGGATTCCGAACCGCGCCTGCGTCGAGGCCATGCTGCGTTCTGCGGGCTTCGCGCTGGCCAACCATCCTGAGGAAGAGGTCTATTTGTGCCTTCGGCGAATCCCCGCCGCGTGCCGCCACCAAGCACACAACCATTCCGGGCGCTGAAAGGCCTTTCGGCCCGCGGGCTCGTACGGCTCTATACCCTCGCCATCGGCGACCGCCCCGCGGGGGTGTTCTACGGTTTTGCCGATGCGCAGCACGTGCCCAGGCGGAGGCTCTATGCGTACCTTGGCGGATTCGATCCCGCCTTCGCGTCGGCCGGGCCCGGCGCCCTGGTGATGGCACACGTCCGCAAGCAAGCGGTCGCCGAAGGCATCGAGCTTTTCGATCTGCTGCGCGGTGCGGAGCCCTACAAGCAAGCCTGGGGCGCAGCGCCCTGCCCCACCTACGGCCGCCGCGTCAGGAGCGGTCGTCGCTGCCCCAACGTCGGGATCATCAATCGAGGAGAAACAGCATCGTGAATTCGACAACCCCTTTTCTCCTGGTCCGGCACGCCGAACATCAAGCGGACCCCGCCACGCTCGCAGGGCGAAGCCTGACGTCGTTGACCGAGCGGGGACAGTCGCAAGCGGCCGCGCTCGCACGCCACCTCGCGGGCGCAAAGATCCAACGCGTGCTGACGAGCCCACTGCCTCGCGCCCACGAAACGGCGCGTATCCTCGCTTCCGCCCTGGGCGCCGAGGTCGAGCCACGCCCTGCGCTCGCCGAGGTAGACTTTGGCCGCTGGACGGGGCGGCGCTTCACCGACCTCGCGGACGAGCCGAACTGGCGACGCTGGAACACCTTCAGAAGCGCGGGCCAGGCACCAGGAGGCGAACGCATGCTCGACGTCCAGGCACGTGTGGTCGCAGAGCTGATGAGTGTTTGTGTGCAATCCCCCGGAGCGCTGACCCTCGTCGTGAGTCACGCCGACGTGATCCGCGCCGCGTTGGTTCACTTCCTCGGTGTGTCACTCGACCACCTCCTACGTCTCGAGATCGCGCATGCAAGCCTCAGCGCCTTGTCGATAGGCCCATGCGGTGCGCTGGTTACGGCCATGAACCACATGGTGGACATTGGAGACGCCGTCCGGGCGCACGAGCCCGCGAAGCGCACATCGTGATGCATTTGCTCGTGCACATGCGCTCCCTGTATTTCACAGTTGGCAACGCTGAGGAACCGTCGCCTTGCTCTTCCCCCGCTTTGCCTCCCACATGCTTTGTCTCGGCCTGGCCCTTGGCACCGGCTACGCCATCGGGCAGCACGCACCCGAGCGGCGCGACGCTGCCCCCGTGAGCGATCGCGAAGATTTCGCCATCACCCCCGTGTCCGGCCAAGCCTCGGCTCCGCCCTCTGACGACGTGCGCGCCCAGCTGCCCTCACCGCTGCACGCCGTCACCGAACGGCCCATCTCCCGGGCGTTGCATGCCGCGGTGGGCATCCGCGCGGGTCGCTCCTACGGGGCCGGTGTACTCGTCTCCCCGCAGGGGCATGTGCTGACCGTGAATCACGTGCTCGAGCCTGGCACCGTCCCTCGGGTCAGCGTCGCAGGCGAAGCGTGGCAATCTGCCAAGGTCGTCAGCACGGACATCGCGGCCGACCTCGCCCTCCTCCAAATCGACGCGATTCCCCCTGCAGCGCGTCCAGCGTCTTTGGGATCTGTGACCCGCTGTGCACCGGGCGATCGTGTGTTCACCATCGGTAGCCCGGCCAACATGAACTTCAGCGTCGCTCAAGGCGGACTGGCTTTCGTCGGCCGACGCTTCGGCCGCTTTCGCTACCTTCAAACGGATTTGCCCATCCATCCGGGCAACTCAGGCGGACCCTTGTTCGACGAGGAGGGTCACGTGATTGGCCTCATGACTTTCGTTCTGCGCCATGGGCCCGATCTCGGCTTCGCGATACCCATCGACTATGCCCTGTCCCGCCTGGCTGGACTCGAACGCCCCTCCAGCTCCGTGTTCGACAGTTGGGCCCGGGCCCGTAACGAAGCCCTATTTTGAGGCCGGCCCGCAGCTTCGTCGGGATGGCTCACGACCGGCTAATGCCCGTCGCAACCCGCCGAACGCTGCGGACCGCCTCGTCAGTAACCGCCGCCTGTCGAACCCGAGTCCATGCCGCCCCCGGTGCCCGTGCCCGGAGACCCGGTACCCGGGTCCGTGCCGTCCAGGTCAGGTGGCGTCATCTCCATGTCATCGGCGTCGTCGTCAGGAGACGTCGGTGGCGATGTCCGCTCCATCGGCGGCTGCTGTGTGCCATCGGAAGGCCGCGTTGTATCGAGGGTGCCGTCCCGCGTCCCTGAGCTGCCTCCCTGTCCTTGCCCCTGCATGTCAGCCTCTTGGTCGACACCCCGGACCGGTTGGACCTCCGAACCCGGAAGATTCACGCCCAGCTGGCGGATCGTCTCGGCATCGAGCCTGCCCGTGGCCTCCAGATTCTGCTGCCGCTGATACGCCCGCAAAGCGTTCGAGGTTTTTGGACCCACGATGCCGTCGACCTCACCCTGATAGAAGCCCTCCGTTTGCAGTGCGGTCTGAACGGCGTTGATGGTCTCTTCCGGTAGCAACGCGTCGTTGCCCATGGCCGCCGTGGACGACCCGCCGGTCTTCATCCAAGCGCCCTGCGCTTTGCCTTCCGAGCCGTCTTTCTCCTTCTCCGCCGTTCGCCGCATGCGAACACCTGGCTTCTCCGATCCGTTGGTGGCGCCCACCTTCACATCGTCACCGGTAGAGCCTCCGTTGTTAGGTCTCACGTAAATCCGTAAACCCCCAGGAAGGAATTCCCGCACTGGGTCCCTGGTGGTTTTGGTGATGAGGGGGCGGAAAGCGGAAGAAGGGTGAGGTGGCTTTTTGCGGGAAACGGGGATCTGGGTGAGGCTACCGGCCGGCAGGCATAACGCCCGCCCTTGGGACCCCAGAAAAAGGTTGGGCCCGCCACGGAGGCAACCGTGCGAGCCCTTGGCCGGTCGTGCAGTTGCGCCAAGCGACAGTACTGACCAGCGAGCAATACGTTAAGCAGGAAGGCTGGCAACAGGCAAGGCTCGAGCGGTGTCCGGCGCACGGATCTGGTAGCAAATGTGGCTTTCGCAGCCTCGGGACCTACGCCCGGGTGGAGCCAGCTGGGATGCGGGTGGCCCGGTACTACTGCCCGACGGCACATCGGACCTTCAGCCTGTTGCCCGACTGCTTGGCGTCTCGGCTCAGTGGCTCCCTGGAGGAGGTCGAGGCCGTGGTGACCGCGGTGGAGGCCGCGCCGTCGATAGAGGCAGCCGCCGATCGGCTGCGGCCAGACATCGAACTGCCCGGGGCGGTGCGATGGGTGCGCCGCCGCTACAGCGCCACCCGGGCGGCCCTGCTGGTGCTGGTGACCTCGACGCCCGCGCTGCTCGGCAACTGCGAGCCCACGCTCGCTGAGGTCCGCCAGCGTCTGGGCACTCCGGTACTGCGGCACGTACGAGCCGAATCCGAGAAGCAGCTTGGCGCCTTGCCCGCGCCAGTCGGATTCGGCCCCCGCAGTCGAGCCGCCAGCAGACTGTGGACACCTCGCGAACACGAAACGGGGCCAGACCCGCCGCCCTAACGCCTGTAGTGGTCGAGGCATAGGCGCTCACCGCCAAAACCACGGGCGCCGAGGAGAAAACATGGACACCCAAGCCGACGACAACGAGCGACGCAAGGCCGTCGCGCTCTTTCGCTATGGTGTGATTGCCGACCTATTGCACTGGCCCAAAGGCAAGCGAGGCCTGGGCGAGCAAATCGCAAAGAAGGCGGACCGCACCTACGACATCCCCGGCTCACGCAGGAGCCGTATCGCTGCCGAAACCATCAGAGACTGGCTCAAGGCCTATCGCCACGGCGGCTTCGATGCCCTGATGCCCAAGGCGCGCAGTGACGAGGGGCAGGCACGCAAGATCCCACAGTCCATCGTGGACCTTCTGTGCATGGTCAAGGAAGACAGGCCCGCACTGTCTGTGCGCATGGTCATCGATGCCGTGCGAGCCTCGGGCGAGGTACCACAGGACCTGGAGCTGGCGCCAGCCACGGTGCATCGGGTGCTCTCTCGTGCAGGCTTGATGGCTCGCAAGCCCGAGACGCCAACGAGCAACGACCGCCGTCGCTTCGCCTTCGCGAAGGCGGGGGAGATGTGGATGAGCGACGTGATGCACGGACCGTCCGTGCTGATCGGAGGCAAGCGCCGCCAAAAGACGTATCTCATCTCATTCATGGACGACGCCACCCGAGTCGTCCCGTACGCTGCCTTCGCGCTCGGCGAAAACGTCTCTTGTTTCATGCCCGTCTTCGAGCAAGCGCTGCGACGGCGTGGACTTCCCCTGCGGCTTTACGTCGACAACGGGGCAGCATATCGGTCGCATCATCTGTCCCTCGTCTGTGCCAGGCTGGGCGTGACTCTCATCCATGCACGCCCCTACCAGCCCCAGGGCAAGGGCAAGCAGGAGCGCTGGCACCGCGAGGTGCGCC
Organism: Myxococcales bacterium; assembly: GCA_022184915.1. Classification (NCBI taxonomy): domain Bacteria; kingdom Pseudomonadati; phylum Myxococcota; class Myxococcia; order Myxococcales; species Myxococcales bacterium. The sequence goes on along the minus strand of JAGTJU010000001.1, from coordinate 1,361,232 downwards.
GGCAATGCCTTGGCACCCTCGCCGAAGGAGACACTGCGAGCCTCGAAGCCCTCAACCGCAAGCTCTGGACCTGGGTCGAGGGGGAGTACCACCAGGCCCCTCACAGAGGCCTTGATGGCGAGACCCCGCTCGAGCGCTGGGCTCGCGCTTGCGACGAGGTGCGGCTGCCGGACATCGGCGCAGACTTCAGTGCGCTCTTTCTCTTCGAGGAAAAGCGCAAGGTACACAAAGACAGGACCGTCAGCTTGCGGGGCGTCGTCTATGAGGTGGACGCTTCGCTCGTCGGCGAAACCGTCTCTTTGCGCTTCGACCCGAGCCGGGTCGGCAAGCCCGTCGAGCTCTGGGTCAAGGGGCGCAAAGTCGGCCTGGCCAAACCCGTCGATGCGTATGCCAACTGCTTCGTCAAACGCGACAACGAGGTGCGCTCCGTCCTGCGTGCCGACCGCGTTGCACCGAATCCGCCAGAAGGACTTCGCCTGCGCGACTTCGACGTCGTCGAGCACCACGACCAAGGAGAGCGATGATGTACCGCAAGCACTTCGGCCTGAACCGCCATCCCTTCGGCAAGGAGGTCGAGCCTGATGACCTCTTTGTCTCATCTGCAAGTCAGGAGCTGTCGGTCCGCCTCAATCACCTCATCGAGATGAGGGGCATCGGCCTCGTCACGGGCGACAGCGGCAGCGGGAAGACCACTGCCTGTCGCAAGGTAGTCTCGGGACTGCACACGGGGCTACACAAGGTGGTCTACGTCGCCCACTCGACCGGCAACGTCATGGACGTCTACAAAGCCATCGCCTGGGAAATGGGCCTGCCCACCGAGCGCAACCGTGCCGCCGTGTATCGGCAGATCCGAACCGAGGTCACACGCCTGACCACCGAGGCACGGTGTCGCCCCATCCTCATCGTCGATGAGGCCCATCATCTCAGGCCTGACGTGCTCGAAGACCTCAGGCTCCTGACCAACTACCAAATGGACGCAGAGAATCGGCTTTGCCTGCTGCTGGTGGGACAATCTGAGCTGCGTCGTCGACTGGGCATGGCTGTCTACGAGGCGCTCAGCCAGCGCATCGTCATGCGCTATCACTTCGCAGGTCTTTCCCGTGAGGAGCTGTCCGGATACTTTGCTCACCGGCTTCGCCTCGCGGGGACCGAGCTGCCGCTCTTTGATCCCGCAGCCCTCGAGGCAACCTTCCAGGCCACAGGAGGTCTGCCACGAAAAGTGAACCTCCTTGCTCACCACGCCCTCATGGCCGCAGCTCTCGCACGGGCCAAATCCGTGACTGTCGAGCACGTCCAGGCAGCTTTGCCGGAGGTCGGGTGACCATGGGCACTACGATTCCATTGGAGGCTGGTCCCATCATCCAGCCCGGGCTCGACGAGCTTTGTGTCGCGCCCGCGATCGGCGTCCTTGCCGCCCTGGACGCCACGCTCGCAGCTGCTGCCCAACAGCTACACGCAGCGCATCCAGACCTAACCCTGGGCGGGCTGGCCTTTGGTGAGCCGCTCTCACCGCAAGCGCGCTCGGCGTACCTCCTTCTCTTTCGCTGTGTCGACTTGCGCACCGCGATCAGGGAATACAGGCACGTGGCCATCGACAACGCCTGCGACCAGCTCGACCTGCCCTTCTGAACCCCGAGAAGAATCCCCAAATCAGCCCCGGCTTCGCCTCAACCGCGCCGGGGCTTCTCCATTTGTGCCCTTATCCAACCCGGCACGCACCCACCCTCCAATCTGAGAAATCAACCCCCTGTCAGGGTGATCTTCGCTGAGAAACTCGAGGTGAGATAGCGTGAGAGACAACACTCCGTTTTGGGCAGAGTGGCCTTGGCTGCCCCCACGACCCTCCGTGCCCGTCTGATTCATATTCTCTGCCGCCACGGCTGGCGCGCTCAAGCTGGCGCCGAGCACTAGCGGTCCCCAGACCGAATACACTCTCGTTCTCATGGTTCTTCCTCCCCTGCTGTCCCGTTCGTTGTCGTTCCGAACTTCTCGGAACTCATGGGCTGCACGCCTCGTGCCGGGGCCCTTCGCCCCGCCAGCGCTTGGGATGAAGGGCCCCGCCGGCGGCGGGTTTTCTCATGCGTCACCGGCGTGCCCGGGTGGCCCCACGCCTCGTCACGTCCCCGGGACGTGCCACGGGTAGCGCGCGCGCTCCACGGCCTTCGATTGGATCTCAACCGTGGACCCCAGAGCGCCGATGGTAAGGAGCGCGTGGCTGCGACCTCGCCACCTGGAAACGATGCGACATGCGTAGAAACACCGTCGAAAGGCACGTTGAGCGGGGCAGCCGGCAACTCGAAAAGGGCAGCTTCAGGCGGGCCCTCGAAGAGTTTCATGCCGTGGTTCAGCGCGACCCCGATGACGCGCGAACCTGGCTGCGCATCGCAGAACTTCAAACGCGGCTGGGGGACGGTCGCGACGCCGTCGAGTCGTACCGCAACGCAGCCGCCATCCACGTACGCAAGGGGTTCCTGCGTCACGCACTCGCGCTCTACAAAAACGTTCTTGCTCTGGTGCCCGACGATCTCGATGCGCTTCGCAACGTCGCCGAACTCTCGGGCCAGCTGGGCCTCATGTCCGACGCCACGTTGCAGTATGAATCGCTGCTGAAGGTCTGTCAGCTCCAAGCGCGTAGCGACGAGGCCCTCCATGCCCTGCGCTGCATTCTCAAGCTCAACCCCTCTGACGTGCGCATTCAGATGCGCTTCGCCGAGACGGCCATGGCCCTCGGCCACAAAGACGAAGCCCTCGAGAAGCTGCGCTCCGCCGCAAAGCTTCTGAAAAAGGCAGGTCGCATCGACGAATACCTTCGCGTCTGTGAGCAAGTGCTGAAGGAGGAGCCCGGCAACACCCAGCTCGCCCGAGAGATTGCCAAGGGCTACCTCGTACGTGGAAACGGACGCTTCGCCCTGGCCCGTCTTCGCATGTGCTACGACGAGGCCCCCAAGGACGCCGAAATCCTGGACCTGATGGCGCAGGCCTTCGATCTCATCGGCAAGAAAGACAAGGCCGCGGTTCTGCTCAAGGCACTCGGGCGTGTGCACCGCGATCAAGGCCGTATGTTCGAGGCGCTCGACACCTTTCACCGCGCGCTCGACTTGGCGCCGCTCGACCAAGAGTTGCAGGGCATCCTGGAGCAGCTCGAGTCGCGCAGCAAAACGCCCATCGACTTCGCGGTCGACGTGGAGTCGGACGATGTGGCGATCGACATGGACGTCGACGTCCAGATGGAGGCGCGTCCCGATCCTGCCGCACCTTCGATTGTGGTGACCGAAGAAGAGACGCTCAAGATGTACATGCCCTCGTTCGTGACCTCCACCGAACTCGAGGCCGTGGACCCTCCCGCGCCGGACGCCACGTTCGATCTGTTCCCCGTCCAGCAAGCCAAGAAGCTGTCTTCGGACATCTCCTTCCTCATCGAGAAGACCGCCACGAAGCTGCGGCGCTTGGTGGCTTTGTTGCCGATGCAGATGGAGGCTCGCTCCCGGCTTGAAGCCGCAGGCGAAGCGCTGCGGCCCGGCAGCCCCCTCGTCAACGAACTGAGCACGCTCGGCGAAGAGCTGCAAAGCAACGAGTGGATCGACGAGCTCGGGTCGCGCGAGGTCGCCGAGGGCTGAGGACCGCACCGCTGCACACGCCCCCTCGGGCGCTCAGCGCATGCGCAAAAAGCCCCGGTGATAAAATGCGGTGAGCGCGCGCAAGGCCTCGAGCCGCGGCATACCGCAGATGTCGAGCAGCGTGGCCACGTCGGTCTGGCCATCGATGCAGGAGAGCAAAAAGCCCACGCGGTGGTCCATCGGGGGTGCATCCAATCCGTGGATCGATCGCGCCAAAAAGGGCACGTTGCTCTTCGGGCCCAGGGCGCTGGCGAACGCCCGCTCGATGAGCGACAGGCGGGGCCCCACCAGGGCCCAGGCCTGAGGATCATCGCTGCTCTCTGCAGCCTGTAACGCCAGCTCTGCCGCCGTCGCCGCAGACTTCGTGTCGTTTTGGTGCAGGAAGCGTTGGCACTGATCCAACTGGAACTGGACGCGATCGGAGGCCGTGGACTGCGGCCGACGTACGGGCGGCGGGCCATCGGCCATCACGGGGCGTGTGGTGTTCTCGTGCGCCGTTTTGACGGGAGCGCCCTCTTCCCCCGCCACCATCAGCTCGAGCTCGGTGGGGTGTGTGCTGGGTGCCAGCCATGCCGAGATCGGCGAGACCGGGGTCAGATCGTTTTCCACGACCGCGTCAGGCGCGGCCCCCGTCGCTCCTGAGCCCCGCCGGCCCCGCTGCAAGGGCTGAGAGGCCCCCGTCGCAAGCCGGCGCTCCACCAGCTCCACGAGGCGCTGGGCCTCTTCGTTCGCGGGGGACAGGGCAAGCGCGTGCCGCCAGGCATCGAGTGCCTCCAACACCGCGCCACGGCCATAACAGGCGAGGCCCCGTTCGATGTCGCGCCTTACGTCCAACAGTTCGCCTCGAAAGACCGCCATCGGCCGCTCCGGCGGGCGACTTGACGACGCCCTGCAACCAAACGACGCGCGCGGAAGGGCCGCGCCGAAGCGAGCAACGCTCACGGCGTGAGCCGCGAGGACGCCCCTTCGTTTCCGTGGGCGGCGACATGCGCCAGCAGCTTGCGTGTGAACGACGCCAGAGGCAACTCCACCTCTCCCCCCCGCGCCACCCAGCGATGACGGTCGGAGCGCAAGGAACCCTTCACCGCGGCCGCAACCACCGTCGCCGAGACCTCGAGGTGCGTAAACACGTGCCGCACGTGGCCCGGCAGCGTCACCAGCGCTTCGAGCTTCAACCCCGCCAGGGCCAGCGCGGTACGCGCCACCTCCTCGGGCGCGTCAGGCCCGCCTTCTGCCGAGGGCAAGGCCCAGGTCCCCCCGAGAAGGCCCGGGGACGCACGGCGCTCCAGCACGAGACGTCCCGCGCGCTCGGCGGCCACGCACACCCACGAGACGTTACGCTTCGCGCGCCTCGGCCGCTTCCGGGGCAGTCGCTTCGCATCCTCCGTTCCCCGCACCACACACACGCCCGCCACGGGACACAGATGGCACTTGGGCGCCCGCGGAACGCAGACCCGGGCACCCAACTCCATCACGGCCTGGGCGAAGTCGCCGCTCCGCCCGGGGGGCACCAAGGCCAGGCCAAAAGCATGCAGAGCCCCTCGGGTCTTGGCCTCATCGATGAAACCTTCTTCGCCGGACACCCGCGCCATCACACGCGCAGCGTTTCCGTCGAGCGCAAACGCCACCCGCCCGAAGGCAATCGCCGCAATCGCCGCCGCCGTGTACGGGCCCACGCCCGGCAGCGCACGCAACGCGGCTTCCTCCGCGGGCAGCGCCCCACCGAAGCGTGACACCACTTCCATGGCGGCGCGCTTCAAGCTCCGCGCCCGGCTGTAATACCCAAGGCCCGACCACAGCCGCAGCACCTCGGACTCGTCGGCCTCCGCCAGGCTGTTCACGGTGGGAAAGCGCGCGAGGAAGCGGTGATAGTAGGGAATCACCGTGGCCACCACCGTCTGCTGCAGCATGGCCTCCGAGATCCAAATCCGATACGGATCGCTTTGCCCGCGCCACGGCAGCTCGCGGCGCTCGCGCTCGTACCATGCCAAGAGCCGGCGCGCGAACGTTCCGCGCAGGCTCTTCAGTGCCATACGATTCCCAGCGCGCCCACCGTGGACACAACGGGCGCGTCCGAAAGCACCGCCACCACGGCCTTGATACTGAAGGCAAAGCTCCACGGGCCGCGGTGCGGAAGTTCGTACCCCAGCCCAAGCACCCCTGCCGGCCCCCAGCGCGAAAAGCGCGTTACCTCGTTCGCGCCGGTCACCGTCTCGGCCCCCAGCGCGGTCGACAAGGACGCCAAAGCCACCCCGCCGTGAAGCCACACCCGGTCCTTCCCAGCGGACCACGCTGGCCAACGGTTCGCGAACGCCCCCACCAGGGTGAGCGTGCTGGTGGCATCACGGGCATACCCCAAAAGATGCGCTTCGGCCTCGAGCCCCACGGACCAGCGGGGCGCCAGGGTGCGCGCGAGAGAAAGCCCGAACACGAGCCCCCGGCCCACCTCGGCGGGACAATCCGTGCACGATCGGGGCAAAGACACCGCGGCCCCCACCGTGGCCAAAGCCCGCCAGGCCAACGGGGGATGGTCGGCCCCCCCCGCCCGCGCAGACGGAGTTTCCGACCGGGCCGGAGCCCCCCAGGCCGTGAGGAGGCCCGAAACCAGGATGGCGAGCAGACTGCCGGACGGCCGGGCCCCCCGTCCGAAGCCGGAGGGCGAACGACGGCGGAAAGGGCGGAACACGCGGGCGATGGGCGTCGGCAAGGCCTTCGTGAACCTGGCGCGTTTCGAGCCACTCTTCAAGGGGGACGAACGGCGCAGGCTGGTGTAAAACCGCGCCGTGGCTAGCAAGACGCCTTCAGGCAAGGGGGCTTCGTCCGGGACCGTCAAGCCTGCGGCCGCCAAGGCGCCCAAAGCGGGGCGCGCTTCGTCGGGTGGTACACCGTTCGAACTCGTGACCCAGCTCGAACGAGGCGAACTGGAGCCTGTCTACGCGTTTCACGGCGCCGAGCGCCACCTCATATCGCGAAGTCTGGAAGCCATTCGCCGCGCCGTGGTCGGCCCCGGTGCCAAGGGCCCGGCGCTGAACGAAGAGCACTTCGACTTGAAGGAGTCGGGAGTCAGCGCGGTGCTAAACGCCGCACGCACTTTGCCCATGTTCGCCCGGCGCATGCTGGTGACGGCCCGTGGGCTCGACCAAATCAAAGCCGACGCCCTCGAGCCCCTCGTGGCGTATGCCCAGGATCCGAATCCCACCACTGTGCTCGTCCTTGTGGCCGACAGGGCCGATAAAGTCGATGGGCGTCTCAAGGCCTTCGCCGCACTCAAGAAGCTGGGCGTGCTGCACGAGTTCCCACGCCTGCGGGATCAAGAGCTGCCGCGCTGGGTGGAAGCGGAAGCCCAACGGCAGGGCGTTCGAATCGGCGCCGATGGCGCCCGGGCCCTTGCCGAGTCGGCCGGCCCCGACCTTGGGCGATTGGCCCAAGCGCTGGACCAGCTTGCCCTCTACGCCGCGCACCGGGATGGACGCGCCCCGGACGAGATAGAACGGCGGCACGTCGAGGCCCTCATTCCCGAAAGCCGGGAGCGCCAGGTGTTCGAGCTCACGCGGGCGATGGCCGATGGACGGATCGAAAAGGCGCTTGCGCTCGTGGGCCGCCTCCTCGGCGATCGCGAGCCCCCTTTGCTCATTCAAGGGGCGCTGCTGCGTCAGCTCCGCCAGATCTGGCGCGCCAAGGAACTCGTGGCCAGCGGCGCCCCGCGTTCGGACCTTCCAGGGGCCCTGGGTGTGCCCCCCTTCGCTCTCGACGAAATTTTGGGGCCCGCCCGCCGGATCAGCGTACCAGCACTCAAGCGCGGCTTCGATCGCCTCTACCAAGCCGACCGCCTGCTCAAGTCCTCGCGAGTGGACCCCGAGCTCATCGTGACCCGCCTCGTCCGCGACCTGGCCTCCGAACTGGCCCGGCGCTGATACCGACTTCACCCAGCCGCACCGGAAACGAAAAATCGCGCGCAGACCCCGAAGGCCTACGCGCGAAGGCACCGGACCGGGCCGCCGAAGCGGCCACCGGCGTATTCACCTGAATCAGGCGCTGACGTGACGGGCGGCCACGGTCAGACGGGAGACGAGACGAGACGCCGTGTTCTTCTTCACGACCCCGCGACCGCTCGTGCGGTCGATGAGCTGCACGGCCTCCTGCAACAGGACCGGGACCTCGTCCGCCTTCTTCGCGGAAATGGCGGCACGTACCTTCTTGATGGCGGTGCGCATGGCGGAACGGCGAGCGTTGTTTGCGGCGGTGCGCTTGACGCGCTGGCGGTTCTGCTTCTCTGCTGACTTCTTATTGGCCAATTGAAACCTCTTCGATTCTCTAACGGAGTCCGGGATTCTGGGGAACCCTTGGCCCCTTGTCAAGCGGTAAGGGCCACCTCTGGCACAGCGTGGCGGAGGCGCGCGCCAAGGGGCGGCGCACCTCCCTCGCGGAGGCGGCGCCGGTCCTAAAGCTCGATGTCGTCCATCGCTTTCGACTTCTTACCAGAACCACCCGACGATGACGCAGCACTCGACGTCCGCGCCGCCGCCTTCGGCCTCGCGTTGACCTCCGCCGCGCTGGGCGCCATGCCCGAGGAGTAGGGGACCACCACATCCTCCACCGGAGCGCCCGGCCGACCGATCTCCTTGCCCGCGATCTGGTCGATGATGTTTTCGTTCACGTCGGCATCCGTCCGGCTCCCCGACAGCACGGCTTCCACGAGAGAATCCCCTCCCTCGCTGCGCGGGTTGACCCGGGCACGAAGCTCGCGCAGGCGCTCTTCTTCCTTGCGGTCGTAAATCACCAAGCAGTAGACGTCGTAGAACTCGCTGCGGTCCACCAGACGCAAACCGTCGCCCGCCGCCGAAGCCCATTCGAAGTGGTCCAACTTCGCGACCACGCCGTCTTTGCGCTTTTCCTCGAGCTTGACCGTCTTCGCCTTGCCGAACCGGGCCTGCATGAGGTCACCGAACTCCTCGAAGGTCTTGTCAGCGAGGATGTCTTTGCCGAAGGCGATGAACAGCTTGTACAGCTTGCCATCGGAGAAGAAGTAGTAGCGCGTGTTGTTCTCGTCCCGCGAGACCAACATCGATTCGTCCGTCTTGTGCGCAAACTCTTGATCGACGATCGAAACGTCGTAGCCGGTCTTGCGGCCCTCGAACTCCGTGTACTTTGCCTTGAGGCCCTTGACCTCTTTTTCCATCTGGCCCCGCACCCGTGAGTACTGGGTGGGGTCACCAATCGCTTTTTTCAAGCTCTCGGCGTAGCTGTCGCGCAGGCGCTGCTCCACCAGCCTCTGAACGGCCGGTACCTCCATCCCCCACTTGAACTCACCCTTGAGTTTTTCGATCTCTTCGGCGTTGGCGTTCGGAACCGCCGCCGCGGCCTTGCCGCCAGATTTGGCTGGCGCTTTTCGTTTCGCCAGTGCCGGGCCCCCGGAAACGCCCAAGGCCAAAGCCAGGGACACGATGCTCATTCGGACGACACGCTTCATGAACCACTCCTGACGCGCAAAAAGGTCTCAACGTTTTAGCACTGGGGCCCTCCCCAGCAAAGCACGACGAGGGGAGGCCCTCGCGCCCAAGCCCACCGTGGCGCTCGGGTCTCCTACGGTGCGCCGTTTCGAGGCGCCTCGGGCGAGGTCGCGGGCCCATCGGGCTCGACGCAGCACCCGCCCCCCTCTCCCTCGTCTTGCGGCGCGCCTCCTTCGCCGGCGCCGTCGCGCGCCCAGGAAGGATCGATGCTCGCAGGCTTGAAGGTTTCAGCGCGCCCGGATTTCAGATCGGCCAGTGGGTTATCTGCATACATCGCGTTCTTTCCCGGAGCCGAGTAGTCGATCCAGAAGGCGGACGGCCCCGTGCGCACGTCGAGGTGGACGAAAGACGAATTGGGATAGTAGCCCACACCCACGTGGTCGAAGGTCTTCCGCAGATAGTCTCTCAGCTCCTGGTTCGGCACACCCTCGACCCGAAAATCGCAGGCCAACCCTTCCTTGTGCGGGCTCTTGGCGTTCTTGGCCACGGAGGGATCGCGGTACCCGGAGATCACTTCGATTCGCCTTCCGTCATAGTGCTGGCCCACCTGATAAATGAGACGGATGAGGCGCCCATCCATTCGATGGGCGTGGTCGGTATGATGGCAGCGGAAGAAGCGGTCGAAGCGCTTTTGCGCGCCCTTGACGGGGCGCCCTCGGCTGTCGGCGATGCGAAGCTGGAAGAGCTCCCGGCGGTTGATGTGAAAAAGCTCCACCGGGGCCCAGCGCGGGCGCCTGCGCACGCGTGCTCCCTTCGCCGTCCTTGACCTCGCGCGTCCGCCCTCGAATCCCGGCGCTGGACGTCCCGCACGAGACCGCGTCGTGGCACCCGGCGCACGAACGGCCGTCGTGCGCCTTCGAAGGGCACCCGGGACGCGCGGCAAGCCCCGCTTCAAGTCCGCCGATCTCGCTCCCGCGCGTTTCGCCCCACGCGGCGGGCCTTCGGCGCGCACCACGTCAAGTGGTGCCAGCAGGACCAAGCTCAGCCACAAGGAAAAGAACGAACGCGCCCGCACCGTCTCATTTCATGGTGCGGAACTATCGGTCGAGGTCAACTTCTTTCTCAGCTCTTCTACCAACGCCCACGCGGCGCGCGGGCTCAAATCATCCGGCTGCACGGCATGCAGGCGCGCCACAATGTCTTCGAGTACGGCCAAGGGTGCCGGCAAAACCGGCGCCGCAGCGGGCGTCGGTCGGCGCGCACCGTCGAAGAGCCCCAGCTGAGGAAGCTCCTGGGCGGGCTTGGCGGGCGAAGGGCCCCGTCCGCCCGCCCGGTCGGATTCGAGCGTGCGCAAGATCTCCTGGGCCCGCGCCACCACCACGTCGGGAAGGCCCGCAAGCTTTGCCACCTCCACACCGAAGGAGCGGTTCGCCCCGCCCGGCATCAACTTGCGCAAGAAGACCACGTCTCCGTTCCACTCACGCGCCGCCACGGCCACGTTGACCACCCGCGGATGAAGCTCGCTCAAGGCGCACAGCTCGTGGTAGTGCGTGGCGAAGAGGGCCCGCGCGCCCACGCGATCGTGCAGGTGCTCCGCCACGGCCCACGCGATCGAGACGCCATCGTAGGTCGATGTGCCGCGCCCGATCTCGTCGAGGATCACCAGGCTCTTGCGGGTGGCGTTGCGAAGGATGTGCGCCGTCTCCCGCATCTCCACGAGGAAGGTCGACTCCCCCCGTGCCAGGTTGTCGCCGGCCCCCACCCGCGTGAACACCCGGTCGCACACACCCACGCGGGCGCTTCGCGCCGGCACGAAGCTGCCCATCTGCGCGAGGATCACCGAAAGAGCCACCTGGCGGATGAGGGTGCTCTTGCCTGCCATGTTCGGCCCCGTGACCAGCAGAAGCTGCTGAGTTTCGGTGTCGAGGCGCACGTCGTTCGGCACGAAGCCACCCGCAGCCGCCAACCTCTCGACCACCGGATGGCGGCACTCACGAAGGTCGAGCACCTCCCCGTCGTCGACGTCGGGGCGCACGTAGCCGTTGCGGTGCGCCTGCTCGGCGAGCGCCGCCAGCACGTCCACCGCCGCCACTTTCGCCCCCAGCGCCAACAAACGGTCCGAGGCCGCCGCCACCTGGTCGCGCAAGGCCTGGAAGATGCCGAGCTCGATCGCCACCCTGCGTTCGTCGGCCGACAGGATCTTGGCCTCGTACTCGCCGAGCTCGGCCGTGACGAAGCGTTCGGCGTTCGCCACCGTTTGTTTGCGCACGTAATCGGCGGGCACAGAAGCCAGGTGGGTCTTCGTGACCTCGATGAAATAGCCGAAGACGTTGTTGAACTTCACTTTGAGCGAGGGGATACCCGTGCGGGTCCGTTCCCGCGCCTCGATCTCGGCAATGCGATCGCGGCCGCCGCTCGCGATGGCGCGCAACTCGTCGAGCTCGGGCGAGACGCCGGCCAACACGTAGCCGCCCTCCTTGGTGCTCGCGCTCGCGTTGTCGTCGAGGGTGGTGAGCAGCGCGTGCGCGAGATCGCCCCCGAGGTCCGGACCGAGATCGAGCCCGTCGTGAGCCGGATCCTCGGGTACGAGATCCTGGCGCGCTTGCGACAACGCCTCTACCAAGCTGGGCAGCCGTGCGAGCGAGCGGCCCAGCACCACGAGATCGCGCGGCGTCGCCACCCCGAGCCGCGCCCGGCTGGCAAGCCGCTCCACATCGCCTTGCGCTCCCAGATGCCGGCGCACCTCGTCGCGCGCGCCATGGTGGGCCACGAGCCGCTCGACGGCGTCGAGGCGCCGGCGGATGGCCGCCACATCGAGCAAGGGGAAGAGCAGCCACCGCCGCAAGAGCCGCCCCCCCATGGGGCTGCACGTGGCGTCGAGGGTGTGCAAGAGGCTGCCCTCCCGGCGCCCCCCCAGCATGGTGGCCGTGAGCTCGAGGTGTGCCCGCGCTTGCTCGTCGATGATGAGGTGTTCGTCGCGATGGTAAAGCTCGAGACGCGCGATGGGCAGCGGGGCCAACACCTGGGTTTCGCGGGCGTACCGCAGAACGCGGGCAGCCGCGAGCGCCACGGCGGGAAGCCGCGACAGGGCCTCCCGGGGTAGACCCGCGCCCAGCGCGTCCTCGAGCCACGCAAGGGCCTCTTCCGCCGTGGCGTCAGCCCGCTTGAGCCGTGATTGAGGCAAACGACCGTAGGCCTTGCGCACGAGCGCGGCGAGCTCGGCTTCGCCGTCGACCACCACCAGCTCGTTGGGCTCGACCCGTGCCAGCTCGTCGATGAGCGCCTCGCGGCTTTGCACCGAAGTGGCGCGAAAGTCGCCGGTGGTCACATCCGCGAATGCCACGCCGTACCCGTCCCTCGGGTCCGCCGCCACCGCGGCCACGAAGTTGGGTGTGCGCGGGTCCAGGGTCTCTTCGTCGATGATGACGCCGGGGGTGATCACCCGCACCACGTCGCGCTTGACGATGCCCTTGACGGTGCGTGGATCTTCGAGCTGCTCGCAGAGAGCCACCCGGTGACCGAGCTCCGTGAGCTTGGCGATGTACCCCTGGGCCGCGTGATGGGGGACGCCGCACATGGGCACGGCATCCTCTTTCTCCGGATCTTTACCCTTGTCGCGGGAGGTGAGCGTGAGCCCCAGGACGCGCGCCGCGTAGACGGCGTCCTCGTAAAACATCTCGTAAAAATCGCCCAGCCGGAAAAACAGCAGGGCATCGGGGTGGCGCGCCTTGACCTCGAGGTACTGGCGCATGAGGGCGGTGGGCGCCCCGTCGCTCTTTTCGTTCGCCGCCATGGACCTCACGCTGCCGTGCTCGCCAAGGCCTGGCGAAGCGAAGCATGCCTGTCAGGGCCCCTGCGCCCGGGCGGCACAGAAGCCTCGTGACGCGCGTGCCTCGAGGGTCGATCAGGCCGACTTCGACTTGGTGCTCTTGCCCTTGGGCTGCACCTTGTTGGCAAGCTTCTGCCGCGCCAAACGGAGCTTCTTTTTGGCCTGACGGTTCTTTTGGCGCATTTTGCGCGAGACGCGGTTGTCACCTTTACCCATGGAACGGCTCTCCTTGTGTGAATCGAATTGGGGTCCAGACGCAGCCCGTGGAGGCGGCTGGGGGCCCAGTTATACGGGGACCCCGGCGAATCCTCAATGGGGGGCCTGCTGACGAGCAGGCGGACGGTCACGAAAGTGGCAAAATTTCGGCCTCGACCGGCCCCGCAGCCGTGTGGATCTGCACCTTGGCTTCGGCCACCTGGGTGTGCACCAGAGCCAGCGCCACCCCCCAAAGTCCCTCCTCCCCGTCCAACGCGGGCACGACGGAGACGCTGGTGATCTGGCCCGCGGCCGGCCGCGAAGGGCTCTCGAGCTTGTCGCCCGCGGCCGGACGAGGTCCTGCGGCCGCAAACCGCAGCCGCCGAAGCTGCCAATTCACGTGCCCGCGGTCGCGGATGCGCACGATAGGCTCCTGGCCGAGGTAGCACCCTTTCCCGTAATCGATCGCGTCATCGAGCCCGAGCTCCATGGGAAAGCGGTTGCCCGTAATCTCGGCACCGAAGCGGGGCTCTCCGGCCGCGATACGAAGAGATTCCACCAGCGCAGGCGGCAACACCGGGACCCCGTCGGCGCACAAGGCGGCTGCAAGGGCGGCCATGCGGGCCGGCGCCCCCTGGACCCAAAACCCCTCCACACCGAGCCGTCGGCCCCGAGCCACCCAGAGCGCATCGGGGCCCTCCCCCACCTCGGCGTGGGATCGAAGGGGCCCCGAAGCCACCGACGCGGGAACCTCGAGCCCCGCGCCCGCCAGCCGCGCGGCCGCCTCGGGCCCCAGGACCCAGAGCGCTTGCTGACCTTCGAGCCGCTGGCCCGCGAAATCGTCCATGATCGCGTAGCGCTCGAGGGCCGCTGCGGTCGGGCTGCCCTGCCCCTCGGGCACGGTGAGACGAAGGTGGTCGTGCGCCACGAACAATTCGATATCGCTCACCACGTGGCCCTTGGTGTCGAGAAGCAAGGTGTGGCACCCCTCGCCCACGGCGGTGCCCGCCACGGGGCCCGAGAGCAAGCGGTGCAAAAAGGCGATGCGATCGGCGCCCGTGGCGCGAATGACCTCCACGTCGGCGGGACCCACGAGGGCCGCCCGGGCGAAGAGAGCTTGAACCCCCAGCGCGGCGGTCATCGGCTCCCCTCCCCGACCGTCGGGCCTCGGAGGTCGGCGTCGCGCACCTCCATCTCGTGGCGCTCGGCCAAACGAGACGCCCGGCGCCGGGTGGCCGCGGCCAGGCGGCGCTCGTCTTCGGGCGTCTCCGAGAGCAACGCGGGAACCGGCCTTGGGCGCCCATGGTCGTCGATGGCCACGAAGGTCAGGTACGCGCGTGTGGCCTGCACCTGGTGCCGGGTGCGCTGATCCTCGGCGAGCACGCGCACACCCACTTCCAGCGAGGTGCGGGCGGCGTAGTTGACCTGCGCCTGGACGATCACCACCTCACCCAGACGAACAGGGCGGAGGAAGTGCAGACGGTCCATCGACGCCGTCACCACCGGGCCTTGCGCATGCCGAGCGGCGGCAATCGCGCCGGCCACGTCGATCCATTGCATGAGCGTACCTCCAAAGATCGTGCCGAGCGCGTTCGTTTGGCCCGGCAGCACGATGTGGACGGCCTCGACGCGTGAGGCCCTCGGGGTGAATGGGGTGGCCGATGGATCCGTCACAGGCATCGGCTACCACGGCCCGAAAGCTGGGTCAAACGGTGGACCAAGCGTGTAAAGTACCGGCTCCTTTCCTCTTCATCAGGTTCGCCGCATGGTCAGGTCTTCTAGATTCGTTCGTCTCTCGGCCCTTTTTGCTCTCGTGGAGGCCCGCAGGCGGGGGCTTGCGCCGCTGGGGCTCGCGGTGCTGCTCACGGTGGGGTGGCCGCAGGATGAACTCTGGGCACAGCCAGACGGCGATGCCCCGCCCGAAGAGGCTGCCGCCACAATCTCCGCGACCGCCCCAAACCCCTTGCTTCCCGCAGCCGACGAGAGCTCCAGCTCCCCCGTAGACCAAGGCCCCGCTGGCACGTACGACCTTGAAACCCTGTTGGCGCTGGCCCGCCAACACAACCCGGGGCTCGGGGCCAGCCGCAGCGCCACGGCCGTCATTCGAGGGCAGCTCAGCGAAGCCAAACGCAGCTGGCTTCCCACCGGCGAATTCACCTCACTCCTTGCGCCCTCGCCCAACATAAGGTGCCTACCCTCGATTGAGGAATGCCGGAGCACGGGCAGCGACAACGACCCGAACATTCGGGACCCGAACATCGGCTTTTCCGGTCTCTTCACGCGCACCCAGATCACGCTGGCTCAGCCGGTGTACACCTTCGGCAAGATCTCCGCGGGAATCGACGCCGCCGAGGCGGGCGTCGAGGCCTCGAAGAGCCGCGAACGAGGCGCCGCCGCCGAGCTCGAGCTCAACGTCAAACGGGCCTACTACGGTTTCAAGCTGGCGCGCGAGGTGGAGGCCACGCTCCGTGAGGGCCTCGACTACGTCAAGCAGGCCGAGGACATGGTCCAAAAAGACCTCGACGAAGGCGGCGGCAACATGACCGTGACGGACAAGCTTCGGCTGCAGACCACGCGCGCCGAGGTGGAAGCGCAGCTGCTCGAGGTCTCCCGCGGCGCCGATGTCGCGCGCAACGGCATCAAAGCGCTGATAGGTCCCGACGGGCCCAAAAAGATCGTCATCGACAAGGAGCCGCTCGAGACGCTGACCGTGCCCGTGCGACCGCTCTCCTACTACGAGGAGATCGCCATGCTCTCGCGTCCCGAGGTACGGGCCCTGTCCTACTTCGTGCGCGCCCAGGAAAACCTTGCGAAGCTCGCCACAGCGAGGCTCTTACCCGACATCGTGATTTTGGCCACGGCCAACTATGCGTACGCGAGCTCGGTCGACGACCCTTTCTTTGCTTTTGCCAACGACCCCTACAACAATCGCACCGTCGGCGCGGGGGCCGCCTTGCGGGTCCCGCTCGACTTCGGCCAGCGGGATGCCCAGGCGAAGCAGGCCCGCTCGTCCGCCCAGGAGGCCGCGTTCCGACGCCGGGAAGCGCTCGGGGGCATCGCCTTCGAGGTGTCCCGGGCCTATCTCGAGATGACCGAAGCGAAGAGCCGCATCGAAGCGCTCGCGCGGGGCGAAAAGCTGGCCCGCCGCTGGATGACCTCGATCGTGCAGAAGATGGACCTGGGCCTCGCGGAGACGCGCGAGGTCACCGACGCGCTTCGCTCGTACTTCACGATGCGCGTTCGCTACCTGCAATCCGTTCACGACTTCAACGTTGCCGTGGCCGCGTTGGCCCGCGCCACGGGCAGTCAAGTCGCGAGCTGAAGCGTAAGCCGCCCGCCCCGTTCCGAGGGCGGGTGAAGCTTCAGATTCCGAGGTAGAGCCGCGTACCGAAGTTGGGCTCGAGATCCGTGGCAAGGATCTTGTCGGCCGAGCGCTTCACGTCGTACTCCACCCGGCGAAACTCGAAAAGCCGCCTGTCGGTGTCGTAAATCACGTAGGACGCCCGGGGATCGAAGTCGCGGGGCTGACCCACGGAGCCCACGCTCACGATGTACTTCCATCCTGGCCGCAGCTCGAAGGTCTGGGCCACCACCTCTTGTGAGGTGGTGCGGTCGTGCTCGGGGTTGAGCGCAAAGGCCTTACACAGGTGGGAGTGTCCGATCACCGTGAGGCTCGACATGCTCTCCCAGATCTGCATGCACTGGGCCGCCTGATCGCGGGCGAAGATGTAATCGAATTCTTCGATGTTCAGCGGCGAGCCGTGACAGAAGTGCACGTCGTTCTCGCGCACCTCGTAAGGCAGGGTTTTGAGCCACTCCATGTGACCCGGGTCGAGCTCGCGCGCATGCTTGTCGAGCGCGTGCCGGGCGGCGAAATAGTAGTAGGAGTAGTCCATGCGCCCCGCCACGGCAGCGTCGTGGTTGCCCAGGATCGAAAACGCGACCTTTTGGCGCATGAGCGCGCAGGTCTCGTTGGGACTTGCTCCGTAGCCAACGGTGTCTCCCAGACACACGTAGCGATCGATGGATTCCGACGCCAGGGCC
Source organism: Myxococcales bacterium (assembly GCA_022184915.1). Lineage (NCBI taxonomy): Bacteria > Pseudomonadati > Myxococcota > Myxococcia > Myxococcales > Myxococcales bacterium. The sequence continues at coordinate 1,344,097 of JAGTJU010000001.1, read as the reverse complement.
TTGAACACGGCCTCCAAGGCTTCGATGTTGGCGTGGGTGTCAGAAACGATGCCGTACCGCATGACGGGAATCCAAAACGGTAGCACACTTACACGCTTTTCGCGCCTCGTTGAATCGGGATTGGCTTCGGACCGGCGCCGGACTAAAAAACTCCATGGCTTCGAGCGAGAATGAAATCCACGTCGAGGGGCGGCCGGGGGCGAGCAAGGACCCCGGGAGATGGCCCCACGGATGGCAGCGGCGAGACCTCTTCACGGCGGCCCTTGCGGCCGGAACGGCGGCCTTGTCCACAAACACCCACACAGCGGAGGCCACGGAGACGTCCGTGCGCACGGTCCGCAAACCCGCTGTGCCGCGCGCCCTTCCCTTCAAAATCTCACTCGCACAGTGGTCGCTGCACAAGGCGCTCAGGGCCGGCGAGCTGGATCCGCTCGACTTTGCGAAGGTCGCAAACGGCTTTGGCTTCGACGGCATCGAGTACGTGAACCAGTTCTACGCTGACAAAGCCAAAGACCGCACTTACCTGGCCGAGCTGAAACGTCGGGCCGCCGACGAGGGTGTGTGGAGTGTGCTCATCATGGTCGACCGTGAAGGTGCCATGGGCGCCGCGGACAAGGCGGACCGGGCGAAGACCGTCGAGAACCACAAGAAGTGGGTAGAAGCGGCGGCCTACCTCGGATGCCACGCGATTCGGGTCAACGCGCACAGCGAGGGCAGCTACGACGAACAGATCCAGCGTGCGGCCGATGGGCTGCAGTCCCTGGCGACCTATGCGGACACGCTGGGCATCAACGTCATCGTCGAAAATCACGGCGGCCTTTCGTCGAACGCCCAGTGGCTCTGCGCGGTCATGAAGGCCGCAGCCCACCCCCGCTGCGGCACACTTCCCGATTTCGGCAACTTCCGCATCAAGGAGGGGGAGGAGTACGACCGCTACCAGGGGACGCAAGAACTCATGCCCTACGCCAAGTCGGTGAGCGCCAAGAGCTACGACTTCGACAAACGCGGGGAAGAGACGAAGATCGATTACACCCGCATGATGAAGATCGTGACCACTGCCGGCTACCGGGGCTACGTGGGCGTGGAGTACGAAGGCAGCCGCCTTTCGGAGGTCGACGGGCTTTTGGCCACGAAAAAACTTCTCGAGAAGGTACGCAACAAGCTCCTGCGGACGCCCGCGTAGCGCTTCAGCCCCCGCCGGGCTCTTGCCCCGCGGCCCGGGCGGCGTTGCAGCGCTCGCAGGCGCACAGGGCACGCAAAGCGCGGAACGTGTAGATGTTCGCGCAGGGCGCTTCGGTCCAATCGATCGAAAAGCCGTATTGGCCTACCAGCCGAATGTTCTTCGCGCGGACGTTGTCGGGCACCCGCCCCGCCTCCAGCAAGGGAGCGCCCGTGACTTCGTCCACGCACTGGGCACACCGACACCGCAGGCGCAGGTCCCGCGCGTCGATCACGGTTTCGCACCCGTCGGGCCACTTGAAGGTGAGGCGGGATCGGAGAAGGCCGATGATTTCGGTGGGCATGGGCATGAGGCCCCCGTCAGTTAGCAGATTCCCGGCGCCATGAAGGCAGCACCCCACCCCTGCTGCGCGCGCCCACTGAAGGGCCCAAACGGGGGCCGCGAAGGCTATGGAGTCAAAGGTACGACTTGTGATACCGTCGACCCGCCCGGGCGTCTGGGCCGGGAAGACAAGGCAACGTGACGAGGTCGGAGTCCCAAAGAGCGCAGCCACGCGTAGATTACACCGCCGAGGTGCACATCCTTCGGCCGGGGGGCCGTGCGCCCATCAAGGCACGCTCGCTCAACCTGAGCCCCACCGGCGTGTTCGTGGAGGCCAAGCAAGACCCGTCCACGCCCGCCCTCGACTGCCCCGTGGGCGCGGAGCTTCTTTGTGACATTCCCCTGCCCGGGGGGCGGCGCTATTTGCGCGGCAAGGTGGCAAGGCAGCAGACCATGCCCTCGCAGGCCATGGGCCTCGGCATCCGCTTCGAGAACCTGGAGGCCGCCGACCAGGCCATCCTGCACGCGCTGGTCCAAAACGCCACGGACAACTCTCGGCTGGTGAAGGTGCGGTTCGAGGGCATGCCCGAGGCCCTGCGCAGCCGGGCGGTGGTCACGCAAGACGGGCTTCGTCTTCAGACCGCGCTGCCCTTTCTTCGCCTCGCGTCCACGGTGGACGTTTCGTTCATCGCAGGAGAAAGCCGCGTCGAGACCCACGGCCGCCTCGAGCGCGTGCACCTCGAGCCCGCCCCGATCGACGGGATTCCCCGTTTGGCCGTCGACGTGGCCTTGCCCGAGCCCTTTCCCGAAGGCGAGTTCGGTACCGAGCCGGCGCCGGGAACAACCACCTTCGGTCCGCAGTCCACGGCGCCCGAAGCGCCCATGGGCTTCGACACCGAGCCCACGCCTGTCACGGCGCCCGGGTACGTACAAAGCCAGCTCGAGTCCCCCCGAGGTGCAAGCGCTCCCTCGCGAAGCGCGGCACGGGCCGCAGAGCCGCCTCCCCTACCCGCGCGGGAGATGCCCCCGACGCTCGTCCTCCACAAAACGAACCCCGCGGTCATGCCGGAGCCGGACGCCCCGAACACCCCCACCCCCCGGGTGTTGAAGCGGCGTCCACCGGCCCGCATCCGCGAGCGGCGCACCGTCCCCCCGGCGCAGGTTCCCGTCACGTCCCGGCTCGGCGACCCCCGCCCGAGCGCCGCCAGCGACACCCTCGAGGTGGCTGCTGTGGAGCCCCTCGGCACCCGCCGCTCCCGGCCGCCCGTGCCGCCAAGCCCCTGGTGGTGGGTCTGGGGCTGGCCGGCGCTCGGCTTCATTTTGGCTGGAGCCATCGTGTACGACCGGGTCATGGTGGCGCGCCGGATCGACGCGTCCATGGCCGTGCATGGTCAAGCGATCGATGACGCCCGCAAGGACCTGCGGGAGACCCGCGATCTCGCCCGGCAAGCCAAGGGCGCCGCCGAAGCCACCCAGGTGGCCACGCTCGGGCTGCGCAGCGCGCTTCGCCGCGAGGTCACCGCCGCGCTCGAGACCCACGACGCCATCGAGGGGCAGGCGCGGGCCGGCCGCACCGTAGCTTCATCCCCGAAAGCCCTTTCCCTCGCAGGCCCGCGCGTCTCGGTGCACGGCAACGTGGCCACCGCCGCCGTGCCGATCGAAGGCTCGACCGCCGGCATGGTTCAGTACTCCCTGCGACAGCCGCCCGGCGTGGTGGTGAAGCTGCCGGCCGCGAGGTCCCCCCTGGCAAGTGGCCGCTACGGGGTGCGCGCCGGCGGATTCAACGTGGTGTGGGTGCAAAACCGGACGGACGGTTTGGCCGTGCGCTTCGTGTACGATGGCGACAAGACGCGCCAGGAGATGCTCGAGGTCGTCGAGGCCGGTCCCGATCCCGAAGCCGCACCCGCGGGCTTGGCCCTGGGGACCGTGCGCGTACGGCTGCGGCGCCCCTGAGCCGGAACAGCCGCCCCCGCCCGCGCCTCGGGTATTCCCCCTCATCGAAATCCGATAACCTGGCGCCCCCCCCTGGGGGCCCTTCCATGCGCAACGCCGTTCGGATCTGTTTTTTTCTGTCAGGCGCCTCGGGCCTGGTGTTCGAGCTCCTGTGGACCCGGATGCTCTCGCTGGTGTTCGGCTCGACCACGCTGGCCATCTCCACCGTGCTCACAGCCTTCATGGGCGGACTCGGTCTTGGGTCGTACTGGGCAGGCCGCCACGCCGACAAGCTGCGCGACCCCGTAAAGGCCTACGCCCTGGCCGAGGCCGGCATCGGCATCTGGGCCTTGTTCGTCCCCTGGGTGATCAGCCACTACACGCCGCTCAATCAATGGCTGTGGGCCACCTTTGGGGATCACTACGGGTGGCTCTCGCTGCTGCGTTTTGCAGCGGCGGCGGCCCTGCTCTTGCTGCCTACCACGCTCATGGGGGCCACTCTGCCCTTGCTTGCGCGGGTCGTGGTGGATCGCCCCGGAGCGCTTCGCGAGGTGGGGGGCAACCTTGGTGGTCTTTACGCCCTGAACCTCTTCGGTGCGCTCGCGGGCTCGTTCTTCGCCGGGTTCGTGCTGATGCCCACCGTGGGACTCGCCCACACGAACCGCATCGCGGCCAGCGTGAACCTCATGCTCGCCGTGGGCATCTGGATCCTCCAGCACCGCCTGCACGACGACGCGCCCCCGGATCTCGACGACTGGGCCGCCACGGTCGATGCCGAAAGCCTGGCTCCGCGGCGGCAAGCGGCGGGGCAGATCTCCCGCGCCGCGCGCCGGGTGGTGCTCGTGGGTTTCGCTGCTTCGGGCGCCACCGCCATGATCGTCCAGGTCTTGTGGACTCGTGCGCTGGCCGTCTTGATTGGCTCCTCGATCTATTCGTTCACGTTGATCCTTTTGGCCTTCCTCGCGGGCCTCGGCGCCGGCTCGGCCTGGCTCGGGCGCTGGGCCGATCGAACGGCCCTCCCGGTGCGCAGCCTGGGATGGGTTCATCTACTGACGGTCCTTGCCATGGGCAGCTCGTACCTGCTCATGGATAGGCTGCCCTTCGTGTTTGCCTGGCTGTTGGCCAGCACCAGCTTCGGCCCCGGGGCGGTGCAGATCTGCCAGTTCGTGCTGGCCTGCCTGGTGATCCTGCCCGCCACGCTCTTGATGGGGGCGGTGTTTCCTCTCACCATGCGGATCGCCACTGCATCGCTCGAAGCCGTGGGCCACGACGTGGGCCGTACGTATGCAATCAACACCTTGGGCGCCATCGTGGGCTCGTTTCTGTCGGGGTTCGTCGTGCTGCCACTCCTGGGGCTCGAGCGAGGCCTGTTCCTCGCCGCCGCCACGCTCACGCTGCTCGCCGCCGCGCTGTTCTGGGTGGCCCCAGGCGGCTCCCGTCGCCTGCCCCTCGCCGCCGCCGGGCTCGTGCTGGTCGTCGCCCCCTGGCTGCCGCGGTGGAACCTGACGAGCTTTTCCCAGGGGTTCTTCCGCGTCTCCATCGCCCGCGACTACGTGAGCCGAAAGGCAGCAAAGAAGGAATGGAAGCGTCCAGAAATGGTCTTTTACGAAGACGGCGTCGCCACGACCGTCACCGTCGAGCGCTGGGGCAAAAGCTACTCCCTGAAAAACAACGGCAAGGTGGACGCGTCGTCCGATTCCGACATGCCAACGCAGGTGGCCGTCGGGCTCCTCCCCCTGTTGCTTCACCCAGGCGCATCACCTCCGCGCGTGGCGCTCATCGGCTTCGGCAGCGGCGTCACCTCGGGCAGCGTCACCCAGGCGCCCCTCGAGAGCCTCGAGGTGGTCGAGCTGGAGCCCGCGATCTACCGCGCCTCGAAGTTCTTCGAGCACGTCAACCATCGACCGCTCGACAACCCGAAGGTCAAAGCCCGCGTGGGTGATGGCCGAAACTTCCTGGGTCAGCGCACCGATCTCTTCGACGTCATCATCAGCCAGCCCTCGAACCCTTGGATCACGGGGGTCTCGAACCTGTTTACGCGAGAGTATTTTGCGCTGGTGAAGCGGCGCTTGGCCAAAGGCGGCGTGTTCTGCCAGTGGGCACAGCTTTACGAGATGGCCCCCTGGAACGTGAAGAGCATCTACCGCACCCTCGCGAGCGAGTTCCCTTACGTCACGGTGTTTTCCGCGGAGGATTTGTCCTCCGATACGATCTTGATTGCCAGCAACGAGCCCCTCCCGCTCGACGTCGAACGCCTGCGCGCGCGTTTCGCGCACCCTGCCCTCGCGGCCGAAGCCGCCCGCGCCGGGTGGCGAACGCCCTACGACCTTCTCGGCCAAGTGCTGCTGACCCCTGACGAGGTCGCGCCCTTCACCGCGGGGGCCGCGATCAACACCGACGATAACGCCCTCATCGAGTTCGCCGCCCCCCGTGACCTACTGGGCTACAGCTCCTTCGATCCCTACCTGACCCGGGTCTACGGTGCCGCGTGGCCGTATGGTCATCTTCGTGGATGGGTCCGGGGTGTCGCAACGGATCCGGGAGGCCCTGGCGCGGGAGAAGCCCAGTTGGCGCGGGCGCTCCTCGCCAACGGGCGCGTGCGCGAGGCCGAGTTCTGGACCCGCAAAGCAGAAGTACGAGCTCCCGACAGCCAAACCAGCCGCAAGGCACGCCAGCGCATGGAGCTCATCGCCACGCGCTTCGGCTCGGATCCGGAGATTCCCCTGGCTCCTGGCGGGGATCTCAACCCTCCCGTGGTGCCGCCGAGCCTTTCCGAGGCAAAGGCCCGCCAAATCGAGCGAGAGTACCGAGAGGTCGAAGCTCTCTTCGCACGTCGCAAGTTCGTCTCTGCCTACAAAGCTCTGGAGGACTGGCCGGCGGAGATCTGGCAAGCGCCGTCACCGGACTTCGCCTTGCTAGCCGGGTTCCTTCACTACAAGGCCGAGTTCTACGAGGACGCCGTAGGCCTGCTCAAGCCGCTGGCGGAAGATGAAGCCTACGTCCAGCGCCGCCCGGAGACACTTTACTACCTGGCACGCGCGCGCTTCGCGCGAGGTGATCACGGCCGCGCCATGGCGGCCTTCGATCGCTTCGTCGACCTGCAAGAGGCACGCGGCCGCCCTGCGCTCCCTTCGACCCCTCCCGCCGGCTCGGCCCTTCCCCTCGCACCGAAAACATCGGCGCTGACTCAACCATGATACGCTCGCCCTATGCCGCAGGCCCGCCGCCCGAAGCTCGAGCCCCTCCGCGCGAAAGCCACGAAGCGCACGGCCGCCAAGCGCACGAAGGCCGACAAGGCCAGCGCCACGCCAGCCAAAGACACCCGTAAACGGCAGCCGACCTTCACGGCACGCACGGCCAGCAAACGCCGAGTGGCCCCGAAAGGCGTGGTGGTGGGCGTGGGCCTCGCGACGGTCGATATGCTCTGTGTCGCCCCACGCCTCGGCGAACGGCTGGTCGAGCTGTCGGTCTTCAGCATGCAAGGTGGAGGTACGATTGGGAACCTGATTGCCACGGTGGCCTCACTGGGGGCACCAGCGCGTTTTTTCGGACGCCTGGGCGACGACGACTTCGGCCGTTACATCCTGCGGGGCCTCGAGGAATACGAAGTCGACTGCTCGATGGTGCCTCGTGAAAAAGGCGCCGTGTCGCCGCTCTCGATCGTGCAAATCGACGAGCTGTCGCGGCGTCGCAAGCTCCTCACCACCCGGGGCAGCGTGCCCCCTGTTGCCCCCAAGGATCTACCCCGCAACCTGCTCGACAAGGCAGCCCTGCTCTGTATCGATGGCTTTCAGCCCGCTCTCCAGGCCGTCGTGGCCGAAAAAGCGCGTGAAAAAGGCGTTCCCGTCCTGCTGAACGCGAGCCATCTGGTGGGAGGCATGGGCGAACTCCTGGGCCTTGCCGACATCGTCATCGGCTCTGAGCGTTTCGCCAACGAGGTCGCACCGTCAGACCGGGTCGACCGAAGCTTGGCCGAGATCCTGCGCCTCGGGCCGAAGACCGCCGTCATCACGCTGGGTGACGACGGGGCCGTGGGCTTGCAAGGGACCAAGCTGGTGCAGAAGGAAGCTCTCGACGTGTTCGTGGCCGACAGCACCGGAGCGGGGGACGTGTTTTGTGGCGCCTTCGCCTATGCGACGGTGATGGGCTGGCCGCTCGAACGCGCGCTTCCTTTCGCCAACACCACCGCAGGCTTGTGCTGCCGCACCATCGGTGCCCGCGCGGGCATTCCCAGCCTCGATGAGGTCCTCGAGGCGCTCGAACCGGCCTAGGGACCGGCCCAGCCTACAGAAAAACGAACCACGTCACGCCGAAACGGCGGAGCGAAGTCGGGGGACGGCCCTGGCGGGGCCTTGCCGAAGCGCTGTCAGCCGCGCACGCAGTTTCGGCCGGCCTTCTTGGCCTCGTAAAGGCGCTCGTCCGCCCGCTTGATGAGAGCGGCCGCGTCGGACGTCTCGGCATCCAGGGTCGCCACGCCCATCGAGATCGTCACGTCGATCTTCGTGCCCTCGAAGAAAAAATCGGTCGCCTCGACGATGCGACGGATCTTTTCCGCAAACTGCTGCGCGTTATAGCCGTCGATCTCGGGCAGCACGATAGCGAACTCCTCGCCCCCGTAGCGGGCGAAGAGATCTTCCCTTCGGATCTTCGCCTTGATGGTCGAGGCCAAACTCTTGAGCACCTGGTCGCCGGCGAGGTGGCCGTAGGTGTCGTTGATTTGTTTGAAGTGGTCGATGTCGAACATGACCAAAGTCATGTCCCGTCGGTATCGGTTCGAGCGCGCGATCTCCCGCTCGATCGACTCCATGAAGTAGCGTTTGTTGAAAATCTGGGTGAGACCGTCGATGGTCGTCAGCCTGTAGATTTCCTCATGATACGCCCGCTCGATGTTGCCCCCGGAGAGGAACTTGAAAATCGTGCGCCCAATCTTGATGAGGTCGCCGTCGGTGAGGGTGCGTTCCTCGATCTGCTCGTCGTTGACGTAGGTTCCGTTCGTCGAGCCCAGATCGCGAATGCGGATCGTCTTGCCCTGGTTCATGATCTTCGAGTGCGCACGAGACACCGACTCTTGGTCGATCTGGATGTCGCACTTGGAAGACCGCCCCAAAACCAGGTTCTGGGATTCGAGGTTGTATTTGCGTCCCAGATCCTGCCCGTAAATCACCACCAAACAAGCCTCCTTGCCAGGAGCCCGCTCCGTGATGCGGCTGATGCTGGTCACGACGGTTTTTGCCCGAACGTGATCCGTCTCGGTACTATCGGTTCCGCGCCTTGGGGTGTGTCGAGACAAGGTCCTCTTTTCAGCCTAATGCAGCACGGCCCGCCCGTAAAGGAACGAGAACTTTGACACCTGATACCACATGTAGGACATTGTACCCTATGCGGCGAACGGTCAGTCAGATCCCTCCAAGGTCCCGGGCACTTTGGACGGTGGGCGTTTGGGCACTTTGCACCTTCGCGGGTGGAGTGCGCCCTGCACGAGCAGTCACCCCCGCGGCTCCCAAAGCACCCGCACGGGGCACACTCGAGGTGGACCTGCACAAGCTCGCGGCCGAGGGGGAGCTGTTCACGGCCCCGGTCAAAGCCGGTGGCAAGGCCACCTTGACCCTGGATCCGGTGCTCCAGAAGGCCACGGACGGCCTCTTCGACCGCTACGAAGTGCCTTACGGTGCGGCCGTGATGGTCTCCGTCGACGACGGAAACATCCTGGTGCTCTCGGGGCGCTCGGCGCTCGAACCCAAGCTGGGCCCCGAGACCCTCGCGCTCAAGGCGTGGGCGCCGGCCGCGTCGGTGTTCAAGCTGGTGTCAGCCGCCGCCCTCGTGAGTGAGGGGGGCCTCACCGCCGAGTCGAAGACCTGCTACCACGGCGGCCTCTCGCGCGTGGACGAGGACAACCTCCGCGACATCGCCTCCATCGACAAGGCCTGCGACACCCTGGCCTTCGGGGTGGGTAAGTCGCAAAACGCGATCTTGGCGAAGCTCGCGGCGAGGCACCTGGACGCGCTCGCGCTCCGGCGGGTGGCAACGGCCTTTGGCTTCGGCCTGCCCATGCCCTTCGTGGCGCCCGTCGAACCCTCTGCGCTCGACATCCCCCGCGACAAACTCGAGTTCGCCCGTATGGCCGCGGGGTTTTACCACACCAGCCTGTCCCCGCTGCACGGTGCGCTGCTCGCGGCGACCGTCGCGGGTGAAGGCCTCATGCCTCGTCCGCGCCTGGTGAAAACCGCTGTCGATGCCAAGGGTGACGAGTTGCCAACTCCGGGTCGGCGCGCCCGCCGCGTGCTCGATCCCGAGGTCGCCAAGCAGGTCGGCGTGATGATGGAGGCCACCACCCGCATGGGCACAGCCCGCAGCGGCTTTTTCGACAGCAAGGGCCGCGCGCTGCTGCCCTTTTCGGTCGCCGGAAAAACGGGCTCTCTCAACTACCGCGCGCGCAGTGACGAACCGGCGCCCCCAGCAGGCCCGGTGGATGGCTACCTGGCCTACAGCTGGTTCGTGGGCTACGCGCCGGCCGACAAGCCGGAGGTGGCGTTCGCGGTGTTGATCGGCAACTCGGCGAAGTGGCGGATCAAGGCTACCTACGCAGCGCAACAGATGTTGGCCGCCTGGAACGCGCGGCGAGCCCCGTCCGACAAGCCCGCCCTGGACGACGCCATGGTGGCTCAGGGCCGCTAACCCTTTCGCGCCAGCAGTGAACCTCGCCGGGTCATTCGACCCGGCGTTTTGGTTTTTCTTGGCTTCGGTGCGCGCCCCAATTCGGCCGGGAGAGGACCGCCAGGCGTGGGGAACACCCTTGTTTGGGTACGTGCGGCTGGATACACTCTCTACCCGACCAGGCTACACCTGATGCCACTCTTGAACCAATGGCTCGAAGCCGCTGCCCGGGATAGCGGTTCCCAACGGGCCCTCGTCTACCGGGACGCTTACCTGTCCTGGAGAGGCCTCGCGCATCGGGTCGAGAGGCGTGCCAACGAGCTGCGCTCACTGGGTATCGGCCCGGGCGACGGGGTGGGTTTGATGCTCGGCAACGTACCGGACATGGTGGTCCTCACGCTGGCGCTCGACCGGCTCGAAGCGATTGCGGTCCCGCTGGATCCCGCTACGTCCGCACGCGACCTGGACATGATCCTCGACGCGGCTCCTCTCAAGGCCCTCATCACCCGACCGGCCACGAACACGACCACACCTGTGGGCGTGCCGTCGCCCAGTCGACGCCCCACCCCGCTTGCCCTCCGGGTCACGGATGCGGCCAAGGCGGCCACACCGAAGTACCGCTCGGAGTCGAAGCGGCGCCTTTCGGGCTCGCTGCTGAACATCAGCATGTATCGCCGAGAGCCCATGACGTTCGAGCTGCCCCGCCCTCGCATGATGGCCTTCACCGTCGACGCCGGGGGCGACCCGAAGGGCGTGCTCCGCCAGGACGAGCAGCTCGACGCCATCGCCAGGAGCCTCGGGGAGGCGCTCGACGCCCAAAACGGGCAGTCCGCCCTCCTCCCAACACCCTTTCACTACAGTTCAGCTTTCGATGCCGGCCTCGTGTTTGCGCTCGGCAACCGGCTCACGATGGAGCTCGAGGATGAGTTCCAGGCCCGCAGTCTCGCGCGTCTGCTCAGGGACGATTGTGCCGACTACGTCCTGGGTACACCCGCCCAGTACGGGGCTCTGGCGCAGGCGATGACGTCACGTCAGCCGGCCCCGCGGGCCCGGTGCCTCTGTATCCAGTCGCCCGGGCTGCTGGCCGCCGCCAACGCCTTCGAGGAAAAATGGCAAAGCGCGCTGCTTCCCCTCTGGCATTCGGCCGAAACCGGACCGGTGGCGCTCGACGACAGCGTGCAGCCCTACAGAGGGGCGGGAGCCGGCCTGTCGACCTGTGCAGGCAAACTGCTGCCGGGCGTGGCCCTGAAGGTCACCGCGCCGGACGGCAGCCCTCTGCCCTCCGGGGTGACGGGCCAGCTCTGGCTGCGCTCGGGAGCCGTCTCGGCCGCCGCCGTACCGCAACTGCCTCGGGTGATTCGGGCCGTGGGTCCGGTGGGCGTTCCGATCGGAAGGGCGGATCCCGACGGCTGGTTTCGGACGGGAGATCTCGGCTTCCTCGATGCCACCGACAACCGCGTCTTCCTGACAGGCCGGGAAGACGATCTGGTTTGGGTGGAAGGCCGCCGCCTGGCCCTCGGCGAGGTGGAGGGCTGTCTCGAGTCCTTCTCGAAGATACGCGCTGCCGAAGCGCGGGTGATCTACGACGAACGGGCGGGGCCCATGGTGGTTGCGCGGGTGGTTCCGTCGGGTCCTTGCCGCGTGGAAGACATCATCGATCACTGCGCCCGCAACCTGGCGCCCTACAAGGTGCCCCGCAAGATCGAGCTCTGCTCAGCGCTGTGAGCGAGGCCCGTCAGGACGCAAGGACAGCTCGAGCCAAGGACGCAGCTGCACGTCCATACGAACCGCGTCGCCCTTGACCAGCTCCAGCTCTTGATAATGCGTGTAGCGCTCCGGGTGGCGCACCTCGACGCGACGAAAGCCGGGAGAAACGAGGCGCCCGTCCACGGACCAGGATGCGCACGGCCCTTCGTAGACGTCGTCGATGAAGATCGCCGCTTCCGGCACGTTGCAGTCGATGCGCAGCACGGCCGCCCCGCCGAAGCGCAAGGACGCACAGGCCCCCTGCAGGGCGAACACGAGGGCGCCCGCCCACCACGACAGACGGCAAGCGTCAGACCGCGGGGTCACGGAGACGCCTCGAGCCCCTCGTCTTCCGGGAAGGCGGGAGCGGCATCGGCGCGCACCCGCAAGGTCATACGGATGCGATCGCCGACCGCGGGCTCGGCCGTGAGGGTGAGTTCGTCCTCCATGGCTTGCGTGAGAGCCTTGGCCAGGACATCGGGCGGCAGATTCGTTTCGACGCGCACGTCAGCTGCCCCCAGCGCGATCCGGCGCAGCTCGTAGCGGCTCACCGTGCCCACGCGCCGGAGTCGTCGGACGAATCGCTCGAGGGCCAGGGGTTCGACCAGGTCGAGGGTGACCGTCACGGACTTGAGGACGGTCCCCAAGGACAGCTCGTTCACCGCGGGAACCACGACCTTCGCCGCCAGGGGCGCCAGGCGGTCCAGGCAGGCCTGTTCGGCCACGGGCGCCTCGGGACCAAACCCCCACTCGATGGCCGAAGGCAGCACCAGATCTCGCGAGCCCCCGGGGCGACGCACGGCCAGGTCCACCTGACACCGCGCTGCCATGAGGCCGGCCCCACGCACTTCGCCCTCGACCTTGGCGTGTCCGCGCAGCAGCACCCGTACGGTCTCGGGGCGACCGGTCGCTCCGGCCTCGACGGCTTCTGCCACCAAGCCGCCTGCGCGCAAGGCCTTCGTCAGCGCCGGCACCAACTGGGGGTTGCCCTCGGGCGACATCACCTGAACGGCAGAGGCTGGCCCCGTCACGGCCGGCGTGGCCGCTCGCGCTTTTTCGATCTGACGGCGGAGGAACGCCCGATCCACCACAGCAGCCACGGCGACCTTGAGTTTACCGCCGGCTTCCAGGTCTTCGACCACCCTGTAGCTTCGCACGTAGCGGCGCGCTCCCGTGGCGAAGCCCCCGCGCAATCGTACGAGTTCATCCGGCAGAGCGCCCGCCGCCGAAAAACCCGCATCCTCCAGTTCGGCCTGAAACACCCGCTCGACCGCGCGAAGAAAGGCCTCCTCGAGCGCTCGCTTCTTCGCGCCAACCACGTTGCCATCGACGATGTCGACCTCGGCGCCGTCGATCTCCTCCCCGCGGCCCACCGCATGGAGCGCGGGGGGCGCAGCAGGCAAGGGCGGCACGGCCTGTCCTTGAAGCCAGACCGCCCCGAACGCACACAAGGTTTCGCAGAGGAGCATCGCGGGTAACCCTAGCGCGACCCTCGCCCCGGCGCGAAATCCCTCACTCCCACTCGATGGTGGCAGGCGGCTTCGACGAGACGTCGTAGACGACCCGGTTGACGCCCCTAACCTCGTTCACGATGCGCGAGGACATGCGCCCGAGGACCTCGTAGGGCAACGGGACCCAGTCGGCCGTCATGCCGTCTTTCGAGTGAACGGCCCGGATCGCCAGCACGTCGGCGTACGTCCGTTCGTCGCCCATCACGCCCACGGTCTTGACCGGCAGCAGAACACCAAAAGACTGCCAAATGGCCTCATAGAGACCTGCCGCCCGAATCTCCTCGTCGATGATGGCGTCGGCCTCACGCAGCACCTCGCAGCGCTCTTTCGTGACCTCACCCAGCACGCGGACCGCGAGTCCAGGGCCGGGGAAGGGCTGCCGCCACAGCACGTGGTGGGGCAAGCCCACTTCTTCGCCCAAAGCACGGACCTCGTCCTTGAACAGTTCGCGCAGAGGCTCCACCAACTTCAACTTCATGAAGTCCGGAAGGCCACCCACGTTGTGGTGGGACTTGATGGTGGCCGAGGGGCCCTTGTGCGACACCGACTCGATGACGTCGGGATAAAGAGTGCCTTGCACCAGGAAATCAGCACCGCCGATCTTGCGCGCCTCCTCCTCGAAAACCTCGATGAAGGCACGGCCGATGAACTTACGCTTCTGCTCGGGGTCGGTAATGCCTTCGAGCCCCTCCAAGAAGCGGTCGGCCGCATCCACCACCCGCAGGTCCATGTGGAAGGCGTCACGGAACAGGGACTCCACCTGAGCGCGCTCGCCCTTTCGAAGCAGGCCGTTGTCCACGAAGATGCAGGTGAGGCGCTCACCCATCGCCTTGTGAACGAGGGCCGCTGCCACCGAGGAATCGACCCCCCCCGACAGGCCACAGATGGCGCGACCGTTGCCCACCTGGGTACGGACCTGTTCGATGGCCTCTTCGACGAAGTTGGCCATGGTCCAGCTGGGCTCACAGTGGCAGATGCGGAAGAGAAAGTTGGAAAGCAGCTCTCCTCCGCGCGGCGTGTGGACGACCTCGGGATGGAACTGAACGCCCCAGAACTTGCGCGCGGGGGCCTCCACGGCGGCCGCAGGGCAGCTGGGGTTCGTCCCGACCACACTGAAACCCTCGGGCAGAGACTCGATCCGATCGCCGTGGCTCATCCACACGGCCACGTTCTCGCCCTCCTCGAAGCCGTGGAACAGCGCCGATGATTGGGTCAGCGCGACCTGCGCACGTCCGTACTCGCGGTGTTCCGCGCGCGCGACCTTACCCCCGAGCGCCAGCGTGGTGATCTGAACCCCGTAACAGATCCCCAGGATCGGCAGGCCCAGATCGAAGATCTCCGGGTCGACGCGGGGGGCCCCCTCGGCGTACACAGAGGCCGGACCGCCCGACAGTACGATTCCCGTAGGAGCCATGTCCCGGATCTTGGCGACCGGGAAATCGAACGGTTGAATCTCGGAGTAGACTTTTTGTTCGCGGATGCGGCGGGCGATGAGCTGCGTGTATTGCGAGCCGAAATCTAAGATCAGGATGCTTTGCTTTGACATGAAGGGCTGCCGTTACGGGTCGATGTGGTAGTTCGGGGCTTCCTTCGTGATGATCACGTCGTGCACGTGAGACTCGCGCAAGCCCATGGTGGTGACCCGGGTGAAACGGGCCCGGGTGCGCAGCTCATCGACGGTGCGACAGCCGCAATACCCCATGCCCGACCGAATGCCGCCCATCAATTGGTAAAGTGATTGCGACAGGCTGCCCCGGTAAGGAACGCGGCCCTCGATGCCTTCGGGGACCAGCTTATTCGAATCGCCGGGCACATCGCCCTGGAAGTAGCGATCTTTGCTTCCCGCCTTCATGGCGGCCAGGGAGCCCATGCCCCGGTACACCTTGTAGCTGCGGCCCTGATAAAGGATGAGCTCACCAGGCGCTTCATCGGTGCCGGCGAAGAGGCTCCCGATCATCACCACGTGCGCCCCGGCGCCCAGCGCCTTGACGAGGTCACCCGAATACTTGATGCCCCCATCGGCGACGATCTTGACCTCCGAGTTCGCAAGCGCGCGGGCGCAATCGCTAATCGCCGAGATCTGGGGAACGCCCACACCGGCCACCACACGGGTGGTGCAGATCGAGCCAGGCCCGATCCCCACTTTGACTGCATCGGCCCCGGCCTTGGCGAGAGCCAACGCTCCCTCGGCGGTGGCGATGTTACCGGCGATGATCTGCGCCTTGGGGAAGGTCTTGCGAATGTCAGCCACGGCGTCCAGCACGGAGCGCGAATGTCCGTGTGCGGTGTCGACGCAGATGACGTCGCAGCCCGCTTTCAGCAAAGCCTCGACGCGCTCGCTGCGATCCGCACCAATGCCCACCGCTGCACCCACGCGCAGACGTCCGAAGTCGTCCTTGCACGCCGAAGGGTGCTGCTGTGCCTTTTCGATGTCCTTGATGGTAATGAGCCCACGCAGCCGCCCCGCGGCGTCGACCACCAGCAGCTTCTCGATGCGATTTTTGTGAAGAAGCTCTTTCGAGCGATCGATGTCGGTCCCCTCGGGCACCGTGATCAGCTCCTTCGTCATCACCTCTGCCACGGGCTGGGTGAGGTTTCGCTCGAAACGAATATCCCGGTTCGTGAGAATGCCCACCGGGCGCCCCTCGGAAACCACCGGCAGCCCCGAGATGTTGTACCGCCGCATCATCTCGACCGCCTCGGACAGACGCTGCTCCGGAGCGATGGTCACGGGGTCGATCACCACCCCCGTCTCGGCCTTCTTGACCTTGGTCACCTCGAGGGCCTGGGCCTCGATGTCCATGTTCTTGTGCAGGATGCCAAGGCCCCCTTCCCGGGCCATACAGATGGCCGTGGCTGATTCGGTGACCGTGTCCATCGCCGACGAGATGATGGGACAGGACAGCGCAATCGCGCTCGTCAGGTGGGAGCGAACCTCGACGTCCTTGGGCAAGACGTTGCTTTCAGCCGGAACCAGCAGGACGTCGTCGAACGTCAGCGCAACGGGGAGGGAACCTTCGGGCAGCATCTGCGGACTCTATACAGGTGAAAATTCACCTGCAAGCGTCCCGTGCGCGCATCAGGGCTTCCGCGCGGCCACGGGCCGGCACGCGGCCACCAGGTCCTTGGCCCCCTGTCGCGCCCGGTCGGAGGGGGCAGCAAGCGCGAGGAACGCCGCAAGAGTCTTTTTCGCCGTAGCGCAATCGCCCTGGGCTGCCCGCAGCTTGAGCGCGACGTACACCGGCAACGCGGCTTGGGGATCCAGCTGCCGGGCCCGATCGCAGGCCTTGAGGGCGCTCGGGTCGGGAGCCTTCGCGGCGCGCGCTTGGCAAAGATCCGCGGCCACGGCGGCCGACTTCGGATCGAGGCGGGCCGCGCGCCCCAGGGCTTCAACCGCCTCGCCCGCGCGCTTGCGCTTGAGGGCAACCCGCCCCGCGGCGTGCCACGCGTGTACCGCATCCGGCCCCATCTCCGTCGCCCGCGCGAGGAGGCGCGCGGCTTCATCGAGCTGCCCAGCCTCGGCGACGAGCAAGCCCAAATTCGTGAACGCCTGGGGCTCTCGGGGCAACAGGGCCGTAGCCTTCTCGAACGCTGCGCGGGCGGTCTTGGCATCGCCCTGACGCTTCGCCACGACCCCGAGGTTGAGCCAAGCCTGGCCGTCTTTCGGGTCGAGCCGCGCGGCCTTTGCGAAGGCGCCCAACGCCTCACCATTTTGGCCCTGCCGCTCGAGGGCCACGCCGAGGTTGAAGGCCGCCTGCGGGTACGCGGGCCGCGCCGCCAAGGCGGCCTGGAACGCGGCACGCGCCGTCTCGAGCTGGCCCGCCTGCAGGAACAGCCCGCCCAAGTTGTTCTGCGCCTCGGGGAACTTCGGATCCAAGGCCACAGCCTTGCGATAGGCCAAAATGGCCTCGGCCGGCTGGCCCTGTCCCTCCAGGGCCACCCCCCGAAAATAGTGCACTTGGGCATCGTCCGGCGCGAGGCGCGCCGCTTCGTCGAAGGCCTTCAAGGCCGCGGCTTTGTCGCCCGCACGAAAGTGCCTACGCCCTTCCTCGAGCTTTCCCACCGCGACGGGATTTCCGGCCGTCGCCGCACCGGATGCGGCCAACGCCAAGACGAACGCCACGACTCTCATGGGCCCCAGCATAGCCTGGATCGCCTCCACTTCGGGAGCTCGCCTCAGCGACGCAGCGCCGTCCGAAGCGCGTCGACGAGATCCGCGATGCGCTCGGGATCCAAGAGCTGACCTCGCGTGACGCTGTCGCGCACGTAGAAGATGTCGGCGACACGATCGGCCTCGACGCCCACCTTCGAGCGCTGGATGTCCAGCTTCTTGGTGTAGAGCACGTCGGCGATCATATAGAGGACGCCCGGGCGGTCCTCGGTGAACACATCGATGACCGTGAGGTTCGGGGTGATGTCGTTATGAACCTTGACCTCGGTGGGCGGCACTTTGGGGCGCGGACCCTCGAGGATGGATGCGGTGGCCGGCCGCGAGGACACCAGGTCCTTGACGCTGCGCCGGCCCTCGAGCGTGGCCATCAGATCGCGCCTTATCGAGCTGAGCCGCACTTCGTCCGTGACTGCACCGTGAAAAGCACGCCTGATGCGGAAGATGTCGAGGGCCTCCGCTCTCTCGTTGGGGCGCACGGGCTCTCTGCTGTAGATGGCCGCGTCCAAAATGTCTATCCGGTTCGCGAACAGCACACCCGTGACCGTGGCCAGCAAACCGGGAACGTCGTCGGCGGTGAGCACCATCTCGGAGTACTGGCGCCGAGGATGGTGGACGAAGTCCACGGCGCACGCACCCTGACGGCCTCGCATGAGCTGCATGTGCGAAGCGATGCGCAGGACGGAGTTTTCAATGAAGTAGCGCTCGGGCAGCCCCGCGAACAGTACCGCAATCTCTGGCTCGGGCATGAACTCCGACAGCTTCGCTGCCGCCTTTGCCATGCGCTCTCGCACGCGCTCCCGCGTCTGTTCCGTCCACACCCCCGAGCCGTGCCGCATGTATGCGAACGAACGCTGGAAAAGCTCTCTCAAAAGCTCGTCTTTCCAGCTGGTCAGGTTCCCGGGCCCCACACAATAAAGGTCGACGAAGGTGAGCAGGTAGAGCTGACGTAGGGTTTCTTCGTCACCGGCCAGCTCAGCCGTACGCTCGATCGTGGCCGGATCGGCCAGGTCGCGCCGCTGCGAGACGTGACCAAGGGTCAGGTGTTCGCGCACCAACAGCTCGACCAGCGCCACGTCATCGTCGCTGAGTCCGAAGCGGCGCGCGATGGCGGACGCGATCGGCACGCCCCTCAGGCTATGGTTGTTTCCCAGCGGTTTCGCAATGTCGTGCAGCAAGGTGGCCACATACAGGGGCACGTTCCGCTCGATGAGCGACATCTCTTGCGTGGGGCGCGGGTAATCATCAACGAGTTCCTGGCGCGCGAGGGTCTTGAGCAGGGCCACGGCATACAAGGAGTGACGGTCAACCGTGTAGACGTGGTAAGTGTCGTGCTGGACCCTGCCCGTCACGGGGGCCCATTCGGGCATGAGCGCGGTCAGCAATCCCAGGTCCTGCATTTGCTCGAGGCGCGAGGGGTTCTTCTTGTCGCGGGTGTCCGTGAGGACGTCGAGGAACAAGGGGCCGGAGCTTGGGTCGGCCTGCAGCGCGAGGGGCTTTTCGGCGCAGGCCTCAGAGATGATGTCGGCCGTGCGCAACCCCACTTCGAGGCCGAGCTCGTTCGCGATGGAGAACGCCCTCAGCATCTCCGAAGGTTTGTCGGCGAAAACGTTCGGATCGATGGCCTCGATGCGTCCATCCCTAATGACGAAGGTTGGATCCACCTTGCCGCGGGATGACCGAAGAGACACGGGAACCACGGTGGGTTCGTGATGAGGGTCTTGGCTCGCTCGTTGGAGAAGTCGTTCCGTCTCTCGGGAAATCGTTCGAGCGTGAAGCTGATAATGGCGCATCAGCCACTCGACGGCAGCCGAAACCGCCGGCTTGATCAACGTGGCGTTCGTGGGTCGGGGCGCCCGAAACCAAACGGGCGCCACGCGCTCCTGCAGGTCGAAACGCAATTGATCCTGCTTGCGGCGCGCCGCGAGCTGGACGGCGATCCGGACGTTCAGGAACCACTCCCGAGCCGATTCCAGGGACTGGCATTGCCGCAAAGTGAGCTCGCCCAGGTCGTGCAGCTCGCGGAAATCGGACGTCCCGAACCGGGCTTTGGCCGCCCACCGTCCAATGCACAGGTCGCGCACGCCCCCGGGTCCGCTCTTGAGGTCGGGCTCCAGGAGATAGATGGTGTCCCCGAACTTCGAATGTCGGCTTGTCTGCTCCTGGCGCAGCCGTTCCACGAGATTGCCGGGGCCAAACGAGCCGGCCCGTGCAGCGTAGCCCTCGGCGAAGGACCGCGCGAGGGCCGCGTCCCCCGTGAGAAACCGTGCGTCGAGCATGGCCGTGGCGGCCGTGAGGTCCGACTCGGCCAACTCGTGGGTGTCGGCCACGGAACGCGTGGCGTGCCCCGCATCCAACCGAGCGTCCCAAAGGTCGTGCAGCACGCCGCTTGCGAACGCACCCACGTGGGCGTCGGGACTCTCCGCGCACAGGAAGACCAAGTCGAGGTCTGAGTACGGCGCCCACTCTTCGCGCCCGTAGCCCCCCGTAGCCATGACCGCCACGCCCTCCGAAAGGCCTGCTTTGGCGAGATGAGCGTCGACGACGGTCACCACCACGGCGTCCAGCGCCGCCGTGAGCTGCTTCGACAGGTCGAACCCGTGGAGGCCCGCGCGCTGGCTTTCGTCAGCCGCAACTCGCGCCTCGTTGACGCGTTCGGCAATCCATTCGGCAGTTGGCAGCAAGGGCAAGTAGGGCCGCTCGTCTCGGTCGGGCTCCCCGAATCATTAATCGGGCCGCCGAGTTTTGTCGATGACCGTCCGGCATTCGAAGGGGCGCTCGTAACTTCCGCACATTTCCCCTCACGGACCGTTTGACGACTGGTAGCAACTTGTGCACCGTATGGTGCATGGCCGAGATCGAGCTTGCCCCTCTTTCTGACAGACTCGACGACGAAGAGTTGAAAACCCTAGGCCGCCTGCTCTCCCAAGCAGGCGGGAAATACGACATTGAGGCGGACCACCCCTCACAGACCATCGCAGCCCGTCTGAGCGAGGACGCGGTGACGGAGTTTCTCGATCGTCTCGAGGCCCACGACGTGGCCGCCGAGATCTTCATCCCGTCCGACTTCGAAGGAACGATCACGGTGGGCGACTACCGAGTGGCGTCATCGCAGGCGCTCGCGGCCGCCCTCGAGGAGCTGCGCGACGAGCTCGACGTCGAGGAAGACGACGACGAAGATGAGGAAGAAGACGAGGAGGAGGAAGACGAAGACGAACTCGCGGACGATTCGCTCATCGCGTCCCAGCTCAAGCACATCTGGCGCCTGATGAACGACGCCTGCGAGGAGTCCATGGATCGTTTGATCCCGATTCACGTACACATCTGATCGCCAGGGAGACCCGATCGAGTGCTCCTGGGCCGGCAGGCGACGGCCCGGCACGATCCGAGCCCGCGCTTCTGCTTTCGGTCGGACCGTCGCGAGCGCCGGAAAGCGGCTACACTTAGAGGTAGCGGTAGTGAACACACGATTTGGATTCGAGGGCGGCAAACCGGCCGGCGCCTCGGCGGACGAAGGTCCCCGGGCCGCGAAAACGGTTTTTGGCAGGGAGTTCCATCTTCCTCTCGTGACCCCTGTGCCGCCCGCGGAAGCCACGAGGGGCCAGCCCCCGGCGCCGACCGCGCCCAGTGCGTCGGGCACCCTGGGACCGAAATTGTCAGCCGGCGAGGTCCCTCCTTCCGCCCCGGGGACGGAGCGCCTTGCGGGAGCGTCTCAGCGGGCTGTGCGCGCAGGAGGCGCCCTGCGCAAGCGAACACAGGGCGCGGTGAAAAGCCCGATTCCGGCAATCGCCCGGTTCTTCGGGAGAAGAAATACTCAGGGCAACATCGTACCCCTGACCAACACCGACATTCTCCTTGTCCCCCGGGTTGCGTGGCTGCGACCTGCACTCACCGTTGCTCTGGCAGCGCTCGGAAGTTTCGTGGTGGTGGCCTTGCTGCTGCTCGTCTTTGGCGCAAAAGGGCAGACGCCCCTGGAAGCGCCCCCGCCAGGCACCGACAGGATCGAGGCCGTATCGCCCGCTCCCCAGGACCTGCAACGGCCGGCACCCCTGCCGGAGGGCGAGTCGCCCCCATCCGAGGCCGACATCGGGACCTCCCCTCCCGGGACCGCGCAGGCCGAGCCACTGCGGGAGCGACAGGCGCCCGCGAACGCGGCCCCTCCCCGCGCGAGCCCTCGGAAGCCGCGCCTGCCCATCGACCCCGACGCCCCCCTTCCACCGTCTTTCTTTTGACTCCCATCCACAATCCGGGAACATCTCTTGCCCCTGCGTTGTGGGCGTGATACCGGTGACTTTTTGAAGCTTTGCCTTTTACGGTATGACAATCGATCTCAGCCAAATCGACCCTGACGCGGTCAAGGTCGTCCAGAGGCTGCGCCGCTTTGGCCACGAGGCCTACTTGGTGGGCGGCTGCGTGCGGGACCTCCTTCTCGGGCGAAAGCCCAAAGACTTCGACGTCTCGACCAGCGCCACCCCACCCGAGCTACGCCGCCTGTTCCGGAACTGCCGCATCATCGGGCGGCGGTTTCGCTTGGCGCACATCTTCTTCGGACCGAAGATCTTCGAGACGTCCACCTTCCGGGCCAACCCTCGAGAGGGCGAGGACGAAGAGAAAGGCGAGGCCACCCCCGACGATCTTTTGATCCGACGGGACAATGTTTTCGGCAATGCCGAGCAGGACGCTCAAAGGCGGGATTTCACCGTCAATGGATTGTTCCTGGACCCCGAGACGGGGCACGTCACGGATTACGTCAATGGCTTGGCCGATATCGAGGCCCGGACCGTTCGGACCATCGGCGACCCTGATATCCGTTTTCGCGAGGATCCCATCCGCATCCTCCGAGCGGTCAAGTTTGCGGCGCGCTGCGGGTTGTCGATCGAGCCCGAGACCCTGCGGTGCATGGTCGAACACGCGCAGGAGATCAGCAAGTGCGCCCAGGCCCGGGTATCGGAGGAGTTCTTTCGCCTCTTGAGGGCAGGTGCAGCTCACCGATCCATGGAGCTTCTCGTGGAGCTTCAACTGCTCCCCGTACTCATGCCGGCCCTGGAAGCCTGGAGAACGGGAGCGGCGGCGCCGGGCATGCACCCCGGCCCCCTTCGAGAGGTGGAGGACGCCGAGCCTTCCGATCCCTCCTTCACGGAGACCCTCGACACGGGCGCTGAGCCCGCCCCCGATGCGGGCGGGGAACGGGGCGCGGATCCGCAGAGGTTGTGGTCGTATCTGGACGCGCTCGACCAGGTCACACTGGGTGATGACGGCGCCCCCTCCAATGCTGTGGTGATCGCCACCTTGGTGATGCCCTGGCTGTACCCGCTTCTGTTGCCAGAGTCGGGAGTCCGGGACGCGAGCCGTCCCATTCTGGGGGCGCTCCGCCCCTTCATGGAGCAGCTGCGCATCTCCAAGCGAGACGCCGAGAACACCCGCCAGCTCCTCTTGGTGCTGAGGCACTTCATCCCCAGTCGCCAGCCCGCCCGCAAACGTCCCCCGCGGATCAACAACCGGGACTTGGCCGCTGACCTCACCTGGATGGTGAAGGTGATCGCAAAGGCTGAGGCCATCGAACTCGAAGGTCTTCCCTCCATCGAGCCGCCTGAACCTGTGCGAGAGCCCGTGGGGCTGTCGACCCCCTCGGCGCCCCGGGTGGCGGGAGGGCTAAGCCCCATACCGACCCTGCCTGAAAGCTGGCACCGCAACGAGGTCCGTCCGCGCTTCCTGGGCACGGGAGCGTTCGGGACCTCGATCGGCGGCGCCTGGCGCTACGCGGATTGAGAGTCAGGCAATCCCCCCGGGCGGGCTTCATTGTCGGCCAAACGCCGCTGCGAAGCCTACGGCGCATTGGAACTCGATTACCCTCCTCAATGCCCCGCGAACCTCAATCGCAGCCGAAGCGCGCTTAGCCGCACGCGGGCGCGTACCGGGTCGGGTCCGATACCCCCGCGGTCGCGAAACCAGCTTTGCGCAGCAGGCAGGCGTCACAAAGACCGCACGCCCCTCCGTCCGCGGCGGGATCGTAGCAGGAGTGAGTCATTCCGTAGTCCACGCCCAAACGGGTGCCTACCTGAATGATCTCGGCCTTGCTGAGGCCAATCAGAGGCGCACGCAGCACGACAGGAGAGCCCTCCACGCCCGCTTTCGTGCCGAGCCTGGCCACCTCTTGCATCGCAGAGACCCACTCGGGGCGGCAGTCCGGGTACCCGGAGTAGTCGAGCGCATTCACCCCAATGACAATCTCCTGCGCGCCCAGCACCTCCGCCACGGCAATCGCATAGGACACGAAAATGGTGTTCCGCGCGGGAACGTAGGTCACCGGAATGCCTGCGCCCATTTCAGCAGGTGATCGGTGTTTGGGGACGTCAATGGCATCCGTCAAAGCGGAGCCGCCGATACCCGCCAAATCGATGTCTATGGTGCGAAAGCTGGCTGCGCCCGCCACATGCGCCACCTGCTTCGCCGCCTCGAGCTCGAAGCGATGTCGCTGACCATAGCGGAACGCAAGCGCGTGGCACACCTTCCCCTCCGATCGCGCCAGAGCCAGCGCGGTCGCAGAGTCGAGTCCACCCGATAGAAGTACAATCGCGGATTGGGCCATCGACTTGAGCCTACAAGAACAGCAAGGCCCCTGCCGCCCTTGGCGCGATCCTGATAGCGTGCCTTGCGATGCCTCACGACAAGCCACCGGGGACCGAACCTCACCACCCGGGCGATCGTTCGAGCCGCGAAGACGAAGAGGAAGGCGCCAAGGCGCACTACGCAGACCCGGACCTCTACGATCGGCTCTACGAGCGCCGGCGTCGCGATGTCTCGTTCTACCGAACGCTGGCCGACGAACGACTGGGGTTCGGAGCCCCCAGCGCGGTCCTCGAGCTGGCTTGCGGCACCGGGCGCCTCACGGTGCCCTTGCTCCGCGCCGGACATCGGGTGCTGGCGTTTGATCGGGCGCCCGCCATGCTGAACAAAGCACAGCGTCGCATCGCTCGCCTGTCACGCTCCCGACGCCAAAACGCCCTGCTTTTCAGGGCTGATTTGCGATCTTTTCAGCTCGGCACCAAGGTGTCCTTCGCGGTCTCGGCGTTCCATTCGATTCAGCACCTCGTGTCTGACGAGGACTTGCTTTGTTGCTTCGCCAGGGTCCACGAGAGTCTGAGAGACGACGGTTGGTTCGCCTTCGACGTTTTGCCACCTCACCCAGCCTGGCTTGGACAAAGGGAGCTGCTCTGGGACACGCGCACCTTCCGCCATCCACGGACCGAAGCGAGGGTGCGACAGGGAACAGCCTTCTCCTACGACCCGATACGCAAGGCCCTTCACATCGACCTTCACCATCGGATCGAGTCACCCGCGGGTCAGCCTCAGCTTGCGGAGGAAGTGGTGAAGCTGTGTCACCGGCAGTTCTGGCCCGGTGAGCTCGAGGCTCTCCTCGACCAAGCGGGCTTCCGCGTACTGGCTCGCTACGGAGACTTCGATCACGAGGCGGCGCTCTCGCGTGAAGAGCTTGAGGATCCCGCAGCCACCTTCGACGAACACATCTTCGTTGTCTGCCCGAAGCGATGACAGCCTCGAGGCCACTCGGCGGCGCACACGCAACCAACCGGGAGGACCACGCGCGAGTCGCTTCGCTCAGTCGTTCGATCGGTCAATGATCGGCGCCCAATGAAAAGCGCCCAATGAGCAAGCAATCAAGGCCAGCCGAAGCAATGAACCAAGGGAAAAGTTCATGCTTTGTAGAAAAATCAACTTAAATAGTATTGACACGCTCGTTCAAAGGACTACGATTCAAAAGCATAGTTACAGTTCGTCTGGCGTTGCGAAGTGTGTGAACTTCAAGCGCAGATCAGACTCCGACAAAGCAGAACGACTTGATCGAAGAGCGGCTTTTTGCCGGTACCCCGAAGAATCAGCGGGGCCCGCGCCCTGGATCGAAGAGCAGGTTCCCTAAAGGTGGGACCCGCGGATCGGGCGTCTCCAAGTCGGTTCCTCTATGCAACTCTCCCTCGTTTTTCTAACGAGTCATTGGTGGACATAAACGAAAGAAGGTAGCTGTGGCACGAAAGAGCGCAAAGAAGCCCGCAAAGAAGGCATCCAAGAAGGGCGCCAAGAAGGCATCCAAGAAGGGCGCCAAGAAGGCATCCAAGAAGGGCGCCAAGAAGGCATCCAAGAAGGGCGCCAAGAAGGCATCCAAGAAGGGCGCCAAGAGGGCAAAAAAAGCCAAAAGAGCCAAAAAGGCCATCTAACAAGTCCAAAGGACGAGGCCGCAAGGCCGATGCTGGCAGCCCCATGACCTCATGACGGGCTGCCAGCGTTCAGGTGGTGCCGTGTGACCGTTAGGCCGCGCGGGTCTCGTTCGGGGGACTGGGCTCGGGTGGATAAGGCCGCTCGGGCCAACCGCCGACGCCGCTCAGTGAAGCGAAGTTGGTCGAGAGGGACTGAAAGTCACGAAGAGCCGCGAGCAAGCGGCTTGCACGAGCCCCTGAAGGCGAGGTTCCTTCCCAAACGGTCGGCGCGACGCCTGTCGCCTGCCGTCTGGGATGGATCGAAGCACCCGCCGCGGGATATCCCGTCGGGCGAGCGTCTCGATGACTTGAACCCTTGTTGCCGTAGCAAAGCAACCGCGGGCACCCGACGATAGATTGGGAGGCCGGCGTCACGAGCCCGGTTCCGGGACGGCCCGAAGTCACTTTCGGTCCCGGAGCCGGGCTCGTGGTGCGTTCGAAGGGACGATGAACGCGTCTTGTGGGCGCTTTCGGCCTCAGCCGCGCCGCACCCGTTTGCGCCGACTGGAGGAGGAGGCGCGCCCTCTCGCCGAGCGGGGCCCCGGGACCCCCGTGACGGGACCACGGGGCGAAGGAGGCTGCGGTTCGTCCTTGGGCGGGGCGGTCGGAGGCGGCTCGGGCGAAGGTGCACGTTTCTCTCGAAGAGCCGGCCCGACCGTCGGGCGGGGCGGACGCGCGAACCACCACAAGATCACGCCGAACGCCACCACCGTGACCAGTGAGATCCACGTGTACTGCTCGTCGATCCAGGTCGGCATTCCGCGAAGAGGGGCCAACGAGATGAACTCAGTGGCTGCGGTGAGCGTCAGCAGTACGATACCGACGTCCTCGTTCTTCTCGTGCAGGTACGCCACCCCGATGATGAAGGCGTAGTAGTAGCAAGTCAGCTCCACGCCAATCGGAATGAAGGTGATGCCAAAGGCTGCGGCCATCCATGGATCTGATCTCCCTGCGGCAAGCCCAATCAGAACGAGGAATCCCAACGCCAAGGCGACGTAGAGGGGCTTCGCGTTGTGGTAGCCGTCGATGCGGGCTTTCTTCCAGGGTGCCCAGGGATCGGTCAGGCGGTTGTCCTTCATCAGCCTACCCACCTCGTCGGGACGGTAGGCCACCACCGTACGGAGCCCCATGTAGTTCGTGAGGGGCGTCTCCTTGTGCTTGATCGAGTTTTGGACGAACTCCTTGTACGACTCGATCCCGTGGCTGGTGATGAAGCTAGCGGGGATCAAGATGGCCACCGCCAACAGTCCACCCACGAAGAACCGCAGGTAGAAGCGAGACAGCTCGGTCAGCGGGAACAGGCGGCGGCTCTTGTAAAGATGCATTGCCCAGCCCAGCACGGGACCGACCACCAAGAACCCCGGGAACACGCGCAGCAAGGCCGCGTATCCCAAGGCCAGACCTGCCGCGAGCGGCTTGCCCTTCTTGAGAAAGCACACGGTGGCCGCGGTGAAAAACAGCCAGTCCCACCGCAAGAACGCTCCCCCGGTCCAGTAGAACCGACTGGGGAAATTCGTCGCGAACACAGCCATGGCCACGGCTGTGGTGCGCCAACCAAAGGCCCACAGACTCAGAAGGATGAGCCCCGCATAGTAGAGGGGGTCCACCAAGTTCAGGAGGAAGATCTGGGTGTGACTCGCCGGGGCCGTATTCGCCAACAACGAGCCTGCGAGGTTCCACACGGGGGTGGCGTTGTAGCCGTGGTCGGTGGACGTATCGTCCCAGCGTTTCGCCGATTCCCGGCCGCGGAAGTACCCGATGTCGTGTTTGAACGAGTCCCAACGGGCGGGGGTGAAGTGATCCTTGCATCGCTCGGGGTGTTCGAGAATCTCTTTCGTCGTCTCGAGCGCATTGGTCCGCAGGTTGGTGATCTTGCGAAGCTCGACACGACGCCTCCAGGCCGGATCCTCTGCATCGGCTACCGCAATACACTCGTAGAGGCGGGTATAGCCAAGCTCCTTGAAGTACTTCGAGCCCACGTAGTAGTGGAAGGTGTCCCAGCCGTGAATGAAGTTACCGAAGTGGAAGGCGAAGAAGTTGACGTAGGTGGCGGATGAAATCACCAACGAGAGCAGCAGGAGGCCATCGCGCAGTTTCTTGAGCGTCTGCGGTCGGCCTTCCAAGCGCAGGATGCGGCCCCACCAGAGCAGCGCCAGCACGAGGCAGGCCCAGATCATCTCCCACCGTCTGCTGCTGGTGTCGTTCCACCAAGGCTCGACGCTCTTTTGCGACTCGGCCCTGACCTGCTTGAGCGGGGGAGGGAAAGGTTCGGGCAGCTTGCAGAAGGCCTGCAGCTCACTGATGGAGTAGAAATTGTCTCCGGTTGCCTCTGCGGTGCGCAGGTAGCGTACGCGCGCGCCCCCGAGGCTCAGAGGGCGGCTGCGCAGACCGTGCACCCCCTCAGCGATCTCGACCTGACCCAAATTTACCCAGGTCGCGCCATCCTCCGAGCCCAGGATCGGATAATGGTCGTTGGCATCGGCTTGGATGTAAACCGCGGCGATCGGCATCACCGTACCGAGATCGTAGGTCAGCCCCGCCACGGCCGAATCCAGCACCACCGCCTGACGTGCGTTCCAGACCGCGCCCTCCTGCGTGACCTCGCCGTCGGTCACCAAAACCAGGTCGCCCTGAATGTCCTGCCAGGCGATGGGACGCTTGCCCGCCAAGAGGTTGCCCGGGGGACAGTCCTCCGCCCAAGCCGTGGGGGCCGAGGCAAGCCATGCCAAGATAAAAAGTGTTCGGCGCATTCGAGAGTCTCCGAGGGATCGCAAGGGGGCGCGCGGACGGGCAAGAGAAGACCCACCGCCGACCCAACGCCCCATGGCCCCCTTGGTTCTGGCCTTCTCCAGGCTCGCCCGCGCTGAAGCGCGCAGTATAACCGCCGAGGGCTTCCCGGCTAAGCGCCCAATGTCTCGCCTGGACTGTCCTGGGTTGCCTCCCCGCGGTTACACTGAGTTCGTGCGACGCAGGTGGTCGATTCGCCCCGCTCACCCCCACGAGTGGTCGGACGCCGTCAGGCACGCCAGCGCGTTGTTTCGCCCGGGCCTGCCCGAGGACGCCATGGCCCGTGCCTATCCTCTGCTTCTCGGCGCGGGGAACGTGACGAATCTGTGGGTGGCCCACGATGGAGCCGACATCGTGGCCCACGTGGGATACCGCCTGGTGGAAATCGACACGGGCAAAGGGGTGTATCTGGGGGCCCTTTTCGGGGCCGTCTTCACCGCCGAGGCCTGGCGAGGGCAAGGCCTGGCGACGCAGGTCCTCTCACGGGCCACGGAGGCCGCGAGACAGCAAGGTGCTGCGTTCGGGGTCATCTCGGGGACCCGAAATCTCTACCAACGGCAAGGCTTTTTTCCATTGCCGCGCGCCACCGGCTACCGCATTGACGGGGGGAGCGCCAATGGCCCTCACGCATTGACAATGCGTCCAATCACCACCTCGCAATGGGGCCTCGTCCAGGCGTTGCACGCCTCGCGCACGCCCCGGTTCTCCAGAGGTGAAGGCGACTGGAAAGCCCTGCTCGAAAGCCAGACCTTGTGGTTCGGGGCGGGTGAAGTGTGGGCCGTTTTCGACGAAAGCAGCGCCTCCTCGCCCGGCGCTTATTTCGCACTCGAAAAAGAACCACGCACTCGCGAGGCGACAGGCCCCTGCCGTCGGGCACTCGAATGGGGAGGAAACGCGCTGTGGGCGCGCCAGGCACTCGAGCAATGCGCCCGGACGCGGGGGCTGGTCGAGTGGGTCGTCGCGGCTCACGATGCCGAAGCTCACCGTGCGGCCGCCCAGGCCCCTCGCCTTGCGGGGCGGCTCGTCGACCTGGGGATCTCCGCCGCCGCCTGGCGGCTCGCTGTGGCGACTGACGACATCCCCCTTTACGGCCTCGACTACGTCTGACCCGAACCGCGCGGGCAAGCCGCTGTCTGCCCAGCTGCTACAATCGCGCCGCCATGACCTCCAGCATTGCGCTGGTCCTTACCGTCGTCCTGCTCTTCGCCAACGCGTTCTTCGTCGCTTCGGAATTCGCGATCGTGAAGATCCGTCCGACCCGCATCCAGGAACTCGTTCACCAAGGCCACCGGCGGGCGCGGCTCCTGGCGGGCATCGCCGACCGACTCGATGCGTTCTTGTCGGCAAACCAACTCGGCATCACGCTGTGCTCGCTGGGCATCGGCTGGCTGGGGGAGCCTGCGCTCGCCCGCTTGATCCGCCCCTTGCTCGAGGGGCTCGGAGGCTGGGCCGCAGGCGCGAGCCACGCGCTGGCCCTCTCGGGCGCCTTCGTCTGCATCACCTTTTTCCATACAGTGGTGGGCGAGCTCGCGCCCAAGTCACTAGCCCTGCAGCGGACCGAGCCCGTCGCTCTTTGGACCGCGCCCGCCCTGCAGGCGTTTTACTGGCTCGCTTTCCCACTCATTTGGACGCTGACCAAAGCCGCCAACCTCGTCTTGCGGGGCTTGGGGCTGCGCGACACTTCGGAGGCCGAGTTGCTTCACAGCCCCCAGGAGCTCCGGCTGGTTCTCCAGCACGCCCGTCTGGACCCGGGCGCGCGGCGGCTCATTGATCGTGTCTTCGACTACACGCATCGCGTGGCCCGTCAGGTGATGACCCTGCGGCGGGACGTGGTGGTGCTCGAGGCGCGACGCAGCTTCGACGACAACCTGCGGGTCGCCCTGGCGCATCAGTACACACGCTACCCGCTGGTGGTCCCCGAAGGCGACCGCGTGATCGGCTACGTGCACTTGAAGGACATCTTCGCCGCGCTCGCTAGCGGCCGAAGACCCAAAACCATGGCCGAGATCGTCCGCGAGCCCATATTCATATCGGAGGAGAGCCGCCTCGAGTGGCTGAGGCGCGAGTTCCAGAGACGCCGGGTGCACATCGCGGTGGTGCTGGGGCCGGACCACAGGTTCAGCGGCATCGTGACGCTCGAGGACCTCATCGAGGAGTTCGTGGGCGAGATCTGCGATGAACAGGACTACGAAGAGATCCCTCCCATCGTGGTGCATGCCGATGGCAGCTTCGAGGTGGACGCCCGGGTGACGTTGGACGTTGCGGCGCGCGATTTGGGCTTGGTCCTGCGCTCGGAGGACCCGAGCGTGGACACCGTGGGGGCTTTCGTGGAATCGACCCTGGAGGAACGCCCGTTGCCGGGCGACCGCTTCGATTTCGCCGGGTTTCAGCTCACGATCTTGGGCCTCCGCGACGGGCGTATCCGCAGATTGGGCGGGGAGCGCGCAACCTCCGCCGCGGAGGTTGCGTCCGTCCGGGACTGACCGCGGCGCCGGGCCACGTGAGCCTCACCCGCCTCGTCGGGAGGACATTCGGGCGTCACCGCGCAAGGCCTTCGGCCCTCCTCCCTCGGCGCCCGAAATTAAAAACGTGGCGCGCCCGAAGGCGAAACGCCGGAGGATTTGATGGAGAGTGCCCAGGGACGGAATCGAACCGCCCACACGGGGATTTTCAGTCCCCTGCTCTACCAACTGAGCTACCTGGGCTTACGGCCGGAACCGTAGGGGCACCGTTCGTACCTCGCTTGGCGTGCGCCGTCAAGTGGGCTGTAAGCGCGGTGTTGAAAGTCTGGGGTCCCAGGCCGTGAAACAACTCCGAACGCACGCCTTCCCGGGGCCGTTTTTGGTTGTTCTTGCCCCGGCGTTGAGGGAAATAGAAACCCCGCGGGCGCGGTTTCATCCAACGCTCCGGGGTCTTGGCCCGCAATCTGGCGGCCTTGCTGGTCTGGCAGGGTTCGGCTACGGTAGCCCCGACATATTCAGCTAGGCCACATTTCAGACCCTCGTTCTTTAGGAGACCGAAACATGGTGAAGAAAGGGACAGCGTTCGTACTGACCGCGATTGCCCTCGTAGGTGGGTTCGCTCTCGGGCGCCTCTCAGGAGGGGCCAAGATGGGAGTGGGCTCTGGAGGTAGCGACACGGAAGTGGTCGCGTCCGCAGAGGACAAGGAGATCGCCGGTGGCGTCGAGCGCATCAAGGTACCGGCCGACGGTCCCTCGAAGGGCGCGGAAGACGCACTCGTGACCATCGTCGAGTTCTCGGACTTCCAGTGCCCGTTCTGCAGCCGGGTGGGACCCACGCTCGATCGCATTCTCAAGGATTACGCCGGCAAGGTGCGGGTGGTGTTCAAGCACAACCCCTTGCCCTTCCACGGCGACGCCCACCTGGCCGCACAGGCGACCGCGGCCGCCGACGAGCAGGGCAAGTTCTGGGAGATGCACGACAAGCTCTTTGCCAATCAGCAAGCGCTCAAGCGTGAAAACCTCGACAGCTATGCCCAGGACCTCGGGCTCGACGTGGCCAAGTTCAAAGCGGCGCTCGACAGTGGCAAGCTCAAGAAGGTGGTCGACGACGACCTCGCAGCGGGCCGCGCCATCGGGGTTCAGGGCACGCCAAACTTCTTCGTCAACGGAAGGAAGATCGAAGGCGCCGTGCCGTTCGAGAGCTTCAAGACCGTGATTGACGACGAAGTGTCGCGCGCGGAGAAGCTCGTGGGCAAAGGGACCCCGAAGGGCCAGATCTACGCGAAGCTGATGGCGGCAGCCGGCACCGGTGCCGCTCCCGAGGCGCCTGCTGCGCCCCAAAAGCCCGCGGTCTCGGACGACGTTTTCAAGGTGGAGATCGACGGATCCCCCGTTCACGGCGGCAAGGAGCCCAAGGTCACGATCGTGGCCTTTTCGGAGTTCCAGTGTCCCTTCTGCAGCCGCGTTTTGGGCACGATCAAGCAGATCGAGGACGCCTACAAAGACGACGTGGCAGTGTCCTTCAAGCACCTGCCTCTCGACTTTCACCAAAACGCAATGCCCGCCGCCCAGGCCGCGGAAGCAGCGCGCCTTCAGGGCAAGTTCTGGGAGATGCACGACAAGCTCTTCGCCAACCAGCAGGCGTTGGGCAAAGAGGACCTCGAGCGCTACGCGAAGGAGCTCGGCCTCAACCTGGCGAAGTTCAAGAAGGACGCCGAGAGCAAAGAGGTCAAGGACCGCATCGAGCGTGACAAGGCCGTGGCCGCGAAGCTGGGAGCGCGAGGCACACCGACCTTCTTCATTAACGGACGCGTGTTCCGGGGCGCACAGCCCTTCGACAACTTCAAGAGTCTCATCGACGAGGAAATCAAGAAGGCCGACGCAAAACTGGCCGCGGGCGTGGCTCGCAAAGACCTCTACGCCGAGATCATCAAAGGCGGCAAGGTGGAAGCCGCGGAACCGGCGGCTCCTGCGGGCGGGGGTGCCCCACCTGCAGGTGCCCGTTTGCAGGTGCCCGTGGGCGCCTCGCCCAGCAAGGGCCCCGCAGATGCCCTCGTGACCGTGGTGATGTTCTCGGACTACCAGTGCCCCTTCTGCAGCCGGGTCGAGCCCACCATCAACCAGTTCATGGACGAGTACAAAGGCAAGATTCGTCTGGTTTGGAAAGATCTGCCCCTGCCTTTCCACCAGAACGCCAAGCCGGCCGCCGTGGCCGCCCGCGCTGCCGGTGAACTGGGCAAGTTCTGGGAGATGCACGACAAGCTCTTCGCCAACCAGCAAAACCTCACCGCCGCTGATTTCGAGCGCTACGCAGGCGAGCTCGGCCTGAACATGACCAAGTTCAAGGCCGCTTTGGAGTCGGAGAAGGTGAAGCAGGCCGTGGAGGAAGACGCTGCTCTCGCCGCCAAGGTGGGTGCCAACGGAACGCCTGCCTTCTTCATCAACGGCATCCTGCTCTCCGGTGCGCAGCCCCTGCCCGCCTTCAAGGCGCGCATCGACGAGGAGTTGAAGAAGGCCGAGGAGCTCGTCAAGAACGGCACCCCGAAGAAAAAGGTGTACGAGGAGATCATGAAGCAGGCCGCCTCGGCGCCGCCTCCCCAGGCTGCTGCCAATGACGAGCCCGCCGGACCCGAGAACGACCAAACGGTCACCAAAGTGGACCCAGGTACGTCCCCCTCACGGGGCCCCAAGAACGCGCCTGTCACCATGGTGGTGTTCAGTGAGTTCCAGTGCCCCTTCTGCAGCCGTATCAAGCCCACCCTGGACGCCATCGAGCAAGAGTACAAGGGCAAGGTTCGGATCGTCTTCAAGCACTTCCCCCTCGACTTCCACCAGAACGCCAAGCCTGCCGCGATGGCCTCGATGGCGGCCGCCGAACAGGGCAAGTTCTGGGAGATGCACGATAAGCTCTTTGCCAACCAACAGAGCCTCGACCGAGCGAGCCTCGAGAAGTACGCCCAAGAGATCGGTCTCGACATGAACAAGTTCAAGACCGCGCTCGACTCGAACAAGTTCGCCTCGGCCATCGAGGAAGACGTGAAGCTCGGCCAGTCGGTGGGAGTGAACGGCACCCCGGCCACCTTCATCAACGGCCGGAAGATTGGCGGCGCCTACCCTCTCGACACCTTCAAGAAGGTGTTGGAGCAGGAGCTGGCCAAAGTCAAAAAGGGCGCCTGAACGGCACCCGCTGCGGCAGGTCGCCCCCGGCGGCCCAAGCAGATAGCTCGAAAAGGAAAGGGTCGCTTCGGCGGCCCTTTTTCTTTTGGGTGTGTCAAACTGGAAGCGCCTCGCGGTCAGCGAGACGTCGTCGAAATGGCCAAGAACCTCTCCACACAGTCCGACAGCGCGGGCACGCAGAGCTCTTTGCGCGCCGGCACCCCCAAGAACAAGCGTCTGGCCGGAGCCATCATCGTAGCCCTCTTTACGGGGTGGGTGACCGCACGCTTTTTCGTGTCAGCTCATGACACGATCGCCGCAACCCGCGAGAACGCCTGCCGTGCGCTCGAGCCCTCCCCTCTGCCGCAGGCCGTGGCTAACGGGCTGCCTGCCGACTTCAAGCTGCCGGATGCGACGGGAAAGATGTGGTCCCTCGCGGATCTGAAAGGCCGGCCCGTGTTGCTGAACTTCTGGGCCACCTGGTGCCCCCCATGTGTCGAAGAAATGCCAGCCCTGGAGACTCTGGCCGAGCAATTGGGCAACGACGCCGTCGTGCTGGCCGTAAGCGTCGATGACGACTGGGATGCGGTTCGCCGCTTCTTCCCGAAGGGCACGCCCATTTCCGTGGTTTGGGACGAAAGCAAAACCGTGCCCAAGAGCTTCGGCACCGACAAGTACCCCGAATCCTTCCTCGTCGATGCCTCGGGGAAGCTGCGTCACTACTTCGTCAACAAGCGAAAATGGGACTCGGGCGAGGCGCGAGACTGCATCCTCGGCGCGCGCTAGGCCGCGCACACCCTGTTACGGCAGGGGGCGCTCGTCAACCTTCAGAACGCGCCCAACGAAGGCGTGCACGAGATAAACGAGGGGCGTGAGCGCCAGCGCAATCAGGATCTTGAGCACGTAGGAGTCTCGTGCCACGTCCATGATGAACGAAGTCGACTTGAAGCCTCCCAGGAGGACAAAGTTCACCATCAAGGTGTCGATTCCCTGGCTCACCAGGGTAGAGCCCGTAGCCCGCAACCACAGCAACTTGTGCCGGGTCAGCCGACGGAGCCCAGAGAACACGGCAATGTCGAGCAACTGGCCCGCAAGATAGGCCGTGAGCGACGCGACGTAGAGCCGATTTGACCATCCAAAGGTGGCCCGAAAGGCTTCGTCGGAGAGGGGCGATTCGGGGCTGACAGGCAGCGCGAGCGCCACGTTGATCACCGCAAACGCAAACACGGCGGCACCAAGACCCACGAAGGTGAGACGCCGGGTGGCCTGGGCCCCATAAAACTCGTTCACTACGTCGGTGAGCAGGAATGTGAGGGGGAAGGCCAGCATGCCCGCGGACAGGTCCCTGCCCGCGAGGCGGAAAAAGCGACCGCCGATGAGGTCGGCGGTGAGGAGCGCCGCCACGAAAACGCCGACGAGCCAGAGGTAAAGGTGCTCCTTGCGGTGTAGGGCGGTCGACATGGGCGAGGGCATCATTACAGAACGCGCATCACCCAGCACTTCAAATGTCCGGTCTCGGGAACCCCGAGCCGCTCCGGGTGGTCGAGTCCGGCGCCCCGACGCGCCAGGATCTGCACCGACCTGCGGGCCGTGGCCGCCGCTTCCGTGACCACGCGGTCGAATAAGGCCCGATCGACCTGCCCGGAGCACGAACAGCACACGAACAAGGCGCCCGGCGCCGTCACGCGCAGGCCCCGGACGAAGAGCTCGTGGTACGCCTTCTCTGCCGCCGCCACGGCGCCCACGCGCTTGGCGAACGCGGGCGGATCCAGCACGACGGTGTCGAACGTCTGTCCCGCCGCTTCGAGGCTCGCAAGCAAGGCGTACGCGTCCGCGCAGCGAACCTCCATGTGCCCAAGACCATTGAGGGCCGCATTGGAGCGCGCCCGTCGACTGGCCTCGAGGTCGGCGTCGGCCGCGAGCACATAAGACGCCCTGCGCGCCAACGCGAGAGCGAAACCGCCGTGAAAGGTGAAGGCGTCGAGCGCGCGGCCCCCCGGCTGGCTAAGCGATGCCACGAACGCATGGTTGTCCGCCTGATCCAAAAACCCCCCGGTTTTGCCGTCGCGGAGCAGATCGGCTTCGAGTTCGTTGGGCCCCAGCCGATACCGAACCGTGGTCGCGCCCTGGCCCCACGCGACGAAGTCCTTGCGGGGCAGCCCTTCGAAATCGCGCATTGAGGTGTCATTGCGGGCCACCACCACGTTGACCGACAATGCCTCGGCCACGTGCTCGGCAATGCTCGGAAGCAGGGGCTCGAACGCCAAAGCCGCCACCTGCACCACCGCCGCGTGGGCGTATTTGTCGACGAAAAGGCCCGGCACATCGTCACCCTCGGCGTGCACCGCCCGAAAGGCCGATTGCGTGCGCGCCAGGCCCATGGCCTCACGGTGGGCCAGGGCGCGCGCCAGGCGCCCTCGTAAAAGGTCCATCAGGCGCTCCGTGTCGTTGCCACGGCCAGAGCGGCCTGGCGCAGCAGGCAGCGTCGACCGCGTGAGCATGCGCAGGGCGACCTTCGAGGCCGCGGCCCACAAAGCAACGCCCAGGGCCTGCCCCCGGGGATCCATCACGGTGACCAGACTCGGTCCCCCGGTGAGGGCGTCTGCGCCCGGGCCGCTCTGCACGTCCTGGCGAAACACCCAAGGATGTCCAGACTCTACGCGGCGCTTGCCTTTGGGCGTCACGATGGCAAGGGCGTCGGCGCCCGACTCGTCTGGGGTTTTCACGCGCCAAACATACAGCACGGGCGCGGCGGGGCCGCAACGAACGCCTCGGCCCCGCTTGCCTCGACGAAGAGCCGCCCCTAACATGCTGAACAAATGTTCCATCCGGTGGTCGAGGCCTGGTTCACCCGACGCTTCGGGAGCCCCACGGCAGCTCAGGCGGAGGCCTGGCCGCTCATCGCCGCCGGCCGAAACGTGTTGATTACGGCCCCCACGGGCTCGGGCAAGACGTTGGCTGCCTTTCTCGCGTGCCTCGATCATCTCGTGAAGCGCGCATTGGGCGCCCCGGACACCGCAGAGGCAGCGACGCAGGGCTCATTGTCAATGGACCCCGTCCGGGACGACGCACGCGGGGCGCCTGAACTGTCTTTACTCTCCGACGAAACGGCTATCGTCTACGTATCGCCGCTCAAGGCCTTGTCGAACGACGTACGCCGCAATCTGGAAACCCCGCTGGCCGAGATCAGCGAAACGGCTCGCGCGATGGGGCTTGCACTGCCTCCCTTGCGGACGGCCCTACGAACGGGTGACACGAGCGTGAAGGAACGCCGGGAAGCGGTTCGCAAACCCCCGCACATTCTCGTCACCACACCCGAATCGCTCTACATTCTCCTCACGTCGGAATCGGGCCGCCGTGGGCTACGCCACGTGCGTACGGTGATCGTCGACGAAATCCACGCCATGGCCGCCGACAAACGCGGCAGCCATCTGGCGCTCTCGCTGGAACGTCTCGAAGCGCTCGTGGGGCGCCCGGTTCAGCGGATCGGCCTCTCGGCCACCATCTACCCCCTGGAAACGGCCAGCCGCCTGCTCGTGGGGGCCCGCCCTGCCCCGGCCGTGGTCAACGCCGCCAGGCCTCGCACCCTGGACCTGGCCATCGAAATCCCCCGCGATGAACTGGGTGCCGTGTGTACCAATGAACAGTGGGGCGAGCTTTACGATCGCGTGGCGGAGTTCGCCCGGCAGCATCGCTCCACGCTGGTGTTCGTGAACACACGCCGGCTCGTCGAACGCCTGGCGCACAACCTCTCCGCCCGGCTCGGTGAGGCCGCCGTGGGTGCCCACCACGGCAGCCTCTCGCGGGAGCGACGCTTTCAGACGGAACAGCGTCTCAAGGCTGGCGACCTGCAACTGGTGGTCGCCACCGCGTCGCTCGAGCTGGGCATCGACGTGGGGGCCGTGGATCTCGTGTGTCTCGTGGGCTCACCCCGCACCATCGCCACGGGCGTGCAACGCATCGGTCGCGCAAGTCACACGGTGGGCGGAACGCCCAAGGCGCGTTTGTTTCCCCTGACACGCGATCAATTGGTCGAGTGTGCGGGCCTCGTGCGCGCCGCGCGGCGGGGCACACTGGATCGAGTCGAGCTACGCACGGGGCCGCTCGACATTCTCGCCCAGCAGCTCGTGGCCGCGTGCGCCTGCGAGACCTGGGAGGAAGACGCCCTCTTCGAGCTGGTGCGTCGGGCAGCCCCTTACGACGCGCTCACGCGCGCGGACTTCGATGCCGTCGTCGACATGTTGGCCGAGGGGATCTCGACGAGCCGGGGGCGCCCGAGTGCTTTGCTCCACCGCGACGCCGTGAACCGGCGCTTGCGGGCGCGCAACGGCGCGCGGCTCACGGCCCTCACCTCGGGCGGCGCCATCCCCGATACGGCCCTCTTCGAGGTGGTGCTCGAGCCGGAGGGAACTTTGATTGGCACGGTCGACGAAGACTTCGCCATCGACTCGAGCGCGGGTGACGTCATTTTGCTCGGCAACACGTCTTGGCGCATTCGCCGGGTGGAGAACGGCAAAGTGCGGGTCGAAGACGCCGCGGGCGCACCGCCCTCGGTGCCGTTCTGGTTTGGAGAAGGTCCTGCCCGTACGCTCGAGCTTTCGGACGAGGTTGGTGAGCTCCGCGAGGAGATCGCCCGTCGCGCATGTCCCCCGTCGGAGTTGGATGTCTCGCCCGCGCGGATAGAGCCCGCTCTGCTTCGCAGCCTATCGGAGGGCAGCGCCCTCTGCGAGGCCGGCGCCAAGCTGCTGGCAGGCTACGTGGCGGCCGGGCACGCCGCGTTGGGGGCCGTACCGTCCCAGCGCTGCATCGTGGCCGAGCGCTTCTTCGACGAGTCGGGCGGCACCCAGCTCGTGATCCATGCGCCCTTCGGGGGGCGGATCAACCGGGCCTGGGGCATGGCGCTGCGCAAGCGTTTCTGCCGCTCGTTCGACTTCGAGTTGCAGGCCGCCGCCACCGACGAAGGTGTGCTGCTGTCGCTCTCGCCCCAGCACAGTTTCCCGCTGGAGCTCATTTTACAGATGCTGCGGCCGAACCTGGTCGACGAGTTGCTCACACAGGCGGCCCTGCAAGCGCCCATGTTCGAGACCCGCTGGCGCTGGAACGCCACACGCGCGCTGGCGCTGCGGCGAACACAAAACGGCAAACGGGTGCCCCCCAATCTGCTGCGCATGCGCTCACAGGATTTGCTGGCAGCCGTGTTTCCCGGGCAGGTGGCCTGCCAGGACAATCATGGGGGCGGGCCGATCGAAGTCCCCGATCACCCGCTCGTGAAGCAGACCCTTGCCGATTGCCTGGGCGAGTTGATGGACGCCGAGGGCCTCAAGCGGGTGCTCGAGGATCTCGTGGCAGGGCGCATTGCCACCGTGGTGCGCGAGACCACGGAACCGTCGGTGTTCGCGCACGAGATTCTCAATGCGAACCCGTATGCCTTCCTCGACGACGCCCCTCTCGAAGAGCGGCGTTCCCGAGCCGTGGCGGTTCGCCGAGGTCTGCCGGCGGAGCTGGCCAACTCGCTCGGACAGCTGGATCCTCAGGCGCTCGCCTCGGTCGTGGAGGCTGCCGCGCCGCTCGTGCGCAGCGCCGATGAACTGCACGACCTCTTGTTGGAAGTGGGAGTCTGGCCCGCGGCCGAAGGCGAAGCGCGAGGCTGGACCACTGGCTTCACGCGGCTGGAGGAAGAGCGACGCGCAGGTGTGCTCGGGCTCGCGGGAGCTCACCCGCCCAAACACTTCTGGGTCGCCGCCGAGCGCCTCAGTCTGGTGAAGGCCATCTGGCCTGACGCTTCCGTGCCCCCCGGGCTGATTGAACCCCCAGCCCGGCGTGCCCACGCCTGGGAAGGTCGTGACGGCGCCCTCACGGACGTGGTGCGCGGGCACATGGCGTTTTCGCCGCCTCTCACCGCCGAGGCGCTGGCGGAACGCCTGGGCGTAACAACGAGCGATGCGGAAGCGGCACTCGCAGGCGTGGAGGCACAGGGCGGCGTCATGCGGGGGCGATGGACGGATCCCCCCCCGCCTGCCCACGATCAAGGGCGAGAGCAATGGGTCGATCGAAGGCTGCTCGCCCGCGCCAACCGCTTGACCGTGGAGGGCCTTCGTCGCGGCATCGAGCCAGCCACGCCAGCCGACCTCATGCGCTTTCTCTTTGCCTGGCAGCACGTCGGCCCCGGACGCCAGCTCACGGGGCGGGACGGCCTGCTGGAGATCGTGGGACAGCTCCAGGGATTCGAGGCCGCCGCCGTGACCTGGGAGCGCGATCTGCTGCCAGCGCGCCTTGCTGGCTATGATCCCGGCTGGCTCGACGATCTGTGTCTTGGCGGCCACGTGTCGTGGGGAAAACTTGCGCCACGCGCAGAGCCCAGCACGAGCCTGACGCGAGCCGCGCCGCTGTCCCTGGTCCTCCGCAGGGAGTTGCCCTGGTTGCTCGAACCCGTCGTTCCCCCCTCGGGAACCCCTGCGGAGGCGGCGCTGTCGGAGCCGGCGCAGAGCGTATTTCGCTTTCTGCAAGAGGCTGGCGCCAGCTTCCTGGATGACCTCGTGGTGGGCCTCGGCCTCGGGCGCAACGAGGTGGAGACGGCTCTTTGGGAACTGGTGGCTGCGGGACGCATCAGCGCCGACGGGTTTGCCAACCTCCGCGCGCTCATGCCTGACCGCCGACAGCCCGCACGTCCGCGTTGGTTCGGGAGCACGGGGGCACGCAGCAGCGCGCGCTTCGGAGCGGGCCGTTGGTCCCTGCTGCGGGGGCCAGCGCTTCAGCGTGGCGTGCCTCCCGAGGATGCACGCCGGGAACAATGGGCGCGGCAATGTCTCAGACGGTTCGGGGTGCTGTTCCGGGACTTACTCGCACGGGAAGCCCACGCCCCCCCTTGGCGTGAGCTGCTGCCCACACTGCGTCTCATGGAAATGCGCGGCGAGATCCGCGGGGGGCGGCTGGTGGAAGGTTTCGTTGGAGAACAGTTCGCGCTGCCCGAAGCGCTCGAGGCCCTTCGCCACACCCGTAAGCAACCCCCGACGGGGACACGCACGACGCTGTCGGCCTGCGATCCACTCAATCTGATCGGCATCACGTCACCCGGCGCCCGAGTGCCGGCCTTACCCCACCACACGGTGACTTACATCGATGGCGTGCCCTTGACCCACGAGCTCGTCACGTGCAGCGACACGGACGTCGTTTCTGGCCCCACCCTGACGAGTGCCTCGCCTCCCGGATGACTGAACGTGCATGTAAGTCACGCTTTGCGCCCTTACGCCAGCACCTGATCAAGCGTGTTCGTCGCGGTGGATTTGCTTTTCTTGGGAATGAGGGGTCGCGTATCCTGATTGTTCTGGGGGGGCGAAACAGTGGACGTGAGTGATTGGTTGGAGAGGTTCGTGAAAGAGCACAAGGCGCTTGCGGGCGTCGTGTACGAACGAGGGGATCGAGACACGCTCATCCTTGCGGCGGCCTGGCAGATCCCGCCCGTGGCGCTGGCCGCGGTTCGCACGGTGCACCGGGGATGCGGCCTCGTGGGCCTGGCATTCGAGCGCAACGCCACGCTGTCGACCTGCACGGGCGGACGGCGCAAGCGGTTCGCCCTTCCCACCCCCTTACCCGAGGCAGCTGCCGTGGCCCTCCCCGTGCAAGATCTCCAGGGGGAAGTCACGGCCGTGGTCTATCTAAACTTCCCGGACGACAGACGACTCCGCGACGACGAACTCATCCAGATGCTGGATCGCGCCACGACTTTGGCCCGCCGCCCTCCCGCCGCCGTGCCCCGCGTGCGAGACGGCCTCCTTCGTCTCTCCGCCCTGTCCTGAACGGACCCGCTCCCGTCGACGTCCCCGGCCCTCGCCGCGCCTGAGAGCGTCGTTCATCCCAGAGCCGGTGCAAGAGCTCGCTTGATGACCAAGATCGTACGATCATCCTTTGGGCGAGACGCGTTGCGGGCGTGAATCGTATCGAAGATGAAGGTCTTGATGGTCTCGGCGCTTCGCGCTCTGTGTCGCTTGAGCACGTCCAACAACGCTCGTTCCGCGACGTCGTCGGACGGCCACACATCGCTGACGCCGTCCGAGAACACGAGGAGAACGTCACCTGGCTGCATCTTGACCGTGTCCTCGTCGTAGCGGGTCTCTGGAAACGCCCCCAAGATGGTGCCACCCGTCTTGAGCGTTTCCACGGTGTCGTCCGCGCTCCGGACCAAGAGGGGCGGATTTTGCGCCGCGTTCACGTAGGTCACGACCCCCGTGTCGAGATCGAGGCGGGCAAAGAACAATGTGGCGTACCGGTCGTCCGGCACGTTGGGCCCGAAGGTCTCGTTCATCTTCAGCATGGCCTCCGCCAAGGAGCGGTTACGCCAGTGCGCAGTGACCGCAGCACGCAGGGCGATCATCAACATGGCGGCGCCCAAGCCGTTTCCCGCCACGTCGCCCAAGGCAAACGTGAGCGCGCGATCTTCTCGAACAAAATCGTAGTAGTCGCCCCCCACCATGCGACACGGCTCCGTACCACCAGCAATCTCGTAGCCGGAAAGGTCGGGGGCTTTGCCCGGAAGGAGGCTGGCTTGAATCTCGGCTGCGAGGCGGAGGTCCTTTTCGAGGCGCTCGCCGTCCCGCCGGGCCTCGTGTAGCTGCAGGTTTTCGAGCCTCATGGCCACCACGTTGGCGAAGGCAGAAAGGCCGTTGAGGTTCGACGGAGCCAGGCGCCTCAGCAGGCTCATCTCGGCGTAGATCAAACCTCGCACCTGCGTTCCCTTGCCCTTCATCGCGCTCTCGAGCAGCGGCATGCAGCACCCCGCTTCGCTGTCGGCGGTATCCTCGGCCTCGCCCAGCGCATACAGGAAGGCGCCGCCCTCTTGCACGGCCCGCTCCAAGATGGCCTCACCCAGGACCACCCGCCCAAGCTCCGAGAAGCGGCCGCGACCCGCCCGCACGTCGAAGGCGCTCGCGCTCGCGTTCCAGACGAGGACGGCCCCGTGCTCCAACCCCACTTGTTCGACCAGGAGG
Organism: Myxococcales bacterium; assembly: GCA_022184915.1. Classification (NCBI taxonomy): domain Bacteria; kingdom Pseudomonadati; phylum Myxococcota; class Myxococcia; order Myxococcales; species Myxococcales bacterium. The sequence goes on along the minus strand of JAGTJU010000001.1, from coordinate 1,300,926 downwards.
TCGAGCACACGGTCACACAGCGCGCCCTCTGATTCGTATCCGCTCAACGCCTCGGGCGCGAGGTTGATGAGGTCGACGATGCGATCGTGTCCGGAGGTGTCCGCGATGTCGGCCGTCTTGCGCTCCACGAGGTCGCGCAGGGAGAAGTCATGGGAACTCGGACGCCGCGGCTCTCCCTCCTCACGCTCGAGACCCGCCACGAAGGTCAGTCGGTTGCGCCCCACGTCGATGACGTCGCCGTCTTCGAGAGCCGTGGCCCTGACCAGGCGAACGCCGTTGAGAAACGTACCGTTCTTGCTGCGCAGGTCCACCAACACGAAGGGCTGTCCCTGCCCTTCCTGCCGGATCTCGGCGTGCAAGCGCGACAGGTGCCGATCGGGAAAGAAGATGTCGCATTCCTCGCCTCGCCCGATCGACGTCTCGAGCTTCACGATCGGGAAGCGACCAAACGGCTGTGCGCCGTGAATGATGATGCTCGCCATGAGTTCGCCGAGAGCCGAAGGGGGGCAGTGTAGCCCCTCGAACGCCCTCGACCAAGGGCCCTCAGCCGCACAAAGGAGACGCTCCCGACGCGCCGCCTGCTACTCGAGCTCGGCCTTCGCCCGCTCGAGGCGCCGAGCAATCCCGCTGTTGCCGGGATCGACGCTCGCCGCCCGTTCGTAGGCCGCGATGGCCTGCTCGTACTGCTTGAGGCGGTAGTAGGAATCTCCGAGCAGCACGAGGTAGCGGGTGACGTTGGGTGCGAAGCGGAGGCTCCGGCTCGCAAGTGCAGCCGCGCGGGAGTACTGCGCCTCCTCGAAAGCCACCTCAGCGAGCCCGCCCAGCGCAGGCGCGTGATTCGGATCCGCTTTTTCTGCGATCTCGAACTCCTGCTTGGCGAGCTTGATCTGCCCTTTGTCCAAGGCCTGCAGTCCACGGTCGGCGGCCTCCCTCGCCCTTTGTCGATCGGCCGCGGACGCCGAGCCCTTCGAGCTTCCTTCGGGCTCGGGAGCCGACGGGGTCGGGATTTCGCGAGGCGCCCGGTCCGTCTTGCGAGGCTCCTCCACCGGCGCCGACGCCTTGCTTCCTTTCGTACGCCGACGCGTATCGAGTTCGGGCGGGGTAGCCTGCTCGGCAGGGGGAACGGCGGGGATGGCCACGCTTTCTGCGACCTGGGCCTCGGGCGCTGCCGCCACCTGCGCGGCACCGGTTGGACCATCGTCCACCATGTACTGCACTTCGCTGCCCCGCATGAGGGAGACGGCGGCCACCGCCACCGCCCCGGCGGCCACGGCCACTGCCGCGCCAATGACGAGCCCCACACGCCCTCCGGAGCTCGCCCGGAAGCGCTTGGCCAAACGCTCGTGGCGGAGGGGGTCGACCGGGGGCAAAGGCAAATCGTCCCAGGCGGTGCGTACCCGAGCCTCCAGCTGGGCCTCGCACAGCAGGGCCTCGACATCGGCCATGGTCTGCGGGCGGCGCGCCGGATCCTTCTCGAGCATCCTGAGCACAACGTCTTCGAGCGGCTTGGGGATGCTCTTGGTGATGCGCTCGTTGATGGGGTCGGGCGCATCGGTGGCGTGCATCGCTAAGGTCTCGACGGGAGTCAATCCCTGAAAGGGGACCTCGCCAGACAACATCTCGTACGCCATGACGCCAAGGGCGTAGATATCGCTGCGTCGATCGTTGCCCCCGCCCGCAGTTCGCTCGGGCGCCATGTACTCCGGCGTGCCCATGACCTTGCTGCCACCGCCGGACTGACCGAGCAAGCCCGCAATCCCGAAGTCCACCACCTTCACGTAGTCGTGACGACCGTCTCGCTCGATGAGTAGAACGTTGTCGGGCTTCATGTCGAGGTGCACGATGCCCTTCTCATGCGCAGCGCCGAGCGCTTTTGCCACCTGGCGAAGCATGGGAAAGACGCGCTCCGGCGGCAAACGACGGCAGCGCTTGATCTCCCGCGCCAGCGAGGGGCCGTCGAGGAACTCCATGACGAAGAACACCCGGCCGTCGGCCACCTCGCCCCAGTCGGTGACGTCGCAGATGTACGGGTTGCCGATGCGTGAGGCGGCGCGCGCCTCTTGGCGAAACTGCTGCAGCACGTGTTGGTTCTTCAGCAGGTCGGCGTGTAGCAGCTTGAGGGCTACCCGCTTTTCGATGTCCACGTGTTCGGCCGCGTACACCACACCCATCCCCCCTTCGCCAAGCTTCGCCAGCGCGCGATAGCGGGTGCCCGGGATCACCTCTCCCACCGCCAGCTCGCCCTCCACCGGCACGGGGGTTCTCCGCCGGGACTGAAAATCGGTGAGGGTGTTCGTGGTGTTACGCCCCTGCGAGGTGGACAGCGGCGATTCCGCTTCAATCCGCGCCGCCAGGGCCGTGAGCTCGGCCGCCTCCTCGGCCAACTCCCGCCCGAAGAGCTCCGTCACGAAGCCTCGCACCTCCGCGGGGCCGACCGAGACGTTGCGGCTCTTTTGAAAAGCCGAAAGCTCTGCCCGGAACGTCGCCACGTCATTCGGGCGCTGCGCGGGATCAGGGTCGAGCGCCAACAGCAACAGCTCGTCGAGCTCGGTCGGAATGGAACGGATGGGCCCTTCGAGCTTCGAGGGGGCCTCTGGTCTCCATGCGCCCAGGCGCAAGGTCTCGAGGTGCGGCTTCGCGCCTCGAGCGGCCAGGTTTCGCCCCGTCAGCGTTTGCCACAGCAGGGCCGCCACGGCGAACACGTCAGAGCGTTCTGAGGCAAGGTCGCCCCTCACCAGCTCGGGCGCGATCAGGGACGCCCTGCCCACTTCGCTGTCTTCGAGGTCCTCGATCCGAGGCGCAAGGCACGAGCCGTAGTGCGTCACCTTCACGGCGCCATCGACGCCCAGCAAGATTGAACCTGCGTGCAAACCCACCGTGGAGGTGGCGACCCCCGTGGTCTTCGCCTCGTTGCTCCGAACGAACTCCGTGGCGAACGCCACTTCCATGGCGATGTGAACCGCCAGTTCCGGCGGAATGCGAACGGCGGCCCCTTCGGCGCGCTTCAGGAAGGCGGCCAGATCCCGACCCTCGACCAGCTCGCAGACGAAGAACAGGCGGTCCCGGTCATCCGCCTGCGGCAGCGGGCCCACCCAGGATTCTGGCTTCGTGCCGCGGCCGGTCTCGGTGCCAGCCTCGGTCGAGCCAACGTCGTAGACCTGGACGATGTTGCCGTGAACGCGGCTGACCAGCCACGCAGCCTCCGCACGGAGTTCGTCCCGCATCCCCGGGCGCCCCGTGAGCGCATCGCCCAGGATGTTCACCACGCAGAGCCGATCCGGTCCTTCGGAACGCGCCGCTACATAGACCTCGCCCCGGCGATCGGAGGAAATCTGACGCACCAACTCCACATTCCCGAAGGGAATCGGGAAGAGCCGCTCGGCCTCAGCGGCCTTGGCGCGTAGTCCTGTAGGACTCTGTGGCATAGGCGCGGCAACTGTAGCATGGCTTGGTTAACGATTCCAGCTACATCGATGGGGCACGTGCAGCATTGCTGCGACGCGTCTCCAGTCTCGACTTTCTGGTTGCCCTGCTCGAGGCCGGCCCTTGGGGCCTAGCGTAGGTAGGTCAGTCCTGCTCTTTGAGTCCGTGGATGAGACGAGCACGCACCCGGTTCGCCTGGCGCTCCTTGTAGCGGGCGTGGCTGTTCTCCCCCTGCTCGTTGCGCTCGGCCGTGCGGGTGTCCATGATCTGGAACTCCGTGAGCACATACACCACCGGTCCAGCTTCCTCGAACTCGGGGTCGTCGGGCGCTTTGTTGAGGTAGGTGTCGATGCGAACCGGGAGGTCAGCCACCAAGTTGATCACCCGGTAGCCCGGCCCCGAGAACTCATTTTGTACGGCAGGCTTTTTGTCAGCAGCCTGCTGCGACAGATCCACGAGATCCGGCAAAAAGCGCTGGAGATGGGGAGAGCCTTCGATGACACTGCGCAGTTCGACGATGTCATTCACCGATTGCCCGGGGATCACGTAGTTGAAGGGAACGAGCCTGTGCACGAGCTCCTTGAGCACGTACATCAGCTCGTCTTCTGTTTGCGTGATCATGCGGAAGCGCAGCTTGTCGTAAACGTGTGCCGCGATGGTTTCCTTCTTCGCCATCAGCTTGGTTAGCAGGCTGTTGGCGTTCTTCCGGCTCCACTCGAACTCCACCACTGAAAACCCGGCGCTTCGCATCTCTTCGACCGTGCGCAAGACCTTCTCTTCGACCAGATGAAAAATCTGCTCGACGGTGATGGGTAAACGCGTGAGGAGTTCTCTCCCCTCGAGGTGTTGCAAGACGTGCATCACCTTCAAGATCGTGCAGGCGTAGGCGCGGCGCTTGCCCTTCGTGGATGCGACGAGGAAGAGATCCCGCGCAGGCATGCTCTCGGCCAGCTCATCGGGAATGCGAAAGCCGAGGTGACGCTCGAGGTAGTCCACGGCGCGTTCCCGCAGGTCCTCCAGCCGGTTGATGTCCTCGACCCGGGCAGGGTCGAACTCGTTGACACGCAAAAAGCGATCGACCTGGTCGTACGTCTCGAAGTAGGCCCGGTGCCAATCGATGACCGAGCCTCCCCGCAAGAGGTTGCGAATTGCCGCCAAGTCTCCGAGGTCGAAGGTCGCGAACGACGGGTCCGAAAACGCGGGGGCGCGACCCGCCGGCGTATCGGGTGTCGCGGCGTCAGACAGCGACGAGCCCACGCGCCCCCCTGACGGGAGCAGCTGTTCGCTGCTCGCCTCGGCGACAGGTTGGAACTGCGTCTCTGGCGAACTCACGGTCGTAAACGGACAAGGGTCGTCTTTACGCGGGAACGCCTGAGTGTAGGGCGCAGGAAGCCGCGGTTCAAGACAATGCCTGCGAATCTCGCGATGAGGCGGAATTCGCGACGGGCGGACGCCCGAGAGACAGTGTGGCCCAAAAAAGGCCCAATGCCGAGGCGCCCATGAAAAAGTTTCCGATGATTGCGATCATCCCTACAAAATCCTACATTTGCGCACTTTGCGCAATCGGCCTCCGAGAGTAGGCCCTAGCGGGCCGGAATCGTTCGTCTATCTACTCGTCGTCTTCCCCAGTGCAAGACTTGAGGCCACGAATCCGGGCCACGCGTGAGCTGGTTACCTGCGCGTCTTTGCCCGACGGCCCGCCGCCAGGGCGAGCACCAGCATGCCCCCGCAAAGGGACGCCGCCACCGTGGCCCAGCGGCGCGGGACCTCTTGTCCGCGTCCGTCGAAGATGACCGCGACCACCGCTGACGTGGCGAGGAGCCCGGCCCACATCACCTGCTGTCCCACCGCGTACACGAGACGCGCCCCCTCGTGGAGGTTGGCCACCACCACCTGCGACCCTCCACGGTTGGCCTGCGCCAGCCACCGACGCATCTCGCCCGGGAGGGCCAGGGCGGCAAGTGCCGCCTCTCTCGTGGCGTCCATGGCCGCATCGGCCAGCTCCTGCCCCTTTCCGAGGAGGAACCGCTCGAGGTAGGGCTTGATCACCTGCGCAGGGTTCATCTCGGGATCGAGCGTGGTGCATACCCCGAGCAACAACAGCAGCGCGCGCTCGAGCAACACCCAGTCCTTCGGGACGTGAAAGGCGTCACGCAAATCGCCGAGCGAGACGTTCATGTCCCGCAGGTCGAGCAGGCTCTCCAGCTTTTGCTCCGCATCGAAACGGATGTCCTTGAGAGAAAAGCCCTGCACCATCACCTCGGCACGGAGCTTGTCGTGGAAGTACTCCACGACGCGATCGAAGACCTCGGGGTCCGCCTTGCGCGAAATGAAGCCCATCTCCTTCATGGCAGAGACGAGGCGCGCGGAGTCTCGTGTCATGGTGCCCTGAAGGAAGTTGATCATCCCCTTCCGCATTCCCTCCGACACGTGTGCGGTGGCACCGAAGTCCAGGAAGATGATCGCGGGGCTGCCATCGGGTCGCTGCTGAACCAACAGGTTACCGGGGTGAGGATCGGCGTGATAGAAGCCATCGACGAAAATTTGCTGGCAGTAGGCATCCACGAAAAGGCGTGCCACGGCTTGGCGATCGATGCCCTCGGCCGCCAGGGCCTTGAGATCGGCCACCTTCGTTCCGGGCATCCACTGCGTGACGAGGACCCTCGAGGTGCTGTAATCGGCCATCACCTCCGGGAACAGCACGTCCTTACGCCCCGTAAAACTAGCAGCAACTCTCCGCATCGACTCTGCTTCGCGCCTGTAGTCGAGCTCGGAGAGCACCATCTCGCGGATCTCGCGGTAGGTCGTATCGAAACCCCAATCAGGCAGGAAGCGCTTGAGGACCCAGAAGATGCGCTTGAGGGCCCTCAGATCGACCCGCACGATCTCCTCGATGTCGGGGTATTGAACCTTCACCGCCACGTCTTCCCCCGTGGCAAGCCGGGCTTTGTGCACCTGCCCGATCGAAGCAGAGGCCACGGGGATGCGGTCGAAGGCTGCAAACACCTCGTCGGGGCCTCGGCCTGCGTATTCCTCGAGCAAGCGCGCCTCGATGTCCTCGTAGGGCCGCGGTGGCACTTTGTCCTGCAGTTCCTCGAGCTCCTTGCGGAAGATCTCGGGAAGGAAGTTCGCCATGATGCTGATCAGCTGCCCGACCTTGATGAACAGACCCTGAAGGTCCACCACGGCTTCCTTGATGCGCCGAGCGTTCCTGCGGTGGGCGCGCTCCTCGGCGCGCAGAGCGGACTCTTCGGTCCGCAAACGCGAGGTCACCTTCAGCAGGAGATACGACACAGACACCTGGCAGGTGACCCAGTAGACCCTCCAGAGCCGCTGGACCGGGTTGCGGCTCGAGCGCCCCGTGCCAGGCCGCGTCCGGGACCGTGTGTCCTCGGGCCGGGGCGGCAGGGGGGTCCGCCGGAGCGGGGGCGGCCCCAGAGGGGAGGTCGAATGCGACGCGTCGACGCCGAGGGGCAGGGCGGGCGCGGCTTCGGTGCCAAGTCCCGCGATCTGGGGCGCCGAACCCTCGCTCGAGGCCCCCGCGGGAAGCGGCGGCGGCGCCGAGCGACGCGCGGGGCTAGGCCCACCGGTACGGCGTGCCTCACCGGCCCCGGGCAGCACGTCTGCCAAAGCCAGCTCTTCCGTTCGGTCGTTTGAAGCCCCCACGGCGCCAAGCATAGCCCGGCTGCGCGGCGACACGCCAACCCGGAGGCCCGCTCGAAGTGATATCCTTCGTCGGCGATGGCAGCCGATAGACGATTCACCCCGCCCCCGACGGGATCTCCGTCGCCGCCCCCGCCGAGCGCCGAGGATCCCCCCCCTGAAGACGCCGAGGCCCGGGACGGACGCTCCGACGGGGCAGAGAGCCGCGACAAGGACCGCGGCGTTTCGGATTTCTTCCGGCGCGCCGTTTCGGCGGGTTTCGAGGGCTGCGAACCGATCCAAGGACGATATCCTTCGGGTCGCCACGGGTGAGATCCGCTCCTGGCTCGATCGCATGGATCTCGACCGAGAGATCATCAAGGCCTTGCAGAAGCTCACTTTGGAGGTGAAGGCCGAGATTCGTTTTCGGGCCAACGACGAGGGCAAACTGCTGCCCGAGACAAAAGCGGAAACGCGGGTGCGCGGGCCTCGATCCAGCAGCGAGTAACCGCCGCTGAAGGTGCAGGCGTCGCTCGACATGAACGCAGGACGGGCTTACCCCTACCCCGCCCCGGTCAGGTCGGCTATCGTGCTGTCCGCCCGTCGCACCGTTCATTCTCGGCGCAGAGCGCGCCTCGAGGGGTTCTAGCGTGCCCCCGGTGCGGACGGCATCGTCAACCTCGTCAACGGAGTTTCGCCCCCGATGTCCACGAATGTCTCCCCCACCGCTGGCCTTTCCATCAAGCCCAAGCCCGCGTGCCGCTACGACCTGGTCGCTCTCGGAGAGGTCATGTTGCGGCTGGATCCAGGGGATGGCCGGGTGGCGACCACCCGCAGCTTTACGGCCTGGGAGGGTGGTGGCGAGTACAACGTGGCCCGCGGTCTCAAGCGTTGTTTCGGCTTGGACACAGCGGTCGTGACGGCTTTTGCGGACAACCCCGTGGGCAGGCTGCTGCAGGACCTCATCTACCAGGGAGGGGTCGACCAGACCTTCGTCAAATGGGTGAAGTACGATGGCGTGGGCCGCGATGTGCGCAACGGCCTGAACTTCACGGAGAGAGGCTTCGGGGTGCGCGCCGCCGTGGGCTGCTCGGACCGGGGGCACACCGCGGCTTCGCAGCTCGAGCCGGGGGACATTGACTGGGAGCATATCTTCGGAAAGCTCGGCGTACGCTGGTTCCACACGGGCGGGATCTTTGCGGCCCTCTCCGAGACCACCGCGCAGGTGGCCCGTGAGGCCATGACGGCGGCCCGCAAGCACGGCACGATCGTCTCGTACGACTTGAACTACCGGCCTTCCCTCTGGCAGGGCATCGGGGGACACGCCAAGGCCCAGGAGGTCAACCGCGAGCTCGCGAACTACGTCGACGTGATGATCGGCAATGAAGAAGATTTCTCCGCTTCGCTGGGCTTTGAGGTCGAGGGCATGGACGACAACTTCTCCGAGCTCGATCCGGCCAACTTCCGCAAGATGATCGAGGTGGCTCGCAAGGCCTACCCAAACTTCCAGGTGGTGGCCACCACGCTTCGCAACGCGAGGACCGCATCCCTCAACGACTGGGGTGCCATATGCGCCACCGCGGAGGGGTTCTTCGTGGCACCCGTGCGAGAGGATCTCGAGATCTACGACCGCGTGGGCGGCGGTGACTCGTTCGCTTCGGGCCTCGTCTACGGGTTCCTTTCGGGCAAAGGTCCGGCCTACGCCGTGGAATGCGGCGCGGCCCACGGTGCGCTTGCGATGACCACGCCGGGGGACACCAGCATGGCCACGCTGGCAGAAGTCGAACGGGTGATGAAGGGCGGCGCGGCCCGCGTGGCCCGATAGGGCCCCACGAGAGGCGCCGAAGGGAGGACACCGATGCCCGCTGCAAACAAGACGGAGGTGCTCCGCTGTATTCACGACGGCGGGCTCGTGCCCATCCTTCGCACGCCCACCTCCGAAGACGCATTGGAGCTGGCCGACGTGCTTCGCGAAGCGGGGCTTCAGGTGTTGGAGATTCCCCTCACGGTGCCCGGCGCGCTCGAGGCCATTCGAGAACTGGCCGTGAGCTTCTCACCCGATTTGATGGTCGGTGCCGGAAGCGTGCTGACCATGGAGCAGGCGCTGGCCGTTCATGAAGCCGGGGCCCGGTTCATGGTCATGCCGGTCTTTGACGCCGCCATCATTGCCTACTGTCGAGGCAACGGGCTGGCCTGCTTCCCCGGTGCGCTCACGCCCACGGAGATCTACATGGCTTGGCAGGCCGGCGCCGACGCCGTCAAGGTGTTTCCGGCCTCGGCCGTGGGGGGCCCTTCCTACCTCAAAGCCGTCAAGGCGCCTCTACCCGATATCGAGCTGATGCCCACGGGGGGGGTGACGCTCGAGAACGCTGCCGCCTACATTCAAGCCGGCGCCTTTGCGCTGGGTGTCGGCGGGGACCTCACGGACGTTGCGGCGCTCAGGCAAGGACAGCGCGCTCAGCTGGCAGAACGTGCCCGGATTTATCTCGAGCGGGTGCGCGAGGCCCGCGTTCAACGGCGCATCACAGAGCTGCCTCCCCCCAACTACTGAGCCGCCGTCAGGGGCGCCTCGTTCAAGGCCGGTAGGCGCGCCGCCATCGCAGCCGCCACCCCGAAGCCCAGGGCCCCGAGCGCGTAGGGTCCCCACGGGGCGATGTATTCGTACGCCAAGCCTCCCGCGAGGGGGCCCAGCGCCCGTGCGAGCGCGGAGAGCGATTGCATCACGCCCAACGTCATCCCCTGGATGCGCGGCCCCGCCTTCCTCGAAGTGTAGGAAGACAAAGACGGCATGCACAACCCGTTTCCCGCCGCCAAAACGCCCGACGCACCAATCAGCAGTGCCAGAGCGACCGTGCCGGAAGGCCAGGCGCTGAGAGCAAGTCCAGCAAAGCCAAGGGCCAAAAGCGACACCCCGCGACCGAGCAAACGGACCTCTCCGAAACGCTTCGTGAGCCGACCGATGAGACCACCCTGCACCACGGCCGCCACTACCCCGACGAAGCCGAACAGGGCCCCCGTGCCTGCCACACCGAAACCAAAAATGTCTTCGGTGAACAACCGATACGTCATCTCCATCCCCGAAAACCAAAACGTCACGGAGAACATCAGCACGACGGCCAGACCCACGCCCGGCACGGCCGTAACCTGCTTGAGGGCCTCCACATCGAGGGGCACGAAACGGCGTCGAATCGTGGCAGGCACGCCTTCCGAGGCGCCTTGCGCGCTGACCACCAACGATTCGGGCAGGCGACGATACGCCAAGACCAAATTGACGAGCGATGCGCCGGCGGCCACGAAGGCCGCCAGGGGGCCTTCGCGCCCGAAGACCTGCACGTGGCCCAGCACACCGCCGAGCGGCGGGCCCAGGATGAAGCCGAGGCCAAAGGCCATTCCAATCATGCCCATGCCGCGGGCTCGTGTTTCGGGCGTGGTGATGTCGGCGATATACGCCTGCGCCACGGCGATGTTGGCGGTGGCGATGCCGCTGAACACCCGGGCGACGAACAGCAGGGCGAGCGAGTTGGCGAAGCCGAGCAGCGACATACCCACGATGTTGGCGGCGATGCTCCAGAGCAACACCGGCCGCCGACCGATGCGATCGGAGAGCCGTCCCCAAAACGGGATGAACACGAACTGCATGACCGAGTACGCGGACCCCAGCAGGGCGGCGACCAAGTCACTGGAGCCGAAAGTGGCGGGCGACGCCCGGAAGGAAGGGCACCACCAACCCGAATCCCAGAAGGTCGAGGAAGACGGTGAGGAATATCGTGCCGAGGGAGGCTTTCTTCATGGCAGAGCCACCGCCCGGGGAACGGCGGTGGGCAGCGTTTATCGCATGTGAGGGCCGGTGTCACACCCGGAACGTGGGGATTTCGTCCCTGCAGCGGCTACGCAGCGTTCCAGGCATACCGGCTATGGCAAGCGCCAGTATCCCCCCAGGGCGTCCCGCGTGGCCCGCAAAGCGCCGCCCGCGCGGGCCGCGCCCGTGGTGGGAAAGGTCTCGGCTTTTGCGCCCGCAAGCACCTCCAGGCACGCGTGGACCGAAGCCGACAACGCCGAAAGATCGTACCCGCCTTCCAGCATCAAGACGAGACGGCCCCCGGGCGGTGGCCCCAGCCCACCTTCACGAGCGCCGAGGTCATCGCGGCGAACCCTCGCTCGCCAAGCCGCATGCCACCCAGCGGGTCGGCCGCGTGGGGCGTCGAAACCCGCCCGAGACGAGAACCAGATCGGGCGCGTAGGCTTCCGCCACGGGCAGGACCAGATCGCTGAAAACTGCCCCATAGTCTGCATCGGTCTGTCCCTCCGGCAGGGCGCAGTTGACGGTATACCCCGCCCCTTCTGCCTTCCCGACCTCGTGGGAAGCCCCCGTACCCGGGTAAAGCGGGGGGGTACTGGTGCGTGGATACGAAGAGCACGTCACGCCGGGGACTCGAACGCGTGCTGCGTGCCGTTGCCGTGATGGACGTCCCAATCGACGATCAGCACGCGCTCGGCACCCAACCGCAGCCCGGCCTCGGCGGCGATGGCGATGTTGTTGTACAGGCAAAAGCCCATGGCGCGCCCCCGCTCGGCGTGATGCCCCGGCGGACGGCAAAGCACAAAGGCATTGTCTGCCTCGTGATGCCAGACGCGCGTCACGGCCTCGACCGCGGCCCCCCGCCCGCGAGACACGCGGCCGTGTAGCTGCCTGAGGACATCCGGGGTGTCGGCGTCGAGATCGGCCACGAGTCCATCAAAGCTTCGTAACCGATCGATGTGCCAGGGCTCGTGAACGGCTGCGAGCTCCTGGTCAGACGCTTCGCGGGCCGCGGCGATCTCGACCCCCCTGACGGGATGGGCCGCCAAATGCCCCAGCACGGCCGCGAGCCGGGCGGGAGACTCGGGATGCCCCGGCCCCGGGTCATGGTCCAACCAGCGCGGGTCGGAATAAACGAGGGTGCTCACGCCGGCTCCGCGTCAGGCACACCCGATGCTTCGGGTGCGGTGAGCCCGTCGGCGTCGTCCCCGGCGCGCTCGCGGCCAGCGATCACGCCGATGCCGTACTTTTCGAGCTTGTAGTAAAGCGCGCTCGTCTTGATACCGAGCTTGCGGGCGGTCTCTGTCTTCACGCCCCCCGTCTCTTCGTAGGCGCGAAGGATGAGCTGCCGCTCGAGATCGTCGAGCACCTCGGGTAAAGGGCGGTCCCCCCGCGGGAAGCGGAAGCAAGTTGCGTGGCGGGGTTTGCCGAAAGACCGGCGGAAGCGCCTCACGTGTGATCGTCTTGCCCTCGGCGAAGACCAGGGCTTGTTCCACTGCGTTCTCGAGTTCACGAACGTTGCCCGGCCAGTCGTAACCCAAAAGCCGTGCGAGCGCGTCGGGCGCGATGTCTTCGACCGAGGGATTGAGGCGCGGCGCCTGTTTGCGGATGAAGTGCTCGACCAACAACGGGATGTCTTCGCGGTGCGCGCGGAGCGCCGGCACTTCGCACGCCACGACGTGCATGCGGTAGTAGAGGTCTTCGCGAAAACGCCCGGCTTCCACTTCGGCCTTGAGGTCCCGATGGGTGGCGCTGATCACCCGGACGTCGACCTTGATCGTCTCCTCGCCGCCCACGCGCTCGAACTCTTGCTCCTGAAGCACCCGCAACAGCTTGACCTGGAGCGCCGGCGACATGTCGCCCACCTCGTCGAGAAAGAGCGTGCCCTCGTGCGCAAGCTCGAAGCGTCCCAGCTTGCGCTTGACGGCGTGGGTGAAGGCTCCCTTTTCGTGGCCGAACAACTCGGATTCGAGGAGCGTCTCTGCCAAGGCGCCACAGTTGACCTTGACGAAGGGCTTATTCGCACGCCGCGACCGGTTGTGTAAAGCGCGCGCCACCAGCTCCTTGCCCGTGCCCGACTCTCCGTGGATGTGTACCGCCACGTCGGCTCCCGCGACCTTTTGAACGAGTGCGAACACGGCTTGCATGGGCGGGCTGCGGCCCACGAGCTCGGCGAAGCCGTAGGGCGTGGCGGCGTCGGAGCGCAAAGCTTCGGCCTCGGCTTCGGCGCGCAACCGCGCGTGACGCTCTCCCCTCACCTCCAAGGCCCGCTGCACCTTGAGGCGCAAGACCTCAGGCACGAACGGCTTTTGGAGGAAGTCGAGCGCTCCCAGGCGCATGGCCTCCACGGCCGTCTCCACGTTGCCGTGGGCGGTCACGATGAGGGTGGGCACCGACGGATCGGCATCCCGCACCGCCTCGAGCACCGCCATACCTGACATGCCGTCCATCTTGAGATCCGTCACGACGAGGTCTGCGCCGCGGGCCTTGAAGAGCGCAAGCCCCGCTGCCCCGCCAGAGGCCACATCCACCTCGTGACCCATCCGCCGCACCGTCGCGGCCATGCCTTCCCGCATGGTTTCGTTGTCGTCGATGACCAGAACGCGCGCCATGGCGTGATTCTAGTCTCCTTGCGGCGAGGCTTACAGGCGAATGCGAAAGCAGGCGCCGCCCTCGGGCGCATCGTGCAACGTCAGGGTGCCCCCGTGGTCGGCCACGATCTCGCGGGCCAGCGCCAATCCAAGACCTGTGCCCTTTTCACGCGTGGTAAAAAACGGCGTAAAGATCTGAGAGCGCAGCTCGTTGGGCACACCGGGACCGCCGTCGCGGACCTCGATGAGGCAGCCGGGGGACGTCCCGCGAGCGGCCAGAACTACGGGGCCTCGCGGTGCCGCCGCAAGGGCATTGCGCAGCAGGTTGAGGAGCAACCGTCGGAGCTGTCCCCGATCGGCTTGTACCGCGGGCTGCCCGACGAGCTCGATCTTCACGAGGGCATCGCCAGGAGCCGCCACCTCCACCAATTCCTCGAACAAGGGCGCAAGCGGCACCTCTTCCGGCACCGGCACGGCACGGCGGGCGTACTCGAGGAAATCGGTCACCACGGCGTTGAGGTACGACAGCTCACGCTCGAGGCGCGCCACTTCCGTCAGACGTTCGGGTTGGTCCTGGAGCCCCTCCCGGAGAAGCCCGGTGAACAACGCAAGGCCGCCCAGGGGATTTCTGACTTCGTGGGCGATGCCTGCCAACATCATCTGCATGCGTTCGTCGCGGGCCGCGACCGCACGGCGCATGTCCTCGAACCGCTGCGCGAGCCAGCCAATTTCGTCCTGCGTTTCCGCGGGCACGGGCGTCTCGAATTGCCCGTGCCCAATGCGCAAAGCGGCCTCGGACAGGCGGCTCACGGGGCCCGTGATCCGTCGTGCCACCACCACCACGACGACGAGGAGCAGCCCCAGCACCCCCACGCCCCACAGAAGCAGCCAGCGCTGAAAGCGCTGCAGGGGCGTGTAGTAAGTGGCGTCACCTTCCACCATCACCACCCCGCCTGCCTGCCCGGGCGCCCCCACGGCGGCGTAGGCGCGCTTGTAGGGACGTCCGTCCTTGCCCGTGAACAACGGTGAGGCCGTGGCTGTACCCTCGAGCGCACGCCTCATCTCGGGTTCGTCAGCGAGCACTTCGTGCGCGCGCGCGCCCAGAGCAAGCCGCTTCGACGTATCGATCCGACCCGAAAAATCCGGCCCGAGAAGCAGAACCCGTCGTAGGTCGAAGCGCGCCAGCGCCAGGTCCAACTTGTGACTGACGTTGGCGTGCGTGCGCGAGCCCTCGTCACCCTCTCGGAGCGCCTGCACCTGTTCGGGCAAGATCTGAACGGCCACGGCCACCGCCGCGGCAGCAAGCCTGCGGCCGAGCTCGTCTTCGAGAAGCGCATGGGCTCGCTGCTGCGCAAACACGGCATACAGGGCGACACCAGCCACCACGGGCACCAGCATGGCGATGAACAGGCGCCGTGCCAGACGCCCCCGGAACGGCCCGAAGGATGAGAGAGCCTCCGGCATCGCCACCGCGTCACCATCACTGGGCGGCGCTCCCAGGATTCGACGGCGGGAAGCACTCATCGCATCAGTTTAACCGAAGGCACGATCAATGTATGATGCCGGCGTGCCGTGGTCCGAGCAGGAGGCGTTGGACGAAACCGTGGCCGTGGGTGGCCCACGGACGGTTCGTAACGACCTGGGCGCAACCGTGCCCGACACACCGTTGTCCGTAGCGCAAACCGCGTACACCGTGGACCGCCCTCCCGTGGCCCGGGAGATGGCCCCGGGGGACGATCCCCTGATCGGCAGCGTCATCGATCACTTCGAGGTGCGCGGGCTCCTGGGCGAAGGTGGCATGGGCCGTGTGTACTTGGCCCACGATCTCAGCCTCGAGCGCCCCGTGGCCCTCAAGGTCATGCGTGAGGAGTTGGCCGACTATCCCGAGCTCGTCGATCGCATGATCATGGAGGCTCGGGCGCAGGCGCGTATCCAGCACCCACACGTGGTGGCGATCTACTACGTCGGTCGGTACCGCGGAGCTCCTTACTTCGCGATGGAGTTCGTCAACGGCCAGACCCTCGAGGACCGGATGAAGAAGACCGGTCCGATTCCCTGGGTCGAGGCCCTCGAGTGCATCATCCAAACCGCACGGGCCCTTTTCGCTGCCCACCTTCGGGGCATCGCCCACCGGGACGTCAAGCCTTCGAACATCCTGATGAGCCACGGCAGCCTCTACCGATCGAGCAAAGTCGAGATCAAGGTGGCAGACTTCGGCTTGGCCGCGCCCATCGGCAGCACCGAGGAGCACTTCGCCGGAACGCCCCGGTACGCCGCACCCGAGCGGATCGACGGTCGAAAGCCGGACCACCGGAGCGACATCTACTCTTTGGGCGTGGCGTTTTACGAGATCCTCACGGGGCAGCCACCGTTCGATGCCAAGTCGATGACGGATCTGTTCGCCAAGCACATGAGCGCGCCCCGGCCGCCCATCTCCGAAGACTTGGCGCCCTGGCGCCTGCGTCGTCTCGTGAGCGAAATGATGGACGCCGATCCCTTTCGCCGCCCCGCCACCTATGAGGAACTTCTCGAGCGGCTCATGGCCCTACGTCCCAAGCCCGTGGTCGCCGGCGGCGTTCCCGCACGGGCCACCGCCTTGGCCATAGATCTGGGCCTCGTGGCGGGCACGAGCGAGCTCATCAGCGGTGCGCTCCAGCTGGGCGATAGCGCCGGCAGCCTTACCGCCTTGGGTCTGCTTGCCACGTACTACCTCGTATGCCACCGCCTGTGGCAGCGTACGGTGGGAAAGCGCATGCTGGGCTTGCGGCTTCAGGGCACCGACCGCGCCGTCACCTTGCCCCGGCTCATCCTGCGCTTTGCCGTCGAGTTCTGGGCCCCCATCATGGCTGTGGTCATGATCGCGTTCCAGGTGGGCGCGGCGAGCGACATGGTGGACCTGGGGGCAGCCACCGACCAGATCGGGGCCATCGTGGGCGTCAACAAGATCCCGGTACTGGAAGAGGCCACCCAGCCTCTGCTCCGCCGCGTCTTGCTCCCCAACGTCATTCTCGTCGTACCCTGGATCGCGGGCTTTCTCTTGGCCCTTTTCGACGACAACCGGCAAGCGCTCCACGATCGCGCGTCTCACACGAAGGTCGTGTACGCCGTGGGCGAAGGCTGAGCTGGCACTCCGCGACCGGGGTCCGAGGGGCCGCGCCAGCGGCCAACCGAGGCGCAACGGCCACGCGCACAATGAAAAAAGGCCCACCCGAAGGTGAGCCTGTTTCCGTTCCTGTCTCGGCGCGGGTTAGCGCTTGGAGAACTGGAAGCGCTTGCGGGCGCCGGGCTGACCGTACTTCTTACGCTCTTTCTTGCGTGCGTCGCGGGTCAAGTAACCGGCCTTCTTCAAGGTACCCCGGAACTCGGGGTTGTAGCGCGTCAGCGCGCGGGAGATGCCGTGACGGATCGCCTCGGCCTGACCGGAAAGACCACCGCCCTTGACCGAGCAGAACACGTCGATCTGCCCAGCCAGGTCGGTCAGTTCCAAAGCCTGGCGGAACACCATGCGCGAGGTTTCCCGTCCGAAGTAATCCTCGAGCGTCCGGCTGTTGATGGCGAACTTGCCTTCGCCGGGCTGAAGCCAAACACGGGCGACCGCTTCTTTGCGGCGACCGGTGGCGTAGTAATTGGTCTGCTTGTCAGGCATCGTGCGTGAACTCCGAAAGGGCTTAGAAGGCGAGTGGCTTCGGCTGTTGAGCCGTGTGCGGGTGTTCGGTGCCCGCGTAGACCTTGAGCTTTTTATAGATCCGGCGGCCGAGAGGGCCTTTCGGCAACATGCCCCACACGGCGCGCTTGACCAAGTCGGTCGGGCGGCGGGCGTTGAGCTGTTGCGCGGAGTAGGACTTGAGTCCGCCCGGGAAGAGGGTGTGGTCGTAGTAGGTCTTGTCAGACCACTTGTTGCCCGTGAGCTTGACCTTGTCGGCGTTCAGCACGACCACGAAGTCACCCGCGTCCTGGTGGGGCACGAAGCGGGCGCGGTGCTTGCCACGAAGCACGGCGGCGATTTTGGTGGCGGCCCGGCCGAGAGTCAGGCCCTGGAGGTCGGCCACGTACCAATCACGGTCGAGCGGTTCGGCCGTGATGGTTTTGCGATGATGCACGGGTGCAGAAGACATGGGGTGCGTTTTCTACTCGTGGTGAAAGTTGTTGTCAAACCGTTCTTGGGGGCGAAGGCATGCAAAGTGCGCGATTTTTTGACAGCTTCCGCCGTCGGGGGCCGATTGACCGATGACGAGGGGCGCCACGGCGGAAGCGCATTGCGCCAACGTCCCGGAGGCGTCAGCTCATACCTTGGCCAAAAACCGGCCGATCGCCTGGCAGGCTGCCTCGACCCGCTCGTCGCTTTCAATGAGGGAGAAGCGCACGTGCCCTTCGCCCCCGGGCCCGAAGCCCACGCCCGGAGCCACGGCCACACCGGCCTCCTCGAGCAGCCTCGCGGCGAACGCCACGGCGCCCTCTGGGGCGAAACGGTCCGGGATGCGGGCCCAGACGAACATCGTGGCCTGAGGTGCGGAGGCGGGCCAACCTGCGGCGGTGAGGCCTCTGACGAGCACCTCGGACCGGTGGCGGTAAAGGGCGCGGATGCGGGCAACGTCTTCTTCGCAGTCCAAAAGGGCCGTGGCCGCCGCGAGCTGGTTCGGCGCGAAGATCCCGTAGTCCATGTACCCCTTCATCGTGGTGACACTGCCCACCAGCTCCGGGTTGCCTACGGCGAAGCCCACCCGCCAACCCGGCATGTTGTAGCTCTTCGAGACCGTGAAGAACTCGATCGCCACGTCGCGTGAGCCCTCCACCTCGAAGATGCTGGGGGTCTGGCGGCCCTCGAAGGTGAGATCGGCGTAAGCCAGGTCGGAGATCACCCACAGAGATTCCCGCTTCGCCAGGGCGACCACCCGCCGGTAGAAGTCGAGGTCGGCCACGGCGGTCGTGGGGTTGTGAGGGAAGTTCACGATCAAGCCTTTCGGCTTGCGAGGCGCCCGCGCGAGCGCCGCTTCGATTTCAGCGTAGTGGTCGAGGCCAGGAGCCACACGCACCGGCACCGGCTCTCCGCCCGCGATGAGCACGCCGAAGCGGTGGATGGGGTAGCCGGGATCGGGGCTGAGCACGCAGTCGCCCGGCGCCACGATGGCCAAGAGCAAATGTCCGATGCCCTCTTTGGACCCGATCGTGATCACCGCTTCGGTATCGGGGTTGAACGTCTGGCCGTACCGGCGCTGGTACCAGGTACAGATGGCCTGCCGCACCTCTGGCAGCCCCTTGGACGGCATGTAGCGCTGAAAGCCCGTGCGGCCCAGCTCGGCCTGAAGGCGGGCCACGACGGCCTTCGGACTGTCCCCGTCGGGGTTGCCGAGACCGAAATCATAGATTTCACGCCCCTCGGCGCGCAGCCGCGTTTTGAGCTCGTCGACGCGAGCCAGCACGTAAGGGGGGAGGTTTTTGAGACGTTCGAAGCGAGAGGATCCAGACATCGTGAGGGAGGGGGGAAAATACCGGAACTCGCCCGCCGCGTGAAAACAATTCCGCGGCAGGCCTACGACCCCCGGTCGTGAATGCCGAGCCGCGCGGGGTGGCCGTGAGGAAAGCGTGGCCGACGAAGCCGAGCTCGTCACAGGTGTTCGAACAGATAGTCCCCGATGCGGGCCCACAGACGTTCACGCACCTCGGGATCTCCTATCTGATGCGTCGTTCCAGGCAGCGGCAAAAAGTCGAACCTGCGGCCGCTCCGGAACAGAGCGTCGGCCAGCTTGAGCCCGTGAAAAAAATAGACGTTGTCGTCAGCGGTCCCGTGCACCAGCAGAAGCGGCCGCTGGAGCCTTGGGGCAAGGGGCAACAGACTGGCCGACGCATAAACTGAGGGGGCGCGGGCAGGAAGGTCGAGGTAGCGTTCGGTGTAGTGGGTGTCGTAGTCGTGCCAGTCCACGACCGGAGCCCCTGCCACGGCGACCTTGTAGACGTCGGGTCGACAGAGCACGGCTTGTGCCGCGAGCGTGCCGCCGAACGACCAGCCGTAGATTCCCACGCGGGACAGGTCGAGCTCGGGAAACGCCGCCCCGAGGGCCCAGAGGCCGGCCACCTGATCGCCCAGGGGCACCTGGCCGAACGCCCCCTTGACGGCACGCTCCCAGGCGCGCCCCCGGCGCGGGGTGCCGCGGTTGTCGATCGCCACCACGATGGCACCCCGATCGGCCAACCATTGATCGAAGACGTAGTGCCTTTGGTCGGCCCTCACCATGAGCGCGTGGGGACCGCCGTACACGTGAACGATGACGGGGAGTTTTTGGCCGGCCACGGCGTGGCGCGGCCGGATCAGCGCCGCGGCAAAGCCCTCCGCGCCAACGCTCGTAAGCTCGAGATTCACGGAAAAGGGCGGCACCTCCGCGCACGCAGGGAGCTCACCCAGCCGGCGGCCGTCCCCATCGATGAGACGCACCGTGGGCCAGCGGGTGCTCGACACCCGGTTTTCCACCAACAAAGGCGCCTCGACGGGCCCCCCGGTGACCACCCACGTGACGTCGCCCCGCTCGCTCGCGCCCTGGTGATCGGATGCGGCCCCGAGTGGGGCTGGGGCAAAGGCGCCCTGAGGCGCGAGGGAGACGCGGGCGACGTGGCTGTACAGATGGTCGCCGAGCAGCACGAGCGCGGTGTTTGTAGCGGCTTGCACAGCCACCAACGACAAAAAACCCGCGTCCGGGGGAACCACCGTGGCCTCCAGCGCGCCGGTGGGGGAACGCAGCTGCAACGAGGGGGCGCCGTCCGCCTCGCTCACGTGCAAAATTCCTCGGCCATCCGGTAGCCAGCGAGGCAGCTTCGGGTCCAGGTTGATCCAGGCCTCGTCCTCCTCGGTGAAGGCAACGTGTGTGCGTCCGCTCGCGACGTCGACGAGCAGCAGCGCCGCCTCCCGTTGGTCACGGGATTGCACCCAAAGCAACGGAGGGGCTTCGGCCGCGTGCCAGGAGACCCTGGCCAGGTAAGGGAACCGCTCGTGATCCCAGACCACGGGTACCGGCGGCTCCCGGCCCTCGGCGTCCAGGATGTGAAGCGTCACCCGGGCGTTCGCCTTTCCAGGGCGTGGGTAGCGAAAGCTGTGGGGGGCTCGCTCCGGATGTGCGGGATCGGCGATCACGAAGCGCTCCACCTCGCGTTCGTCGACCAACGACACCAGGAGCTTGTCGCCCTGCGGGGAATACCAGGTCCCCTCGAAGCGGTGCATCTCTTCCTGGGCCACGAATTCCGGCAGGCCAAAGGCGTGGTCGGGCGCCCCCCCTGTCGTGAGGCGCACCGGGGGAAGACCCCGGGCCGTCAGGGGAAGGCGCCACAGGTCGTGGTTGCAGACGAACGCCAGGGCATCGCCGGTCGGCGAAAACCGCGCGTCCATGACGGGAGGGTGATCGGCGGGCAACAGCGACCACGTCTCGCCGCTGTCGCGGGACACGCCGTAAAGCGCGCCGGCCAGCGGCAAGAGCACCCAGCGCGCGTCGGGGGAAAGTGCGAAGCTCACGAGGCCCGTGTCGGTGATCCGCTGGCGCTCTCGGCGCGCCTTTTCGGCCTCGGAAAGCGGGCGCTCGCCTCCTTGCAGTTGGGCGGCCGTACACAGAAGACGTGTACGCCCCGTGGCGACGTCGTACTCGAAGAGATCGTGTCGGCTCGAACGCGCCTCGCTTCGAAGGAACAGGACCGCTTGGCCATCCGGCGCCACGACGGGGTGAACGGGGCGCCCGAGCAAAAACCCCTTGGTTTGGGCGAACGCACGGAGAAAAGATGCGTCTTCGGCGGATCCCGGAAGGCTCATGCTATCGCTCTTTCCCTCTTAGAAGTCCGCTTGCTTGGGTGCGCGCGGAAACGGGATCACGTCACGAATGTTCTCGATGCCGGTGGCATACTGGATGGCCCGTTCGAAGCCCAAGCCGAAGCCCGCGTGGGCGACCGTGCCATAGCGGCGCAGATCGCGGTACCACCAGTACTCGGACTTGGGAAGCGCCAGCGCCTCGAGACGCGCATCGAGCACGTCGAGCCGCTCCTCGCGCTGGCTGCCGCCGATGATCTCGCCGATCCCGGGTGCCAGGACATCCATGGCGGCCACCGTGCGACCATCGTCGTTGACCCGCATGTAAAACGCCTTGATGTCCTTGGGAAAGTTCAGAACTGCAACGGGGCGGCCGACGAGATCCTCGGTGAGGTAGCGCTCGTGCTCCGACTGCAGATCCATGCCCCACGCCACGGGATACTCGAAAGCCTTCGGGGCCTTTTCGAGGTGAGCGATGGCCTCGGTGTAGTCCATGCGCTCGAACTCGGCGTCGATGAGCTTCCGGACGCGCGCGATGCAGCCCGGATCGATTCTTTCTGCAAAGAACGCCATGTCGTCCGCGCGTTCATCGAGAAGGGTCTTGAAGATGCTCTTCAAAAACGCCTCGGCCAAGGTGACGTCGTCGTTCAGGTTGGCAAACGCAATCTCGGGCTCGACCATCCAAAACTCGGACAGGTGACGGCGGGTGTGCGAGTTTTCGGCACGGAACGTGGGCCCGAACGTGTAAACGCGGCTCAAGGCCAAGCAGTAGGCCTCGACGTTCAACTGGCCCGAAACCGTGAGGAAAGCGGGTTTGCCGAAAAAATCCTGGCCGAAATCCACCTGCCCCGAAGGCGTGCGGGGCGGGTTTACGGCGTCGAGGGTCGAGACCCGGAACATGGCTCCAGCCCCTTCGCAGTCGCTCGCCGTGATGATGGGGGTGTGGACCCAGAAGAACCCGTGCTCGTGAAAAAAGCGGTGGATCGCTTGCGCGAGTGTGTGACGGACGCGGGTGACGGCACCGATGACGTTGGTCCGCGGCCGGAGGTGCGCGACCTCGCGCAGGAACTCCATGGAATGGCGCTTCGGCTGCATGGGATAACTCTCCGGGTCATCCACCCAGCCCACGACCTCGATTGACGTGGCGTGAAGCTCGACAGCCTGCCCCTGCCCCTGCGAAGGCGCGAGCTGGCCGTGGGCGCGAACGGCGCACCCCGCGCTCAACCTGAGCACCTCGCTTTGGTAATTGGACAGAGCTGCGGGGGCCACAACCTGAAGCGGGTGGAACCCCGAACCGTCACTCACGTGCAAAAACGAAAGACCGGCCTTGGAATCGCGCCGTGTCCGGACCCAGCCTTCGACCGTCACCTCGGCGCCGGGAGCCAGGGCACCCGCGATGAGCTTCGCTACAGAAACCGTGTTCATGGAGTGACGGTGAGTATAGTCCGGGTACGGGTCCGTCTCACCTAAAGCAAATGACCTTCGGGCACGGTACGGCCTTGCGCATCTGGGGGTCCGGCCTCAGGCTGAAGGAAGGGGGAGAACGATGTCCAACGGTCGAAGCAAGGCGCCCTACCTCGTTCGGCCGCCCACGGCGGTGTTGACCCGGGGGTTCGATCCCCGCCTCTCGGTGGGGTCGGCCCGTCCGGCGGTGTTCCGCTCGAGCACATATGTGTTCTCGAGCCCCGAGGCCGCGGAGCGGGCCTTCGCCATCGCGCTTGGCCGGTCGCGGCCCGCGGAGGGCGAGAGCGTCGATCTCATCTACTCGCGCTTGTCCCACCCCAACGCCGAGATCCTGGAAGACCATATCGTCCCGCTCGAACCCGGTTCACGTGCGGCGGCGGTCTTCAACTCGGGTATGGCCGCCATTTCCACGCTGTTCCTCACGTTCTGCCCGCCGGGCAGTTCCTTCGTGTACACCACGCCCATCTACGGGGGCACGCAGCACCTGATTCACCAGATGCTGGAGCCCCTCGGGCTCGAGGCGATACCCGTCAAGGCCGGACAGACTGAAGCGATGACCCGCGCCATACGCGAGGCCCGCAATCTGAAGCTGGTGTTGATCGAGACGCCCTCGAACCCAACCCTGGTGATGACCGACATTCGGGCGGCGGCCGCGGCCGTGGCTCAGCACGAAGGTGACGGAAAAACGCGCCCCCTCGTCGCCGTCGACAACACATTCATGGGCCCCGCTTTTCAGCATCCGCTGGAGCTGGACGCGGACTTTGCCGTGTACTCGGCCACCAAGTTTCTGGCTGGGCACAGCGACATGCTGGGCGGCGTGATCATCGGACGAGACCCCGACCTGCTCGAGCACTTGCGCGGCACACGTGCCATCCTCGGCAACATCCTGCAGCCGGACGAATGCTGGATGCTCGACAGCCGCCTGCCCACGGTGGAGCTGCGCATGTCCCGGCAGGCGAAGAACGCGGAGAAGGTGGTGGCCGCCCTGGCCCGCCATGCCAAGGTCAAAGAGGTCCACTACCCCGCTTCCTTCATGGACCCCAGCCAAAAGCGCATTTACGACGCCCAGTGTACGAGCCCTGGCTCGGTGTTTTCTTTGCGGGTGGCGGGCGGCAAGCGCGGTGCCTTCGACTTCCTTCGTCGGTTGAAGATCGCGCACAACGCTGTGAGCCTGGGAGGCGTGGAAACGCTTGCCTGCCATCCCGCCACCACCACGCACTCGGAGATGTCGGAGCAGGAGCTCCGCGACAACGGGGTCAGCGACGACCTCGTCCGGATTTCGATTGGGGTCGAGGATCACCGGGACCTGACCGCCGATTTCCTGCAAGCGCTCGACGGCCTCACCTAAAACGGCCTCGCCTAAATTGGAGGCTCAGGGCCATAGCTCTGCCTTCACCGCCGCGAACTCGGCGAGGGCGAACCCAAGGTCGTCTTCGCTGTGGGCCGCCGAGAGCTGCACCCGGATGCGGGCCTGGCCGTGAGGCACGACGGGGTAGAAGAACCCCACGACGTAAATGCCCCGCTCGAGTAACCGGGCCGCCATACGCTGCGCCAGCACCGCATCGCCCAACATGATCGGCACGATGGGATGTTCACCGGCCCTCGTGGTGAAACCGAGCGCCTCGATACCTTCGCGGAAGAACTTGGCGTTCTCGGCCAAGCGATCGCGCAAAGCGGTGCTTTCGGCCAGCACGTTCAGCACCTCGACAGAGACGGCGGCGATGACGGGAGAGAGCGTGTTCGAGAACAAATACGGGCGGGAACGCTGGCGCAGCATCTCGACCACGGGCCGCCGCGCACTCACGAATCCGCCAGCCGCCCCCCCAAGCGCCTTGCCGAGCGTGCTGGTGACGATGTCGACCCGACCCATGACCTGACG
Source organism: Myxococcales bacterium (assembly GCA_022184915.1). Lineage (NCBI taxonomy): Bacteria > Pseudomonadati > Myxococcota > Myxococcia > Myxococcales > Myxococcales bacterium. The sequence goes on along the minus strand of JAGTJU010000001.1, from coordinate 1,276,345 downwards.
AAACTCTGCCGTCCCCCGCCCGGTTGCGCCCAGAAAGCCCGTGGCATGCGAGTCGTCCACCATCACGATCGCTCGATGTTTGTCCGCCAAGTCGCAGATCGACCGCAGATTGGCGATCGTACCGTCCATGGAAAACACGCCGTCGGTGGCGATGAGGCGGAACCGGGCGTCGCGGGCCCTTTCGAGCTGGGCCTCGAGGTCCGCCATGTCGTCGTTCTGGTAGCGGAAGCGCTGCGCCTTACAGAGCCGGATGCCGTCGATGATGCTGGCGTGGTTGAGCGCGTCGCTCACCACCGCGTCCTGGTCCGATAACAAGGTCTCGAAGAGGCCTCCGTTGGCGTCGAAGGCAGAGGAATAGAGGATCGTGTCCTCCATGCCCAAGAACTGGGAGATGCGGGCCTCGAGCTCTTTGTGGATCTCTTGGGTGCCGCAGATGAAACGCACGGACGATAGGCCGTACCCCCACCTTGCGAGTGCCTCGTGAGCCGCGGCCACGATGCGAGGATGGCTCGACAGCCCCAGGTAATTGTTGGCGCAGAGGTTCACCACCCGTTGCCCGCCCGAGAGCTCCACCTGCGCCCCCTGGGGACTGGCCAGGATCCGCTCGGTCTTGGCGAGGCCCGCGTCCCGGAGTGCTTGAAGTTCCGCTTCGAGGTGGCCTTCCATCGTTCCCAGCAAGGCGTCTTCCTTTCTCGCTCAGAGACTGGCCCACTTCAAGATGACCTTGCCACAGTCCCCCGAGGCCATCACGTCAAAGCCCTTCTCGAAGTCCGTGTACGCAAAACGGTGGGTTATGACGGGGCCAATGTCGAGGCGCCCCTGCAGCAACACCGTCATTTTGTACCAAGTTTCATACATCTGCCGGCCGTATATGCCCTTGATGGTGAGCATGTTCGAGATCACGCGGTTCCAGTCGATGGCGAAGGGGGCGTCGGGCAAGCCCAGGAGTGCGATTTTGCCGCCGTGGCACATGTTGCCCACCATGTCGGTGAAGGCCTCCGGGTGGCCGCTCATCTCCAGACCCACATCGAAGCCCTCGCGCATACCGAGACGCACGCGCGCGTCGGCCACGCTCTCAAAGCGCACGTCCAACGTCAGGGTGGCGCCCATGCGCTTGGCGAGGGCGAGCCGGTCGGCGTTGACGTCCGTCACCACGACGTGTCGGGCCCCTGCATGACGAACCACGGCCGCGGCCATGAGCCCGATGGGCCCAGCCCCCGTGATGAGGACATCTTCGCCCACCACGTCGTAGGTCAAGGCCGTGTGCACCGCATTGCCGAAGGGATCGAAGATGGCCATCACGTCCTTGTCGAGTCCGGGCGCATGACACCAGACGTTGCTCTGGGGCAGCGCCACGTACTCTGCGAAGGCTCCCGGGCGGTTCACCCCAACCCCTTTTGTCTTGTCGCAAAGATGCCGGCGCCCCGCCATACAGTTGCGACAGTGTCCGCACACCACGTGGCCTTCCCCGCTCACGACATCACCCACCTTGAACCCTTTGACGTTGGACCCTACTTCGGCGATCTGTCCGACGAATTCATGTCCGATGACGAGCGGAACCGGGACGTGTGCGGCGGCCCAAGCGTCCCACTTGTAAATGTGCAGATCCGTGCCGCAGATCCCCGTGCGAAGGACCCTGATCAAGACGTCGTCGATGCCGATCTCCGGCAGCGGGACCTCTTGCAGCCACAAACCGGGCTCGGCGTTAGCCTTGACGAGAGCTTTCATCGTTCGGGCGCGACCTTGTGCCGAGAGCTCCACGTTCGAAGTGTAGCCGGCCCGAAGGCTGCACTCACGGACTGATGAAGCGAAACGTGAGGCTGATGCGCGGGCCGACCACTTGGGTCGTGCGCGGCAATCCATGGCGAAACTCTTCCTGGCAGGCACCGGCCATCACGAGCAAGCTGCCGTCGGTGAGATCGAACGACCTCCTCTCGGAACGGCCGCGACCCTCACCCGGGCTCGTGCGCGCGGGCGCCATCACGAAGCGCCGGGCCGCACCCAGGGACAAGGTCGCCACCACCGGCCGGGGGCCAAGCTCGGGTTCGTCGTCCGCGTGCATCCCCATGCTGTCCTGGCCATCGCGGTAAAGGTTGCCGAGCACGTGGTTGAAGGGCGCCCCCGCCGCCCGGGCCACCTCGGCGCACAACGTGGCCAGCCAGCCCGGCATGTCACGAGGAGGTAGCGTCTGTCCGGAGTAAGCGTAGGGAAATCTACCCGCCCACGTGACGAGGCGAGGCTGCATCACCCGCCGACCAAAGAGCACAATCTCACGCGCCTGCCAGGGCAGCGTCTGGGCGTGCCCCCAAACCTCGGCCCGAGCCGCTGAGTCGAGCCAGTCCGGATGCCACGCGAGCCAGGAGGCGGGCGTTAGCCGCAAACGCCCGGGAGTCAAAGCCTCGTGCTGGGAGCGCGCCCGCATCGATCCCTCACTTTGCCACGAATCTGTGCGGATGCCGGTCTCATGCCGCCCCGCGCTTGACGGCCCGACCGGCGGCGAGAGAAAGTCGGGGGGTGAAAGATCGCATCACGACCGTCGCGGACATTCTCATGGGCGCCGCCTACGCTGACCAGCACCTGGAGGGGGAGGAACGCAACGTGGTCCGTCAGCTACTCAGGAATCTTTTGGGCCGCGAAAGCCTGCCGATGGACCTCGACTTCCGCATCGACGAGTTCACTCCGTCCCGCTTCGATCTCGCCGCCGCAGCCACGTTGTTCAGGGACGATCCCGAGGCGACGAAGCGACACCTGCTCGACCTGGTGGCGGCCGTCCACGGCGCGGATCAGGAATTCGACCTGGCCGAGGACGAGTTCGTGCATGACCTCGGCGAAGCCCTCGGCTTGCCCCACAGCGCGTACAAGGACATGATCGTGTCGGTGGTCGACGAGGTCCACCTCGTGGAAGGCCTGCAGGCGGTCCGCTTCGCTGCGGAGGACGCAAGCGCCCGGCCTCCCATGCCGCCGCCCCCTGGGGCACGGCGCGCGGGCAGAGCGGAAGATCCGGCGTCTCGAGACGACCCCAGTGAAGCGGACGAATAGCCATTGGGGTTCGGCCCCAGGGCTTGTAGGATCTAGGCACACGAGGGAGGGGTGGTGGACGAGTCAGCACGCAGAGCCGCGCAGGATGGGCTGATTGAAGAAATTGCCCTACAGGGCATCTCCTCACGCCTCGTTCTGGACGCCCTGCGAAGGGTCCCGCGACACCGTTTCGTCCCCGCCGGGCTTCGGCACCGGGCCTATGACAACGTTCCCTTGCCCATCGGGCAAGGGCAGACGATCAGCCAACCGTTCGTGGTGGCGTTGATGACCCAGCTCGCCCAGGTGACGCCCCTCGATCGCGTGTTGGTCGTGGGGACAGGCTCTGGCTACCAGGACGCGGTGATGGCCGAGCTGGCCGGCCAGGTGTACAGCGTTGAACGCTTGCCCGAGCTTGCCCATCGAGCGTCGGACACTCTGCGGGAGCTGGGGTACCGGAACATCCACCTCCGGGTGGGCGACGGCTACGAGGGCTGGCAGGAGGAAGCACCGTTTGCCGCGATCCTGGTCACCGCCGCACCGCCTGCGGTGCCGCCGGCCCTCATCGACCAGCTGGCGCTCGGTGGCCGGTTGGTGATCCCCGTGGGCGAAGCGCAGCAGCAGTTGCGGGTGATGGTGAAGACCGCCTCCGGAGTGGCCGAGACGGAGGTGGTTCCCGTGCAGTTCGTGCCCCTCGTGCGGGGAAGGGCCGTCACCCGCGTGGTTTAGCGCTCGGGTGGCTGCTAGCTTCGCGGCATGCTCGCGTCGTTCGGCCGAACCCCTCTTTTGTCTCGTCGCAGGTTTTCCTTCGGCTCCGCGACCGTCCTCGCTGCGGTAATCCTGTGGGCAGGCGGGGCCTGCAAACCGACGCCTCCCGAGACGCCCTCGGCCACCTACACGGTGCGGGGCGTGGTGAAGTTGCTTCCGCCGGCGGTCGCGCCCGGCAACGGCAAGACCATGGTGGTGCTGCACCAGGCGATCCCCACGTTCAAGAACGAAGAAGGAGAGCAGGTCGGCATGATGCCCATGCCCATGCCGTTCACCGTTTCACAAGGCGTCGACCTCTCGGGAATCGTCACGGGTTCCAAGGTCGAATTCACCTTCGGGGTGTTCTGGAAGGCGCCCGTTCCGACCCGGGTCCTGTCGATGCGAAAATTGCCGGACGACACGCAGATCCGCTTCGACGTCGAAGAGTGAGCGCGACCGGGCGCTCAGAGTTCGGGCTCGTCCTCGGGGGCGAAAGGCATCTCGTCCTCGCCCGGGTGAAGCTCGTCTTCTTCGTCCCACTCTTCCTGAGACTCGGCCTCGTCCTGGGCGTTGGTCTCCTCGGGAGCCGGGGCGCCCGTCGCAGCCGCGAAGCCCTCGACGGGAGCCGGGGCAGCGGGTGAGGGCTCGCCCCCGCCCGCGGCGGAGTCGAGGGGCATGGAAGGCTCCTCGGCCGGTTCGGGAAGCGTCGAGGACGCTTGTGGGACACCGAGCGGCATGGCGACGGGAGCTTCCGCCGGAGCCGGAGCCACGGGGCGCTCGACAGGTTTTCCCCGCCGGAGCACGTAGCGCACCGGAATGCGCTCGAGGATGGAGCCAAGCGCGTGAACGCCCCGGTTCACCTGCGGGCGGTAGGCAGCAAGCGCCAGGGTCCCCAAGGCGAAGGAGACCAGGGCGACCAAGGCGGACAGGCCCCAGAAGCGGGGACGAAGGACGATACGACGGAGGAAGGAGCGGCGCTGAGTGGACATGAGGGAGATCTGGTGCTGTTAACGTAAGCAAGCCCCGTGCCGACAAAGAGTGTTTACAACGATGCTCCTCCGGAGCGGCGCAGCGCGGTCTGGGCAGCCGCCCCGGAGCGCCGTGACCTCGGTCGGGCTTCCTTGACTGAAATGGTATTTCCGATCGCGCCTGAAATGCTATTTCAAATTTCATGCTGGTCCGAACACTCGTCATGGCGCGCCCGACCTTGCACGCCCGCGCGCTGCGCCTGCTCCGCCACCCTGACCTGCACGTCGTGGGGGTCAAGGGGCCGGCGCGGATCTGGGCCGAACTCGAAGCTTGCGATGCCGACCTTCTGGTGGTGGAGCGGAGCGCGCTCCCCGACGAGGCGGGATCGTGGGTGGCCACCGTGCGTGAGCTGCCCGAGCGCCCGGACGTCATCGTGCTCGGGCGCCAAGAAGACGCCGCCGACCGGGCCGAACTCTTGGCGGCGGGGGCCCTTGCCGTGCTGAACCTCGGGTTGCCCGACGACGCGCTCGTGGACGCGATCGCAGCCCTCGTCATCCGGCATCTGGATGCCCAGCGCGGGGGCGAAGCTCCGGGCTTTCAACCCGAAGTGCAACGGCTCGACGACTTCAGTTCCTCGAGCCCTGCCATGACCACCTTTCTCGATGTCGCCCGCCGGGCGGCTTTCGGAAACACGTCACTGCTGCTTCTCGGTGAGACGGGCGTGGGCAAAGAGCGCATGGCCCGCGCGCTGCACCACGAAGGCAAACGCGGGCGGGGGCCGTTCGTTGCGTTCAACTGCGCGGCGCTGCCCGAGTCGCTCATCGAAAGTGAGCTCTTCGGCCACGAAAGGGGCGCGTTCACGGGAGCGGTGCGCGCCCACCGTGGGTACTTCGAGCGGGCCCATGGGGGCACCTTGTTCATCGATGAGGTGGGCGAGTTGCCCCTGCACCTGCAAGCGAAACTGCTGCGGGTCCTCGAAGAGCGGGCGCTCCGGCGCTTGGGCGGCGAACAGGTGCTGCCCGTGGATGTCCGCATCATGGCCGCCACGAACCGCGATCTGGAGACTGAAGTGGAGGCGAAGCGCTTTCGCGCCGACCTCTTCTTTCGACTTGCGGTCGTCACCCTGACCATTCCCCCTCTGCGCGAACGCCAGGAGGACATTCCCCGCCTGGCCCGCACGTACTTCGATCACTTTCGCGTGGCGATGGGCAAACCGCAATCAGGCATCGCACCCGAGGCGATGGAGGCCCTGGTTCGCTACGAATGGCCGGGAAACGTGCGCGAGCTCATCAACGTGCTCGAGCGGGCCGTGCTCTTGGCGCGCGACGAAGCGCTCGGCTTGGCTGATCTTCCCCCGGCGATCAGCCGTGGGCCGATGCCCGCTACCCCCACACCTCGGCTGGTGCTGGACGTGGCTGACGTGCTGGGCCAGTCCATCAAGAGCGCGCGACAAACCGTGGTGGATCGCTTCGAGGCGATCTACATCGAGGCGCTGTTGGCCCGCCACGGCGGCAAAGTAGGCGCGGCGGCGCGGGGTGCGGCTCTGACCGAACGCATGCTCTACAACCTCATGAGGAAGCACGGCCTCACGAAACGCATGGGCCGTTAGACGCTTTCCGTTTCTTCCGGGGCCCAGGAGACATCCACATGGGCATCGAGCAGGCCATGGGCGCGGGCGCGGGCAAAGACGGCATCGATGGCGCGGCGCACGTCCGGCGCCATGCGAAGGGTGTCGTCGTTGGCGTACATCCCGAGGTAACGATCCAGCATCGCCGGATCGGCAAGGGCGGCGTCGCCCCGATCCTCGCGCGCGATCGCCGCGATGAGCGCCTCACGGTGCGCGAAGGCCCACGCGATGGCGTCGCCCAAGACCCGACAGATCCGCGCCGCGAGGGGCGCGCCCAAGCCCTTCCGCATCACGTTCACGCCGAGAGGCAAAGGCAAGCCCGTGTGGGCGTGCCACCACTGCCCCAGCTCCACCACCGCATGGTACCCCCGCGCCTCGTAGAGCAGACGGCCTTCGTGAATCAGCAACGCGGCGTCGATCTGCCCCGCCTCGAGTGCGTCGAAAGCGCGCGAGAACGGCGCGATCGGGACCACGACGGGCTCAAACGCGGGCTCGATGAGCTTGAGAATCAGATGCGCTGTGGTGCTCAACCCGGGAACCCCCACCCGAAGGCCGCGCAGCGCACGCGGTGCGAGCGGCCGCTTGGCCACGACCACCGGTCCGAACGCCCTCCCCACGCTCGCCCCGTGAGGCAGCAGCCAGTATCGGTCTGCCAAGGCAGGGTACGCGCCCAAGGAGACCGCCACCACGTCGGCCTCACCTTGCGCGGCCAGAGCGTTGAGGCTGGCGGTGTCGGCTCGTTCATGCGTGAAGGTCAAGCCCTGCGTGTCGATGGCCCCGTTGGCCAAGGCGAAAAACATGAAGGCGTCGTCTGCGTCCACGGAGTACGCCAGCCGCACGGGCCGCCCCGATAGAGTGCTCATATCACCCAGCCTACGCATTTTTTCGGCGCGCGCCCGTCCGGCGCTGAGCCCCGTGCGCGTACAAAAGCAGGCCGCCAAAGAGCAGTCCGAGCGGAGCCGCGGAAGACTGGCTCGGGCGGCCCACCTGGCAGCCGCAGCCCGCGTGCCCACCGGGGTCCTCACCGCCGTCGCTTCCCCCATCGGGCAAGGACGGGGCGCAGATCCCGTAGGTCATGCACAGCCAGCCCACGGTCGCGTCGCAACGCTCGATGAGGCAAGCGGGCGGCGCCTGCACGTCGGACAGGGTCACCACGGGCCGCCAGGTCACGCCGTCGAGCGAGCGGCCCACGAGGAAGTCATCTCCCGCGTCGGCGCCGCCCGCGCAGGCGTAAAGCGCGTCCCCCCGCCAGGCGAGGCACCGATAGCGCGGGCCGGAGGGCGGTGAGAGAACGGGAGGAGCCCAACTCAGGCCGCCATCCGACGACGTGAACAGCGCGGCGTCCGCGCCTGCGGACGACAGCAACAAACGACGGCTGCCGACGTACACCGCACGGGGCGAGGCGCCGAAGGTCATGCCGCCCACGACGTGCCCTGCGGGCAAAACGAGCGTGCGCTGAACGGAGGCGCCGTCGTCTGCCGACACCCACACTTCGTCGTTTCCGTCGGGGGTGAAGCGGGCGAAGAAGAGCCGCGAGGGACTGTCTTCGGACACATCCAACAAGACCGTGTCGCGTGTGACATCGGCCAGGTCTGCAACCGGGTCACGCACGCTGAAGGTTGCCCCGCCATCTGCGGAGATCGCCAGGGCGAACGGCCCCACGCGTCCCGGCCCCGCGACGAAGACTCTGCGGGGCTCACCCGACCGCACGACCAGCCGCCACCACACCTCGCCCTTGGTAAAGGTGTGGCGCAAGGAAAACGTCGCGCCGTCGTCTTCGGAAACGTATAAGCCACGCTCATCACCGGCGCCCACCAGGGCCCACTGGCGGGTGGGCAAGGTGGGATCAGGCACCAACTGCTGCACGAACGCCCCGACCGGAAGGCCGGGCACCAGCGCGAAGGTGCAGGGCGCCGCAAGCGGAGCCCGAAAGATGCCTTGCCACGAAGGCACGGACAGCATGCCCGAGGCGGTGAGCAGCGCGTGCGTCGGCGTGACGCCGCCAAACGCTTCCTCGCACACGGCGAGGTACGATGACGCCGCCGCAGCGAACACGCCAAAGTTCATGACGACCGAGGGCCGCCCGGCCGCATCGAACACCAGAGACGAAGTATCGGCCACCTGACACGGGCCACGACGTACCCCGGAGGCACACCGAAGCTCACCGCGGGCGGACCCGCGCCCCGATACGGTCAGCAGCGTGAGCAGCACGAACGTGAGCCGGGCACGCGACGTGCTCACGCGGGCCCCATGCGCCCGCACAGGCCGAGGCTTTACCCCCTTCCCTTCACGGCGAAACAGCCGCGTTACGAAGAACGCACACACGTTTTACAGAGCCCCGCTGGTGTCCGAAACCGCCCACCGGGTAAAACAAAACCATAGAGAGCAGCACACGAGACAAACCATGAAAGTCTACGGATGGGTGGCGATGGGAGGGTTGGGAGTGTTGCTCACGGGAGGCGGGTTGGTCAACGCACGCGGAGACCGGAAGGTGAAGGCGAAGGAGGAAAGAGAATCCGCGGAGTCGTCAGAGGCACGGCCGCTTCTCAACAACGACAACGTCAAACGACGCATCGACGTCGGGGAGGTGGTGCTACTGGTACTAGAGGAATGAGCGTGGTCTGGTGAATTTGGTTCGACGAATGGGAAACGAGGGCCCGTTCGTCACCCGGATGGGGGCCGAGATGAAAATCTTGGCTCCCGTCCGGGAACCTCTTGTTTTTGTTGCGCATCATTCCCAGGCTGCCCTTCGGGCGGCGACCTGACGCCATGTCCCGCCCCGATCCGCTAAGCTACGGGTGCGGACATGGAAAAGCACTCACTCGATACGTTTTTCCGTCCACGCAGTGTGGCGGTGGTGGGCGCAAGCCCGCGGGCCTCCTCGGTGGCGGGCCAGGTTTTGGCAAATCTGCAGGCCTCGGGATTCGCGGGCGCCCTCTACCCTGTGAATCCCAAGCACCGCGAGGTGGGTGGCATTCCCTGCGTGCGCCGTCTCGACGACATCAGCGACAGCGTGGATCTGGCCGTGATCGGGACACCCGCTGCCACGGTGCCAGAGCTCATCGAGACCTGCGGACGTAGAGGAATCGGCGCAGCGATCGTGCTGTCCGCTGGATTCCGTGAAGGCGAGCCCAAGGGCGCGGCGCTCGAGGAGCGCTTGCTCGCGCACGCACACCATCACGGCGTGAGGGTGCTGGGACCGAACTGCTTGGGCCTTTTGGCCCCCCACGCGAAGCTCAATGCCACCTTCGGCAAGGGCCAGGCCCATGCGGGAAATCTCGCGCTGGTCTCGCAGTCGGGAGCGCTCTGCACCGCCATCCTCGATTGGGCCGCGCCGAGGGGCATCGGCTTTTCGGCCCTGGTTTCGATCGGCGAAGCGGCGGACATCGACTTCGGCGACATGCTCGACTATTTCGCTCTCGACGAACAGACCTCGAGCATCCTGCTCTACGTGGAGGGCATTCGGCACGCGCGGCGGTTCATGTCGGGGCTGCGGGCTGCGGCGCGCATGAAGCCCGTCGTGGTGCTGAAAGCGGGTCGTCACGAAGCGGCCTCGAAAGCGGCCCGTTCCCACACGGGGGCCCTCGTCGGTTCCGATGACGCGTTCGATGCGGCCCTCGCACGGGCAGGTGCGGTGCGGGTGCCCTCGATCGGCCAGCTCTTTTCCACCGCGCAGGCGCTGGCGTCCGGGTGCCGGGTGCAGGGCAACAGGTTGGCCATCGTGACGAACGCAGGAGGGCCCGGCGTCATGGCGACCGATCGCGCGGTGGATCTGGGCGTGGAGGTGGTCTCGCTGTCTCGTTCGACGCTCGACGCACTCGACCAGCACCTGCCGCCGGCCTGGTCCCACGGAAATCCTGTCGATGTCTTGGGCGACGCCCCCCCGGCCCGCTACGAACACGCGGTGCAAGCCTGCCTGGATGATGCCGCCGTCGATGGCGTGCTGGTCATCCTGACCCCGCAGGCCATGACCGAGCCCTCCGAGGTGGCGCACACCCTCATCACCACGGCCGCCAAGCATCACAAGCCCCTCCTCACCTGCTTTATGGGGGACGAACAGGTGAATCAAGCCTGGCGCTCGTTCGGCGAGGCCAAAATCCCCCACTTTCGCACCCCTGAAGCGGCCGTGGAGGCCTTCGCCACGCTGGCCCGCTTTCGGCGCAACCAAACGATGCTGCTCGAGGTGCCCGGTCCCCGAACCGACGCCCGCGCACCCGACGTCGAAGGCGCGCGGCTCATCATCGAGGGGGCCCTCGCCCAAGGACGGGCGTGGTTGGGCGGCGCCGAGGCCCGGGCGGTGCTGCGGGCCTTCCACATTCCTGCCTTACCACTGGTCCACGCGCGCTCGGCCAGCGAAGCCCTGGTGGCCGCGGAGACCATTGGCTTTCCCGTGGCGATGAAGATCAACTCCGCCCACATCACACACAAGACCGACGTGGGGGGCGTCAAGCTGAACATCAGCACGGCAGCGGACGTGCGGCATGCCTACACGCAGATGATGGCCGATGTGAAGCGCGCCCAACCCGACGCAGAGCTCGACGGCGTCACGATCGAACCCATGAGCCCCATGCGGCACGGGCGCGAGCTCCTGGTGGGGGTGTCACGAGACGCCTCGTTTGGTCCCGTCATTGCCTTTGGCGCAGGTGGCACCGCCGTGGAGATCATGCGCGACCGATCGGTGGCCTTACCGCCGCTCAACGCCACGCTCACCCGGCGGCTCATCGAACGCACCCGGGTCAGCCGCCTTCTCGGGGCTTACCGCAACCTTCCCGCCGTAAAGCTCGAGGCCATCGAAGCGGTGCTCCTGCGCGTTTCGGAGCTGGTTTGTGAACTGCCACACGTGGTGGAGATGGATCTGAACCCGCTCATGGCCGACGACGAGCACGCCGTGGTGGTCGACGCCCGCTTGCGGGTGGCCCCCGTGGCGCCCGCGAGCGCGCCGTACAGCCACATGGCCATCCACCCCTACCCTGCGCACCTCGAAATGCGCGCCCAGCTGACAGACGGCACCGACATCCTCGTACGCCCCATCCGGCCGGAAGACGCCACCCTGGAGGCAGAATTCGTCCGCACCCTCTCGGAAGAATCAAAGTACGCGAGGTTCATGCACAGCTTTCGCGAGCTCACGCCCACGATGCTGGTCCGCTTTACGCAGATCGACTACGACCGGGAGATGGCCCTCGTGGCTGTGACCGAGGACGAACGCACCGAGGCGGGCGTGGCCCGGTACATTTGTCAGGGCGACGACGGCAGCGCCGAGTTTGCTCTGGTAGTCGGCGATGCGTGGCAGAACCGGGGCGTGGGGACCCTGTTGATGCAGCGGCTGCTCGATGTCGCCCGGCGGCGCGGCATCAAGACGATCCAAGGGGACGTCATGGGCACCAACAGCGCCATGCTGAACCTGGTACGAACGCTGGGCTTCGTGCTGCGGGACCATCCGGACGAGCCCGCGCTCACGCGGGTCACGTGTGATCTTCGTAACGTCCCGCTGTGACCGCGGGGCCCAAGGCGTAGGCGCCCGCGGGGGCGCACGAGCGAAAATCCGTGTAGAAACGAGGCGCCCATGCGCCTCCCCGGTCCGAGCCCCTTCGCCCTTGCCCTTTTGGGGCTGGTGAGCTGCGCCCCGGCGCAGGCGCAGGAGACCGATCGCCCCGCCGCGGACCTGCCACCTCCCGCACAACGCCCCTCCACGACCGGCTTGACCGTCGAAGACGCCATTCGCCTGGCGATGAGCCGGGACGAACGCGTCCGACAGGCGCGCTACGAGGCCGACGCCGCAGAGGCTCGTCGAGGCCGCGCCCGCGCCTTTTTTTTCCCGGAGTTCGACGTCACCGGGACCTACACCCGTAGACCCCGGCAAATCGTGCGCGCGATTGGCGGCAGAGATGTGGTGGTGCAACGCTACAACGCCCTGTCGGGCACGGCGGTGATGAACGTCCCGATTCTGTGGCTAGGGGGCATCCCCCTTTACCGGCAAGCCCTGCTCGAACAGGAGGCCGCCGCGCTCACCGCCACGGAGCAGCGCCGGCTGGTGGGCTTCGAGACCGCGGATGCGTTCGTGATGGTGCTCTCGGCTCAGGAGATCGCGTTGGCTGCGGAACGGCGGCTGGCGTTCGCGCAGGAGCGGCTGCGCGACGCGGCCGCACGCGCCGAAGCCGGCCTCGTCAGCTCCAACGACGTCACGCGCGGTGAGCTCGAGGTGGCGAACGCCGAGCGTGAGGTCTCTTTGGCGCACGGCCAGTTGCAGCTCGCCAAAACTGAGCTTGGGCACCTTCTGGTGGCCTCCGTCGAAACGCCCCTCGCCACGCCCGAGTCTTTGCTGGCGGCAGCGGCAGACCAGACCCTTGCGCCGCTCGACGTCCAGGTGGCACGAGGCCGGGGACGACGGCTCGATCTGGAAGCTGGCGCAAAGCGCGTGCTGGCGGCGGAGGAAGCCGCCAAAGAGCCGGCCTTGCGGCTCGTTCCCCGCCTGGGCGGCCAGCTGCTCGGGCGGTACACCAACGAGCCCGGGCTGGCGGGCCGCACCTTCGACTGGCAGGGCTCCGCGACCTTGACGTGGCCTCTTTGGGACGGCGGCGTTCGCAGCGCCGAAGCCCGCGACCGACAAGCGCAGGCCAGCGCGGAACGCCTGGGCCAAGCAGCGCGTACACGCGACGTTGCGCTCGACGTGCAGCGAGCGCGCTTGGCACTCGAAAACGCGCGCGCCACGCAAGAAGCCGCGCGGCGCGCCCGCGAACGAGCCGCACGACACGCACAGGAAACGGCGGAGCTATACCGACAGGGCCTGGTCCGTGCCCTCGAGGTGGCCGACGCGAACCTGCAACAGTTCGAGGCCGAGGTCACCGCCGCACGGGATCGCTACGCCCTGGCGGTGGCCTTTTTCGACCTGAAGGTGGCCCTGGGTGAGTGGCCACCCGGAGTAGACTCATGACCGTGCCCCTTCACGACTTACCCACCCGAAACGCTTCGTGCCGAAACGCTTCGCGCCGAAACACTTCGCGGGGGGCCTGCATTCTCGCCGTCGGCCTCGCGCTATTCGTCGCGCTGGCCTTGGCCCCGGGCTGTAGCGGCCGACGCGCCGAGCCTCCGCAGGCCCGACGCCAAGGGCCGGTCGCCTTCCCTGTGGAGGTCGAAAGTGTGACCGTGCAGAACGTCGACTACGTGGTGCGCGTGGTGGGCTCCCTCGAGGCGTTCGAGACCCTCCAAGTCACGTCGCGCGTGGCGGGCGTAGTCGAAAGGGTGCGCTTCCGTGAAGGCGACGCCGTCGTGACGAACCAGGTGCTGGTGGAGATCGAACCTCGACGCTTCAAGCTGGCGCTCGACGCGGAACGAGCCGCGCTTGCAAAAGCCAAGGCCGCCCGCGCCGACGCGCTCGCCGGTCTCGAGCGACGACAGTCCGCCGTGCAAAAGACGCCGGGATTGATCCCGGGGGAAGAGGTCGCCACGTGGAAGACCCGCGTCGCCACGGCCGAGGCCGAGGTGGCGGCTGCCGAAGCCGCCCTGGGCGCCGCCGACCTGAACCTGCGGGATGCCTTCGTACGCGCCCCCGTCAAAGGCATCATCGAAACGCGCAACATCCAGACGGGGCAGTACGTCCAGCCCGGCACCGTGCTTGCCACGCTCGTGCAACGCGATCCCCTGCTGCTGCGCTTTTCCGTTCCGCCCGAAGCGGCCACGAGCCTGACGAGAAGCCAACGGGTAGCGTTCACGGTGGGTGAAACCGAAGAATCCTACGCCGCCAAGATCACGCACATCGCGCAGGTCGCAGATTCTTCAACCCGGCAGGTCCCCATCGCGGCGGAGGTGGAGCGCTCGAGCTCGCCCGCCCTTCGTCCGGGCGCCTTCGCCCGCGTCACCGCCCGTCTCGGCGAGCGCGAGCGTCAGCTGGCGGCCCTCGGCGAAAGCGCTCCCACCGGACAGCCCACCATCCCGGAGTCGGCCATTCGTCCCAGTGAAAAAGGCTTCATCGCGTTCGTGATCAAGGACGGGAAAGCCGAGGAAAGACGCCTTTCCCTCGGTCTGCGCACCTCCGATGGGCGCGTCGAGGTGAAAGAGGGCCTCGTACCCGGAGAGCGGCTCGTGATTCGCGGGGCCGAAGCCCTTCGCGACGGCGCCTCCGTCAAGGTGGCCGACAGCGCCCCCAAGGGATCCTGACGATGGGGTGTCGGCGGAGCCAAACGGAAGGACAAACCCCGTGTCACTGACCGAGCTGTGTGTCCGGCGCCCGGTGCTGGCCTGGATGATCATGGCGGCCACCCTCGTCTTTGGTGCCGTGGCGCTGGGACGCATCGGCATCAGCGAGTACCCGGACGTGGATCACCCTGTCATCAGCGTGGCGCTGAGCTGGGAAGGGGCCGCGCCCGAGGCCATGGAGTCGGACGTGGTCGAGCTGGTCGAGGAGTCTCTCTCGCAGGTCGAGGGCGTCCGCTCTTTGTCGTCGCAATCGCGGCAGGGCACCGCCACTGTCACTGTCGAGCTGGACCTGTCCCGCAACGTCGACGTGGCCATGCAGGAGGTTCAGGCCCGGATCGCGCAGGTGGGACGGCGCCTGCCACGCGACCTGGATCCCCCCGTGGTCTCGAAGACCAATCCCGAAGATCAGCCCATCATGTGGCTGGGCCTCTCGGGCCCCTTTGCCCCCCAGCTGCTCGCCGATACGGCCCGCTATGCGGTCAAGGAGAAGCTGCAGACCTTGCCCGGGGTCGGTGAGGTGATCATGGGAGGCTTCCCCGAACGGGCCGTGCGCGTCTGGATCGACGCCGATCGCCTCGAGGGGCGTGGGCTCACGGTGCAAGACCTCGTGCAAGCGCTGGCGCGCCAGCACGTCGAGCTGCCCGCGGGACGCATCGAAGCGGAAGGCAGAGAAATCAGCGTGCGCGTTCTCGGAGAGGCGCTGGATCTCGACACTTTACGCAACATGGTGGTGCGCGAGGTCGAGGGCGTGCCCGTGCACCTCTTTGACGTGGCCCTCGTGGAGGACGGCTTCGAGGACTTGCGTCGCTACAGCCGCGTGAACGGGACACCCGCCCAGGGCATCGGGATCAAGAAGCAGCGAGGCGCAAACGCGGTGGCATTGGCCCAGGCGGTACGGGCGCTGGTCGAGGAGATTCGACCAAACCTGCCCACCGGCATGGAGATCGGCGTCAACTTCGATTCGACCGTCTTCGTCGAGGAGTCGGTCGCCGAGCTTCAATTCGAGGTGGGGCTCTCGGTGCTGCTCACAGCCCTCGTGTGCTGGCTCTTCCTGGGCTCGCTGTCGGCGACCTTGAACGTGATCTTGGCGATCCCCATGTCGCTCATGGGCACGGTGGCCGCGATCTACTTTCTGGGCTTCACGCTCAACACGTTCACGCTTTTGGCCTTGGCGCTGGCTGTGGGCATCGTGGTGGACGACGCCATCATGATCCTCGAAAACATCCATCGTCACCGGGACATGGGCAAAGACGGCGTCACCGCGGCCATCGAGGGCACGAACGAGATCAAGTTTGCGGCCTTCGCTGCGACGTTGGCCGTGGTGGCGATCTTCATACCGGTCGTGTTCATGCGCGGCGTGGTGGGGCGGTTCTTCCTGGAGTTCGGGATCACGTTCTGCATCGCCGTGGTGCTTTCCTACCTCGAGGCCATCACCCTCGCGCCCGCCCGCGCGGCGCGCCTCATCGCCCGATCCCATGCGACACCGCGACGCGGGCTCGGCCGATGGGCCGAGGGGATGTTCGCGTGGGTATCGCGGGGATACGGGAGCGCGCTTTCACCTGCGCTTCGCCGCCGGGGCTTCGTACTACTTGCAGGCGCCGCCGTGCTTGGAGGCGCCGCTTTCGCTTCAGGCACTCTGAAGCAAGAGTTCGTGCCTTCGCAGGATCAGGGACGATTGATGGTCCGCCTTCAAACCGCGGTGGGCTCCGACCTCGAGGAGACGAACGCCCTCGTGACGAAGGCTGAGACCATGGTGCTCGCCCGGCCGGACGTGGCCAGGGTCTACGCCGTGATCGGAAGCTTTCGCGACGGCGCGGTCAACAGTGGCATGATGTTCGTCACCTTGGCGCCGCGGCACCTCCGCCCGCCGGCAGGGGTCCTGGCAGCCCAGCTACGCAAGGAGCTGAACACCATCCCTGGCGTGAGGGCGGTCGTTCAGGACATGTCGCAACGGGGCTTTGCGGCCAGCCGGGGCTTTCCGATCGAGTTCTCCCTGCGCGGCCCGGAATGGGAGCAGCTCACTACCCTCAGCCGACAGATGGCCGACGCGTTGGTCGCTTCAGGCCATGCCGTGGACGTGGACACCGATTATCAACTGGGTACACCCGAGCTGCGCATCGAACCCGATCGGGCGCGTGCGGCGGACGTGGGCGTTTCGATGGAGGACGTGGCCGTCGCCATCAACGCGCTGGTGGGCGGCGTGCGGGCCGGCAGATACAGCGCCGCCGGCCGCCGCATCGACGTGCGGCTTCGCTTGCTCTCGAACCAGCGTTCGCGCCCCGAAGACATCAACAGGCTGAACGTACGCAGCCGCAGTGGGCAACTGATTCCGCTGGGCAGCCTCGTGACGTTCGAGGAGAGACCCGCGTTGCAAGCCGTGACCCGCAACGACAGAGAACGCGCGATCAGTGTGTTCGGCAACGTTGCGCCGGGGTCCTCCCAAGCCGAGGCGCTGGCCGCCGTGGAAGCCCTGGGACGGAAGCTTCCTGCGGGTTACCGGGTGGTGGTGGGCGGCCAGAGCGTGACATTCCAGGAATCCATGGGGGACCTGCTCTTCGCCCTCGCGCTGGGCGTGGTGGTGGCTTACATGATTTTGGCGTCACAGTTCAATAGCCTCATCCACCCGATCACGGTGCTCACGATCTTGCCACTGTCCATGGCGGGAGCGCTGTTTGCGCTCGCCCTTTGGGGCGTGACGATCAACCTCTTCAGCATGATCGGCCTGCTGCTGCTGATGGGGATCGTGAAAAAGAACTCGATCATCCTGGTCGACTACGCCAATCAGCTGCGGGACGAAGCGCCTGCCGGTCGGCGGCTGAGCGCGGAGACGGCCATGCACAGGGCCGGGCCGGTCAGGCTCCGCCCCATCTTGATGACCAGCCTCGCCACCATCATGGCCGCCGTTCCCGCGGCGCTCGCCTTGGGACCGGGCTCGGAGACACGTCTACCGATGGCGGTGGCCATCATCGGCGGCATGTTGCTGTCCACCCCGCTCAGCCTCTTCGTGGTGCCTGCGTTTTACACGCTCGTCACCCGCAAGCCCAAGCCAGGGGTGCGGGACCCGGCGGCGCCCGAGCTTGCACCTCACGCGAGCTGAACGGCCGAGGCGATCGCGGCCTGAAGCTCGTCCATGCCACAGGGTTTTTGAAGGAACGTACACCCTGGCGGAGGCCCGCCCGCCGTGCCCGTCCCGCCATGGCCCGACATGAAGACCACGCGCACCCGCGGGTCCAGCTTCTGCAATTGATCATAGGCTTTGCGGCCTGACAGTACCGGCATGTCCAGGTCCATGAGGACGAGATCGGGCCGCAGGCTTCGGTAAAGATCGACCGCCTCCTGTCCGTTGGTCGCTTGCTCCACCTCGTGGCCGTGCATGGCCAAAAGACGAGAGAGGGACCGCCGCACCCCCACGTCGTCGTCCACCAGGAGAATGCGCACCGCGCCTTTGGCCTTCTCGAAGCTGGGCACGGGGATGTCCATCAGCGTCTCGGCTCCCGGACCCCCCTTGTGAACCCGCGGGGCGGCCGGCATGACCAAACGAACGGTGGTGCCGTGGCCCAGCTGGCTTTGCAGGTCCACGTACCCGCCGTGGACCTTCGCGGTTTCGAGCACCGTGGCCAGGCCCAGGCCCGTACCCCGCGCGCCGCTCTTCGTGGTGAAGAAGGACTCGAAGGCGCGTACGCGGGTCTCCTCATCCATGCCCACCCCCGTGTCCGCCACGGACACCACCACCGACTCGCCCAGCACGGCGGCTGGCCCCTGCCCGCTCTCCCGCCGCACGCTCACGCGCATGATCCCCCCAGCGGGCATGGCATCGCGACCGTTGATACAGAGATTCATGAGGGCCTGGTGGATCTGCCCCTGGTCCCCGATCACCCAAACGTCAGGCTCCACATCGCATTCGATACGAACGTTTTGTGAGGTCACCCGACGCACGAGCTCGGTCACCTCGCGTGCCAAGGCCCCAAGATCCAGGCGAGCCATCACGTACCCGCCCCGGCGGGCGACGCCCAAAAGGCGCATCGTGAGCTCGGCCGCGCGCTTGAGCGCTGCGCGCACGTCCTCGTGGCACTCCCGCACGTCGGGGTCACCCACTTTCCGATCGACGGGTAGGGTATCGAGGTAATCCATGCTCGCCACCGCGACGCCCAAGAGGTTGTTAAAGTCGTGGGCGATACCCGCGCCAATGCGCCCGAGCAGCTCCATCTTCTGCATCTGAGCGAGCTGCTCGTCGAGAGGGTTATCGTGGGTGAACAGCAGCGTCGACGAGCCCACCTGGATCTTGTCGCCGTAGCCAAGTACGTGGGTATCGATCCGATCCCCGTTGACGAACGTGCCGTTCAGGCTTCGGAGATCCTCGAGAACGTAGGTTCCGAGTTCCGCCAGGTAGATGCGCGCGTGCAACCGAGACAAACGTTTGTCGTCGAGGTAGAGACTCGCCTGCGACCCGCGCCCCAGCGTCATGTCGGCCCCCACGGGATACTTCCGCCCGGCCTGGGGGCCCGAAAGCATGATCAAACGGGGCACACCCGCGGTGGGCGGCGACCGTACGGCTTTCCGGGAGACCTCCGTAATCTCCTCCGGAACGCTCACCTCGTTCGGGTGGGCCATACCGAAGAGTTTACCTCGTATCCGCCACTGCCTGCCACGCACGGACACGAGATCGCTTGCATTTCGAGCCTACAGCGGCGCTCTTGTGGGCTCGCGGGGGACACCCGCGGAGGGGCTTGGTCCGGGACCACGTGCGGGAAAGTCACACCCCACGTTGAAAATCCGGCCCGCAACTGAGATTCTAGGTCTCCTGCGCGGAAGGCACACATGGCAAACCAAGGCGAGCATCCCCGTGAGTTTCCCCGGTTCGAGGTGGAGGCGCGTGTGGACTACACCGGCACCGAGATCCTGCTCAACCACCGCATCCAAAACCTGTCGCTCGGCGGCTTGTGCATACAAACGGATGCGCTCGAGGACGTGGGAACTCCCGTAGACCTGGTCATCAACTTTCCCGAGCTCGACACCTGCATCACCGCGCGGGGGGAGGTGGTCTGGGCAAACCCCGACACGCCGATGGACCTCGGGATCCGCTTCGTGGGTCTCGACAACGAACGTAAGGAAACCCTTCGCAAGTATTTGGCGCTGGGTGCGACCAGCCCCTGAGCGGTCGCCTCGACGCCGGCTCGCTCAGCGGTCTGCCTCGAAGGACAGGACCCCGCCCTGGGGGCGCCAATCCTGCTTGACCCGGGCGAGACGCTGCAGGTAGCGGTTGAAATCCTTGCCTCCCGGGGCGCCCTGGCCGCGCCGCAAATACACGTCCGTGATGCGGGTGACGGCAAACCGGCAGGATGCAAACGCGAGCTCGGCGCCGAAGCCCTCTTGCTCACTCCCCAGGGGGGCGCGGAGGCGACAATAGCCATCGAGCAGCGCCCGCGCCACGTCGTCGCGAAAGCCCTCTCGCCCGAATGCGAAAGCAAGGAGCGTCACCGCCACGTCGTAGGCCAGCCTGCCCCAGGACGCTTGCTCGAAATCGAGCAGCGCGGACAGCCGGCCATCGTCCGTGAACAGCACGTTGTCGACGAAGAGATCGCCGTGAATCAACCCCGTGGGCAGATCGGAACGGCGAACGGTCGAAAGGCGCGCCAGCTCTGGGCCGAGTGTCTCGACCGCAGCTCGGAGGTTGGGATCCGCGCGCGTGGCGATCGCCGCGAACCGCCGGGAGATCTCGTCGGGTTCGTAGCGGCCCGGCCGGTGATCGGCATATCCGGTGCCAGCCAGATGCAGGCGCGCCAACGCCTCGCCCACCTGCCGCCCGTGGGAAGCGCCGACCTCGTCCCGCCGCAGGGTACGGCCCGGCACCCAGGGAAAAATGGAGATCCAGCTGTCTTGCCAGGGCGCGTAAAGGCGACCGTCACGCGCGGGTCGCGGCAAAGGCGTGGAGACCCCCCGGGCGGCGGCGTGGGACACGATGGCCGCTTCGCGCGCCACTTCGTCTTCGGACTTGCCCTCGTTGACCCGGAGAAACCACATCGCCGATGCGGTCTTCACCAAGACGTTCGTGTTGATCGTGCCGGCAGCGATGGGCTCGTGGCCTTGAAATTCGTCGGGCGACAGCCCGAAGGTAACGAGCACGTCTCTGACATCACCTGGCGAAAGGCTGCGGAAACTTCCCATGCGCTTGAGGGGCGTTTATACACCTTGACGGCCACTCGAGCCGTTGATGTAGTCAGGAATCGGACAGAGTGATGGACCAGGACGAGGAGAAAGTGGCTTTGGGCAGGGACGATCTGGTCAAACAGCACATGAGCTTGGTCCAAGGGGTGGCTGCCCAGCTGCGCAAGGGCGTCGCCAAGGGGGTGGACTATGACGACCTGGTGGCTTACGGGACCAAGGGGCTCCTGGAGGCCGCGCAACGCTTCGACCCGCGGTACGGCGCTTCGTTCTCGACCTTTGCCTACTACCGTGTGAAGGGCGCCATGATGGATGGCATCCGCACCATGGGCTGGTACTCAAGGGCAGACTATGCCCGGTACTGCGCGGAAGAGCGGGTCAACGCCTACCTGCAAGCCGAATCCGACCGCACCCCGGAGGGGCCCCTCGGCGGAGAGGACACCGAGGAAGTCCTGGCGGGCTTGGCTCAAGTGCTCGACGCCGTGGCCTCCGTCCACATCGTGTCGATCGAAGCGGCCGCCGCGGTGGCCGACGACGCGGAAGACGCCCCCGAAGATCAGGTGGCGCGGCGGCAAGCCGATGCCCACGTCCACGCCGCCGTGGCCGCCCTTCCCGAGAAGGAGCGGCAGCTCATGCAGATGTACTACTTCGACGACAAGACGCTCGAAGAGGCCGGCGCCGCCTTGGGCCTGTCGAAGTCCTGGGCGTGCCGCCTTCACGCCCGTGCGGTGAACCTTTTACGAAAATCGCTCGTAAAGGGCGGACTGGTCCCGCCCGAGCCCACCGAACTGAGATAAGGATGCGGTCATGAAGCGGATCGTGGCTTGGGCGGCCGTCTTGCTACTGGCCGTGGCGGGGTGCACCGTGGCCGTGCAAGGGGGGCTCGAGGAGCCGACGGCGAACGAAATCGTGAGCCGGCTCGAGCAAGCAGGCGTGCCGGCCCGCAAGCAAAGAGACGAGGGCAGCGATCCGGCGCGCTATTCGGTCAGCGTACCGCAGGCCGAGGCTCCCCGCGCGCTCACGTTGCTTGCCGCCCTGGGCTTGCCGCGGGCCGAAGCACATGGGTTTGCGCAGGTCTACGAACAACCCAGCTTGATCCCCACCCCCACGGAAGAGCGTGCACGTTTTCTTCGGGCGCTCTCAGGGGAGCTGGAGACCACGCTCAACGGCGTGGAGGGCGTCGTGTCGAGCCGGGTGCATATCGTGCCGGAGGAGCGAGATCCTCTCGCGGCACCTCGGGAACCAGCCCGCGTTCCGGCGCGCGCCGCCGTCCTCCTGCGGGTGCGGGCGGAGGACGTGGCCCTCAGTGACGATGAGGTCAAGTCGTTGATCGCAGGCAGCGTGCCCGGCCTCGTGCCCTCCGACGTCGCCATCATCCGCGCCGCGACCCGGCCCGTGCCCACGGGAGAGCCTGCCTGGGTGGCGCTCGGCCCGCTGCGCTTGGCCCCTGGCTCACGCACGACGTTGCTCATCGGACTCGGCGTCGGCATCACGCTCTTGGCCGCGATGGCGGTCCTGCTGCTCCTCGCGGCCCGGCGGCTTGCTGCCGCAGAGAGGCAAGGCGAGACCGGCCGCTGAGGGTGCGGGTCAGCTCTCGAGTTTTTTCTTCAACGCCGCGAGGGCGTCATCGAGCTTCTGGGCGTCGGCCATCGTGTCGAGCTTGCGCTCGGCGGCACGTGACTCGGGCGTGCGCCCCGTGAGCTCATCGTCGAGGTGAGCCTCGACTTCCAGGGCGTCCACTCGGCCCGCCAACCGATCGAACTCGGCGAAGGCCCCTCCAGAGGAGGACACGGCGCTCTGTCCCTTCGAGGCGCGGGCCTGTTCGCGCAAGGTGCCCTGGCGAAGTTTCACGTCCTTGACCCGGGTCTCGAGGGCCTTCAAGCCCGCCGTGAGTTGATCGACGTGCAGCCGCTGCTCGTCAGCAGCCCGGTCCGCCTCGGCCTTTTCGCGCTCTTTTTCTGCCTTGCGTGCAAGCGCTTGGCGCGCGAGCTCGTCATCTTGGGACTTCACGGCCCGCTCCGCTTTTTCCTCCCAGCTGCGCACCTCCGCCGCGAGGGTCTCGGACTGCTTGACCATGCGCTTTTCCGTGGCGAGGCATGCGGCCACCTCCTGGCGGGCCGCTCGGGCCGAGTCCTCCATGTCCCGCACCAGTTGGTCGAACTCCTTGGCCGGATCCTGCATCGAATCCACCAGGTCGTTCAGGTTCGATTTCACCAGAGTTGCCAGTCTTTTCAGCACGCTCATCGGGTTCCCCTTGGCCGTTTCGTCTGGAAGTGTAGCGCCCCCCGGCACGCACCGACGCGAATTTCGGGCGAAGCCCCGGCGGCGAGGAGCCCGTCCCCTTCTCCCTGGGCCCTGGCGTCTGTTAGGGTGGGTCTTCGATGCTGCTGTCGCAAGTGTTCGGCCAAGACGCCGCCGTGGCCCGCCTCGTGCGCGCCGTCGGTCAGGGGCGGGTGCCTCACGCCTACCTCTTCGAGGGTCCTGACGGCGTCGGGAAAAAAAGCACCGCGCTCGCGCTCGGGGTGGCGATGCTTTGCCCCCAGGCGCCCGGCCGAGGCTGCGGGGCGTGCGACGTGTGCCACCGCGCCCTTGCCGGCTTGCACCCGGATCTGCGCACCTTCGCGCCGGAAGCCCGGGAGCTCAAAAAAGAGGAAGCCGACGAGATCGTGGCGCTCGCGTCCGAGCGGCCGCACGAAGGCCCGGCACGCCTCATCGTGGTGGACGAGGCAGACCGGCTGAACGCCAGCGCGGCGAACTGCCTGCTCAAGACGCTCGAGGAACCCGCCGCGGGCAACCACCTCGTGTTGGTCACCGCTGCACCCGCGCGGCTGCTCGAGACCATCCGGTCGCGTACTCAGCGGGTTCGCTTTTCTCCGCTCGCGCCGGGAGCCATCTCCGCCTGGCTCGAGGCGAGGGGCACGCCACCCGAAAAAGCACAGGTGGCCGCGGCGCTGGCCAACGGTTCGCTCGCTCGGGCCTCGACGCTGGTGGCGGGCGACGACGACGAGGCCCTGTGGAGCGCGGTGTCTCGCCTTCGCAGCGCAGCGGCTGGCAACCTCGTGGGGCCCATCATGGACGCAGCGGCCAGTTTCGCGGGAAAGGAGGCTCGCGAGGGCCTACTGGACACCCTCGACCTTCTGGGGCGCCTCTACCGCGACGCCTTGATGGCCGCGGCGGGCGCCCCCGAGCTGGTGATCCTTGGAGCGCGGCGCTCCGAGATCCAGGACGTGCTCGCGCGGGGCGGGCCCCGACCTTTACCTCGTATCCGCAAGGCCCTCGACGCCGTTTTGGAGGCCGAAGCGGCCTTGGCCGGCAACGTCAACGCCGTGACGGCCGTCGAAGGCCTCGTGTTTTCTCTGCGATCGCTCGAGTTCCGGCGCGGTGGCGCCGGCCCCACCCCATGAACAAACTCATTTCCGACGAAACCCTAGAGCCGCGCGGGCGGCCGCCCGAGTCAACCTTTAGAAACACCACCACGGTGGTGTTTGGTCCGGTGGGTCGCCCCCTGGTCTGCGACGCGGGGCCGCTCACCTTGGTGGCCGGCGACCTCGTCGTGGTCGATGATCGCCGCGGTGGTGCCGTGGCCCGCGTCACGGTCCAAAGCGCCCGCCGGCTGTGCCCGAGCGCGCTTCCCAAGGTCCTCAGGCTCGCAAACGACGGGGATAGGCGCGCCCACGACGACCGGGAAGCCCAGGCCGCGCAAGCCGTGGCCTTCGCGCGCGAACGCGCTCGGGCCCTGAAGCTCGACGTGAAGGTGTTTCGCGCGGAGGTCTCGTCCCGGCGTGACCGCGCCACGGTGTACTTCGCTTCCGAGCAGCGGATCGACTTTCGCGATCTCCTGCGGGACGTGGGCAATTTTCTTCGCCTGCGGGTCGAGCTGCGTCAGGTGGGCGTGCGTGACGAGGCCAAGCTCGTCGGGGGCATTGGCTCGTGCGGCCGGGAGCTGTGTTGTTCAACGTTTTTGCCGAAGTTCGAGCCCATCTCGATCCGCATGGCCAAAAACCAGAATTTGGCGCTGACCCCCTCCAAGATCTCGGGCCAATGTGGTCGGCTCAAGTGCTGCCTGGTCTACGAGGACGCTCAGTACGTCGAGGCGTCCAAGGGGCTGCCCAAGCTCGGAAAGGCCGTGGACACCCCGGAAGGTGTGGGCCGTGTGCAAGACCTCGATATCCTGGCGGGCAGGGTTCGTGTGTTTTATCCAGACAAGCCTCCCCAGGTGTTCGCAGCGCACGAGGTCAGTCTCGCCGCTTCGCCGCCTGCGCAGGCACCGGGCCCGAGCGACGGGCCCTCACCCGACGAGCGGCCCGGCGCGGACCGCGCGCCGCGGGAGCCGCGCGCCCGGACCAGCGACAGGCCCCGCCCCGAGCGCCCGGACCGCCCGGCGCGGCGACGCTCCCCGGACGCCCCGCTCGAAGCCGGCCTTCGTCACGGGCGCGCCGCCGCTGCGCCGGAAGCTCTGCCACCGCAGCCGCCGGCCGACGAATCAGACCCGTAAATCCCCCGCGGGGTCGCGAGGGAACGACCGCCGCCACGACACCGTCAGAATGTCCGCCTTGCGGGCCAAGGCATCTGTGTGCGAAAATTGACCACGCGTGCGGGTGCACGCATGAATCGCATGAGCGCGCCAAAGCAAGCGCCCAAGAGGTCTCTCGATGTCGCCATCACCGCAGAGGTGCGGCAAACAGAGTCTCAGGACGGAGCCAGTTTGTTCGATCAGGGACTCGTCGTACCAGGGGCATCGGTCACGGGCTCCGAAGGGGCGACCGGTGACGCGTTCTTTCTGGCCGCCTTGATGGATAACATACCGGACAACATCTACTTCAAGGACGAAGAGAGCCGGTTTCTTCGCATCAACCGGGCCATGACGCGGTACTTGGGCCTTGGCAGCCCCGACGACGCCGTCGGCAAAACGGACTTCGACTATTTTGGGAAAGCGCACGCCGAAGACGCCCGCCAAGACGAACTCGAGGTCATGCGCACGGGCCGCCCCTTGGTGGGCAAGGACGAAAAGGAAAACTTCGCGGGGGGCGGGGTCAAGTGGGTGTCCACCACCAAGCTGCCCTTGCGAAACGCAGAAGGTCACATCGTTGGAACGTTCGGGATCTCGCGCGACATCACGGCGCGCAAGCAAGCCGAAAACCAGCTCTTCGAGCAGGCTTTTTTCGATCCTTTGACCCACCTGCCGAACAGGGCCCTGTTTCTCGAGCGGTTGGGACAGCTGATGCGCCGGGCACGACGGCGGCTCGAGTCACCCTACGCCGTGTTGTTTTTGGATATCGACCGGTTCAAGGGCATCAACGACAGCCTCGGGCACGCGACGGGGGACGAGCTCATCATCGCGCTGGCCCGGCGGCTCGAGGCCTGTCTGCGTCCTGGGGATACCGTGGGTCGCCTCGGGGGGGACGAGTTCGTGATCCTTCTCGAGAGCGTGCGCGACGCCGCCGATGCCGAGCGGGTCGCCGAGCGTATCCACGGCGCCATGAGCGCGCCGTTTCACGTCAGTAGCACCGAACTTTACTGCACGATGAGCATCGGCATCTCGTTCGGCAGCGACGATTACGATCGGCCCGAAGACCTACTCCGCGACGCTGACATCGCGATGTACCAGGCCAAGGCACAGGGCCGCGCCCGTCACGTGCGCTTCCTGACAGGGATGCACGATCGCGCCCGATCGCTCCTGCGGCTCGAGACGGACCTGCGCCGGGCGGTGGAGCGCCGCGAGTTCGTGCTCCACTACCAGCCCATCGTGGATGTGGACGCCCGGCGGCTGGCGGGGTTCGAGGCCCTCCTCAGGTGGGCGCACCCCGAGCGGGGGCTCGTGGGCCCCGACGAGTTCATCCCTCTGGCCGAAGAGAACGGCCTCATTTGCCCGATCGGTATGTGGGGTTTGGAAGAGGCCTGCCTTCAGTTGAGAAAGTGGCAAACGCAGTATCCGGGCACTGCACCGAAGCTGTCCGTGAACATGTCGCCCCGGCAGTTCACCCAGCCTGACCTGCTCGCGGACATTCGACGGGTGCTCGATGAGACCCGCGTGGATCCGCGTGACCTGACGCTCGAACTCACAGAGAGCGCGCTCATGGAGGGCCCGGCTGCTGCCTCAGAGCTGCTGGACGAACTGCGCCGGATCGACATGCTGGTCTGCATCGATGACTTCGGCATGGGCTACTCTTCCCTCGGACAGCTCGAGCGCTTCTCGGTCGACGGGTTGAAGATCGACCGCACGTTCGTGGCCCGCATGTCGAGCTCGAGCAAGGCCAACGAGATCGTGCGCACGATGATCGGCCTCGCAAAGAACCTCTCCCTCTCGGTCACGGCCGAGGGCGTGGAGACTCCCGATCAGCTGGCGCTCGTGCGGGCCATGGGCTGCCACCGCATCCAGGGCTTCCTGTTCTCGAAGGCGATCCCCCCCGAGGAGGCAGATGCGCTGCTGCGCCATGGCCTTCCTGCGGCCTGGGGCCTGGGCTGATAGGGCCCTTTGCCGCTCACGGCGGCCCGGAGGCGTGCCCGTTGCGCCGACGGGCGCCGCCCTGTCGGCGTGGAAGGTTCAGGGCACCGCGCCGGGAGGCAAGCAGCGACCTGCGGCGCAGGTATGGCCAAGGGGGCAACAGCCGCAACCGCACTTGAACTCATCGGCGTCGCACGAGAGCGCCACGCACTGGCCATCGTAACAGACCTGACCACAGCCACACGCGGGGCTGCAGACCTTCGCGCTGCAGACGCCGTTGTTGCAGGTCGAACCGTTCGGGCACTTGCATGTGCCACCGCACCCATCGGCACCACATGTCCCAGCAGGGCAATTCGGCTTACAGCAGGCCCCTTGGTAGCAACTCCCCTCGCCGCTCGGGCATTTGCACGTACCGCCGCAGCCGTCAGACTTGCAGGCGTTCGCGCCGTTTGCGGGGCAGTTCGGCTGGCAGCACATGTCCGAGACGCATTTGCCGCCAGGGCAAGGGCACTTGCCCCCGCAGCCGTTGTCCCGACAAGCCTTGCCGGGAGCGGCGCAGTCAGGTTTGCAGCACATGCCTGCCACGCAGCTGCCCCCCGGGCACGAACACTTGCCGCCACAGCCGTTGTCCTGGCAGGCGCGGCTGCCGTCAGAGGGGCAGTTTGCTTTGCAGCACTGACCCTGGTAGCAGCTCCCGGATCCGCTGGGACAGCTGCACGTGCCCCCGCATCCGTCGCTCATGCAGGCGCGGCTGCCGTCGGACGGACAGTTCGGCTTGCAGCACGTTTCCTGCCGGCAGGCCTCACCGCTCGGACACGGGCACTTCCCGCCGCACCCGTTGTCGCCGCACTTACCCGCCTCGCACTTGGGAGCGCACTCGCAGACGCCCTGCATGCACTTCGAGTTCTGGTTGCAGGTCATTTTGCAGTCGCACGTGTCAACGCACGTGCCGTTGGCGCACACGCTGCCTTGCGGGCAGGTCACCCCGTGGCAGGGATTCTTGACGCACGTGCCGCTCACGCAGAACTCGTCCGCCTTGCAGAGGATGTTGTCACAGGGGGACTTGTCGGACACGCACGTGAGGTGGCACGCTTGACCCGAGGGACAGAGCGCGTTGCAGGTCTGCAAAGCGGCACACTTGCCCGTGTTCGGATCGCAAAACTCGCCTTGCTTGCACGTGACGGCGTTGCAGGCCTCCTTGAAGCACCCCGGCACACACGCCCCATCGATACAGGTTTGGCCGTCGCTACAGGTGACACCCGCGCATTTGTTCTCGACCTTTACGCACACCGCCAGGCAAGCCTTGCCGGCCCCGCAGGAGAAGCCCTCGGCCGCTGCGCAGGGGTTGGCTTGACACTGGCCCGTCAAACAGACTTGACCACTGGGGCACGGCTTGGTGCCGCTGCATGCCGGCTCTGGCGTGGGGGGCATGGTCAACGCGTCAGAGAAGGACACGAAAAACGCGTCAATAACACTCCCTCTGGCGTCGTCCGCACCCATGCCACCGTCACCCGGCGGTGCCGGGGCGACATCGCCATCCGGAACTCCCTCGGAACTTGCGATCGCGCCGCAGGCGGCGCAGACGCTCATGAGCAGAAGGCCGGCCAGGTGACCGAGCCGCGGCGTGTTCATTCGAACGTTGAGGCGCATGCGACTTCTCTTTCGAAGGCTCGGCGGAACCGGCCCACGACTTGAGACGCACGTGCGAGACGTTCAGTACGAGATCTCGACGCGCCCTGCCGATTGCTCTTCGATCACGAAGTCCGCATACGCACTGGCCTCGACGACCTCCGTTCGGTAACGCAGCTTTCGTCCATCGAGCGTCACACGACGGGGCTTGTGGCCAGAGGGTAAAAGCACGTGGAAATCGAAGCGTTTGCCGCTGCCACTGAACGTCATTTGCAGCGTGCGGGCGCCGGATAGGTGGGAAAATTCGTAAGCCACATACGCTAGAGAGCTGGGATAGCGCAAAAGCACGCGGGCCCGTGGCTGGCCAACCGCCAGCCAGCGCGGCGCAACGCGGACGTGCGTGAAAGAGTGAGCTTTGTCCGACACGCCAGCCAGACCTTCGACCGCCGCGCGGTACACGACGCCTGCCGCCCAGGGCTCCGCGCCACCGCCTTCCACCTCCCCGCGCTCGAATTGCACGGGGGCCGTGGACAAGGTGATGCCGAGCAGCTGCACCCTGCCTCCGCCCGACGCCCGCATCGTGATGCTCTCGATGACCTTGTCGGGCTGTTTGTTGTCCCAGCCCCATACACCCACGCCGATCACCGAGACGTGGGGGTTTTTGCCGCGCCACGCGAGGCGCCACTCACCCGCATCTCCATCCGCCCACCAACTGGCGATGTTGCGGCCCACCACGAGGGGAATGCGCACTTTGGTCCCGTCTTCGTAATTGACCTCGTACTCACCCACCCGGGCCTGCCCACCTATGTTTCCTGCGGAATGCAGGAAATAGATGCTGTTGGCCTTCCGGTTGATGCCCGCCACGGTGGTCTCGCGCGGCCCGGGGCTCCCGGCGCCCCACAACACGACGGCAGCACGGCCTCCGTTGTCCTTGGGATCTATGACGTCGAAGGGCTTGCCCAAAAACGTCTGCTTGCCGACCGGGAAGCTTCGCAGGTCGTTGTCTGGGTGATCGATGAAACCGCCGGTTCGATCACCCCGCAGGTGGCGATTCGCAACCGTGCGAAGGTCGATGGTAAAGAAGGATTCGGCAAGCCACCCCGGCGACCGGGATGAGGGGAAGTAGAAATCGTGAAGGCGGCCGTGTTTCGCCTGCAGCGCGAGCACACGACGAAGCACGTCGGCTCCGTACGCTTCCGCCCCGTGCTCGAGAGCCGCTTGCGCCAACGGCCCTGCCACGATGGGACTGATGGCGCCGTTGCCTTTGCTGCCAGGCCCGAAGGGACCGAAGCTCTTCGGGAAAGGAGGGTCCATCGTCGACCATTCCGCGAGCACCTGGCCTTTGGTCCTTTCGTACCGGCGCTGATACTCGGCCACGATGGCCACCGCCTGGGCGTGGGTGGCGGCTCCCCGTGTGATCGCGAAAGGGTTCGACAGAGAGAGCTGCACGGCCTCGTCGACCTCGAGGGATTTCCAGCGCTCATCTTCGGTGAGTCTCACGAAGTGCCGAAAAAATGACCCAGTCCAGGCCTGCTTTTCGAGGCTCTCTCGCAAGCGCTCCGCCCATTGAATCCACGCCAACGCCTGCGCTTCGTCTCCGGCGTGCGCGTGCATGCGCGCCATCGCCATCGCCGCCTCGAACATGGCGGTGTTGTCACCGTGGGCAATCCCCTTGGGCGAGTCAGCATCGAGCCAAAGGCCGTCGAACCAGCCGGCGCGGTTCACCGAACCGCGAGGATGGATGTCGATGACGAGCGGGTGCTGGAAGTTCCAGACGTCGAGCGTGAAGCCTCGCTGGACGAGGCCCGTCTCCGACGACCAGCGCAGGGGGTCCTGCTGGACGTAGCCAAGAGCCTTCTCGAGCACCGGAAGCTTGCTCTTCATCCAGGCGTCGTCGCCCGTGGCCTGCCAGACCTCGTGGACCCACGACGTGGCCATGGCTTCCACGTCGGCCTCCGAAGGCACGCGCTCGAACACCCATCGGCCGTCCTTCGACCTGTCCGTGTAGGCGTCTCCAAACGTGTCGCGGGCGATGTCCACGCCGGGGTAAGTTCCAGAGAAAGGGTCGTAATGATTGTCGGGCCTCATGCCCGAAAAGACGAGCCCGCTTCCCTTCTGCCGCTCCAGGAAAAGGTCGGGAAGCGACGTGAGATCGTCGGTGAGGTAGCGAGCCGCCGCTGCGGCGTAGCGATTGCCTCTCAACGTGGGCGCGAAGGTGTGAACAACCTTGCCGTCCACGAACACGGCCCGACCATAGCCTCGAAGCTGAGCCGAGAGGCGGCGGAGCTCGTTCGTGATCGAGGCATCGGAGCAACTCAGGTCCGTGTTGCCAAGGACTGTGAAGGGGGCCGTGGCCACAACGCTTGGGCCCCGCAACAGCGTGGCCTCGTGTTCGCCAAGGGCCCCCCGCACCTCGAAGGGAACTTCATGTTCGGCGGGGCCCGTAAAGTACAAGGAGCGACGGCTGTCCCTCACCTCCACACGAAGCCCCGCCGTTTGTCCGGAAACGTACAGAAGCCCAGAATCGAGCGGCGCAAAGTGTGACGTCGGGGCGGCGGCGCGGTTGACCACCCGCAAGATTCCCCCCTGGGGCCCAGGATCGAGGCGCCCGGGCGACGTCGCAGCGCTGCCCCCTTCGCTCCGGGCCGAGGCGGAGCGCCAGGGACAAAGCAGGAGCGTCAGCGACAGCGCACAAAAGCCTGCCAGGGTGAACGGAGGCCGGGCGTGAACCGCGAAGCCACGAGCGGTGACGCTTCTCACAGTACCTTCATGGCCTAGGCGCCGCACCTCGTCAACCGCGAAAGTGGCACGGCGAGTGGTGGTTCCCGGCATCCGACCACGCCCGGCGATCCACCGCACACGCAGCGAATCAACCGGCGGCGCGCATCGCCTTCTTTTCGGGCTGGGGCGCCAGCACCACGTCTCCGTGACACACGGTGCGATTGCGTCCGCCGTGTTTCGCAGCATAAAGCGCCTGGTCGGCACGGGCGATGATCTCCTGCTTGGCACGGGCGTCATCCGGGAAGAGCGCCACGCCCAGGGACAGGGTGCACTTGAACGGCCCCTTCGACGACTCGAAGCTCTGCTTGCCTACCTCCGCCCGTATGCGCTCGGCCAGCTGCCGGGCGCCGTCCCGGTCGGTCGACTCGAGCACGATGGCAAACTCTTCCCCACCGTAGCGGGCCACGATGTCGATCTTGCGCGCGCTGGCCTTCAGGATCTTGGCTACACGCCGCAGCACTTCGTCGCCCGTGGGATGTCCGTAGCTGTCGTTGATCTTCTTGAAGTGATCGATGTCGGTGAGGATGAGGGCGACGGGAAACCCGTGCCGCTCGGCGCGGGTCAACATCGAAGAGAAACGTTCCTGGAAAGTGCGATGATTCACGAGCCCCGTAAGGCCGTCCGTCGTGGCTTGTTCCTCGAGCACCTGGTACATGCGTCCGTTCTGCATGCTGATCGCGACCTGGTTGGCGATCACGCCCAGCATCTCGCGTCGATCGTTCGGGAACGCTCCCGCCCGGCGCGAGGCCACCATGAACGTGCCCGTGACCTCGTCCTTGACCACGAGGGGCAGGACCACGAGTGACTCGTATTCGCGGAGCCGCAAGTTGGGGTCGAAGACGAAGCCGTCCTCCCGCTCTCGCCACTGTCCCCCCGCGGGAAGCGCGATCTTGTTCTTGACGACCATCGAGAGCAAGGACGTGGGATCCTTGAACTGTTTGCCCCCCAGGACCTCCGCCAGCTCCCCCTCCACGCGACAAATGTTGTGGCTTCCCTCGCGCGCGTCGTAGGTTGCGATCACCACCAGATCGAAGTCGCACACCCCGCGGGCGCCTGCGATCGCCGCCTCGTAAACCTCGTCGAGCGTGAGGGCGCGGTTGAGTTCAGCCGAGGCGCGGTAGAAGCTCTCGTGTTCATTCTTGGCGCGCTCGACCGCCTGAAACACGCGCTCGGATTGAACCACCCTGACGATCTGCGCGGCGGCCGACTCGACGAGATCCACTTCGCCCGGCGCGAAGGGGCCACCCGCCACCCGATCGGCCACCAGCACCCCCCGCACCACCCGTCCCTCGAACACGGGGACACCCACGAACGCGGCCACGTCCGCGGGCCCCTGGTAGTACGGCAGCATGGAGAGGCGCGGGGACTCGAGCATGAGCCGCTTGCCTTCCTTGAGAATGGCCCCGAGCACACCATGCCCCGCGGCGACGGACCCCTCCGCGATGTGCGGGGAGTCGCTCGAAAGTTCCTTGAGCTTGAGCTTGTGCCCCCGGCTGTCGAGCCACAACAGCGCGCAGGTCTGTAGACCGAGAGCCTTCCGCAGAAGATCCAGCGTGTAGAAGAGCTGTTGATGGATGGTCTCGATCGACCCCTGCGAGAGTTTCTCCACTTCCTCGGCGCGCGAGCGCACCCGGCTCTCGCTGCCCAGGGCCGTGGAGATCAGGCGGAAGTCGCGCGCTTCCTCGCGCATCGACGCCACTTCCTCGTCGAGGCGCTTCCTGTGCTCGCGGCGCTGACGGGCCACCTCGGCGTGCAGAAACGCAACGTTGAGGCCCGCAAAGATGACGATGAAGCCCGCATGGCCCCAAAACAGGCGCTGAGCGTCCGCGCCGGCGTGGGGAGAAAACGCTTCGAGCGCCTCGAACCCGATCGCCGCGGCCGCCAGCGGCACCCCCACCTCCAGCCGATGGAAGGTGACGAGGAAACTCACGAGGGCATAAATGAGAGGGTGAACCGTTGCCTTTGGTCCACCAAGAATCGAAAGAAACACGTAGGTCGCGGTCAAGAGCAAAAGCCCCAGCTCGACGTCGGACAGGGCCTCGCGCAAAGCGCTTCGACGCCGCTCGTT
Organism: Myxococcales bacterium; assembly: GCA_022184915.1. NCBI lineage: Bacteria > Pseudomonadati > Myxococcota > Myxococcia > Myxococcales > Myxococcales bacterium. Next base: position 1,242,709 of record JAGTJU010000001.1, on the reverse strand, counting down.
GGTGCGCAGACGCGCGGCGAGCTTTGCCGCCAGGACGCCCGCCAGGAGCGCCGCCGCCACCGCGGGACCCGTGCCCGGCTCGGCGCCTGCCCACAGATCGGGGAAGAAGCCCTGCCAGATGAGCAGGGCGAAGGCGCCGATGACGCCGAAGCCCCAGGCCGCACGCAGGCCCCGCGAGGTGGCGAAGGTCAGCCTGTCCGCAGCCCGCCCGAGCCTCATTTGCCGCCCTCCTGGAGGTCGAGCACGAGGTCGCCCGGGCGCACCCAGCCCAGCTCGTGGCGAGCAACCTGCTCGACCGCGCGGGGGTCGTTTTTGAGGGCGTAAGCCTCACGGGTGAGGCGCGCGATGTCCGCACGAAGGCCGGCGTTGCCTCGCTGCATGTCCTGCAGATCGCCTTCGAGCTCCAGGTAGCGGGCGAAACCCGAGCGTGCGTACAGATGGTAAGGCACGTAACCGAAAGTCAAGGCGAGCGCGCCGGCCGCACCCGCGCGGACGATCCATCGGTTAGCGAAACCCCGACGCACAAGGGCCATCTTCACCAGACGAGTATCGGAGCCCCCGCAGCCACCCCCAAATTTTCGAACGCACCGCCCCCTTGGGCGGGTCTTTCCTCACCCACCCCTGGCGGGGAAGGGACCCGGTGCGTAAGGTTTTTTCCACGGCGCCGCACGGAGCGGTAAAACCAAGGAGACCATGTCGAAATTCGTTCGCTTCCAGACCGCAGCGGGACCTCGTTACGGTCGCATGATGTCTCCTGGCGGGCCGATCGAAACCCTGTCGGCGGCCGCCTGGCTCGGCGGCCAACCCACAGGTGAGGTCTTTCAGACAGGCCAGGTGCGCCTTCTCGCCCCTTGCGAACCCACCAAAATCGTCTGCGTGGCACACAATTTCCCGGACAACGCAGCCGAGCGGCGCAAACCGGTCCCGAAAAAACCGCTCGTTTTTTTCAAGCCACCATCCTCGATCATCGGGCCCGGAGAAGCCATCGTGCGACCGCGTGCCTCCAAGAGCGTTCAGCACGAGGCGGAGTTGGCGATCGTCATCGGACGTCGATGCCACCGCGTCACGCCAGCGTACGCCCGCGCGTTCGGTGCAGGTGTCACTTGTTTCAACGACGTGACGGCGCGGGACATCCAAGCCGAAGAGGGCTATTTCGCGCGCTGTAAGGGGTTCGATACCTTCAGCTCGATCGGACCCTGGATCGAAGAGGGGCCCGTGGACATCGCGGCGTTGTCGATTCGCTGCCGCGTCAACGGAGAGGTTCGGCAAAGTGGTGTCGGCAAAGACATGATCTTCGACCCCTGGGACCTCGTCGCCTACGTCTCGGCCATCATGACCTTAAATCCTGGGGACATCGTCACGCTGGGCACCCCGGCGGGCACCTCGGACTTGGAAGACGGTGATGTCTGCGAGATCGAGATCGACGGCGTGGGCACCCTGAGAAACCCCGTGGTCGACGAGGCGTGATCCCCCTCGCCCCACGCACTGAGGTAGGATGCGAGCGGCCTTGGTAACGGGATCCTCATCACAGAACCGCAAGATGCCCGGGGATGATCTCTACCCGCGGCCCTTCGGCGCGCGCTACACCTTGCTCAAGGAACTCGGCCAAGGCGGCATGGGGCAGATCTTCATGGCCACGACCGGCCAGGAGGGCGCCGAGCGCGTCTGCGCGCTCAAGGTGATCCGGCAGCTGGACGCCCCCGGACGCGAGCCTCACGAGCTCGGCAAACGCTTCGTGGACGAGGCCAAAGTGGTGACCAAGCTCTCCCACGAGAACTTGGTCTACGTCTTCGACTTCGGGCTGGTGGGAGAGCAAGGGTACCTCGCGATGGAGTACCTGCGAGGAAAGACCCTCGCCGAATTGTGGAACCGCTGCGCCATTCGCAAGGTGGGGTTCCCTTTGAGCGTGTCACTGCACGTCGTGAGTGAAATCGCGGCGGGACTCGCCTACGCACACGGGCTCGAGCGCTTCGACCTGGTCCACCGTGACATCTCCCCGTCGAACGTGATGCTTTCGTACACGGGGGGCGTCAAGCTCATCGACTTTGGGCTGGCGAAGTGGCGAAGCAAACTTGCCCAGACGATGAGCGGCATCAACTGGGGCAAAGTGAGCTACATGTCGCCCGAGCAGCACACCGGGCGCCCCATCGATCACCGCAGCGACATTTTTTCTCTGGGGCTCATCCTCTGGGAACTCCTCACGGGCCGGCAGCTCTATCCGAACGAGCAGACCCGTCAGGCGAACACGCCCATTCCCCCACCCTCTCAGTACAACGGCGCCGTCGAAGAGGGATTGGACCGCGTGGTGCTCAAAGCCCTGGCCCTCGACCCGGCAGAGCGCTTTCAAAGCGCGGCCGGCTTCGGTCAGAGCCTGACACGCTACCTGCCCAAGGACGCAAGCAGGCTCACGCTCTCGCACTTCCTGGCGCAACTCTTCGACGCCGATGCCAAGGCCGAGACGCAGGAAGAAGACCAATTGGTCGCCCGCGCGGCCGCGGCCGTGAAGCTCAGGCCCTCGGGCAGCTACCTGGCCGAGGTGGCCGAGAGCGCAACGCCCGCCGATCCGCTCATCGCCACGGTGCTGGCCGATCGCTACTACGTCCGCCGCCTCCTTGGCGAAGGCGCGATGGGCCGGGTGTACGAGGGACATCACACGGGCATTGGCAAGCGGGTTGCGATCAAGGTTCCTCGCCATGCCGAGCGCCGCAAGAGCGAGCTGCTCGAGAGATTCAAGCTCGAGGCCAACGCGGCCTCTCAAATCGGGCACTCCAACATCGCCGACGTCACGGACTGCGGTACGACGCCAGGCGGTGACTTCTTCTTCGTGATGGAGTACGTCGACGGGGTCGACTTGGGCAAGCTCATCCGCCGGGATGGTCAGCTTCCTGTCGAACGCACCTTGCTCATCACGATTCAGATCTGCCGCGCCCTCGAAGCAGCGCACCGTGCCGGGATCATCCATCGCGATCTCAAGCCCGGCAACGTGATGCTCGTGCGGGAGCGCGAGGGGTCCGAGCTCGTGAAGGTGCTCGACTTCGGCGTGGCGAAGTTTTTGAGATCCACGGGTCTCGAAAGCGCCGAGCTCACCCTGACCGACGCGGCCGTGGGCACGCCTCGCTACATGGCCCCCGAGCAGGTCGATTCGGGCAAGACGGTGGACTTTCGCGTGGACATCTACGCCGTGGGGGGACTGCTCTACAGCATGCTCACGGGCGGTCAGTCGCCGGTCCCGGGTGAGTCGGTTCAAGAGGTCTGGCACAAGAAGGTCAACGACGCGGCCACGCCCATCGCAAACTGGCGCATGGACCTTCCGCCCGAGCTGGACAGGCTCATCATGCGTACGCTCGAACGGCGCCCCGACGACCGGCCGCAGTCGATGACCGAGCTCAAGCAGGAGTTGCTCAAGATTCTCGAGGCCGTCAGGGCGACCGGCTCGTCGGTTTTGGCCCTCAAGATCCCCTCCGAGACGGCTCGCGTGGATTCGAGCCCCTCGTCGACCGAGAAGCTGACCCGGTCTGCGCCCCGCCCAAGACGCCTCGTCTACCTTGCCTTGAGTGGCGTCGTGTTGGCCGGGGCCCTGTGGGGTCTCAGCCGAGGCACGGCCACACGGCCCGTATCCTCGGAGCTTGCGCCTGCTCTGCCGGCGGTTGCGCCACAGGCGCCCGGACAACAGCCCCGACTGGAACACAGCGAGCAGCCGATCGAAGAGGGCAGCGAAACTGGCCACGAGGTGGACGTGCACGTGCCGGCTCCGGCCGCAAGGCAAGACGCCGTGCCGACGCCGCCCGCGGCTCAGGCATCAGCTCCGATCACCCCCCCGGAAGCCGCGGCTGCGCCCCCGGAAAAACGGGTTCAGCCCGCGCCGGTGGCACCGCCCCGCGATGTGCCGCCCGCAGCCAAGCCTGAGCCGTCCCCCTCCTCCGAGCCCCGTACGCCCGCGGCCTTCGAGGTCACGCTCGCCGAGGCCGAGTTGGCGTATCAAAGAGGCAACCTGCTGCAAGCCGTATTGCTCGCGGAAAAAGCCGTTCAGCAAGGGGCCGGCGCCAAAGGGGAGGTGCTTCGCGGACGGGCTCATCTGTCCGCCGAGGAGTACGCCGAGGCGGTGGACGCGTTCCAGCGGGCTCTCGACCTCGATCCCACCAACGTCGCAGCCCGATCGGGGCTTGCCACCAGCCAGGCCAAGCTGGCCCTGCCTCCTTGACGAGGCTTCAGTAGCTGAACACCACGCGGTGGGCCTTGGTTCCGCGCACCACCTCTCGCTCGAAGCTCCAGATCTTGTTTTCAGGGATGACGTAGAGCCCCACGAGGCGATTTCCTTCCGGAATTTTCAAGCTGTCGATGGGACACAGGAGCCCGGTGTCCTTGCCGTCGATGAACACAGGGTATTTGCCCTCGGTTTTGCACTCGACCTTGAGCGCCACGGTGCCCCCGAAGTTGATGTTTGCGGGGGGCAAGGTGCGCTTGATCGTGAGGCCCTCGGATGTGTCCGTCACTTCACGCAGCATCTTGAAGCCCGGTTTGACGATCACGATGCGGTGAGCGCCCGGAGTGGTCTGGGTGGTGAGCGGGGTGCGGCCACGTTCTTTGCCGTCGACCCACACGGTCGCGCCCCTCGGGGTGGTTACGATGGTCAGCTGCCCCCGCATCGCTGCCGCCTCTTCGGGCTGCTGTTCGACGGGTTTCGGAGCCAGCGCCTTGTCATCGGGCGCCTTCTTGGCGAGTTCCTCCGCGCTGGGAAGGGCCTGCATGGGGCCCGAAGACAGGGCCTTCACCGCCACGACGCCCCCGAAGATCAGCAGGAACACGCCCAGGATCATTTTCGGCAGCCATGAGCCGCTCGATTTTGCGCCGCCGATGCGGGCCGAGCCCGCCCTCCGGGCCCCTGGCAACACACCGATTCCGGTAATGGTGATGGTGCGACGCGCGGGCGAGCCCCCTTCGCCCTCCTCGTCCTCGCCCTCGACACCGATCGCGCCAATCGCAACACCTTCGGCCCGCATTTGACCAAAGCTGACGAGGCCAGACGGCGCATCGTCGGCGCCGGCACGCCGATCGGTTGCGGTCGGAGCCAGCCCCGCTTCCAGGTCCACGTCGAGCAGTTCGGGCAGCTCCACCCGCCCCGATGCGGTCCCCAGCCCGGTCCCCAGCACGGCCGCAGGCGCGGGTGCGCCGATGTCGAGAAACTCGTCGACGGGAAGGGAATAGCCTTTTGCCGGCACCCCCAAGAGCGATCCGCCGTCGGCCCACTGGGGCTCGTTCTGCAGGGCGACGGGTGAAGCGGCCACGGGCCAACGAGGGTCGAGCGTCAGGGTGGACGAGACCCCCGTGCCCTCGACCCACTGAGGTTCGTTCTGCAGCCCCAAGCCGCTCCCCGCACCCGCCCCCGGCACATCCAGCGGGGCAAAGGACACCGCCGCTGACGGCTCTGCCTCCGGAGCCCCCGCAGGGGCCAACGTGCGCAGTGGGGTCAGGGGCGGGGTCCCCTTCGCCCTCGCAACGGCGCTGGGGGGCTCGATGACCTCGTCCTTGCTCGCGTCTTCGAGGGCCGGGCGCAGCAACGGTCCTGAGTCCGGCGCATCAAAGGGGCTTGGGGCTTCATCCGTCGACAGATCGGGGGCAAGCCCCAGGTACGTGCCCCCCGAGCTCCTGACAGCCTCGAGCATGCTCGAAGACGGGGCCGAACGGACTGCCTCTGCGTCGGAGGCTTGCAGGATCATGGTCCCATGGGCCGCCATCGGATCGAACGCGGACAGGGCCCCCGAATCGGAAGCCTCGAGCGGCAAAACGGGAACGGGGGCCTTACCGTTGACGATGGCTCCCAACCGGGTCGCACCGTCCGGGAAGGGGCTCAGCAGCAGCGCCGCTGCGGACGCCGAGCGGGGGCGATCAGCAGGGTCGCGGGCCAGCAGGGTGAGCAGCGCCTCTTCCAGCCAGTCAGGAATGCCGGGCACGACCGGCACCCCCTCCTCGAACAGCTCCGACAGCTCTTCGAGCGTCTCCCCCATGACGGGAGGCTCTCCCGTGAGCAGATAGTAGAGAACCGCGCCCAGACCGTAGAGATCCGAGGCGACCGACGGGGGCTCCCCTCCCAGGAGGATTTCGGGAGCCACGAACCAGCTTCGATCGATGGCCTGCTCCGTGAGAGGCCGCAACACCGCGGAGAAACCGGGGTCCACCAGCGTCACGCGGCCCCCGGCGGTCACGACGACGTTGCCGGGGCAAAGGCCGCCGTGCAGGATCGGCTCGCGCCGCTCATGCAAGCGGGTGAGGATGCGTGCGATCTGAACCCCGAGCTGCCCCACGAGGGCGGGGTCCATGCTGCCTGACGCCGTGGCCGACTCGAAGAGCCGCTCGAGATCCACGCCGTCGAGGAGCTCGGATACGGCGAAGACGTCCTCTGGCCCCTCCACGACCTCGGCCACGCGGGCCACGCCGGCGCTGCGCAGCGCTTGGTTCCGCTTCGCGATCTCGACGAACGCCCGTCGGACCTTGGGGTCCGTGCCCCCCCGATCCGGGCGCAGCAGCTTGAGTGCCACCGCCGTCCCCCCCTTGCGGCAGGCACGATACGTCTCGGTCACGCTGCCAGGTCCAAGCAGCGTCTCCACGTCGTAGTCCCCGAACCGCAAGGTCGAATGCGAAGCAGCCAGCGCCAAGTCCTCTCCCTGCCCCAGCTCCGGAGCAAGTATCACCTGGAGTTCTCGGGGGATGGGGCGCCCTCCTTGAGGTGGGAGCGCCAGGGACCTGGCACCGTCGACAGCCTGGACAGGTGAGGCGGGGCCGTGAGCTCAGGCCCCTGCCAGATCCGCACCAGGGGACCACTGTCGCCACACCTCGTACATGGCGAGGGCGGTCGAAGTGGAGAGGTTCAAGGAGCGGACCGAGCCCGGTACCATCGGGAGGGCGACCTGCGCCTCTGCGTGGGCCTCCAGCACGTGAGCGGGTAAACCCACGCTCTCCCTGCCGAAAATCAACACGGAGGGGCGGGGAAACCGCACGTCCCAGAAGCGCCGGGGCGCGGCACTGGAAAACAGGAACGGCGTTCCGAGCTCCGGCAAAGCGCGCGAAAAAGCCTCCCAACTCGGCCACACGCGGGGCTTGACCCGCGGCCAGTAGTCGAGCCCTGCCCTTTTGACCTGGCGCTCGTCGAGCGAAAACCCCAGCGGCTCGACCAGATGGAGCTGGGCTCCCACGGCAAGGCAGGTACGCCCCGTGTTGCCCGTGTTCCAGTGAATTTCGGGGTGGACCAGCACGACGTGAAGGGAAGTCGCTTCGGAAGACATGAGCAAGTCGGGGTGGCAGCTTGCCAAAACGGCGCGGGCAAGCAATGAAAGCGGTCCCATGCCTCGTCTCGATCGGCTCTTGGCGCGCACCCTCGGCGCCTCACGCAAAGAGGTCACGCTGCTGCTGCGCAAGCAGCGGGTTCGCCTGGCGGACGGCCAGTGTCCCCGTGACGGCGCCCTGGCCATCGACACCGCGTCGCTTCCCTGCGAGGTCTGGCTCGATGGCGAAGCCGTCATGCTGCGGGATAGGTTTCACCTGCTGCTCAACAAGCCGGCCGGGCACGTCACGGCGTTGAAGGACCGGGAGCACCCCATCGCCGCCAGCCTCGTGCAGGACGCGCCGCTCTTCGAGGACCTCCGCGCCGTGGGGCGCCTCGACAAAGACACCACGGGCCTGCTGCTTTGGACCACGGACGGGCAGCTCCTTCATCGGCTGACACATCCCCGCGCCGGTGTCCCCCGCACGTACCAGGCCGCCTTGGCGCGTCCGCCTTCACCCGTTCCTGGCGACTTCGTTTTGGACGATGGGCACCGCCCCACCATCGTCGCCCTCGCAGCCCTGAGCGAGGCCGAGCGGCACCCTGCGCTCATCTGTCCGCCCGAAACCGCCACCCTGGCCACCATCACCATCGTGGGCGGCGCCTATCACGAAGTGCGCCGCATCTTCGCAGCGCTGGGCAGCCACGTGTTGGGCCTTTGTCGTGTGGCCTATGGGCCCATCGCGCTGCCCCCGGACCTTGCCGACGGCGCGTGGCTCGCGCTCGAGTCGCTGCCCGATCTTTTCCCTCTCAAGCCTCCGGTCTCGGGGACCGCGCCCCCGGCGGACACCGAAGCCTGAAGCGGGTTCAAGGTTCGGTCACCTCCAGCGTCCGGTTCGTCTCGTGAGGCCCCGCGACGGTCTGCCGCACACCGCCGGGCCACAGCACCTCCACGGCATCCACCTGCGTCGCCGCCCCGACGCCCACGTGAACCACGGCGTCGTCCTGGGACAGGTAATGGGCACCGGCGCTCACGAGCCGCGACTTTGGGGGCTGTCCTTGCACCACGACGCGCACGGTGGCGCCGATCCCGAAGCGGTTCCGCTTTCCCTGCAGCTTGACCTTCAGCCAGCGGTTCGGGTTGCGGCTGAGGTTGCGAAGCACGCGCGGAGGATCGTGATAGTCCATCACCACCAGGTCCATGCGCCCGGTACCCGTGAGGTCCACGGCTGCCACCGCGCGTGAGCTGCCAAGATACGACTCGGCCGAGTACACCTTCACGCCAAGAAGACCCCGGTGAACCGAGCGATCCGCGCCCTGCGGATCCTCCCAGCGCTTCGAGGCCCCCGGGTAAAGGTAGAAGCGCTCGCCTTCGCGTACGTAGAGTTGATTCGACTGGTACCAATTGGCGGTGCGCTCGCTCCAACCGTTGGCGATGTAGAGATCTTCATCGCCATCGTTCTCGAGATCGAAGAAGTTACTCGACCACGTCCACCCGCGGTCACCTGGCTCAAAGAGCCGATGTTCAGCGGCACGAAAGCGGCTGCCTTCGTTGAGGTAGAGCTTGTTGCCCGAAATGTAGAAGGTCGAGCCCACGATGCGCTCGTCGAGTTTGGTGATGCTGCTCGCCACGGGCAGCACGAAGCCGATGCTCTTCGAGAACATGTCCACCATCGACACGTAAGCGTCAAACCGACCGTCACCGTCGACATCGGCCACCGACACGTTCATGCCCGAGCCGCGATCGTCGGCTCCCCACGCCTCAGCCACGTCTTCGAAACGCCCCCGTCCGTCGTTGCGGAAGAGCTGGTCGCGGCCGAAGTCGTTGGCCAGATGGAGGTCCAAGTCCCCGTCGCCATCGACATCGTACGCGAGAGCGGCCAAGGTCCAGGCTGTGCTGGCCAAGCCCACCTCGGCCCCCACCTCCTTGAAGCGCCCCTTGCCGTCATTGCGCCACAGCTCGTTCGCGTGACCATTGCGACCATCGATGCTGGGCCCCCCCTTGTCTTCGGGCCGCGCCGCCCCGTACGTGCCAATGAACAAGTCAAGATCGCCGTCGAGGTCGGGGTCGAAGAACACAGCAGTATGAGCGCCTGTCCCCGGCGTCAAGCGCGACAGCTCCGTGACGTCGGCGAACTTGCCTGGCGCTACCTGACGAAACAGACGGGAGCCGCTCTCGCTGTTGACCACCAGCAGATCGAGACGCGCGTCGCCGTCGACGTCGGCAAAGACCGCATGACGGCTATCGAGCGTCAGGCCATGGAGTCCGGCCTCGGCCGTGACGTCTCGGAACGTGTGGCTCCCCAGGTTGCGGTAGAGGCGGTTGCAGGCATCTGCCGCGAGAAAAAGATCGGGCAGCCCGTCCCCATCGTAATCGCCCACCGCCACACCCGAGCCCATGTACTGCTGAATCGCCACGAACGGGGGCTCGGGTGCCCCCGGCGGAGGCTTCGTGCAACTCCGTCGTGCAAGTCCGGAGCTCAACGTGACATCCGCAAACAAAGGGCCCCGCATCCCTGCGAGCAAGGCCGCCTTCTGCGCTTCGTCCTTCTCCGTCCACGCCCCCTTTTCCTTTTCGGGGTCGGCAATGATGTAAGCCGCCGGGTACTTCCACGAGAGCCGTTCGAAGGTCTCGGGACGAATCTCGCCTTGCCCATTTTCTTTCGCCAGGCGCGCCGCCTCGAGCAAGAGGTGCAGCCCCATTTCGGACAGGCGTTCCGCGACGAGCTCGGCTGCGAAGGGCTCGAGCGGCAGGGTGGCCGGCTTTGCAAGCAACTTACCAAGGACGTACCAGTGCACCGTCACGTCCCGCATGGCGTCCGCGCTCGGGCCGAGCAAACGAAACCGTCGCGGCTCGCGGTTCTTGACCATCACGAAATGAACATCTCCATTCGGCAAAGTCTCGTGTGGAAACAGGATCGAGAGCGCGTTCGCTGCAGCTGCCACCGTGAGGTACGGGGCTCGCCCGTCTTCGCGCCCCGCAGCGCGCTGCCGCCGGAGGGCGTCGAGCGAGCTCTCGAAGGTGTCTGTACGCAGGGGCTGGTAGCCCGACAGAACGAGATCGCCGAACACCGCCAGCTCGAGCAAAAAGCGTTCAGTGCCTGCCGGCGTGATGGGGACCTCCGCGAGCCGCCCCAAGAGCTCGGAAAACGCAGCCAGCTCGATGGACTTGTCGCCACCTTGCACCTGCGATTGCCAGATGGGGCCATTCCAGGCCCGCAGCGACTGCACCTTGTTGATCGCATAGGTCTGCGTGAGGGCCTGGAGGCGCGCCTTTGCCCCCCCGTCAGGTGACCGCTGGGGAGGCGGGGGCGGCAAGTCTGCCGAAGCCGCATCATCGAGACCTAACCGCGCAGCGAGCCCTCGAAACGCGCGCTGAACGTCCGCGGCGCCGATCTCGACATGGTGCTCGGCCTCCGCCTCCCGCCGGGCTTCTTGCAGCAGCAACACGGTCAGTCCGGTCGAGATTTGGGCCAGGCGGTCGATGGCGCTGTCATCGAGCGGGGCCAGATCCGAACCCACGGTTGCGAAGAGCCCCCCCCCGAGGGCTTCGTCGTAGAGCAGCGACAGGAGCACGCGGAGGTTCTCCGTCACACGATGATAGTCCTTGACGGCAGTCTCGATCCCGGCCGCGGGAAGCCCCCCTCCTGGGGTTGGCTCCGCAAGGGTCGCGATGACCGGTCGCACCTCCCCGGGCACGAGCACGTCGAGCTGGCGCGCCGTCAACGGAACCCCCGAACTTCCTGCAACAACAGAGGCGCGGCGCCACAGCCTGTACACGAAGAGCTTGCTCACCTCGATCTTCGCCACCACGGCGAACTCGTCGAGAGGCAGTGAGACCTGATGGCCTTCCATGAGACGCACCGTGGTCCAGCAGGTCGCGTCCTTCGCCGCCTCCTGCGCCCGGATCTTCGCGACGATGCGCAGGGCGGTGGCCTCGAGCCCCGGCTCGGTGGACGCCGTCCGCTTTTCGGTCGGCGTCCGATCGCCCCGCCTTTGCACCAGGCCCACAACCACGGTGGCCGCCGCGACGACGAAAAGGGCCCAGAACCACGGGCCCGCCCCGCGACGCGCATTGGTCTTGCCTCCCCGTACGGAAGGCTCCCCGTTTTTTCGACTTGGTTTCGACACGAGCGGGATAAGGCTTTCTGAAACTGCCGTCCGGGTCAAGACGCTTCGCTCGCGCGCGATGCGAGGCGAGATCCTCCGTTCACCCGGTAGGCGAGGCCGCGATTTCGGCGTAGATTCCCCATCGGTCCCGCAAGATGTCAGGCCCTTCTCTCTCCGCCACCGATCTGCAGGTCTCCCAGCTGGGGGAGTGCCTCGTCCCCTCGCCGCTTCGCCTGTCCTCCTACGGCGATACGGGGCGCTTCGTCGCCGATGGCACGGGCGTACCCACACACGTCGAAGTGGTCCCCGGGCAACCGAACGGCAGCAGTGACGTGGCCTTCGAGAAAGCAGGGCCCCGGGCCAGCATCTACTTCGATCCGTCCCGCGTGCGGGCCGCCGTGGTGACCTGTGGTGGCCTGTGCCCGGGGCTGAACAACGTCATCCGCTCCCTCACGCTCCAGCTCCATTATGGGTACGGGGTCAAGGAGATCCTCGGGCTACGCTACGGCTATCGTGGTCTGGACCCTGTGCGCGCCGAGCCGCCGCTGCTGCTCAACCGCGACGCCGTGGGGCACATCCACCGGCTGGGCGGCTCGATCCTCGGCACGTCACGGGGCCCCGTTCCACCCGAGCTCGCCATCGCGCAGCTACGCCGGCTGGGTGTCAACGTGCTCTTCACGATCGGAGGGGACGGGACCCAGCGCGGCGCGCACGCCATCGCTCTCGAGGCCCAAAAGCAAGGCTACGCGTTGGCCGTGGTGGGCGTGCCCAAGACCATCGACAACGACATTCCCTACGTCTGGAGGTCCTTCGGATACTTCACCGCCATCGAACGTTCCCGCGAGATCATCGAATGCGCACACAACGAGGCCATCGGTCACGAACACGGGGTGGGGCTCGTGCGCCTCATGGGGCGTGAGGCCGGCTTCGTTGCCGCCGGCGCCACCCTGGCCAGCCAAGAGGTCAACTTTGCACTGATTCCCGAGGTGCCCTTCATTCTCGAAGGCGAGGGAGGGTTCTTGGCCGCCCTCAGGCGTCGACTAGGGGAGCGCAAGCACGCCGTGGTCGTGGTGGCAGAGGGTGCAGGGCAGGAATACCTTCAAGTTCCCGAGGGACTCGATGCGTCCGGAAACGGCAAGCTTGCAGACATCGGGGTGTTTCTCAGGGATCGCATCAAAGAAGACGCCAGGGCCCACAACACCAAGGCGGACGTGAAGTACTTCGATCCCGCCTACTACATTCGCAGCGTGGCTGCGAATTCCGAGGACGCCCTTTACTGCGACCAGCTGGCCCGCTGCGCGGTGCACGCCGCGATGGCGGGAAAGACCGACATGCTCGTGGGGCTCTGGTACAACGTGATCACACACGTCCCCATCGCGCTCGCGGTGAACTCACGCAAACGCATTACGTTGCAAAACGACATCTGGCACTCGGTCTTGCAGACCACCGGCCAACCCACGAACATCTTCAAGACCTGAGCCTCCCCGCGGGCGGGGGCAGACTTCACCGCAGCTCAGGGTGTTCGTCGAGAAAAGCTTTGCGGCTCTCGGGGGAGATCTCCACCACGTAGAGGCCATCGCCAGTAAGGCGCGCCTGGCAGCCGAGCCGCGACGTGGCCTTGACGTCGAAGGCCTTCTCGATGATGTCCTCTTCTTTTTCCTCGACCTCAGAGAGATCGTCGAACCCTGACTTCACGTAGACGTGGCAGGTGGAACACGCGCACACACCCCCGCAAGCGGACCCTACGTGAGCGCCACAGGCACGTGCGGCCTCCAGCACACTGGTGCCTTCAGGCACGTCGGTCTCAATCCCATCGGGCTCAAAGCGAATCTTCGGCATCGTCGTCCTAGTGGTGCGGCTGTCCGGCGGCCCCGTGGCCCTTGATCTTGGTCTCGTCGATCTTCGTCTCGACCGTGCCCAGATCACGGCCGCGTAACCCTTGCGCCAAGGCTCGGTTCATCCGCCGCGCCGCGAAGTCCTTCGAGCTGGCGTCGAGGGCTTCGATGCGTTGACGAATGAGGGCGTGGTCGACCCCCGTCTTGGCGGCCTCGAGCGCCGTGAGCGCCGCCTCGATGGCCTCGCGCTCACCCGGCTCAAGCAGCTCGGGCGTGCTGGCCAGCGCGGCGCGAGTGGCGTTGGCGATGCGCTCTGACTCCACCCGCTGCTCGGTGAGCAAACGCTGCTTGACGTCCTCGTCGGCGTGCGCGAACGAGTCGAGCAGCATGCGCTCGACCTCCTCGTCCGTAAGCCCGTAGCTGGGCTGCACCCGCACCTCCGCTTGCTGGCCCGTCATGAGCTCCTGCGCGCTCACGCTGAGAATGCCATCGGCATCGACCGTGAACGTGACCTCGAGCCGTGCCATCCCTGCTGGCAGCGGAGGCACACCTGTCAATTTGAATCTGGCCAACGATCGACATTCGGTCGCTAGCTCTCGTTCACCCTGCAGCACGTGCAGATCGAAGCCGGTTTGGTTGTCGGCATAGGTCGTGAAGGTCTGGGTCGCGCCACAGGGGACCGTGCTGTTTCGATGAATCAGCTTCTCGACGACGCCGCCCATCATCTCGAGGCCAAGCGAAAGGGGCACGACGTCGAGCAAAACGATGTCACCGGGGTTGTCGCCCCCTGCCAGCAACTCGGCCTGCACCGCCGCCCCCATCGCCACCACCTGGTCAGGATCGATGTCGTACAGGGGCTCCTGCGCGAAGAGCCCGGCCACGAAGCGGCGCACGAGCGGCATACGCGTGGCGCCCCCCACCAGGATCACCCCGTCGAGGCCTTGGGGCGCGATCCCCGCATCGGCAAGCGCACGCTTGCAGGGCCCGGCACAGCGTGCGAGCACGGGCTGCACGGCTGTTTCCATGTCGGAGAGAGACAACACGCCTTCCCACAGGGTCCCATCCGGCCGGAGGACCGACACGGGAGCCTGCTCGGCCGTCGTCAACGCCTCCTTCACACGTTTCGCGGCTTCCAGTACGGCTCGGGAAGCGGCACGATGCCCCTCCGCATCCGCTGGCACGCCGGCACGCGCGAGCAACAGGAGCGCGATCGCTCTGTCGAAGTCGTCGCCCCCCAGGCTCGAATCGCCTCCCGTTGCCTTCACCTCGAAGACCCCCCCGTCCAGGGAGAGAATGGACACATCGAACGTGCCGCCACCGAGGTCGAAAACGGCGAAACGTCCGTTCACCTGCTTGTCGAGGCCATAGGCCAACGCGGCGGCCGTGGGCTCGTTCAGCAGACGGTACACCTCGAGTCCCGCCAAGCGGCCCGCGTCCCGCGTGGCCTGGCGCTGCCCGTCGTCGAAGTAAGCCGGCACGGTGATGACCACCCCATCGAGCGGCCCTCCCTGAACGGCTTCGGCCCGGGCCTTGAGCACTTTCAAGATCTCGGCCGAAACCTCGATCGGCGTCACCGCGCGGCCACCAGCGGCGAAGCGGACGACATTGTCCCCCGGGGAGCTCGGCACGAACGCGTAGGGCGTCAGGGCCCGCGTGGCCTCCGCATCCTTCGGGCCTCGCCCCATGAAGCGCTTGACCGAAATGATCGTGTCTTCCGGGTGGACCAGGGCAAGCTCGTTGCGGGCCCGGGCACCCACGACCACGTCCCCCGCAGGCCCGAAATACACGGCTGAAGGCACGAGTGCATCACCGCGCTCGTCCACCAGGCACTCCGGTGCACCCCCGTTCACGATCGCCACCAGCGAGTTCGTGGTACCAAGATCGATGCCCGCCGCGCGGCCCTTGCAGGCGCCTTTGGCCCGCGACTCACCAGGTTCCGAGATATCGAAAAGCGCCTCAGCCATGCTCTGCTCCCGGGCCAAGGTGGGGCCCTTCGGCCTCCCCGCCCTCATCGGCCGCTTCGACGAAGCGGCGGTAGTAACGAACAGCCACCAGCGCGCGAGCAGCCGCTTCGATGTCGGGCGGCGTGCCGTCGAGGGCCGTCCTCACCTCGTCCATCGCCGCCGTGACCTTCTGTTGGACGTCGGCGAGCAAGGCCGCCACCGCCCCCTCGTCGTCCGCAAGGCGCGCGTCCATGAGGGCTTCGCGTTTGTCCAGCATCTCGGCCAGCAACGCCGCAGGCACGGCGATCTTCTCTCGGCCCGCATCGGTGCGCCTGAGCGTGCCATCCTCGGCACCCACCTCGATGCCCCCTAGCCGCACCAGGTATTCGGCGCGCGCAACCGGATCGCGCAGCGTACGCCACGCTTCGTTCAGGGCCACCGTGCGCTGCATGGCCGCCCTGCGGGCTCGGCTATCGGCGCGCGCGAACTTGTCGGGGTGAACAGCCCGTGCCCCTTCCTTGTAGGCCCGCTCGAGGGCCGGAGCGTCCTGCGTAAACGTGCGCTCCGCGCCCAGCACGGCGAAGTGATCGGGGCGCTCACCCGGGGGAAAAGGCAAAAGAGCGCCGCAGGCGGGGCAGAAGACCGCAGCCTCGACGTTCTTTTCACACGACCAACAAAGCATGCAACCCTCGGCGCGCGGTGTTCGTAGCAGAAACACCCGGTGTCGAAAGCGGCTGCCGGCTCAAAACTGCACGCTCTCGCCGCAGCCGCAGGTGCCCTTCGCATTGGGATTGACCCATTTGAAGCCCCGTTGCATCAGCGTGGTGGCGTAGTCGAGGGTCGAGCCGTCCAGAAAAACACGGCTCTTGGGATCGATGAACACCTGTACGTGGCCTTCCTCGTAGGACAGGACTTGGTCCTCGGGGCGCGGCTCGTTGTCAGCCCACTCGAACATGTAGGTGAAGCCCGTGCAGCCTCCGCCGCGAATGCCGACCCGAAGCCCCTTGGGAGCCTTGGCGCGCTTCGTAGCGGCTCTTTTGATCTCTTCGACCGCACGGGGTGTGACGGAAATGGCCACGACGGATCTCCTGTTTTCTTTCGTACTTACTCGGCGGCGTGCGCGGGGGCGCTGGTCTCGGCACCCGCGAAGGCCCCTTGCTTCGACCTGTAGTCGGCAATGGCGCTCTTGATCGCGTCCTCGGCAAGAACCGAGCAGTGGATCTTCACCGGCGGCAGGTTGAGCTCTTCCACGATCTGCGTGTTCTTGAGCTCCATCGCCTGGTCGATGGTCATGCCCTTGATCCACTCCGTCGCCAGCGACGACGAAGCGATGGCAGAGCCGCAACCGAAGGTCTTGAACTTCGCGTCTTCGATCACGCCACCATCGCTGACGCGGATCTGCAACTTCATCACGTCGCCACAGGCCGGTGCCCCAACGAGCCCCGTGCCCACGTGCGGATCGTTTTTGTCCAAGCTGCCCACGTTGCGTGGGTTTTCGTAGTGGTCGAGAACTTTTTCGCTGTATGCCATGGTTTTACCCTCGAATCTTCAATGCGCGGTCCACTGGATGGATTTGATGTCGATGCCTTCCTGGACCATCTCGTAAAGCGGGGAAAGCTCCCGCAATTTAGATACTTTTCGTGCCACGAGGTCGATCACGAAGTCGACCTCCTCTTCCGTGTTGAATCGCCCGATGCCGAAGCGGATCGACGTATGCGCCAGCTCCTCCTCCACCCCGAGCGCGCGCAGCACGTACGAGGGCTCGAGCGACGCCGAGGTGCAAGCAGAGCCTGACGACACAGCCACGTCCTTGAGCCCCATCAACAGTGACTCACCTTCAATGTAGGCGAAGCTGATGTTGAGGTTGCCCGGCAAACGATGCTCGAGCGAGCCGTTGATGAACGTATCACTCACGCGGCTTTGGATGCCTTTGCGCAACCGCTCGCGCAGCTCGAACGTGCGCCGCGCCTCCTCGGGCATGAGCTCCGTGCACAGGGCCGCCGCCTTCCCGAAGCCCACGATGCCGGGCACGTTCAGGGTTCCCGAACGCATGCCGCGCTCGTGGCCGCCTCCGTCGATCATGGCCTCGAGACGAATCCGCGGCTTACGGCGAACATAAAGTGCACCGACGCCCTTGGGGCCGTACATCTTGTGCGCCGTCAACGAGGCCAGGTCTACCTTGCAGGCGTCCACGTCGAAAGGGATCCGCCCGTGCCCCTGCACGGCGTCCACGTGGAAGAGCGCCTTGCGGGCTTTGACGCGGTCACCGATCTCGGCGATCGGGTTGACCACGCCCACTTCATTGTTCGCAAGCATGATCGAGACCAGGATGGTCTTTTCGGTCATCGCCCGCTCGACCGACTCGGGGCTGATGCGACCGTCCGCCTCTGTGGGCAGGTAGGTCACCTCGAAGCCCTCCTTCTCGAGGCGCTTGCAGGTATCCAGCACGGCCTTGTGCTCGGTCTGCGAGGTGATGATGTGATTGCCACGGTCTCGGTAAAAGTGAGCCGCACCCTTGATCGCGAGGTTGTCGGACTCGGTCGCGCCCGAGGTCCATACGATCTCTTTGCCCGTGGCGCCGATGCTCTCGCCCACTTGATTGCGGGCCAGTTCCACCGCTTTTTCAGCCTCCCAGCCAAAGGCGTGCGAGCGGCTCGCGGCGTTGCCGAAATGCTCGGTAAAAAACGGCATCATCGCCTCGAGCACCCGCGGGTCGAGGCGGGTGGTGGCGTTGTTGTCCATGTAGACGGGCAGCTTCAAAGCCATGAATCGAAATCTCCTAATGTCGAGTGATGCCATCGACCAGCAGAGGCGCCTGCCCCTCGTGGCCATGGATGTCGCAGCACCCGCACTGCTCGGGTGTATGAACGGGCTCGCAGGACTTGCAGCTATCGAGGTAGGTCAGGCTCTCTTCGAGTTCGCGCGCGAGCTTTGTGAGACGCTCGAGCGTCTCCTTCGTTTCTCGCAGCTTGTCGGAAAAGATCTCTCGCACGGTCTGCATGGCGCTGGGCGCCGTGGCGCTGGCCTCCCACAGCTGGAGGAAGTGTTTGATTTCCGTGAGGGAAAAGCCCATGTCCTGCAGTTTTTGGATCCACTCGACACGGTCCACCGCCCGGACTGGATAGAGCCGGTACCCCCCTTTGGAACGGATCGGCGTCAACAGCCCCAGCTCCTCGTAGAGGTGGATGGCGCGCACCGTCTTCCCGGTGCGACGCGCCAGATCTCCCACCTTGAGGTACGAGAGGCTATGTGCAGGAACGTCCATATCGAACCCTTACGCTTACGTAAGGGTTTACGAATGGGCACGTTCGTTGTCAACGGAGAAGCGCGAGACCCTCTGGCGTTTCTGGAACGCAGCAGCGCCCGACTAGACCAACTTCAGCGCGGCGCGCCGTGGAGACGGGGCTCCCTGCGGGGTCGCCCGGGCGGCTTTGACGATCTCCGTGACAGCCGCCAAAAACCCATCGAGGTCGGCATCGGTGAGCTCTCCCATATTCGCCACCTGCATGTACGAACCGGCGAGACTGCCCTTGCATTTGTACGCAATGAACCCCCGCTCCTTCAGGAGGTCATACACCTCATCCACCCGGAGAAAGTCCGGCACGCGCATCGTGCAGATGCTGACGGACTCGTGGCCCGTGTTCGTGAACGAATGGAAACCAAGCTGGGTGAGAACCTGCCGAACCCTGAGGTTCCGCAGGCGGTACGCGTTGCGCCGCGCCTCGAGGCCACCGCGCTCGGTGAACTCGTCAACCGCCGCCTCGAGCGCCAAAAAGGCCGAAACCGCCGGCGTAAACGGGGTTTGGTTGAGCTGTTGCAGGTAGTGCTCGTAGCGGGCGAGCGAAAGGTAGAACGACCGGGGTGGCAGCTGCTCGATGCGAGGCCACACGCGCGGCGATATGCAGGCGAAGGCCACACCCGCCACGGAGTGCAGGCACTTGTTCGCCGAGGCGTAGGCGATGTCGATGTGGTCCCGCACCACGTCGATGTCCTCGGCGCCAAGGGACGAGACCATGTCGACGATGAAGAGCCGATCGTGGCGCGCACACGCCTCTCCCACCGCGGTCACGGGGTTCAGCACTCCCACCGAGGTCTCGTGGTGCACCATGGCCACCACCGCGATGTCCGGGTCGGCGGCGAGCCGGGCCTCCACCTCCTCGGCTGCGGGAAGCTCGCCCCAGGGGCACCGCAGCGCCTCGACAGACATGCCATGCACCGCGCCCACCTCGATCATGCGCTCGCCGAATGCCCCGTTGCTCACCACCAGCAGCTTCTTCCCTGCGGGCACCGTCGAGGATATCGCCAGCTCCATCGCCGCGGTTCCCGATCCCGTCAGCAAGATGACCTCGTGCCGAGGGCTACCCCGAAACACTGGCCGTAGCTTCTCGCGCAACCGCTTCACGACGGACGAGTAATCGCCGTCGCGGTGGCACAGGTCCGGGTGCACCAGAGCAGCCTTCACGCGCGCCGAGGTCATGACGGGCCCGGGATTGAGGAGCGTGTAGCGCGGCGTATCCTTCTCGGCCATCAGCTGCGCAATCAACGCCAAGGTGTCCGAGGCCGCGGTGCGACCGGAGGCCTTCATCGCGGGCTGGTTGAGAGACTCACCGTAGACCCTCAGCAACCAGTCGGCATGCAGCCGCATGTCGTCGGAATCGACGTCCTGCCACAACGCACCTTCCACGTCGTGGGCGGTCACGCGGCCGGCAGAGGCAGCCAGCGCCACCGCCTCGGTGAGAGAAGGCTCCGACAACTCGTCGAGGCAGGCGATCAAGGCAGGCGTTGCCACGAAAAGCCCGGCGCTTACCGCGTCGTGGGCGGGCAAGCTTTTGCTGATGTCCTTGACCATGAGTCGCCCCCCCTTGCGCTCGAGCGTCACCTTCGTGGCGTCGTCGAGGTCGAAGACACGGGACACCTCGCGGTCAATCGCCAACACGATCTCTCCCTGGGCCGCTCCGCCCACCATCTCCTCGATGAGGTGCGGCGCCGCGATCTGGTCCGCCATCATCAGGAGGGTCGGCTCCGTAAGAAAGCTTCTCGCGGCCAGCACGGACAGGCCGTTGGGCTTTTCCCAATCGGGATTGTGGAAGAACGAGACGTCGAGTCCCAATTCGGGCGTTCGCGCCACGAACGACTGTACCGCCGCTTGCACGCTGCGCGCCTGCCAGCCCACGGTCACGCCGACCCGGTTGACGCCCGCCCGCGCCAGCACCCTCAAGGTGCGTTCGATGAGGGGCATCCCGCCCACGCTCGCCAGACAGTTCGCCGCATTCGGGTCCGCGATCGGCCGACCTCGGCCTGCTGCCAGAACGAGGGCGCGGCGCAGAGGAGAACGCAG